>JAHBTI010000030.1 GCA_019638705.1 Bacteroidota bacterium
GCGAACCTGCCAAAGCCGATGTGTATGTTTGGAAAATTGTTATCTCTAATATCAAAGAGGAAAAGGAACTGAAGGGAACGGTGGTGTTGCAGAGGTAGCTTTTTAGCTGTTTGTTAATAACTTTTATTTCTCTCTTTTTTGTCTCTAATCTCTCAATTTTTAGCTCTAAGCTCTAAACACCTTGTCGTTCAAGCAAAAAAACGCAAAAATTATTTCACAAAAAGGTTGCACGGTGAAATAATTTACCTATCTTTGCCGTCCCTTAAAAGGGAAAATTAGCTAAAATACCAATAAAATCAAGTAATACAGAGGATTAGAAGATGCCTACAATATCTCAATTAGTAAGAAAAGGTCGCGTAAAACCGACCAACAAAAGCAAATCCGTTGCTTTGGACTCTTGTCCGCAACGCCGTGGTGTTTGTACCAAGGTATATACCACAACGCCTAAAAAACCAAACTCTGCTATGCGTAAAGTAGCAAAGGTGCGTTTAACCAACAAAAAAGAGGTACTCGCTTATATTCCGGGCGAAGGCCATAACTTGCAGGAACACTCCATTGTGTTGGTGCGCGGTGGTCGTGTAAAAGATTTGCCGGGTGTACGTTATCATATCGTTCGCGGGTCTTTAGATACTGCGGGTGTTGAAGGGCGTAAACAACAACGTTCTAAATACGGTGCTAAACGTCCTAAAGCGGGTGCAGCAGCAGCCCCTGCCAAAAAGAAATAATTTTTGAAAAAGAATAAAGACTTTATACAATGAGAAAAGCCAGAGCAAAAAAACGTGTATTGTTACCTGACCCGATTTATAACGACATCATGGTAACCCGTTTCTTAAATAATTTGATGTATGACGGTAAAAAAAATACCGCATCTGCAATTTTTCACGATGCTATTGCTATTATAGCAAAACGCACTAACGAAGACGGTTTGGAGGTATGGAAAAAAGCCCTTGCCAACGTTACTCCGCAGGTAGAAGTACGTTCTCGCCGCGTAGGCGGAGCTACGTTTCAAATTCCTTCTGAAATTCGCCCTGACCGCAAAATATCTATGGCTATGAAATGGTTAATAGGTTACTCGCGCAAACGTAACGAAAAATCAATGGCTCAAAAATTAGCAGGCGAAATCGTTTCAGCTTCTAAAGAAGAAGGTGCAGCTTTCAAAAAGAAAGAAGACGTTCATAAAATGGCAGAAGCCAACAAAGCATTCTCACACTTTAGATTTTAATTAAATAAATGAGCGACCATTTAAAATATACAAGAAACATTGGGATTGCAGCCCACATTGACGCAGGTAAAACTACAACTACCGAGCGTATTTTATATTACACAGGTGTAAACCACAAAATTGGTGAAGTACACGACGGTGCTTCCACTATGGACTGGATGGTGCAGGAAGCTGAACGCGGCATCACCATTACTTCTGCCGCTACAACTTGTTTTTGGAACTATCGTGGCAACAAATACAAATTAAATATTATTGACACTCCGGGTCACGTGGACTTTACCGTAGAAGTAAACCGCTCTTTGCGTGTATTGGACGGATTAGTGTTCTTATTCTCTGCCGTTGATGGTGTTGAGCCTCAATCGGAAACCAACTGGCGTTTGGCTGACAACTACGGCGTATCTCGTATAGGCTTCGTAAATAAAATGGACAGACAAGGAGCGGATTTCTTGAACGTAGTAAAACAAGTAAAAGAAATTTTGGGAGGTCACGCAGTTCCATTGCAATTACCTATTGGTGCAGAAGAAAATTTTAAAGGCGTGGTTGATTTAATTAACAATCGCGGCATTGTTTGGAATGAGGCTGATAAAGGTATGACGTTTACTGAAGTGTCTATTCCTGACGATATGAAAGCCGAGGTAGCTGAATACCGCGAGAAATTATTTGAAGCCGTTTCTGAATTTGACGATAAAATAATGGAAAAATTCTTCGATGCTCCTGAAACCATTACAGAAGCCGAAGTGTTAGCCGCATTGCGTAAAGCGTGCTTAGCAAACAAAATTGTTCCTATGGTTTGCGGTTCATCTTTTAAAAACAAAGGTGTGCAAGCTATGCTTGACTTGGTAATGGAATTAATGCCAAGTCCATTAGATAAAGACAATATTAAAGGTATAAACCCTGATACAGAACAAGAAATTGTTCGCAAACCTGATGTTAAAGAACCTTTCACGGCATTGGCATTTAAAATTGCAACTGACCCATTCGTAGGTCGTTTATGCTTCTTCCGTGCTTATTCAGGACATTTGGACGCAGGTTCTTATGTGTTGAACACCCGTTCTGGCAACAAAGAACGTATTTCCCGTATCTTCCAAATGCACGCCAACAAACAAAACCCGATTGAATTTATTGAAGCGGGTGATATTGGTGCGGCAGTAGGTTTTAAAGATATTCGCACAGGCGATACTTTGTGTGATGAAAAACACCCAATCGTTTTGGAAGCAATGAATTTCCCTGAGCCTGTAATCGGCTTGGCTATTGAGCCAAAAACTCAGGGCGACTTAGACCGTTTAGGCGTGGGCTTAAACAAATTAGCTGAAGAAGACCCTACTTTCCGTGTAAATACAGACGAAGACAGTGGTCAAACCATTATCAGCGGTATGGGCGAGTTGCACTTGGAAATTATTATTGACCGCTTAAAACGCGAGTTTAAAGTGGAAGTAAACCAAGGCGCACCGCAAGTAGCTTACAAAGAATCTATCACAGGTTCAGTTGAACACCGCGAAGTGTATAAAAAACAAACAGGCGGTCGCGGTAAATTTGCCGACATTAAATTTACAGTTGGTCCTGTTGATGAAGGTGTTGATACATCTAAAACCAACGGCTTACAGTTTGTAAATGAAATTACAGGCGGTAACATTCCACGCGAATTTATCCCTGCCGTTGAAAAAGGCTTTAAAGCATCTTTAAACAACGGTGTATTGGCAGGTTATCCATTGGTTGGTATGAAAATCGTTTTAACTGACGGTTCTTACCACGCGGTTGACTCTGACGCACTTTCATTTGAAATTTGCGCCCGCAATGCGTACCGCGAAGCCTTACCAAAATGCCGTCCTGCACTGTTAGAACCAATTATGAAAGTTGAGGTATTAACACCTGAACAAAACATGGGTGATGTGGTTGGCGACTTAAACCGTCGTCGCGGACAAATTGAAGGTATGGACACGAAAGGCAACGCACAAGTGATTAAAGCTAAAGTGCCGCTTTCTGAAATGTTTGGTTATGTAACTCAGTTGCGTACTTTAACTTCAGGTCGTGCTACTTCAACTATGGAATTCAGCCATTACAGCGAAGCACCTGCAAACATTGCCGCTGACGTAATAGCTAAAGCAAAAGGAAATAAAGCAGAAAAAGTTTAATTAAAACACAAACCATAAATACGTTCTTTATAACATGAGCCAGAGAATTAGAATAAAACTGAAATCTTACGATTTTAACTTGGTTGACAAATCAGCCGAAAAAATCGTGAAAACCGTAAAAGCCACAGGCGCGGTGGTAAATGGTCCAATTCCATTGCCTACAAACAAACGCATTTTTACTGTATTAAAATCGCCGCACGTAAACAAAAAAGCGCGTGACCAATACCAAGTGTGCGATTACAAACGCCTGTTAGACATATACAGTTCATCTTCAAAAACTGTTGATGCTTTGATGAAATTGGAGTTGCCAAGCGGTGTGGAAGTAGAGATTAAAGTTTAACAGAAATAATTTACAATTTAAAGATTGACAATTGACGATTTATAAGTCTCGCCAATTGTAAATTGTAAATAATTCAATCGTAAATAAAAAAGTAATTAAATAATAAACAATAAAATAAAATGTCAGGATTAATTGGTAAAAAAATAGGAATGACGAGCTTCTTCGATGCCAATGGCAAATACTTGCCATGCACAGTTATTGAAGCGGGTCCTTGCGTGGTTACGCAAGTAAAAACCAATGAAAAAGACGGTTACACAGCTTTGCAGTTGGCTTTTGACGAAAAGAAAGAAAAAAACACGTCATCTGCTATGAAAGGACACTTTGAAGTGGCTAAAACAACGCCAAAACGCAAAGTGGTTGAATTCCGTCATTTCGAGGAAGCAAAAAACTTAGGCGATGTGCTTACGGTTGATTTGTTTGCAGAAGGCGATTTCGTTGATGTAATCGGAACAAGCAAAGGAAAAGGTTTTCAAGGTGTTGTAAAACGCCACGGATTTAGCGGAGTAGGGCACGCCAACAAATCTCACGGTCAGCACGACCGCGAAAGAGCTCCCGGCTCTTTGGGTGCATCATCAGACCCTTCGCGTGTAATGCCGGGTATGCGTATGGCAGGACACATGGGCAGCAACCGCAAAAAAATCCAAAACTTGGTAGTAGTAAAAATTATGCCTGAAAAGAACTTAATCTTGGTAAAAGGTTCGGTTCCGGGTGCAAAAGGGTCTTACGTTTTAATTGAGAAATAGTCATGCAAGTAGAAGTATTAAACATAAGTGGTAAAAAAACAGCTAAAAAAGTTGAGTTGGTTGATTCAATCTTTGCAGCAGAACCAAATGACCATTGTATTTATCTTGATGTTAAACAGCATTTAGCTAACCAACGCCAGGGTACTCACAAATCAAAAGAACGTGCAGAGATTGCACGCACCACAAAAAAATTGAAACGTCAAAAAGGAACAGGCGGAGCGCGTGCAGGTTCTATGAAATCACCTTTGTTCATTGGCGGTGGTCGCGTATTTGGTCCAAGACCACGCGATTACTCGTTCAAATTGAACAAAAAAGTGAAAGCATTAGCCCGTGTTTCAGCTTTATCATACAAAGCAAAAGACAACGCTATCACTATTTTGGAAGACTTCAACTTTGAAGCTCCAAAAACAAAAAATTACATTGACTTGATGAAAAACCTGAACCTTAGTGATAAAAAGACACTTTTGGTAGTAGGCGATACAAACAAAAATGTATATTTGTCGTCCCGCAATATTCAAGGAACTAAAGTTGTAAAAGCATCAGATTTAAACACTTACGATATTTTACACGCAGAAACTTTAATTCTTGCAGAAAGTTCGGTAAAAGTTCTTGAAACAATTTTAAACAAGTAAGAAGAGAGTAATGGAAATTTTAATCAAGCCTATCATCACCGAAAAGATGACCGCAGAAGCCGAAAAATTAAATCGCTATGGCTTTATCGTGGCAAAAGAGGCTAACAAATTGGAAATAAAAGCCGCAGTTGAAAAAATGTATGGCGTAAAAGTGGAATCGGTAAACACGCAACAATACGTTGGAAAAGTGAAAACCCGCAACACTACACGCGGATTGGCTATTGGTCGCGTAAACCGCAGCAAAAAAGCCGTAGTTACATTAAAACAAGGCGAAGCGATTGACCTTTACGCAAGTATTTAATCAGTAAAAAGAAATTAAAATGGGATTAAAAAAATATAGACCACTTACTCCGACATTACGCTATAAAATCACCTCTGACTTTGCTGAGATAACAGCAAGCGAGCCTGAAAAAAGCCTGATTGTAAAAACAAACAAATCATCGGGCGGGCGTAATAACTCAGGAAAAATGACCATGCGCTACATTGGCGGCGGTCATAAAAAAGTTATTCGCGCCATTGATTTTAAACGCGATAAAGACGGAATTGAAGGAACTGTAAAATCAATCGAATACGACCCTAACCGTTCGGCTCGTATTGCTTTGGTTTTCTACAAAGACGGCGAAAAACGTTATATCATTGCTCCGCAAGGTTTAAAAGTTGGACAAAAAATAATGTCAGGTAAAGGTGCTGCGCCCGAAGTGGGCAATACGCTTCTTTTATCCGAAATTCCTTTAGGAACAATTATTCACAATATTGAATTGCGTCCCGGACAAGGTGCAGTATTGGCTCGCAGCGCGGGTTCTTACGCACAGTTGTCGGCTCGCGAAGGAAAATATGCCGTATTGCGTATGCCTTCAAGCGAAGTGCGCATGATTTTAATTACTTGCAAAGCTTCTATCGGCGCGGTTTCAAACCCTGACCACAACTTGGAAGTTCACGGTAAAGCAGGTCGCAAACGCTGGTTAGGCGTTCGTCCACGTACTCGTGCCGTTGTAATGAACCCTGTTGACCACCCAATGGGCGGTGGCGAAGGTCGTGCATCAGGCGGACACCCACGCTCCCGCAAAGGTATCCCTGCAAAAGGCTTCAAAACCCGTTACAAAGCAAAAGCAAGTAACAAACACATTATAGAAAGAAGAAAAAAATAATAATTAATAACGTTTAATGGTTCGGCTGTCAGTTCGAGTGAAATCAGGAACAGGCAGCAGAATTCCAAAACAAAAACCAAAAAATAAATGGCACGTTCACTAAAAAAAGGTCCTTTCATTGACCACAACCTTGAAACAAAGATTGAAAAAATGAATGCCGGCGGTAAAAAGTCTGCAATTAAGACTTGGGCACGCCGCTCAACAATTCCGCCTGAATTTGTGGGACACACATTTGCTGTTCACAACGGGGCTAAATTTATTCCTGTGTATGTAACAGAAAATATGGTAGGGCATAAACTCGGTGAGTTTGCACCAACCCGTGTATTTAAAGGTCATGCCGGTCATAACAAAAAATAATTGAAGTCATGGGAAAAAGAAAAAGATTAGTAGCCGACAACCGCAAAGAGGAAAATAAAACAACGTACTTTGCGAAATTGAATAATTGCCCCACTTCACCGCGTAAAATGCGCCAAGTGGCAGATTTGGTAAGAGGTAAAGATGCTTATATGGCATTGAATATTTTAAAATTTAATACCCGCGAAGCCTCTATTCGTTTAGAGAAATTGTTGAAATCAGCGATTGCCAATTACGAGCAAAAAAGCCAGCAACGCGCCGAAGAAGGTGTATTGTTTGTAAAAGAAATAAAAGTGGACAGTGCCCTAATGGCAAAACGCTTGCGTACAGCCCCACAAGGGCGCGGATACCGTATCCGTAAACGCAGCAACCATGTAACATTAATTTTAGACACAAAAAATATTTAATCAAGGAATGGGACAAAAAGCAAATCCAATAGGTTTAAGATTAGGAATCATCAAAGGATGGGATTCTAACTGGTTTGGCGGAACAAACTACGCTGATAAACTCGTAGAAGACGACAAAATCAGAAATTACTTAAAAGCACGTTTGCCAAAAGGCAGCATTTCCAAGATTGTTATTGAACGTACTTTGAAATTAGTTACCGTAACTATCAATACAGCCCGTCCGGGAATTATCATCGGAAAAGGCGGTAAAGAAGTGGATAAACTGAAAGAAGAGTTGAAAAAACTGACAGGAAAAGAAATCCAAATCAATATCCACGAAATTAAACGCCCAGAATTGGACGCGCGTTTGGTGGCTGACAGCATTGCCCGTCAAATTGAAGGACGTATTTCTTTCCGCCGTGCTGCTAAAATGGCAATGGCTTCAACCATGCGTTTGGGTGCAGAAGGCATCAAAATTAAAGTTGCCGGTCGTTTGGGCGGGGCTGAAATGGCTCGTACCGAAGGTTACAAAGAAGGGCGTACACCATTGCACACCTTGCGTGCCGATATTGACTATGCTACGGCAGAAGCACACACTTCTTACGGGCGTATCGGGGTAAAAGTATGGATTTGCCGAGGTGAAATTTTCGGTAAACGCGACCTTTCTCCAAACGTAGGAATGGCAAAAGAAAAAGGCGGAGAACGCAGAGGCGACAGAAGAGATGAGCGTGGCGACCGTCCTAAATTCGGCGGAAAAAAACGCGGAACTAAAAGAGAAGAAAAATAATTTGAGAATTAGATAAAATTCGGAAATCATGTTACAACCAAAGAAATCGAAATATAGAAAATCCCATAAAATGAAAATCAAAGGCAACGCTAAGCGTGGTCATGAATTAGCCTTTGGTTCATTTGGTATTAAAGCTATGGGCGAGTGCCGTATGACTGCCCGCCAGTTAGAAGCCGCCCGTGTTGCCATTACCCGTTTTATGAAACGCGAAGGTCAGGTGTGGATTCGCGTGTTCCCTGACCGTCCCGTAACATCAAAACCTGCAGAGGTTCGTATGGGTAAAGGTAAAGGAGCATTGGAATATTGGATGGCACCAATTAAACCGGGGCGTATTTTGTTTGAAGCCGAAGGTGTGTCTTTGGCAACAGCTAAAGAAGCTTTACGTTTGGCGGCACAAAAATTGCCTGTGGTTACAAAATTTATTGTGCGCAGGGATTATGTTGAAGAAGCAGCAAGCAAATAAAAACTTCAATAAAATCATTTTCATTTAAACCGTTACTTTAAATGGAATAACAAAGTAATGTTCTTAAAGAAGAACGGTAATTAAAAAAGAGTAATAAAATGAAAAATAAAGACATAACAGGTTTAACCGACCAAGAACTTACCTCAAAAGTAAACGAGGAAAAAGCATCGGTAGCTCGTTTAAAAATGAGCCATGCTGTTTCTGCTATTGAAAATCCTTTGCAAATACGCAAACAGCGTAAAACCGTTGCAAGGTTATTAACCGAAGTTTCAAAACGTAAAAACGCCAACAACAAATAAATTTTAAGCAACATGGAAAGAAATTTAAGAAAAGAAAAAATCGGTGTTGTTAAAAGCAACAAAATGAACAAAAGTATTGTTGTGGCTGTTATGCGTAAAGTAAAACACCCTAAATACGGTAAATTCGTAAACAAAACATCAACCTTTGTGGCGCACGATGAAAAAGACGAGTGCAGCATTGGCGATACAGTAAGAATTGCAGAAACCCGCCCTTTGAGCAAAACAAAAAACTGGCGTTTGGTTGAAATAATTGAAAAAGTAAAATAATTTAGTGTTAATCGTAATAAAGAAATTTTAAAATGATACAGAACGAATCAAGATTAACCGTAGCCGATAACAGTGGTGCAAAAGAAGTGCTTGTTATCCGCGTATTGGGCGGTACTCGCAAACGCTACGCTTCGGTTGGCGATAAAGTGGTAGTTACCGTTAAACACGCTATGCCAAGTGGCAACGTAAAAAAAGGTACAGTAAGCAAAGCTGTTATTGTGAGAACTAAAAAAGAAATCAGCCGTCCTGACGGTTCATATATCCGTTTTGACGACAATGCAGCCGTATTGCTGAATGCTACCGACGAAATTCGCGGCACACGTATTTTTGGGCCTGTAGCCCGCGAGTTGCGCGACAAACAATTTATGAAAATCGTTTCATTAGCACCCGAAGTGCTTTAATAAAAAGAAATTAAATCATGTCTAAGATAAAATTAAAAAAAGGCGATACCGTAAAAGTAATTTCAGGTGAAGCCCGCGGGCAACAAGGCAAAATTATTGCCGTTGATACCAAAAAATTACGCGCTATTGTGGAAGGTGTAAACATGATTAGCAAAAGCGAAAAGCCTAATGCTAAAAACACCAACGGCGGCATTGTGAAAAAAGAAGGAGCTATCCACATTTCAAACCTTATGTTTTTGGAAGGCGGAAAAACCGTTCGCGTATCAAAAAAATCAAATGAAAAACCTGCTGAAAAAGAAAAAAAAGCAAGTTCAAAAAAAACGAAGGAGGAGGCAGTTAAATAATGGCAACAACAATTTATAAACCACGTTTAAAAGAAAAATACAAAGCGGAAGTTATTCCTGCCTTGCAGAAACAATTTCAATACACCTCATCAATGCAAGTTCCTAAATTGGAAAAAATTTGCATCAACCAAGGGGTAGGCGATGCCGTGTCTGACAAAAAATTAATTGAGTCAGCCGTAAAGGAAATGACCACAATTACAGGTCAAAAAGCTGTACCAACACACTCAACTAAAGATATTTCAAACTTTAAATTGCGTAAAGGTGTGGCAGTAGGCGTTCGCGTAACATTGCGCGGCGACAAAATGTATGAGTTTCTTGACCGCTTAATCGCTTCGGCATTACCGCGTATCCGCGATTTCAAAGGCATTAACGATAAAGGTTTTGACGGACGCGGAAACTTTACTTTCGGTGTTACCGAGCAAATCATTTTCCCTGAAATTGATATTGATAAAGTGAGCAAAATTTCGGGTATGGACATTACGTTTGTAACCTCTGCAAATACAGATAAAGAAGCTCAGGCATTATTGACAGAATTTGGAATTCCATTTAAACGTAAAGAAAAATAAAAAATGGCAAAAGAATCAATGAAAGCGCGCGAAGCAAAGCGCGCAAAGTTAGTGGCACAATACGCTGCAAAACGCGAAGAACTTAAAAAAGCAGGCGACTATGACGCTTTGCAAAAATTACCGCGCAACTCATCAAAAGTGCGTGTGCGTAACCGTTGTAAATTAACAGGTCGTCCGCGCGGGTATATGCGCGATTTCGGCATCAGCCGTGTAACTTTTCGCGAAATGGTGGTGTTCGGATTAATTCCGGGTGTTACCAAATCGAGCTGGTAAGAAAATAAATTTGGTGAGGCAGCGAATATGTTGTACATTTGCGCCCCTCGTAAAAAAAATTAAATAATTGTTTCATATAATTATCCTGCGGTGTGTGGGATAACATATAAACTTAAAAAAAATGACAGATACAGTATCAGATTACCTTACCCGTGTAAGGAACGCCATTAAGGCAAATCACCGCGTTGTAGAAGTTCCGGCTTCTAACTTAAAAAAAGAAATCACAAAAATTCTTTTTGAAAAAGGGTATATCCTTAACTACAAGTTTGAGGAAACCGAAAACAAACAAGGCTCAATTAAAATCGCCTTAAAATACCACCCCGTAACAAAATTGCCTGCAATCCGCACTTTGGACAGAGTTTCAAGCCCCGGTTTGCGTAAATACACAGGTGTGGGCACTATACCCCGCGTAATGAACGGTTTGGGTATTGCCATTATTTCTACTTCAAAAGGTGTAATTACCGACAAAGAAGCTAAGAAAATGAACGTGGGCGGCGAAGTTTTATGTTATATTTCATAATTTAAGAAAGGGAGGAAAAAATAATATGTCACGTATAGGAAAAGCCCCAATCGCATTACCAAAAGGAGTAGAGGTAAAAATTGCCAACGGTTTAGTTAGCGTTAAAGGTGCAAAAGGAGAATTATCTCAAAAAATAGATACAGATATTAACGTTGCCGTTGAAGGGGAAAATGTTGTGGTTACACGCCCAACTGACCAAAAACGCCACCGTGCCTTACACGGTTTGTACCGCGCATTAATTGCGAATATGGTAAAAGGTGTAAGCGAAGGTTACAAAACCGAACAGGAATTGGTTGGTGTAGGTTATCGTGCTTCAAACAAAGGTCAGTTATTGGAATTATCTTTAGGCTATTCACACAACGTAACGTTTGAATTACCGAAAGAAGTTAAAGTAACCACCACTTCAGAAAAAGGACAAAATCCTAAAGTTATTTTGGAGTGTGCCGACAAACAATTAATCGGCATGGTGGCGGCTAAAATCCGCAGCTTGCGTAAGCCTGAACCATACAAAGGCAAAGGTATCAAGTTTGTAGGCGAAACTTTGAGAAGAAAAGCAGGTAAATCGGCTTCTAAAAAATAATTAGATTTTAGAAGTTAGAGATTAGAATTTAGAAATTAGTATTAATCATCTTTAAAAAAAGCTGGGAAGATGGCAGTAAATAAACAAGAAAGAAGACAAAAAATTAAATTAAAGCTTCGCAAAAAAATTAAAGGCACAACCGAAACACCTCGTTTGAGCGTGTTTCGCAGCAACGCCGAAATATATGCCCAATTAATTGACGACAAAGCGGGAAAAACTTTGTTGGCAGTTGGTTCAGCCGAAAAATCAATTAAAGGAGCTAAAGCAACCAAAATTGAAAAAGCAAAACAGGTAGGCAAATTAATTGCCGAAAAAGCGGTGGCAAACGGTATTAACCAAGTGGTGTTTGACCGTAACGGTTTCTTATATCACGGAAGAATTAAATCGCTTGCCGAAGGCGCACGCGAAGGAGGTTTAAAATTCTAAAAATATTTTAAGATGTCAAAAGAAGTAGTAAAGCGCGTTAAATCAAGCGATATAGAATTAAAAGATAAATTGGTTGCCATTAACCGCGTAACCAAAGTTACCAAAGGTGGTCGCCACTTTAGTTTTGCAGCCATTGTGGTTGTAGGAAACGAAAAAGGCGTAATCGGTCAGGGTTTGGGTAAAGCCAACGAGGTTTCCGATGCCGTTACAAAAGGTATTGAAGATGCCAAGAAAAGTTTGGTAAAAGTTCCTGTGTTAAACGGAACTGTGCCTCACCCGCAAGAAGGCAAATTCGGCGGTGCTCGCGTGTTTTTAAAGCCTGCTGCGCACGGTACGGGTGTAATTGCCGGTGGTGCGATGCGCGCAGTTTTGGAAAGCGTAGGCGTAACCGATGTATTGGCAAAATCAAAAGGTTCGTCAAATCCGCACAACGTGGTAAAAGCTACTTTGGACGCTTTGATGAAAATGCGTGACCCGATTACGGTGGCTCAGCAACGCGGTATTAAATTAGAACAGGTGTTTAACGGTTAAAAAACAGAAAGACGATGAGCAAAGTAAAATTAACCTTGGTAAAAAGTACGGCAAAACGTTCCCCGATTCAAAAAGCAACATTGGTGGCTTTGGGTTTGGGTAAAACCAACAGTTCTGTTGAAAAAGAAGTTACTCCTGCCATTCAGGGCATGATTAACAAAGTGAAACATGTATTAAAAGTTGAAAACGCATAATAACAACTGACTATGAAATTAGACACATTAAAACCTGCAACAGGTTCTGTAAAAAATAACTACCGTCGTGGTCGCGGACAAGGTTCAGGCGGTGGCGGAACAGCTACGCGCGGTCATAAGGGGGCGCAATCACGTTCAGGTTACTCTGCAAAACGTGGTTTTGAAGGCGGTCAAATGCCATTGCAACGCCGTTTGCCTAAATTCGGCTTCAAAAACATTAACCGTGTGGAATATCACGGTATCAATTTGGACATTATCCAAAAATTGATTGACAAAACAAACGCTACCGAAGTGGATTTTGAAACTTTGGTACAAAACGGCTTGGCTAACAAAAATCAGTTAGTTAAAATTTTGGGTCGCGGGGAGTTAAAATCAAAAGTAGAAATTAAAGCGCACGCCTTTACTGCTTCAGCTAAAAAAGCAATTGAAGACAAAGGCGGCAATGCAACCGAGATAAAATAATATATGAAGCGTTTTTTAGATACACTTCGCAACATTTGGGCGATTGAGGAATTAAGACAGCGTATTTTACTTACGCTGGGTTTAATTCTTGTTTATCGTCTTGGTTCTTATGTGGTACTTCCGGGAGTGAATGTAGAAGCTCTTGAAAATTCAAATGCAGGTCAAGCAGGCGGCATTGTGGGTTTAATCAATATGTTTGCAGGTGGTGCGTTTTTGCGTGCTTCAATCTTCGGACTTGGAATTATGCCTTACATCACGGCTTCTATCATTATTCAGTTATTGGGTATGGCTGTGCCTTACTTCCAAAAATTGCAGCGCGAAGGTGAAAGTGGACGCAAAAAAATTAATCAGTACACCCGTTTATTGACGATTGCTGTTACAGCCGTTCAGGCACCCGGTTATATTGCTTCAATCAGAGCAACGGCACCGCAGGCGTTTCCTGATATGTCCTCAATGTGGTGGATACAAACAATTTTTATTCTTGTTACAGGAACAATGTTTGTGATGTGGCTTGGTGAGCGCATTACCGACAAAGGTTTAGGAAACGGAATTTCATTAATCATTATGATTGGTATTATCTCTCGTTTGCCGTTTGCCTTCCTTACCGAAGTGAAAGGTCGCGTATCAGGCAACGGAGGTTTGATTATTTTCTTGATTGAATTAGTGGTTTTACTCTTGGTAATTGTAGGCTCAATTTTGTTAGTGCAAGGTACACGCCGCATTCCTGTTCAGTTTGCCAAAAAAATTGTGGGTAATAAGCAATACGGCGGTGTTCGTCAATACATTCCGCTAAAAGTAAATGCCGCAGGTGTAATGCCGATTATCTTTGCACAAGCCATTATGTTTATTCCGGCTGCTATTGCAGGTTTTTCAGAGAGTACAGGCGGAATTTTTAACGAGCGTTACGGATTTTGGTATAACTTCATTTTTGCTTTAATGATTATATTGTTTACTTATTTTTATACGGCAATCATGGTTAATCCAAATCAATTGGCTGACGACATGAAACGCAACGGCGGTTTTATTCCGGGTGTGAAACCGGGTAAAAAAACGGCAGAGTTCATTGACCAGGTAATGAGCAGAATTACATTACCCGGTTCAATATTTTTGGCGGCTGTGGCTGTAATGCCTGCGTTTGCTCAAAAAATGGGAATTAACAGCGAGTTTGCAGATTTCTATGGCGGAACATCGTTGCTTATTTTGGTTGGTGTGGTATTAGACACATTGCAGCAAATTGAAACATATTTATTAAACCGCCACTACGACGGTTTAATGAAAACAGGCAGAATAAAGGGCAGGGGTAATGCTATGATGGTTCAGCAAGGGTAATTTTAATGTATGGCGAAACAATCAAACATTGAAATAGACGGAACAATCGTTGAAGCGCTGAGTAATGCGATGTTCAGAGTGGAGTTGGAAAACGGACATATTGTAACGGCGCACATTTCGGGTAAAATGAGAATGCACTACATTAAAATTTTACCGGGTGATAAAGTGAAGTTGGAAATGAGCCCCTACGATTTAAGCAAGGCGAGAATAACATTTCGCTACAGGTAGTAAGCGAAATTTAATATTTTTGAATTTAAGAATTAAGGATTAGAAATTAAAAGACAATGAAAGTAAGAGCATCTGTAAAAAAGAGAAGCGTAGATTGTAAAATTGTACGCCGCAACGGGAAATTGTACGTTATTAACAAGAAGAACCCAAAATTTAAACAAAGACAGAAATAAAAAATTCTATCTTTGCAAACCTTTTTAAAATAATTTTATTTAAGATAAATGGCACGTATAGCAGGTATTGATTTACCCAAAAACAAAAGAGGAGTAATAGGTTTAACCTATATTTTCGGAATTGGCAGCAGCCGCGCAGCAAAAATTTTGTCTGAAGCAGGTATTCACCAAGACAAAAAAGTAAGCGAATGGACAGATGACGAACAAAACGCCATTCGTAATTTGATTAACAACGGTTTTAAAGTAGAGGGTGCGCTTCGTTCGGAAGTTCAACTGAACATCAAACGCTTAACCGACATTAACAGTTACCGCGGTATTCGTCACCGTAACGGTTTGCCTGTGCGCGGACAACGCTCTAAAACCAACGCGCGTACCCGTAAAGGTAAACGTAAAACAATCGCTAACAAGAAAATGGCGACTAAATAATAATTAAGAAACAAAGGATATTTAAGATATAAAATGGCAAAACAACAAGCATCAGCAGCGGCAAGTGCAAAAGCAGCACAACGCAAGCGCACCGTAAAAGTGGAGGCTGCCGGCGAAGCGCATATCAGTGCTACGTTCAATAACATTATTATTTCATTAACCAACACTGCGGGGCAAGTAATCTCATGGAGCAGCGCAGGTAAAATGGGTTTCCGCGGTTCTAAAAAGAACACGCCTTACGCCGCCCAAATGGCAGCGCAAGATTGTGCAAAAGTTGCATTTGATGCAGGTTTGCGTAAAGTAAAAGTGTTTGTAAAAGGTCCGGGTGGCGGGCGCGAAAGTGCTATCAGAACCATTGCCACAGCAGGCATTGAGGTTACTGAAATCATGGACATCACACCAATTCCGCACAACGGTTGCCGTCCTCCAAAACGCCGCCGCGTATAATTTAAAAAAATAAAAACAAAAAAAGCCGTCCCGAATTAATTTCGGGATTGGAGTTGAGAGCGAAAGGCTTTTCAACTTAAATAATAAAAAAAACAATTATTTAAAATGGCAAGATACACAGGTCCAAAATCAAAAATCGCACGCAAATTCAGAGAGCCAATCTTCGGTCCTGACAAAGCGTTGGAAAAGAAAAATTACCCTCCGGGGCAACACGGCGCAGGTAAAAAACGCGCAAAACAGTCTGAATACGCTATTCAGCTGATGGAAAAACAAAAAGCAAAATACACTTACGGTATTTTAGAAAAACAATTTGCCCGCACATTTGACCGTGCTTCACGTTCACATGGCATTACGGGTGAAGTGTTACTTCAATTAATTGAAAGCCGTTTGGATAACGTTGTTTACCGTTTGGGCATTGCCCCTTCGCGCCGCGGCGCACGCCAATTGGTGTCGCACGCGCACATTACCGTAAACGGAAACGTGGTAAATATTGCATCTTACACATTGAAGCCCGGTGATGTGGTTGGCGTTCGCGAACGCTCAAAATCATTGGAAATCATTGTAAATTCAGTTGCCGGCACAGTAAATAAACACGCCTGGTTAGATTTTGATAAATCTACCTTGAGCGGTAAATTTATTAACCGCCCTGAGCGTTCACAAATTCCCGAGAACATTAAAGAGCAACTCATTGTAGAGTTATACTCTAAATAATAATCCTATTTAATCACTTAAATACAAGCATAAGATATGGCAATTTTAAATTTCGTAAAACCTGATAAGGTTATTATGATTAACTCAAACGAAACTTCGGGACAATTTGAGTTCAGACCTCTTGAACCCGGTTTTGGCATTACCATTGGAAACTCTTTGCGCCGTATTTTGTTGTCTTCTTTGGAAGGTTACGCAATTACGAGCTTGAAAGTGGAAGGGGTTGACCATGAGTTTTCAACCATTAAAGGTGTTGTGGAAGACCTTACCGAGATTGTGTTGAACCTGAAACAAGTGCGCTTTAAAAAACAATTGGATAATCACGATAACGAAAAAATTACCGTTCACTTTGCGGGTGGAAACAAATTCACGGCGGGTGATATTGGTAAATATGCAAACGGTTTCCAAATTTTAAATCCTGATTTGGTTATTTTCAACTGCGACAGTTCTGTTCGTTTGAAAATGGAATTAACCGTTGAACGTGGTCGCGGGTATGTGCCTGCCGAAGAAAACAAGGTAAACAACGCGCCTATCGGCACAATTTTTATTGACTCTATTTATACGCCGATTAAAAACGTAAAATATACCGTTGAAAACTACCGTGTGGAAAACAAAACCGATTACGAGCGTTTGATTTTGGATATTGTATCTGACGGTTCTGTTCACCCGAAAGAGGCTTTAAAAGAAGCGGCAAAAATTCTCATCTTCCACTTTATGTTGTTCTCTGACGAAAAAATTACGTTAGATGCAGAAGAAAAACGCAACGAAGAAGAGTTTGACGAAACAAGTTTACACATGCGCCAGTTGTTAAAAACAAAATTGGTGGATATGGATTTATCGGTTCGCGCGCTGAATTGCTTAAAAGCAGCAGATGTAGAAACTTTAGGGGAATTAGTTTCATTCAACAAAACCGACCTCTTAAAATTCAGAAACTTTGGTAAAAAATCATTAACCGAACTGGAAGACTTGGTTCAATCCAAATCATTGCAGTTTGGCATGAACGTTGCGAAATATAAATTAGATAAAGATTAATAAGTCAGATTATAGAAGTTAGATTTTAGAAGTTAGCCGTAAGTCGCAGGTCGCAGGTTGCAGTCTTAAAATCTTAAATCTTAAATCTTAAATCAGAAATTAAAAATGAGACACGGAGATAAAATAAATAACTTAGGCAGAACAGCTTCTCACCGTCAGGCTTTGATGATGAACCTTGCGATTGCCCTGATTGAAAATAAACGCATTTTCACCACGTTGGCTAAAGCAAAAGCTTTGCGCACTTACGTTGAGCCGCTTATTACAAAAAGTAAAGACGACAGCACGCACAGCCGTCGCACGGTATTCAGCTATTTAAAAAACAAAGAAGCTGTATCCACCTTGTTTAAAGATGTGGCAGGTAAAGTAGCTGACCGCAAAGGCGGATACACCCGCATTATTAAAACAGGAAACCGTTTGGGTGATGCTGCTGAAATGGCAATGATTGAATTGGTTGATTTTAACGACATTTACAGCAACGGTAAAAAAGCAGGTGAAGCAACAAAAGCTAAAACCACACGCCGCAGCCGTGCAAAAAAATCTACCGCTAAGGTTGCCGATGCTGCTGCATCTTCAGCCGAAGAAGCAAAAACAGAAGAATAAACACCCTTTATAATTCCCCAAAAGGGAAAATGAAAAAAGCCGAACAATTTTTTGTTCGGCTTTTTTGTTGTTTTTAGAATAAAAATAATTTTAGGATTGCATTAAAAATAGGATTAAATTGACCCCATGAAACTATTTAAACTATCTGTCCAATGAAACATTTCTTAATCTTCACAGTTTTTTTATTCCTAATCCATAAACAAACTATTGCTCAACAGCCTACAGGTTGGCATTGGGTTAAAAACAACAGCACATCTGCGAATGCCATTACAACCGATGTTTACGGAAATGTATATTTAACAGGTGATTATGGTGATACTATTTCTTTCGGAACAACTACCTTGTCTAACTCCGCAGGTAGCGGTATGTATCTTGTAAAATACGACGCTTTAGGTAATGTACTATGGGCAAAAACACAAACAGGAGCAGGAGGTGCTACGGGTATGGGTGTTTCAACAGACATAAACGGTAACGTATATGTTACAGGCTCATACCACTATGCTTCCATAACATTCGGAACTTACACCTTAACAGGCAGTACTGCGCTTTTTGCTAATTTTTTTATTGTAAAATTTGATGCGAACGGAAATGTGCTTTGGGCAAAATCTGCCGCAGGAACAGGGCTTGACGGTGGATATAGGGTTTCAAGTGACAGCAACGGAAACGCTTTTGTAACAGGTTATTTCAGAAGTGCTTCTTTTGTTATTGGTACACACACCTTAATCAATCAAACTTCAGGTGCAGGAAGTAATGTTTTTATAGCTAAATATGACCCTGTCGGCAATGTGTTGTGGGCAAAAGCGGCAGTAGGCACAAATACAAAACTTTCGGCTTACGGAAACTCCGTTTCAGCAGATGCCGACGGCAACGCTGTAATAACCGGTTATTTTAGGGCTTCTTCCATAATATTTGGAACTTATACCTTAACCGATGCAGGCGGTATTCAGTTGTTTGTTGCTAAATATGCCCCAAACGGTAATGTGTTGTGGGCAAAAGCGACAGGAGGAAGCGGTGGTGATATAGGTTCTGCCGTTTCCACTGATGTGAATGGAAACATTTTTTAACAGGTAGTTTTCAAAGCCCTGTAATAGAATTTGGAACTTATACCTTGTCAAATACCAATACCCTGACTGCTGATATTTTTGTTACAAAATATGATGCTTCTGGTAACGTGCTTTGGGCAAAAGCATTACCTGCATTGGTGGGAGTTGGGTCAGCGGATTCAAGAATTTGCACGAACAATGGAAATGTTTATGTAACAGGACATTATAACGAAACAGTTATGGTGTTTGGAACATCTACCTTAACGAATAATAACGGCGGTGCTGATATGTTTGTTGCAAAATACGATGCTTCGGGCAATGAAATTTCTGCGGTGTCGGCAGGAGGAAGTTTGAACGATTACGGACAGGGTATTACCGCCGACAACAGCGGGAATGTGTTTGTAACAGGTATTTATAAAAGCCCAACGGTGATGTTTGACACGATAATGCTGAACAATACAAATACTAATTATTATAAAGCTTTTGTGGGCAGGCTTGGATTACACACATCTACGGTGGGTGTTGCCAACCAGACAAACCCCACGCCAACACTATCAGTTTATCCAAATCCCTTTCAAGACAAATTACTAATTGACGGCGGTGAATTGATGATAGACAAATTAAGTATCAGCAACGTGCTTGGTGAACTGATTTTACAACAGAACAATTACAATACCCCTCAACTCCTTGATTTAAGTACCTTACCAAGCGGGATTTATTTTTTAAAGGTTGAAGATAAAAAAGAGCAGCGTGTTGTTAAGGTTATTAAAGAGTAAAAGGGTTTTGCTCTTTCTTGAAATTAAACGGCAATTTTTCAAAGTTTGGCACGATATTTGCAATGTATTTAAAAGCATAAAATTCATGAAGCGTTATACTATACTTTTATTTTTGCTTTTATCGGTTTTTGGACTAAAAGCACAAATTCCTCAAAATGGTTTAGTGGGTGCTTGGTTATTTTCGGGAAATGCGAATGATATTTCGGCTACTAACAATCACGGAACAGTATTTGGAGCTTCGCTAATCCCCGACCGTTGTGGAAATCCAAATTCGGCGTACTCTTTTAACGGAAGTAGTGATTATATTGTTATGGCAGCACCCGGACCAACGGGCACAGTTTCCCGCTCGGTGTCTTTTTGGGCGCGTACCACAAACACCGTTATTAATTCACCGCGCGCGAGTTTTGATTACGGACGGCTTGGTAATACAGGTAACGCTTTTCAAGTAGTGTGGAATTACTGTTCACAGGGCTTTGGTATGGATGTTTCTACCCAAGCCATAATAGCAGGAAATATGTGTTTGTATAATGGTGCTTGGCATCATATCGCTCTTGTTTACGACCAAAGTCTTGGCGGGCAAATTTCAACCATTCAATTTTATTTAGACGGGGCTTTACAATCGCTTGTTTGTAATGTTGGAGGAACAGGTGCTTTGGTAAATACGGCAAGTTTATCGCCTGTTACTATTGGTAAAGCATCGAGTGCAAACGTCCGATACTTTCAAGGGGATTTAGATGATTTTTATTTGTACAACCGCGCTTTAACACCGTCAGAGGTTATGCAGTTATATACCGCCATGCAATGCACATTGGCGATAACAGGTCCAACGTTGCTGTGTGAGGGAAAGCCTGCAACGTATTCAATAAATCCTGTTATGGGAGCAAGCAGTTATTCGTGGTTGTTGCCGGGAGGCTGGACAGGAACTTCCACCACAAATATAATCAACGTTACAGCAGGGGCTAATTCGGGGGCTATATATGTAACGGCAATAACTTCCCAAACGTGCCCCGCCATTATTTCTGCCAGTTTAGATGTAACAGTTATTCCTACGCCCACCATTTCGGTTTCCTCAACATCTGCTTTATGTAACGGACAATCGGGTATGCTTACGGCATCAGGAGCAAATACCTACACATGGTATCCCGCCAATTTTTCGGGAAGCAGTTTTTCGGACAATCCTTTGGTTAGTACAAGTTATACCGTTATCGGAATGACGGCAATAGGAAACTGCACAGCTCAGGCAACCGCTATGATTAATGTTCCGCCGATTTTACAAGTAACAATTACTCCAAATTCGCCAACAATATGTGCGGGAAATCCTGCAACTTTTACTGCCAACGCTTCGGGTGGAGTAGGGGGCTTTACTTATTTGTGGCAAGGTATTACAAACGGTAACACATATACTGCTACCCAAAACACGGCGGGTAATTACGTTTATACAGTTATTGTTACAGATAACAATGCCTGCGCCGCAAGCAAAACCACAAATATTACTTTTATTGCAAATCCAAATTTAACCATTACTCCAAGTCAAAGCATTTGCCCTAATGTTTCCGCTACCTTAAACGTAAGCGGTGCAAATACTTATACATGGTCGCAAAATAATGTGGTTTCAAATTCTGTTGTTGTTTCGCCAAGTGTGCAAAGCATATACAGCGTAACGGGTACAAACATATTAGGCTGTGAAAGCACAGAAACCACACAGGTAAGTATATGGCAGTTGCCTACGCTTGTGTTTACAACCTATTCCATTACTTGCGCCAACTTGGGTTCAGCCACTGTAAGTGCAAGCGGTGGCATTGGCTCATACAATTACACTTGGCAACCCACAGGGCAAATCAATTCCGTTGCCATAAATTTAAATCCCAACACTTACACGGTTTTTGTGCATGATGTAGGTACAGGTTGTTATACAGACAGCATGGTAACTTTTTCACCGCTTGTTCCGCTTACAGGAAACTTAAATCACACGGGTTCATTTTTATGCCATGGTGCAACCACAGGTACAGCCAACTTTTCTAATTTAAATGGCGGTTCGGGTAATGAAAATTATGTGTGGAGCAATGGTGTAACAACACACACAAATTTCTCACCCAACAATTTAAGTGCAGGTAACTGGAGCGTAACAGTTTCAGATGCCCTTACAGGTTGTCAGATATTTTCTGTGTTCACTATCACACAACCGCCCGCTTTAACACTGAACGTAGCGAGTTCAAATGCAAACATTTGTACAGGCTATAATTTTACGCTTGTTGCCAATGCTTCGGGCGGTGTTGGTGCTTATTCTTACTCATGGTTAAGCGCGCCTGCTTCGGGTTCGCAGTTTACGGTAACACCAAGCAATGCGGGTATTCATACTTTTACTGCCAACGCTTACGATTACAATAATTGTTTTATCAGTACTACCATAAACGTAAATGTGGTGTCGCCGCCAAGTTTAACCATTTCGTTAAGCAGCCCAAGTATGTGCGCGCAGGCGTTTAGCGGTTCTGCCAACACAATTACACTTACTTCAGGTGGTGCAAATTCTTATACGCTTCAAACACCCAATCAAGTTGCAAGCACACATTCTTTAAACCCTGTTTCAGAACTTAACTCACAACCACCTTATGTGCCCACAGGTTTGGCAACGGCAACACTCTTTGGAAGCAACGGCGTTTGTACGGTAAGCACAACGGCAAATTTTTCTGTTATTCCTAATCCTACTGTTTCCGTAAACAACCCAACTCCTGTGATTTGTGCAGGACAAAGCTATACTTACACAAGTCAGGGTGCAAGTTCTTATACATGGTCATCTTTAACGCCAAACTCAACACTTTACACATATGGAAACATTGCTGTTACCAACCCAAGTATTAATTCTGTTTTTTCTGTGGTTGGCGGAAGTTTGGGCTGCCTCTCACCACTTGTTACCACAAGTATTACGGTAAATTCAATCCCTGAAGTTTTTGTAACACCAACACAATCGTATGTGTGTATAGGCAATTCCATTGAATTAAAAGCAAGTGGCACAGTTGGAAATTCTTATTCATGGTTGCCGAATAAAGATTTAAACCAAGATGTTGGAAGTTCTGTTTTTGCAAATCCGCAAGTGCAACAAACATACACCGTCATTGCCAGTTTGAATAATTGCACTAACGCAGCCGTAGCAACCGTTTCAATAAAACCTTTGCCAAACCCAAACATTCAACTCATTAAAAATGGAAAATGTGTAAACGACAGCATTGTGTTGAAAGGCAGCGGTGGTATGGCTTACCAATGGATTGCCCCGAACGGGCAAACCTTGTGGGGATTTGAAGAACTAAGAATAAAAGCCAACCACGAAAGTTTTTCGGGAACTTATACGCTGACAGTTTATGATATGTATTCATGCGCCAACTCAAAAACACAAAATGTTACAATTAATCCATTGCCAACAGGTGTTATAAAAGCAGAAAAATTTGAGGGTTGCGTGCCTTTGTGTAACGAATATATTTTTATTCCGAGTAATTCAGCAGCGCAATTGATGAATGTAAATTGGAACATAAACAACAAGTTTTTTTCAGGAAATAATATTTCTTATTGTTTTAACACGGCGGGAACGCACAGCATTCAAGCAAACGTGAGAGATGAAAATTCTTGCGCTAACTCAATTGTTACACAAGTAATTGTGTATCCTAAACCAAAGGCAGATTTCAGCTACACACCCAAAGAACCGATTGAAAACATGGATTGGGTAAAATTTGAAAACACAAGCACAGGCGCGGAAAAATTTGATTGGAATTTTTCAGTCATTAATCAAAGTTCAACAGAAAAAAATCCAAGCATTTTATACGAAAATACGGGAACATACCTTGCTGCGCTTGTTGTGAAAAGTGATAAACAATGTGTGGACACCATTGTAAAAGTAATCAACGTAAAAACCGATTTTTCAATGTATGTACCAAATGTGTTTTCTCCAAACGGCGATAATTTAAACGATGTGTTTAAACCTGTGGTAAGAGGGGAATTAGAATACCGTTTGTATGTATTTGATTATTGGGGTGAAAAAATATTTGACACCAAAGATACCAATGCAGGCTGGGACGGCACATTTAAAGGCGAAGATTGCAAAGTGGGCATTTACGTTTGGAAACTCATCATCGCAAATTCAAAAGAAGAAAAAGAATTTGTCGGCACGGTGTTGTTAGAGCGATAAAATTATTTCTTCAACGCTTCATCAAAACATTTACCAACGTACTGTATCATTTCCTCCGTAACCATTGGTGTTACACCAATCCAAAAGGTGTTGCTTACAATCAAGTCAGTATTTTTTAAATCGCCGATGGAGCGGTAGTTGTAATTTTTAAAATACGGTTGCTTGCGAATGTCGCCTGCAAATAACAAACGAGTGCCAATGTTTTTTTTGTTGAACGCCGCAATTAATTCATCGCGTGTAATGCCTGCATCGGGTTTTATGGTAATTAAATAACCAAACCATGAGGGATTTGCGTTTGGCGTGGCTTTAGGCAATATCAGTTTATCTTCGTGGCGCGAAAGTTCTTTGGTCAGCAAATCAAAATTTTTGCGGCGCGTTTCAATAAAACTTTCTAATTTTTCCAATTGTGCCAAGCCAAGCGCGGCTTGCATATCGGTAATTTTTAAATTGAAGCCGTGTCGCGAATAGGTGTATTTGTGGTCGTAACCAAAAGGTAAATCGCCGAGTTGTTGCGCAAAACGTTTTCCGCAAGTGTTGTCTTTTCCTGTTTCGCACCAGCAATCACGCCCCCAGTCGCGAAAGGACTCCATAATTTTTTTGAGTTTGGCATTGCCTGTAAACACCGCACCACCCTCGCCCATAGTAATGTGGTGCGCAGGGTAAAAGCTCAAAGTGCCAATGTCGCCAAATGTGCCGACATGTTTTCCGTTATACGTTGCGCCAAGCGCATCGCAGCAATCTTCAATCAGCCACAATTTATGTTTGTCGCAAAAGGCACGAACTGCACCGACATCAAACACATTTCCGAGAGTGTGAGCAACCATTACGGCTTTTGTTTTGGGGCTAAGGGCTTGTTCCAATTTCTCAACGTCCATTTCGTAAGTTGGAAGCGTAATGTCTAAAAACACGGGCACAATGCCGTATTGTATCATCGGGTTTATGGTTGTGGGGAAAGAAGCAGCAACAGTAATTACTTCATCTCCCGCTTTAATGGCTTTGTCGCCCAACTCTTCGGCGGTGAGTGCAGAAAAGGCAACCAAGTTGGCTGATGAGCCTGAATTAACCGTAAGTACAGATTTTACATTGATAAACTTCGCTAATTTTTTTTCAAACTCAGTATTAAAACGCCCTGTGGTAAACCACGCATCAAGCGCAGCATCGGTGATGTATTGAATTTCTTTGTGGTCAAACACTTTTCCGCTTACGGGAACGTGCGATTCACCACCAATAAAATGTTTCGGTTTAAAAACTTCTTTGTGATATTCTTCAATTAAAGCGTGAATTTGATTTTTTATTTCTAATGCTTTTGACATGATTATGCGTTGCAATATTGTTTAATTTGTTCTACGCGGCTTTGGTACAAGTTGCTTGAATTTTCCAATTCGTGCAAATAGCCGTTCACCGTAAATTGTATGGTTTGTTCAAAATTGAGGCGAGGTTTCCAGTTCAGTTGGTTCACCGCTTTGGTGATGTCTAATTTCAACAAACCTGCTTCGTGCAGTTTTTCCTGAGATTTTGGCAACTCAACGCTGATATTAATGTTCTTTTTTAGTTCGTTTACTACATCATTTACGCTGAAATTTTCAAACGCGCCAGGTCCAAAATTCCAACCGCCCGAAAAGGTTTTTCCCTGACGGAATAACTTTTCGCTCAACTTCAAATAACCGAAAAGCGGCTCTAACACAAATTGCCAGGGGCGTACCGAATTTCCATTGCGAACGGTTAATGCCTGTTTAGATGTGTAAGCACGAAAAATGTCAGGAATTAAACGGTTATCAGCCCAATCGCCGCCGCCAATTACGTTTCCTGCGCGGGCAGAAGCCACATGACAAGTTTCGTCTTTGCTGAAAAACGATTTGGTATAAGAATTTGTAATTAATTCCGAACAGCCTTTTGACGCGCTGTAAGGGTCGTCGCCACCCATGGGGTCAATTTCGCGATAACCCCAAACCCATTCGTTGTTTTGATAACATTTATCAGTTGTAACATTTACGGCAACTTTTACCGAAGATGTTTCGCGCACGGCTTCAAAAAAATTAACCGTACCCATTAAGTTGGTTTCAAAATTGTAATGCGGATTGTGATACGACTCAATTACCAAAGGCTGCGCAGCGAGATGAAACGCAAAATCGGGCTGTACTTTTTTGAAGTAAGCCACTAACTTTTCTTTATCGCGAATGTCGCCGTCTTGATGATGAATGTGCGATTGCAATTTTGTGGTTACAAAATTATCTTGCTGCGTGAGTGGCGGCAAGGCATAACCGTAAACATCTGCGCCAAGTTCTTTTAACCATATACACAACCACGAGCCTTTAAAGCCTGTATCGCCTGTTACAAGAACCTTTTTGCCTTTGTAAGTAGTTTCAAATAAATCAACTGTCATTTAAGATTTGAGATTTTGAGATTTAAGATTTACGACACTTCATACATCTTAAATCAAACTTTACACTTCGTTTAATTCCAAATTTTCCATTCGGCTTTGCCTGTTTCCCAATATTCGTTTAAATCTTGTTTGTCTTTGAGCGTATCCATAGGTTTCCAAAAACCGCTGTGCTTGTAGGCTACAAGTTGTCCGTCTTTAGCAAGATTTTCCAAAGGTTCGCGTTCCCAAATGGTTTCATCGCCTTTTATGTAATCAAAAATTTTTGGTTCGCATACAAAAAAACCGCCGTTAATCCAACTTCCGTCACCTTTGGGTTTTTCAAAAAACGATTCCACCTGATTGTTGCTTGTAATGCCCAAAGCACCAAACCGTCCGCTTGGCTGAACAGCTGTAACGGTTGCCAATTTTTCATTTTGCTGATGCGTTTTTAAAAGTGCGTTTATATCCACATTGCTCACGCCGTCGCCGTAGGTGAGCATAAACGTTTCGTTGTTCACATAAGGTTGAATACGCTTAATACGCCCGCCTGTCATCGTATCTTTGCCTGTGTCAATCAAGGTAATTTTCCATTTCTCTGACGATGATTTGTGAATTTCCATTTTGTTGTTTTCCAAATCAAAGGTTACATCGGTTTGGTGTAAAAAATAATTGGCAAAATATTCTTTAATCGCGTGTCCCTTGTAACCGCAGCACACAATAAATTCATTAAATCCGTAGTGAGAATAAATTTTCATAATGTGCCACAAAATGGGCTTTCCGCCAATTTCAACCATGGGTTTGGGTTTCACATCGGTTTCTTCCGAAATGCGTGTACCCAAACCGCCTGCTAATAGAACTACTTTCATTGAATGATATTGTTTTTTAGTCAGGCGAAGAAAGTGAATTTTCTTGGGATTGCAAACTTCAAATCTTTGAATTTTTAATCTTTAACCCTCAACCCTCTTATGCTTCCACCGCTTGTGTGTCCACAACCAAGTGTGAGGCTGCTGCAAAATATTTTTTTCCAAAGCCTTTGCGTGCAGTTCCGAAATAACACCTTCGGCTAATTCATTAGGATTTTCGGTGATTACAACCGCGTCCATTTCATAAAAACTGCGTTTCTTTTTTATCACGGGAACAAACACCACAGGATAATTAAATTTCTTTGCCAATTTTTCTGCGCCGTTAAACACGGGAGTGTCTTGGTTTAAAAATGTTGTCCAGTAGGCACTTTCGGGTGGTGGAGCTTGGTCGGCAATTAAACCGATGCAGGTTGGAATATTTTTTTGCTTCAAGCTCAACAGTTCGCGGTACAAGTTTTTCATGGCTACAATGTTGCCGCCTTTTCTTCCGCGCAAATTCAGCATAAACGTATCAAAACTTTTGTTGCTCAAAGGGTGATAAACTCCTGTAATTAATTGCTTAAAATAAAACTGATGAGCGATTGCGCCCCATTCCCAGTTGCCGCAATGCCCCATAACGCCAATCCAACTTTGTTTCTTGTTTTCGTAATTGCCAATAATATTAATGGCGTTTTGAGTAAAGGCAAAATGTTTTTTAAAATTTTTATCTGAAATAGTAAGCAGTTTCACGATTTCAAAAATCACATCGCAAAAATGCTTGTAAAAGGCTTTGCTTATTTTTTTTATGTCCTCGTCAGATTTTTCGGGAAAAGAATTTTTTAAATTTTGAATGACTACTTTTTTTCTGTAACCCACCATGTAATATACCAACACATACAAGCCGCTTGCTTTCAGCCTCAGCAACCAAAAGGGCATAATGGAAATGAGGTAGAGTGGGGGAAGAACAACTATTTTAAAAAGCAGGCTCATTTTCGATTTAGTTTGTCATTCTGAGGAACGAAGAATCTGTTCTTTGAGACGCTTCCTTCGTCAGCATGACAGCATGAATGTTTAAAAATTCGGTTTCAATAAATATTTGCTGTAAAAATCAACAATGTGTTTTACGGCATCGTCGGCGGTATCTACAATTTTAAACAATTCCAAATCCAAGGGATTAATATTGCGTTCTCTTTCCAGCATGGTGTTTTTTATCCAGTCCAACAAACCGCCCCAGTATTCAGAACCCACCAACACCACAGGAAACTGTGCAATTTTATTGGTTTGCACCAGGGTTAAACTTTCAAACAATTCGTCCATAGTGCCAAAGCCGCCCGGCATACCGATAAAGCCTTGCGAGTATTTTAAGAAAATGGTTTTGCGCACAAAAAAATAATCAAAAGATATGTTTTTATCGTCGTCAATGTAATCGTTGTATTTCTGCTCGTGGGGCAACACAATGTTTAATCCAACCGATTTTCCGCCACCTTGCTGCGCACCTTTGTTGGCAGCTTCCATAATACCCGGTCCGCCACCCGAAATAATTCCGTAACCTTCTTTCACTAATTTAAAAGCAATTTCTTCTGCCATTTGATAGTATTTGCTGTCGGGTTTGGTTCGCGCGCTTCCAAAAATAGAAACACAAGGTCCTATGCGGCTCATTTTTTCAAATCCTTCTACAAACTCACTCATTATTTTAAAAATCTGCCAGGAGTTTTGAGCTTTAATTTCGCTCCAGTCTTTGCTTGTAAACGCTCTGCGTATTTTATCTTCGCCTTCTTCGGTCATTTTTTTAAATTCTAAATTCTAATGTCTAAATTCTAATTTTATTTTTTGAAAATCCTGCAACTTTCAACTTCTAACTTAAAACTCCTCCCTCTTTCAATCTTTCTGCATTTTCAGCAAACTGCAATTTGTCAATCATTTCCTGAATATCGCCGTTCACAAAATTATCCAAATCGTATAATGTTTCGTTTATGCGGTGGTCGGTAATGCGGTTTTGAGGATAATTGTATGTTCGGATTTTCGCACTGCGGTCGCCTGTACTCACCATAGTTTTGCGGCGTTTGGTAACATCTTCCATACGTTTTTGATATTCCAAATCGTAAATTTTTGAACGCAGCATTTGCATGGCTTTTTCGCGGTTGCCCAACTGGTTGCGTTCAGTTTGACACATTACCACAATGCCCGTAGGTTTGTGTGTGAGAATAACTTTACTCTCCACTTTGTTCACGTTTTGTCCGCCTGCGCCGCCACTTCGCGCCGTTTGCATTTCAATATCGGCATCTCTTACATCAACATCAAACTCTTCTGCTTCGGGCAACACCACAACCGTAGCCGCCGAAGTATGCACACGCCCCTGCGTTTCAGTGGCGGGAACGCGCTGCACGCGGTGAACACCGCTTTCAAATTTTAAAATGCCGTAAGCACCTGCGCCTTTCACGTTAAAAACAATTTCTTTGAAACCGCCCATTGTTCCCGGATTTGAATCAACCACTTCAATTTGAAAATTCTTCTTTTCGCAAAAGCGTGAATACATTTCAAATAAATTTCCTGCAAAAATAGAAGCCTCATCGCCGCCTGTGCCTGCGCGCAATTCCATAACGCAATTTTTTACATCTTCGGGGTCTTTGGGGATTAAAAGCAAACGAATTTCTTCCGTTAATTTTTCCTCTTTGGCGCGGTTTTCTTCCAGTTCGGCTTTTGCCATGTCCAAAAAATCTTTGTCTTTTTCATTGGCTAACACTTCTTTTGCGCTGTCCATGTTTGACAGCACTTTTTTGTATGCGTTAATGTGCATTACAATTTCGCCCAACTCCTTGTATTCAATGTTCAGTTTTTTAAACAGTTTCATATTGGCAATTACCTTTGGGTCTGCCAGTTTTGCTTCCACATCTTCGTATCGGCGGCATATTTCTTCTAACTTGTCAAGCATATTTTTTTAAGGAGCGTAAAGATAAGTCTTCCGCAGCAACTCGGCTACCTTTCTGTCAATAATTAAAGTAAAATCGTTTTCTTTCAGGTTTTGCAGTTCAATCCAGCGCAGCGATTGCGCCCCTGCTTTTTTTTCGTAATCGTGGGCTTGGCGGCTTGTTTTAAAAGCCAAAGCACTTAGCGGTGTTACCAGATAATAAATGCTGATAACCTGACTTTTGGTGTCAAAGGCAGAAGCCACATAAAAATCGGTGGTGTAAAAGTGTTCGCCCGCTTCAATATCTAAATTCAGTTCTTCTTTAAATTCGCGCACAAGGCAGTCTTTTGTGCCTTCGCCAAACTCCAAACCGCCACCGGGAAATTTTGTGATGTGAGTGTGCTTAATGTATTCATCGGAAACCAGCACAGAACCCTTGTGAATTAAAATACCGTAAACCCTGATGTTGAAATTTTTATGCACAGCGACAAAAGTACGGTTTTCGCGGCTGCGCTTAATTCAGCTTGGCAGGAACAATTAAATCAAATTTTGGAATGGCAACTCTGATTTCAGCCCCGTCAAACAACCGCTCTGCCGTGTAATAGCCGCTCATGCAGCCCATTTCGCTTACCAAATTGCAGCCGCTGTTGTATGTAAAACTTTGCCCCGGATTTAAAACGGGGGTTTCGCCCACAATACCGTCGCCGTCCACCGTGCGCGCTGTGCCAAGTGTATCGGCAATATCCCAGTGCCGTTTTAAAATCTGCACGCTGTAATCGCTGTTGTTTTTAATGGTGATAAAATACACAAAAAAATAATGGTTTTCTTTAGGAACGCTGTACTCATGCCAGTACTGCGCCCGCACCGAAACTTCAATGTTATGTGTATTTGTGCTAATCACGGGGGCAAAGTTAAGAAACTGTTTCATATAACTTTAATCTAAAAAAAACCGCGTTTCATCGTTTTTTTTATATTATTTTGTTAAAATTTTCTTTATAACTTTACCCGTTTTAATAAGAAACAACCCTTTTCAGAAACGTAACTACATTAATTGAAATAAATTTAGAAATGATGAAAATTATAAACATGGAAATTATGAAACAACATTCCAGACATTTTTCGGCTGCAAAAAAACTAATTGCAACCTTACTGTTGGCTTTTTTCGGAGCAGCCGTTTACGCACAGTCGCCTGCCGTTATCAACTATCAGGGTATAGCGCGCGATGCAGAGGGTGTGCCTTACACCAATCAGGAAATCGCCTTGGAGTTTAAATTCTATCAGGGCAGCGCAGCAAGCAGAACCCTTGTGCTTAGCGAGGTGCAAAACGATGTGCTTACCAACAAATTAGGCTTGTTCAGCACACAGATAGGCAAAACCAAAACGGGCGGATTAAGTACCATAGACTGGGACGCAGGCGATTTGTTTCTGGAAGTGTTAATTGATGTGGACAACGGTACGCCTACCACATCAATGGGCTTGCAGCAATTAGTAAACTCGCCGTTTGCCTTTCACGCATCGTCTGTACCCACCACGTTTACCAATAATATTTTAACCGTGGGTAAAAAAACATACACGCTAAGTTACACACCGCCTACGGCAATTACCTCAACAGGCGGCATTGCCAATATTTCAAGCTCAGGCACCAACTCGTTTAACATTGATGTACCTGCACCAATATACAACCCTGCCAATGGAAATTTAACCACAGGCACGGTGGTAACAAACATTTCGCCCTCGCTTGGCATTTCGGGTAATACCCTGTCGGTAGGCGGAAACACACTTACCCTGCCAACAACGAGCATTACAGGCACGGGCATTGCCACAGCAACCAATTCAGGACATAATTTTACGGTTGATGTTCCGA
>JAHBTI010000031.1 GCA_019638705.1 Bacteroidota bacterium
AAAGAGGGGTGATGATGTTGGTGAGGTGAGAAATATTTTTTGTTTACACCGCTCTACTCTTTAGCTTTACCGCCTTGTATGAAACCTTTTAAAATTATTCTTTCCGTTATTTTTTCTGTTGCCTTAGGTTTAGTATTTCTTTATTCGGCTTACACAAAATTATTCCCTGTAATAGAAACCTTTGAATTTACGTTTGTGGATATTGGCATTGCCAACTGGTACACCGCACCGGTGATTGCACGTTTGCTTATAGGCTTGGAAATTTTTCTTGGCGTGTTATTAATTTTAAATTACAATCTCAAAAAATTTACTTTACCGTTTACGGCTGCTTTGCTTTTGTTTTTTATTATTTATTTGAGCGTGCAAATTGCAGTAAGCGGCAATAACGGAAACTGCGGTTGTTTTGGCGAGCAATTAAAAATGACACCGCTGCAAGGCATTTTAAAAAACGTAATTATGATTGCAGTATGCGCCCTCATTTATTTTTTGTGGAGCGGTTGGAAATTAAATTTCAATACATCTTTTTTAAGCATGGTGGGAATAACTGCCGCTATTATTCCCTTTATTGTAAACCCGATTGATTACACTTATACCTCAAACAATTTGGACGAAAAAGTAAATTATCCTTTGGAGTTGAATTTGCTCTACGAACCCGAAGACACGGCGAAAGTTGAAATTCCGACAATTGATTTAAGAAAAGGAAAACACGTTGTTGCCTTTTTGAGTTTAACGTGTTCGCATTGCCGCATTACCGCCAAAAAATTCAGACTGATTAAAAAAAATAATCCCGAACTGCCTGTTTATTTTGTGCTGAACGGCATTAAGCAAGAAAAATTTCAGGATTTTATTGACGACACTAAAGCCGATAACATTCCTTACAGTTTTTGTTTGGGAAAAACGTTTGTGCAATTGGCTTCTACCAATTTGCCGCGCATTTATTATTTGGACAATGGCATAGTGGTAAAAAAAGTAGATTATTTTGAACTAAGCCAATACGATATTGAAGATTGGGTGAAGGAATAAAATTCTAAAACTTCAAATTCCAAAGAACCATTTTTTGTTACTCTGAAAATTGTACTTTAGCAACATTGTGTTTCGCCAATCAAATATTTTCTTTTTACTCATTTGCATTTTCCTTTGCTCTTGTTCTTCAAAATTTTCTTTTCAAAAACGGAGATACAACAAAGGGTTTCATATTGCGCACAGCAAAACACCAACCAAACCTGAAAAACACGAAAACAAAACGCTTGCCGTAAAATCTTTTTCAAACGAAAGTAAACTTGAAAATAAACCCACAGAAGAAAAAGAAATTTTAAAACCTGAAAATCCGCCACAAATCACTCACCCGCAAATTCATTCAATAGTTCAAAGTTTATACGCAAGTGAAAATTTTACAAATACGGTAAGTTCTTTAAAGCCTGTGATGAAAGAAATTGAGAATTTGAGTAAACAAAGAAGTGCTGATGTTAAATTTAATTTGGATTTATTGGGGAAAATTGTGGCTATTGGGGCTATTATTGTTGTTATCGTTATGGTTGGATATACCGTATATATGGTAAATAAAAATCCTGCAAATGCTTTCGGCTTGGGATATGCAATTATTGCCTTACTCATAGGGCTTGTTTTAATTTTGATAGCGAAAAAAATTAGAGATGCCTTAACCCGTTCTCATACATTTCAACGCATTGTACCTATAATTAGAATGTATTTATCTGTTTTATTGATTGTCGCGGGAATATGGCTACTTATTAGTATCATATCAGGAAATGTTACAGGCGGCACTTTTTCCCCATTCATCACTTCTTTATTTTTAATAGTTTTTGGAACTGTGTGGCTAATATTCTTATTACGAGAAAGACAGCTATCAAGATTTTAATAAAACAACATTTTCACCCTTCCCCCACAATAATTCCAAACAATTTGCGTACTTTTAGTTCTTTCAGATTTTGCACTGTGCTGAAACGATTTACATTATACACACTTCTTTTTTTCGCATCTCTTGCAAAAGCCCAGTTTAATTACGGGCATCAAATGGAGTTTGGTAAAAACCGCATTCAATACGAGCAATTTGTTTGGACGTATTTGGATTACGAGCGTTACCGCGTGTATTCTTATCAGGGCGGAAACGAACTGGCAAGATATGTTTCGGTGAGTGCCGCCAAGCAATTAACCATGTTGGAAAAGCGTTTGGATTATATCTTGGAAGACAAATTAAACATTCTTGTTTATAACAATCAGGGCGATTTTAAACAAAGTAATTTGGGCTTGAATAACGATGAGCAAACCACCAACGTGGGCGGTGTTACACACATTATCGGCGATAAAATAAGTATTTTTTTCAACGGTTCGCTTTCCGAATTAGACCGTCAAATTCGTGCCACCTTAGCCGAATTGCTCATTAATAAAATGCTGTACGACGGCAACGCGCGCGAAATGGTGCGCAACTCTGCCGTGTTGAATATGCCCGAATGGTATGTGTCGGGGCTTGTAAAATATTTAAGCGAGGGCTGGACATCTTACAACGATAATTTATTGTACGATGATTTAAAAAACGACAGCTATAATCGTTTTAATCACTTAACTGGCAAACGCGCCGCGCAGGCAGGGCACGCATTGTGGTATCACATTATCTACACCTTTGGCGAAAGCGTTATTCCCAATTTGCTTTACATGACACGCATTCAGCGCAATCCCGATAATGCGTTTATCACCACGCTTGGTTTAACCATGCAAAATTTAATTTACGATTTTACCGAAGCCTACAACCGCCGTTTGTATATGTTCAGAGATACCTTGCGCAAATCGCCGATACGCGATAACAAGGTGTTGAAAAGGTATAAAGCCACAAAACATTATTACGGGCTAAAAGTAAATCCCGACGGAAATCAGGTGGTGTATGCTACCAACGAATTAAACCAAATGCGCGTGTATTTGCGAGATGTGGAAACAGGCAAGCAACACCGCATTTTTAAATACAGTCCAAAAATTGAGCAGTTACCCGATTACAATTATCCTTTATTGGCATTTCACCCCACAGGAAAATTAGTAGCCATGATTTACGAACGCAAAAATCAGTTAGTCATGCAAACCTATGATGTGGAAAGCGGCGAAAGCATGATGCGTAATTTACCCGGTTTTGAAAAAATAAATTCTTTCTCGTACAGCAACGACGGTAAAAAACTTGCCATGAGTGCCGTAAAAAAAGGCAAAGGGCAAAGCGATGTGTTTGTGTTTACCATAAACTCAAGTTCCATAGAACAATTAACCAACGATATTTGGGACGACAACAATCCTGTGTTTGTAAAAAATTCAAAGCAAATAGTGTTTGAAAGCAACCGTGTAAATGACACGATAAAATCTTCTGACGATGCCCAATACTTCAATAAACTCAACCGCAACATGGATTTGTTTATGGCAGAATATCCGTTTAACAGCAGCAAAGTTTTAGTAAGAGTTACAAACACGCCCGATGTGAACGAAACACAACCGCAAGCCTACACCTCGCGTTATGTTACTTTTTTAAGCGATAAAAACGGCATTTACAACCGCTATTTGGCAGAATACGACAGTGTTATTTCTTTTGTGGACACTACCGAACATTACCGTTATTTCTTTGCTACCAAAGTAGTTTCAAACGGCGACCGTAATATTTTAGAGCAAAGCATTAATGAAAACGCAACCCATGTTGCCGAAGTTATTTATGCCAAAGGCAACAATATGCTGCTGCTTTCGCCACTTGAAAAACTGAATGGGTTAAATATGCCGGAGCCTGAAAACACTTGGTTTAAAGGTTTGATTAGTCCTGCCATTACAGACCCTGCCAATTACAAAGAACCGCCAAAATACGATAACAGCTATATGCTTCAGCCCTCTGAAAACACCAAAAAAGGCATTGATTTTGACAACTACAAATTTTCGGGTGAAAAAGACAAGGCGAACGACCTTAGTAAAAGCGGCGGTGTGGCAGCAAAACAAGATACGCTTAACAAAAAAAGCACAGGCGACAGAATTTTCCGATTTCCTGTTTCAAAAAATTATTACACTACGTTTTACAGAGATTATGTGGTTACACAATTTGACAATTCTTTCTTGGGCAACAATTACCAGGTGTTCAGCGGTGGCGGTTCGCCTGTTTACTTAAATCCGGGGTTTAATTTTTTAACCAAAATGGGGGTCAGCGATTTGTTTGAAGACCGCCGCATTGTTGGTGCATTTCGGATAAATCCTTCAATAGACAACGAATTTATGCTCGCTTACGAGCTGCGAAAAAAATTAATTGACCACCAGTTTGTGTTAAACCGCCAAAGTTTTAATCATGTGCCTGCCGTAAGTGCCGATGGAAACATTGGGTACGACACTCGCGTAAACACAAGCACCGCAAAATACACGCTCAAATATCCGTTTAATCCAGCAGCATCGGTTCGCTTTTCGTTATTGTACCGCAACGACCATACCACCCCATTAAGCGGTGGCGATTATTCGTTGCCTAAAAAACCCGAGTTTCAAAATATGGCAGGCACAAGGGTAGAATATGTGTTTGATAACACGCGCAAAGTGATGCTCAACATTATGAACGGCTTTCGCGGAAAAGTGTGGGTAGAATATTGGCAACTGCCCGAAAAAGGAAATAAAAATTTAATCACATCGGGTTTTGATTTACGCCATTATCAAAAAGTACATCGCCAAATTACCTGGTGCAATCGTGTGGCAGGCGGCAATTCGCTTGGCAGCAACCGTTTAATTTTTTATTTGGGAGGTGTGGATAATGCCATACTGCCGAGATTTAACAGCAATGTAAGTATTAGCAATCCTGAACAGTACGGTTTTCAAACCTTGGCAACCGATATGCGCGGTTTCTATCAAAACACACGCAACGGAAATAACTTTGTGCTTTATAATTCGGAGTTGCGCATACCGCTTATTCGTTATTTATCTACTCACCCCTTGCGTTCCGATTTTTTCAACAACTTTCAAATCATTCCGTTTTTTGACCTTGGCACAGCTTGGACAGGAAATAATCCGCTTGCCATTTCAAACATTGAAAACGTACAAACGTATGTGGATAACGACCCCTTGTTGGGCACAGGCGGCAGCGGTATTATTATAAAAGTAATTGATTACAAAAATCCTTTGGTGGGCAGCACGGGCTTTGGTGTGGCTTCGCGCCTCTTGGGTTATTTTGTGCGTTTAGATGTGGGCTGGGGCATAGATAACATGACACTTCAAAGAAGAGTATTTCATTTTTCGTTTACTACTAATTTTTAGCATGAATGTTCGCGCTGTGTAGAGTTTTTCTACACATTCACACACATCGGGCTGTTTATATTTTAACGTATCTTCTAAAACTAAAACCAATCTTTTGCCTACTTTTGTTTGCGTTAAATTAATCTTCACTTAACATTGCCATCTGAAAGTGCCATATTTGACAGAGAGGTTTTTACCTTAGAATATAACGAACAATTAGAGGAAGCCGTTATCAGCCGAAGCAACAGTTTTATTGTTTTAAAGCGTGGGGTGGACATTTTAGTTTCTTCAGTTATTGTTGTTTCAATTTTAAGCTGGTTACTTCCTATTTTGGCAATTATCATAAAATTAGATTCTAAAGGTCCTGTGTTTTTTCGTCAAAAACGCACTGGCTATAAAGGCAAAACCTTTGATTGTTTTAAATTGCGCTCCATGAGTGTAAACAGAGTAGCCAACGATTTACAGGCTGCCATTGACGACCCACGCATTACCCGTGTCGGAAAATTTTTACGCAAATCAAACTTAGACGAATTACCTCAATTTATTAATGTGTTAATCGGCGATATGAGCATTGTAGGTCCGCGCCCGCACATGCTTAAAGATTCTGAAAATTTTTCCGATATTTTTCCCGGATATTACAACCGTTATTTAATTAAACCGGGCATTACGGGTTTGGCACAAATAAACGGTTTCAGAGGACCAACGCCAAACGTGCGTTCTATATACAAACGCCTGCAATGGGATTTGTATTATGTAGAAAACGCCACAATCGTTATGGACATTCGCATTATCCTACTTACCGCGCTTGAAACGGTGCGTGAAGCCTTAAAGGTGGGGCTTACCAAAAAAATATATCACAGTAAATTGGTTGCAAGCAGAACCAATAAAAATGAAATAAAAAAAGCGGCGTAAATTTTACGCCGCTTTTTTTATTTCTTAGCTCTCTGCATAGGATTACTTCCTGTACTTCTGCCTCTCGGATTATTGCTGTTCTTTGTTTTATATAATTCGAATTTGCTTGGTTCTGGTTTAATGTTCCAAACATTGTTTTTCTCGTCAATGTCTGCCGTTTCTTTGTATGGGTCTAACATAATAGAAATAACTTTTCTGCTCTTTAAAAATGTTTTTGTTACTTCTTTTTCGTTTTTGCGCCAAACGTAAGCACCAATGCGTTCAATTTCTGCCGTGCCGTCTTCGTAAACAAACTGAATAATCAAGGGCATTACCAAACCGCCTTTGTTGCTGAATTTTATTTCGTAAACGTAGTTGTTGTTATACTGCGCAAAATCTGCGGCATTAATCTCTTCCAGATTTTCATTTCTGTTTTTTACTTCTTTGTATATAACAGGCTCGGGTTTGTAGTGATAATAAAAATCGCGCAAAGTCGTGTCCTTGTCCACCAAAGAAACCATACCGCTTTCACGGTTGCGGATTTTGCTGATGTAATTAAATTCTTGTTGTTTCGGGTAAGTATAAATGGTGTCATTTTTTACGGGAACTTTTTGCCCTGCCACAATAGCGTGAACTTTTACGCTGTCGATGGAAATGTCCACAGGTTCAATGTCGTAAAACCAACCGCGCCAAAACCAATCCAAATCCACACCGCTCGCGTCTTCCATTGTTCTGAAAAAATCTGCCGGTTCAGGGTGTTTAAACGCCCAGCGTGTGCAATATTCTTTAAAGGCATAATCAAACAATTCGCGCCCCATAATGGTTTCGCGCAAAATATTGAGAGCCGTAGCAGGCTTGCCGTAAGCGTTTGCACCAAAGTGAATAATGTTTTCGCTGTTTACCATAATGGGTTCTAACTGATTTTTTGGTAAGCGCATATAGTCCACAATTTTGTGAGCAGGTCCGCGTGCCGAAGGAAAGTTTTCGTCAAATTCTCTTTCGGTTAAAAATTGCACAAAGGTGTTCAAACCCTCGTCCAACCAGCTCCATTGGCGTTCATCGCTGTTTATTATCATTGGAAAAAAGTTGTGCCCCACTTCGTGAATAATCACAAGTATCATCACATTTTTTACGTTTTCCGAATACGTTCCGTCTTTTTCGGTACGTCCGTTGTTAAAGCAAATCATCGGATATTCCATACCGCTTGCGGCTTCCACGCTTTGCGCCACAGGATAAGGATAAGGAACAGTAAATTTTGAATAGGTGCGAATGGTATGCGCCACAACCTTAGTTGAATATTTATACCAAAGCGCGTAAGATTCTTTGGGATAAAAACTCATGCACATTACTTTTTTGCCGTAATTCTCAATCGGCATAGCGTCCCAGGTAAATTTGCGCGAGCTTCCCCAAGCAAAATCGCGCACGCTGTCGGCTTTAAAAACCCATGTTTTTGTTTTTTCCGATGAAGTATTTTTTTCTGCGTTTACGGCTTCTTCCAAGGTTTGAATAAGTACAGGCTCTTTGGCGGTTTGCGCTTTTTGCCAACGCTGAAATTGTGTGGGCGATAAAACTTGCTGATAGTTTTGACATTGCCCTGTTGCGCTCACCAAGTGGTCTGCGGGAACAGTCATGCGTACTTTAAAATTGCCGAATGCCAAAGCAAATTCTCCGCGCCCTGTAAACTGCTTGTGTTGCCAACCCTGAAAGTCGCTATATACGCACATACGCGGATACCATTGCGAAACGGTAAAAATGCTGTTGCCGTCTTCGGGAAAATATTCGTAACCGCCGCGCCCGCCGTAGCGTGTGCGTTCAATCATTTTGTAATGCCATTTCACCACAAATTTTATTTTGCCTTTGCTTGCCAAAGGTTTCGGCAAATCAATACGCATCATGGTTTGATTAACGGTGAATTTTAAAGGTTTTCCAAACTCGTCGGTTACCGCATCAATTTTGTCGCCCAAGCCGTTTAAATAATCTTTGCTCAGGTGTTTCAAGGTTTGGTCAGTAACAGGCGCACCAATTTTGTTTTCGTCAAAGTAATTTGATTCCGTTTTTGGGTCGTGTTCGTTTTCGTCCAATTGCAACCACAAATAAGTCAGCACATCGGGCGAATTGTTGTAATACGTTACGGTTTCTGTGCCGATAACGCTTAAATTTTTTTCGTCCAACGTTACATCAATGTCGTAATCGGCGCGTTGTTGCCAATACTTGTTACCCGGTGCGCCCGAAGCGGTGCGGTATTCGTTGGGCGTTGGCAAAATAGTACCAAGTTGTTCAAATTTATTTCCGTGATTGGATTGCGGATTGTTTTGAATGTTTTGCGCCGAAGCAACCGAAATCAGAATTACTGAAAGAGTTCCAACAAGCGTTCCGCGCTTATTTTTAAGGCAATTAAAGCAATTAAACATAGTATTGACAGTTTGAAAATTGTGTGTTTCCATTTGAAGAAGCGCGCTAAAAGTAAAGAAAATATCAGCACAAAAATGACGATAATAATTTGTCCCAGTTCCAAACCTAAATTAAAATACATGAGCGGTAAAAAAACGCTTTCTTCCTTTCCCAACATGGCTTTTAAGAGATAAGAAAATCCCAAACCGTGAATTAACCCAAAAAATAAAGTGATGATGTAAAGCACTCTGTCATGCTGACGATAGGAAGCATCTTTAGAGATTTTTCGTTCCTCAAAATGACAAATAAGATTATAAACCGCAGAAACAAGAATGGTTAAAGCAATCAGCAATTCAATAATGTTTTGTTGAACGTAAATAATATTTGTTGCGCTTAATGCTAACGAAACAGAATGCCCAACGGTAAAGGCGGTAACAAGCACCAATAATTTTTTCCATTCCTTAAACGGAAACGTAAGCGTGAGCAGCGTTACAAACAAAATGTGGTCGTAGCCTTGTAAGTCAAGAATGTGCTGTACACCTGTTGTAAACCAAAGGGAAAATTCGTTCATATTTTAAGCTACATAAATACATAATTTTTAATTTTAAAAATAACTACATTTATCGGTAATTATAAAAATGAGAAAACATGATAAGATTAGCTAAAACATTGTTTTTACTGTTTGTCGCATTTTCATTGAACACATGCGGGGGTAAAAAGTTTTTTAATAAAATAAAGTACGAGGGAGTTGTGTATAGTAACTCAACAGGGCAGCCGATACAAGGAATTACGGTTGTTCTTGCATATTGTTCAGAGCGTACCGGTAGAGATTTGTGTAATAGAGCGACGTTAGGAGAATGTGTTACTGATGAGGTAGGGTACTTTGTTATTGAGGGTAGAGCCGCCAGAACTAATAGATACTTTGTTTATATTCAGGGGTGCATACGAGGAGGCTCAGGTGCTATTACGTCAGGGTATAGTACATCAGAAGATGAATTAAAAAGTAAATATTCTGTGATATATTGCGATTGATGAAAAAACTTTTTCTCCTCCTATTTTTTTGCTTTTGCCTTTAAGCACCCTTTTTTTTATTTAAGCGTTTGCGATTTAAAATACAATACCAAAGAACGCGCCTTAAAAAGTTCGGTAAAAATTTTTTCCGCAAAACTTGTGGTGATTAAATGTTTTTTTACTCCAAAATTTAAGAATGTGTTGTACGCCTGTTGTGAACCAAAGAGAGAAGGAAGTCATAAAATAAAGTTATGCATGATTATTTTATTTTTGGCTGTCGCTCATCAAAAGTTTTTGTCTGTTCGTTAAAAACATAAATAAGAGGTTTTAAATAGCTTACGTTAGTGTAAAATCCATTTGTGTCAGGAGGATTTACAATCATCATTCTACTATTTACCCTGTAATCATAACCATTTGCCGCCACAAGTCCGCCATAAATTTTTCCCGTTTGTCTGTCTATTATTAGACTGCTTTGACAAGGACTACCACAACCCCACCAAACAAAAGTATAATGACCTGCAAAATTTGCACTGTCTGAATTATATCCTTCCCGAAGTCTTGTACGAAAATTGCTTGCGCCATTGCTTGATTTTAAATCCAAAGGTGCGTGTCTTTTGTTGTCAATTTTATTTACTTTAAAATCATCAAAACTTATGTACGGTTCAAATTTTAATTCCGAAATGTAAAATTTATCTCTCTCAATCGTCGTGTCTCCATATATACGAATGTTTTCTGTTTCATAAATCAAGCCAATAATTGGCTTTCTCATCAGACTGTCTCCTGCCTTATTTGTAGTAGCATATTTGGAATTGTCATTACAAGAGAATGTTAATGTGCTTAACATTAATACAAGATTTACTATGTTTATATAAATTCGCATAACTCCAAATATACACAAACCTTTAACACACAATTTTTACCTTTGCAGCAAAATGAAAAAGATTTTTCTTCTCATACTATTTTTTGCTTTCTCTTTTAAGCACCCTTTTTATTTAAGCGTTTGCGATTTAAAATACAATGCCAAAGAAAAAACCTTACAAGGTTCGGTAAAGATTTTTACCAACGATTTGGAAGATGCGTTAAGAAAATTAGAAAATAAACCCATTGATTTAATTAACCCGAAAGACACGGCGGCAATCAACAAAATTTTGTTTAACTATTTGCAAAACCGGTTGAGGTTTAAAATTAACGGCAAGCCTCAAACATATACCCTGCTTGGTTTTGAGCATGAGCAGGAAGCCGTTTGGATTTACATTGAAATTGCAAAATGCCCTTTGCCCAAAAAAGTGGAAATAGAAAATTCTTTGCTGTATGATTTTATTTCTTCGCAATCCAATATTGTTCACTTGGAAGTGAACGGCAAACGCAAAAGCTTGAAAGCGGATTGCCCTGAAAAAGTGTTGAGGTTTGAATTTTAGAATTTAGACATTAGAATTTGGGATTTTTATGCGGTTTTCCGTTGAATTTCAATAAAATATCAATCAATTTGTTTGGTGTATGAGAAAATACCTATATTTGCAGCCCTTAATAAAAAAATAACATGAGTAAACGTTACGAGACGGTCTTCATTTTAACTCCCGTTTTGTCTGAAGAACAGGCAAAGGAGACCGCAAAAAAATTTAAAAAAACCATTAGCGATTTGGGAGGAAAAATCGTGAATGAAGAAAATTGGGGCTTAAAAAAATTGGCTTATCCAATTCAGAAAAAAACAACAGGTTTCTATCACTTGTTAGAGTTTTCGGGCGAAGGACAAGAAATTGTAAACAACCTTGAAATTGCTTACAAACGCGATGAACGCATTTTGCGTTTCCTTACCGTAGCCTTAGACAAACACGCTGCGGCTTATGCCGACAAACGCAAAGGTTTGCACGCCGAAGGAAAAACTAAAAAGAAAGAAACCGTAAATCCTTAATGGTTTAACCAATTAAAAACGTTTAAAAAAAATGAGTACAGATATTAAATATTTAAGCCCTCAAGCCAACGAGGTAAAAAAGAAAAAATATTGCCGTTTTAAAAAAAGCGGCATTAAATACATTGATTATAAAGATGCAGATTATTTATTGAGATTTGTAAACGAGCAGGGTAAATTGTTGCCGCGCCGTCTTACAGGCACTTCATTAAAATATCAGCGCAAAGTGGCACAAGCCGTAAAACGCGCTCGTCATTTGGCTTTAATGCCTTATGTAGCCGATTTATTAAAATAATTTAAAGGAGGGAAAAGAAAATGGAAGTTATTTTAAAACAAGATGTAAAAGGCTTGGGTTACAAAGATGATAAAGTAACCGTGGCTAACGGATATGGTCGTAACTTTTTGTTGCCAAAAGGTATGGCAACATTAGCTACCGACAGTGCCAAAAAAATGCACGCCGAAGTATTGAAACAACGCGCGTTTAAAGAAGATAAATTGCGCAAAGAAGCTACTGCAAACGCAGAAAAACTGACAACTGTAACCATTAAAGTGGGTGCAAAAGCAGGCGAAAGCGGAAAAATTTTCGGTTCGGTTACAAACATTCAGGTGGCTGAGGCATTAAACAATGCAGGTTACAATGTAGAACGCAAAAACATTGAAATTACAAACGACGTGAAACAGTTGGGAACTTACTCGGCAAAAGTGCGTTTGTATAAAGAAATTTCGGCTACCGTAAATTTTGAAGTAGTAGCAGAATAAATTTTTGCAACACAAATTTTTGATAAGAACCGCGAGGCAACTGCTCGCGGTTTTTTGTTGCCACGAATTTCACGAATTTCTCAAAACAAAAAATTAGTGTCATTCGTGAAATTCGTGGCTACTTAATTAATGTTTGCAATACCGTTCAATCAACTTATACGCCATGGCATCGCCAAGTCGGTCGGCTTTTTCCAAATCCTGACAAGCCCCGCGTTTGTCTTTCAGTTCCATTTTAATAGCGGCGCGGTTTACATAAGCACCTGCATAATCAAATTTTAATTTTAAAGAATAGTTTAAATCTTCCAAACCCTCTTTGTATTTGCCGTTGCCTGCTTTGGCAATGCCCCGATAATTATAGCTTACTGCGTTTTTCGGATTTATTTTTATGGCTTTTTCCAAATCATCAATCGCACCGCTGTTATCGTTAATATTAATTTTTGCCGAAGCGCGCGAAATCAAAGCTTCTTCTTCTTTGGGAAATTTCTCAAGGTAAAAATTCCAATCAACAATAGCACCTTTGTAATTTTTTATTTCAAATTTGCTTTTTGCCAACAGTTTAAGCGAAGCATAATCGGGGTCGTCATCGGGTGATTTTTCAATAGCATCGTTTAACTCACTAATGGCGTAATTATAATCTTTCATGGCAAAACGTATTTCGCCTTTTAAAGCAATGGCTTTTATAAACCTGTAATCTTGGTCTAAGGCGGCTTCGCAGGAGGTGAGCGCATCTTTGTAGCTTTTGCCTTTAAACATCAGCAGGGCTTGGTAATAAAACAATTCGGCATCGTCAATTTTTTGCCGCTTGCCTTTGGCTATGGCAGAATCAATGGCGCGTTTACTCTCTTTATACTGTGCGTTTAAATAGTAAAATATACCTTTCAGCCTAAGGGTTTCGTAATTTGAAGAATCTAATGCAGCAGCTTTGCTGAGGTCGCGCGAGGCTTCTTTGTAATTGCCCATTTTAATTTTTGCCAACGCCATTTTGTTGTATGCCGGTGCGTAATCGGGATTTTCTTTGATTAATTTTTTTAAGCCCGCAATTGCTTCTTTGTACCGTGCAGAATCAATCAGTTTTACATTTTTGTACAATTCTGTTTCATGCGGAAGCAGGGTGTCGGCATCAAAATTGTCGTCCTGTGCGTTTATATGCAAAGAAAATAAACATATAACCGCAAAAATCAGCCACTTATGTAATTTGATAGTCATTGCAATTTTAACTTTTGCCAACAGTTTAGAAATACTTACCTTTAAGCAAATTAAATAAAAATTTATGTCATATCTAATTACTCTTTTAATCTTTGGCTTAATTGTATTATTAAGTTCGTTTGTAACGGTAAAACAAGGCACAATTTCTGTTACCACTATTTTCGGGAAGTTTAACCGCATTTTGCGACCCGGTTTAAACTTAAAAGTTCCGATTATTGAACGCATCTTCAAAAAAATTTCGGTGCAAAACCGAAGTGCCGAATTGGGCTTTCAGGCAGTAACTATTGACCAAGCCAATGTAAATTTCACCGCCATGCTGCTGTATTCGGTAATAAACAGCGATGAGCAAACCATTAAAAACGTTGCCTTTAAATTTATTGACGAACGCAATTTTATGCAAGCTCTTGTGCGTTCGGTAGAGGGTTCGGTGCGTGCGTATGTAGCCACCAAACGTCAGGCAGAAGTATTAATTCTGCGCCGCGAAATTGTGGAAGCCGTGAAAGACCAGCTTGACCAAACGTTGGAACACTGGGGCTATCACTTAATAGATTTGCAGTTGAACGATATTACCTTTGATGAAGAAGTAATGCGCTCTATGGCAAAAGTGGTGGCAAGCAACAATTTAAAATCTGCTGCCGAAAACGAAGGGCAAGCCTTGTTAATTACGCGCACCAAATCTGCCGAAGCCGAAGGAAATTTTATAAAAATTTCGGCGCAGGCAGAAAAAGAAGCCTCAAAACTGAAAGGCGAGGGCATTGCTTTATTCCGCCAAGAGGTGGCAAAAGGCATGGCGGGCGCGGCAAAAGAAATGCACGAAGCCAATTTAGATGCTTCGCTGATTTTATTCAGTATGTGGACGGAAGCCGTGAAAAACTTTGCGCAAGACGGAAAAGGAAATGTTATATTTTTGGACGGCAGCGTGGACGGTATGCAAAAAACCATGAAAGACATGATGGCACTAAATCAAATAAACAATCAAAATACAAACACAAAAAAATAAAAACGATAAACTAAAAGAATAAAAAAATGAGAACACAATTATCAAAATTTGCACTCGGATTGGCACTCTTATCGCCTGCCTTGGCTGTTTCGCAGGAAGGAAAAGTTCAGTTATGCGATACTTACGGTGCTATGGAAGAAGCATTTAAAGCCGACCCAAAAGCCAAAGCCAGATACGAAGCTACTGATAAAGCCATGCAGGCAAACTACGAAGCCTTTGAAGCAAGCCGCAGATTTAATGCCAATGCACAGGCAAAAACAATGGCACTCACAGATTTTACCGTTCCTGTGGTGTTTCATATTTTACATGAGTATGGTCAGGAAAACATAAGCGACCAAGTTTGCATTGACGCATTGGCTCAGGTAAACCGCGATTATGCACGTTTGGGTGCAGACACAGGTCAGATTTACAAAACCTTTAAAGACGGCACTTATGCACATACACCTGCGGGTTATATTGATTCTCATATCAAGTTTAAATTTGCTCAAAAAGACCCGAACGGAAACTGCACAAACGGTATTGTGCATCATTACGATTCAAGAACAGTATGGGACAGAGATAATACACCTACAAGTATTTTGTATGCAGGGATTACTTGGCCCGCCACAAAATATCTGAACATCATTATCGTAAAACAAATTGTAACTGCAACTGCCACAGGTGGCGGCATTGTAGTGGGATATACTTATCGCCCCGGAACATGGAGTGCCAACGCAGCACCTGATGCCATTGTTTATACATGGAGCTATTTAGGCGGTTTAAGTGCCCGCGCACTTTCTCACGAAATTGGGCATTGGCTTGGTTTGCCTCACACCTGGGGCAATACTAATGCACCAAACGTAGCTTGTGGCGATGATGGTATTTATGATACCCCAAGAACAAGAGGACATGAATTTACCTGCCCAAGCAGTGCAAACAGTAACACTTGCACACAGGGGACAATTCCGACTGTAAACGGAGTTCCTGTATATGCAGTAGGCGAAGACAATGTTCAAAATTTTATGGATTATTCAAGTTGTCCGGGTAATGTTCAAAATTTTACCACAGGGCAAATTTATTATATGCAATCTGTGTTAAGCGGCACGGCAAGTTCACTTCTCGGATTAAATCCAAGCGGTTCTAACAGACCTAATGTAGTTTCTCCGTCTAATATGACAGCTACAGGAGTAAATTCACCTTCGCCTTGCGCACTTATTGCAGACTGGATTTCCACCAACGGCTCATATACCGTGTGTTCGGGCGGTTCATTGCAGGTAAAAGATTATTCGTATAACGGCATTGCCACTTCGTGGCAATGGACGGGCAACAACGGCGTAACAGCTGCTTCGGCAACTTCAATTACAACCATTACATTTCCTGTTGCGGGCGTAACCACCGTAACCTTAACCGTTGCCAATGCTGCGGGCACACAAAGTTCTTTTTCAAGAACAGTGCAGGTATTGGACGGTACAGCCGGTATTACAACACCATTTTTAGAAAGTTTTGAAAACGGCTTACCTACAAACTGGTCGGTTGTAAACCCCGATGCGGGTTCATCTCAATGGACTGGAATTGGCGATAACATAGCTTACGACGGAGCTTCAAGCTATTACATATCGGGTGCAGAAGCAGGTGCTAATCAGGAAGATTATCTCTATTTGCCTATTATCAATATGCAAAACATTACCGATAAAACATTCACCTTTGCGTATGCTTATGCAAGAGCAAGCGCATCGCACAACGATATTTTAAGAGTGCAGGCATCTTCGGATTGCGGTGCTACCTGGGCAGATTTGGCTAACCTGAATGCAAATACCATGCAAAACGGTTCGGGCGGAATAGTAGAAGCGGGTTTCCCTTACTTTCCGTTTTCAAAAGAAGAATGGAAAGTACATAATGTAAACAGTTCGGCATGGAATAACCATAAAAATTCGCCAACCTTGCTTATCCGTTTTAATTTTAAAGAAGGCAGCGCGGGGCATGGAAATAATTTATTTATTGATGCCATTAACATTGGCGGTCTTCCTGCACCTGCAGCACCTGTTTTGTCGGCGGTAAACAACGGCGACTTAACAAACAATGTAAGCTGGATTGACAACAGCAACAACGAAGACAGCTTTAATTTGTTTTACACCACAGGCGGCGCAGGAAACACATATTCTCTGCTTACTTCGTTGCCGGCTAACACCACCATGCACACGCACACAGGTTTGAGCTACGATGTGGAATATTGCTACAAAGTGGCTGCCGTAAACAACATAGGCAGTACCGAAAGTAATGTGGGTTGCGCAACACCTGCTACGGGCTTGTCGCAGTCAATGCCAACCTTGTTGTCATTAAACTTATATCCAAACCCAACTAACAGCGAAGCTACTTTAGAATTTAATTTAGCTGCCGTTTCGGCAATTAAAGTAAATGTGTTTGATGTTACAGGTCGCGTGGTATTAAATGTTGCCGATAACAATTTTGCACCGGGTGCGCACAGCATTTCCATAAACAAAAACAATGCTTTGGAAAAAGGCGTTTATTTTGTGAACATGAACGTAAACGGAAAAGCCTTGACGAGAAAATTGTTGATTGATTAGTTTCCCCAAACCCCTCCAAAGGAGGGGCTTTAGAAAAAAATCCTGTTCGGTAAATCTGAACAGGATTTTTTTATTACTTTCAATTACCCAAAAACAAAAGCTAAATGAAACTGTTTTCAAACATTCCCTTTTTCAGAATTTTAATTCCGTTTGTGGCAGGTATTATTTTTGGAATGAGTTACAGTTCACTTTCTTTCCATGGGTTGATTTTATTGGCGTTTCTGCTGTTTACATTCATTCTCGGATTTTATTTTAAGAAACAAAACCTTACAAAATATTTGTTTTTTGTTTGTGCCGATGTATTCCTGTTTATGTATGGCGTTAATTTGGTGAGCGAGAAAAAAGTATCTTCCAAGCCTTTGCATTACGCCAATTTTGTAAATGTTGAAAAAGAAACAAACGTGCTTGCCGTAATTTCCGATTTACCTGCCGAAAAAGCAAAAACAATAAAATGTTATTTGAATGTGCTGCAAATAAAATCCGATACTTCGTACAAAAACGCAGAGGGAACGATTATTGCGTACATCAGAAAATCGCCGAATGACACGCTTTTGCAAGCAGGAAAAACAATTTTATTCAAAACAAACTTGCAGGAAATTCCCGAACCGAAAAACCCCTTTGAGTTTGATTACAAAACGTATTTGTATAACCGCCAAATTTATCACACTGCTTTTGTAGATAGCAATGCTTTTATGGTTTTGCCTGTTGAACACAAATTAAATTCGGTTTGGGAAACAGGTTTGAAATGCAAACATTACATTTTACAATCTTTGAAAAACAGTGCGCTGACTGACCGTGCTTATGCTATTTGTGCAGCATTACTCACAGGCTACGATGACGAAATTGACCGCGAAGTTATGGACGCTTTTGCACACTCTGGAACATTGCATGTGCTTTCGGTGTCTGGTTTGCACACAGGTTTAATTTATTTAATGCTCGGTTTTTTGTTTGATGTTTTTGACCGAAAGAAAAAATACAAACTCTCAAAATTTATTTTTATTACGCTCACACTTTGGTTTTTTGCTTTAATCACGGGCTTTTCCGCGCCTGTGTTAAGAGCAGTTATTATGTTCAACTTGCTTGGATTGGGGAAAATTTATTTCCGCAGCAACGTGAGCAATCAATTAAATATTTTGTTGGTGTCGGCATTTATGCTCTTGTGTTACAATCCGTTTTTTATTGCTGATGTTGGTTTTCAGTTGAGTTACTTTGCCATGTTCGGCTTGATTTATTTTCAACCCAAATTTTCAAATCTATTTCAAACTGAAAACAGATTAGTGGATAATATTTGGCAAAGTGTTACCGCTTCGGTTGCTGCTACTGTCAGCACCTTGCCGATTACCTTGTTTTATTTCAAGCAATTTCCGATTTGGTTTTTTGTGTGCAATTTGATTGTTGTTCCTGCAACATTTATTGTGTTAATGTTGGCGTTGTTTGTTGTTCTCAAACTGAATTTCTTTGCTGTTCTCATCAATTACTTAATTGCGTGCTTAGTTTGGTTTATCTCTTTATTCAACTCCAAACAATTTGGTTTTATTGATAACATTGATTTCCGTTTTTCCGATTTAGTTTTTCTTTCTTTGCTCACCGTTATTTTTTCGCTTGCGCTGCAATACAGAAATCACAGACGTTTGGCGTGGGCAATGTTGCTTTTAATTTCTTGGCAATTTGTTTCCATGCTCAATTCTTACACATCAAAAAACGAAAGTTTGTTTGCGCTGTATCACATTAATAAGAAACACGCCGTTTTTCTGAAAAACAAAACGCAGGCAAATCTTTCTAAAGTTGAAAATCAGGATTACAACTTTCACATTCGTCCACATTTAATTAACCTGAATGTAGGCGACATTTCTCACAAAGAATTTAATTATTTGCAAACGCCAAATTTTTCTTTGCTCATTCTTAACAAGCCGAATTTCTTACCGCGCATGAATTTCGGGAACATCAACACCTTAGTTCTTGCCAATAATTTCAAATTACAACACAAGGATTTAACGTCTTTCAAAAAACTGAAAACCATTGTAAGCGACGGCTCAACTAATAATTTCATTAACAAAAAAACCGAAGAATTAAGTCGTAAATTTGGTTGCGTTTTTTACAGCACAAAAGCAAAAGGCGCGTATTTAGAGGAATTATGAAATAGCCATGTTTCCGAAACACAAACACTAATAAGATAATATGGCTATTCCATATGACCATTAAAAAACAATAAAGAGGTACATATGAAATTACGAATTGGAGATAAAGTCCGTTTTTTGAACGAAGTAGGCGAGGGCATTGTGTCGCGGATAAAAGACAAGCACACCGTGTTTGTGGAGATGAACGACGGTTTTGAAATTCCTTTTTTGATAAATGAATTAGTTCCCATTCACACCGAATTAATTGTGGGCGAAGATGCCGACAACATTGAACTAAATCCCGAAGCCAACATTGCCGATGCGGTTTATTTTGTGATTGAGCCTGACCACGAAATCCCTGATTTGGTAAGCGATTACAAGATTTATTTGTTCAATGCTTCCTCGTTTAATTTGCTGTATTCTTATTCCATAAAAGACGATGAGTATTATCAAACCCTGAAGCAGGGCGAAGTGGGCGCGTATCAGAAAGTGCTGCTGCGGCAAGTGAAGCTGGCGTTTTTCAACGAATACACTTATCACAAAATAGAGTGTTTGTTGTACAAAAATTCCTTTTACAAATTGCAAAACCCAATTGCAGAAGTGCTGCACATTACGCCGCGTGTGCTCAACGAAGCCAACACCATTAAGCACGATGAATTTAAGCACCCTGTTCACGGATTTTTGCTGAAAGAAGAATTTCACAACGCCGCTAAAATAGAGCAACCTCTGACTTCGTTGGATATTGAGCGTTTGAAAACGATTAAAGAATTTAAGAGCAAATCAAAAATTTCAAAATCAAACAAAGAATATTTAAAGTCTTTGGAAAAAGAAGTGGATTTGCACATTGAAGAATTGATTGACAGCACAAGCGGCTTGAGTAATTTTGAAATGCTGAACATTCAGTTGGAACGTTTTGAAAAAGAGTTGGACGAAGCCATTACCAAAAACATGAAAAAAATTATTTTTATTCACGGCGTTGGCAACGGACGTTTGAAACAAGAAATTATTGGCAGATTAAAAACAACTCGCGGCGTTACCTTTCACGATGCTTCGTATAAGGAATACGGCTTTGGCGCGACACAGGTAAATATTCTTTAGAAATTTTAAATTAGAAATTAAGAATTGAAAATGAGTAAAAAAACAATGATATGGATTTCGGTATTGCTTTCAATATCAACATGTGTAATTTATTTCATAGCGCAATTAAATGTGTTCATTTCAACTTTGCTTATTCTTATACCATTGATTGGCATTTTCTCAATTGTATGGACATTTGCATTACTATTTAAGATTAGAAGTTTAGGGTTATTTATCGTTCCGTTAATTTTATTATCATCAATTCCTATTTTAGATATTAGATTTGGTATCAGATATGGATTAGAAGAGGCGTTTAAATCTGAATTGTTAATGGAAGCAATTGCAGAAGGACAAATAAGCGCGGACAAATTGATGTTAAGAGAAAGTGGAAATTTTGAATTAAAATCTGCTTCATTTTTTATTGCAGAAAATCATAGTGGGAAATACGTTGTTAATGGAGATACAATAATTTTAATTTTTCATAAAAATAAACCTGATTTCGTAAATGATTTTTCCTCCAAATGGATAATTGATAGACGAACAAATAAAATTTCTTATATGACTACCGGTTACACATTTCATATATTGAAGAATGAATTAAAATAAAAACAACTCTCAACTTTCAACTTCAAACTTTTAACTTAACCATGATTCCATTTTCACCACCACGCATTGACGACAAAATTTGCAGCGAAGTAGTAGCCGCGCTCAAAAGCGGTTGGATAACTACGGGACCGCGCACCAAAACCTTTGAGAAAAAAATAACGGATTATTGCGGAAACAAAAATACCTTGTGCTTAAACTCCGCCACCGCAGGCTTGGAAATTATGCTCCGTTGGTTTGGTGTGCGTGAGGGCGACGAAGTGATTTTGCCCGCTTACACCTATTCCGCTACGGCGAATGTAATTATCCATTGCGGCGCAAAACCTGTGTTTGTGGACGTAAACAAACATGATTTCAATATCAGTGTTTCCGAAATTGAAAAAGCAATTACGCCAAAAACAAAAGTAATTATGCCTGTGGATTTCGGCGGCTTGCCTTGCGATTACGATGAAATAAACGCACTCGCCGAAAAACATAAAAATAAATTTGAAGCGCGCACAGAAAATCAAAAACTGTTGGGAAGAATTATGGTGTTGAGCGATGCGGCACATTCTTTCGGCGCATCGTACAAAGGCAAAAAAACAGGCGCGTTAACGGACGTGAGCGTGTTTTCGTTTCACGCCGTAAAAAATTTAACCACAGCCGAAGGTGGCGCGGTGGCATTGAATTTGCCCGCACCCTTTGATAACGAAGATATTTACAAAGCACTTTGCGTTTCTACCTTGCACGGACAAAACAAAGACGCTTTGGCAAAAACACAAAAAGGAAATTGGAAATACGACATTGTGGAAGCAGGCTACAAATACAATATGACGGATTTGTGCGCCGCCATTGGTTTGATAGAGTTGGAGCGTTACGACAACGATACCTTGAAAAAACGCAAACACATTGTTGATTTGTACAACTCGCTTTTGAAAAACGATTTGCGCTTTGAATTGCCAATGTTTGAAACCACAGACAAAACAAGTTGTTATCATTTATATCCTTTGCGAATAAAAAACATTACCGAAGCGCAACGCGATTTAATTATGCAGGAAATTTTTAACGCCGATGTAAGTGTAAACGTGCATTTTATTCCCGTGCCAGCCATGAGTTTTTACAAAAACATGGGTTACGACATAAAAAATTATCCGACTACTTACGATAATTTCAGCCGTGAAATTTCTTTGCCTGTTTTTTATGACCTAACTGATGAACAGGTGAAAACGGTAGTGAATGCGGTGGTGCAGGGGATAAATAAAATTTTGAGTTAAAGCCGAACTGTGTCATTTCGAGCGAAGTCGAGAAATGAACGTTACGGAGAACACATTTCGACTTCGCTCAATATAACAAAAAGCTTGTCATTTCGAGCGAAGTCGAGAAATGAACGTTAGGAGAACACATTTTGACTTCGCTCAATGTAAGAAAAAGTGTGTCATTTCGAGCGAAGTCGAGAAATGAACGTTAGGAGAACACATTTCGACTTCGCTCAATGTAAGAAAAAGCGTGTCAGTTCGAGCGGAGTCGAGAAATGAACGTTAGGAGAATACATTTTCGACTTCGCTCAATGTAACAAAAAGCGTGTCAGTTCGAGCGAAGTCGAGAAATGAACGTTAGGAGAACACATTTCGACTTCGCTCAATGTAACAAAAAGCGTGTCATTTCGAGCGAAGTCGAGAAATGAACGTTACGGAGAACACATTTCGACTTCGCTCAATGTAACAAAAAGCGTGTCAGTTCGAGCGGGGTCGAGAACTAAACATATCTTTATAAACATGAAAACAGTAAAGTTTTTATACGTTTACATATTAAAATGTTCTGACGGTAGTTATTACACAGGCGTAACAAACAATCCTGAAAGAAGATTACTGCAACACAATAAAGGAACTCAACAAGATGCTTACACATATATTAGAAGACCTGTGGAGTTGGTTTATTGCCAGCTTTTTACCGATTTCAATTTAGCTATTGAATGGGAAACGAAAATCAAAAAATGGAGTAAGGTTAAGAAGGAAGCTCTCATCAATAGTGATTGGAAAAAATTACGACAAGAAGCAGAATGTAAAAATGAAACAAGTCATAAAAACACATACAGATATAAATAACAGTTCGGTAGCATTTCTCGACTTCGCTCGAAATGACAATGCTTTGCTCGAAATGACAGCAACTAATAAACATGACACAAAATATGAAACGCCTTTTTGATATTATCTGCTCTCTGACTGGAGTAATTATTTTACTTCCTTTCTTCATTATTATTTCGTTGCTGATTTTATTCACTTCAAAAGGCGGCATTTTTTATTTGCAAAAAAGAGTAGGGCAGAACAACCAAGATTTTACCATTTACAAGTTCCGCACCATGCGCACAAGCTCTGACAAAAAAGGCTTGCTCACCGTTGGCGGGCGCGACAGCCGTATTACAGGCGTGGGTTATTTTTTGCGCAAATATAAATTAGATGAGTTGCCGCAACTCTTTAATGTGCTGTTCGGAAGTATGAGTTTGGTGGGACCGCGCCCCGAAGTGCGCAAATATGTGGATTTGTATAATGAAGAACAGAGAAAAATCCTGCTCGTAAAACCCGGCATTACCGATTATGCTTCGTTGGAATACTTTAGCGAAAACGAATTGCTTGGTAAATCTTCTAATCCCGAAGAAACGTACATCAACGAAATTATGCCTGCAAAATTAGAACTGAACAAACGCTACATTTCCGAAGCAGGATTGATAACGGATTTAAAAATTATCGGCAGAACGCTGAGTAGGATACTGTTTTCATAATTAAAAAAGCCGTTTCACAATCCATGAAACGGCTTTCTTTCCAAAAATTTTTAAAGTTAAGTCATTACCTCACTAATGTAAAGCTGCCGGTTTGGTTAAATCCGCTGCCGTCAGGAGCTTTAAATTTAATGCGGTAAATGTAAGTTTCCTCTTTCACGGCTTCCCCTTTCAGTGTGCCGTCCCAGCCTTTGCTCACATCTTTTGAGCGGAACAATAAGTGTCCCCAGCGGTCAAAAATTTCCATTTCGTAGTTTTGAACCTGCTCGCCGTAAGCCGAGAACACAGGGATAAACACATCGTTCAGGCGGTCAAAGTTTGGCGAGAACGAGTTGGGGATATATACATTAAAGTCGCTTTTCACTTCCACCATTTTTGTAATGCTGTTGTAGCACGCCCCTGCACCGCCTGCTGCTGTGGCAAGCAAGGTTACATGGTATCTGCCTACGGCAGGGAACGAAACGCTCGCATTCAACTCGGTGCTTTGATACACCCCCGGAATTGACCAGCTGTATGAACTGCTGCTCAAATCGCTGCTCATGTTGGTAAACAGCACCTCAGGGTTTGAGATTAACACCTCGCTCGGCGCAGAAAAATCTGCTTTGGGCATTTCAAATACAATAATGGTGTGCTGAAGTTCGCCCGGAGCGGCTTTACAACCGTATTCATCGGTATAATTATACGTTATGTGATATACACCCGGTGTGTTGTAAGTGTATTCTGCCCCCAGTCCGTTGTGCGACTGAGAACCGTCGCCCATGTACCAGAACATATCGCCCGAAGTAATGCTGCCTGTTTCAATGCTTAAATTAATGTGCAGAGGCGCGCAGCCTTTGGCTTTATCGCTTGTGGCAGCCAATACAGGAGTTGGGCGAACCATGATGTCAATCTCTTTTTCGTCAGGACACAAACTTGCCGTAGGCATGGAGTGGGTTTTGTATATCACTTTATTGCCGATACCCAAAACCGCTTCAGACGGTACAAACATATTGCCTCTTACGCCGCTGCCCGACCATGCTCCACCCGGATTCAGCACCATGCTGTTCAGGTTTACCGGATTTTCGTTGGCACAGAACGTCAGTTTAGGGTTGGCAAAATCTGCCGACACAAATTCTTCAATGACAACGGTGGTTTGCGCATACGCCACGCAAGGACCCGATGTGATGCTGTAATTTACAATGTTGCTGCCCACTTTTGCCAGCGCAGGATTAAACAAACCCGATGTTGAAACGGCACCGGTGTTTACACCCGTAAACGCACCGCCCACAGGACTTACAGGCAACAGCAAGGCTGCTCCCGAAGTACACAACGGACCCACTTTACTCAATGCAGGTGCTTCCAGCGAGAATACCTGCACGGATAAGGTTGCCTGGTCAGGACACAAACCGCTTGGGAACGATGCCGTTTGGTGCGTTAAAATAAAGCTGCCTGTGCCTGTTAAAGAAGGGTCAAAGCTTGACCCCACAATGCCCGGTCCGCTCCACACACCTGTTGAATTATACGGTATAGGCGTTAAATTTACCATAGAGCCCGTGTTACATTTGTTACCTAAGCTGTTGGTGGTGGTAGCTGCCGATACAAAGGCTTCCACCGTTAAAAATTTAGACTGAAGGTTGCTGCAGGTACTTGTTCCGGTAGCATACTGAATCATGTTATTGCCTATAATAGCCGTAGCCGGGTTAAACACACCCTGTGCATTCAGATACTGCGTGGTTACCCACGAGCCGGTGGCAGGCGATACCTGTAAATGCAGTGTAGGACTGCTGTTGCAAAGTGTTGGCGGCTGTATAATGTCTGCCGCAGGCGGGTTTAGCACAAATACGGTGGTGGTGCGTGTGTCACGGCACAGGTTGGCATTGGGTGTGGAGGGATTGCTGTAAGTGAGTGTATAAGTATCCGTAGGTAAACCGGTAGGATTAAACAAATTTGTATTTACATCTACTGCCATACCCGACCAGTTGCCTGTGGTTAAAGAAGCAATGCTCATTAAGTTGAACGGATTGCTTCCTGTTGCACACAAATCAGGGATAGGTCCGGTAAGGTCTGCCGTATTAAACCGGGATACCGAAAGCGTGATATTGCCTGTGTTCACACAAGGTCCGTCGGCAACGGTATAGGTAACCGGCACGTTTGGCACCATGGCAGTCATCGGGCTGACAACGCCCGCTACGCTTACACCCGTTCCAAACCACATACCGCCGCTTGGTGTGGCAGTTAATGTAAATTGTGCAAAGGTATCACAAAACGGTGTCGGCGTTGGAATGGCAGGTATCAGCGTTTGTGTAACAGACACGTTCAGCGTGGTAGAACTCGGACATACTGTAGCAACAGGCGACGAGTTGGTGCTGTATGTAAGTACATAATTATTTGTTGTCAAATTTGCAGGATTAAAGGCATAGCCCGAACCTGTCGGCTGCACACCTGTACCAAACCACGAACCGCCGGGGTTTTGAACGATGCTCATCAAATCAGCCGTGCCGCTGTTTACACATAAAGGCGATATGCTGCTTGTTAAGTTGGAAGAAATAAACTGTGATACATTGAACGTGCCGCTGCTGTTTGATGAGCAGGTCCACGAGGTTTGTGTGGCGGTATAAGTAACAGCACCGAAATTAACAATGTTGGCAGGAGTAATTACGCCCTGCTGGCTCACCATATTTGCCACCGCGCTGCTAAAGCTTGTTCCTGCCGATGGGTTGGACTGTATGGTATAGTGCGGCGATGTATTACATAAATTTGGCACAGCCGTTAAGGTAGGGGTTAGCGGATTAAACGATGTTGCCGTAGCTGTTTTTGATACCTCGCAACCGCCGTTGAGCGATTTGGTGGTAATGGTATAAATATAGGTGGATACCACACCTGCCGCCGTTGTCGGTGTCATGGTAATCTGCTGAGAATTAGGATTACTGATGGATAGATAATAACCCGCAGGATGAGCTGCTGTTGCAGGCGGTGTCCACGAATACGAAATCTGAGAACCGAGAATGCCTATGGGTGTAATACTCATGGTTTTACTTGTACCCGAACAGAATGAATGTGTGGCGGGGGCTATGTTAAAATCGTAGTTCAAAGTCGGCACATTAAAGGTGGTGCCGTAAAGGCAGGAACCGTCAGAGGCAAATACGCTGTATGTGCCTGCCGCCATATTTTGCGGGAAGAAATAAGGACTGTTTTGAGGTCCGGTGCTGCTATTATAAGCAGGTGTACCGCCTATGGAAAATACCGAAAAAGTATTTAAGCCTCCGGGCGCATTCAGAGCCGGCACTATAAACAGGGTGGATGTGCCGTTTGTCATGTTCGGACAAGCATTGCCGATATTAAGGGCTGCTACCGCTCCGGGATTGGCTTGCTGCAAAACAAATTTAATGGAATCGTGGCAGCCCTGTTTGGTGTATGATAAATGATAAACGGCATTTTGTACGGCAGGACTGACGGTAAGCATGGAACCGGTGCCCACAGGGGGGAGCACGGGGGTTGTATTATTATACCACTTATACTGCGTTCCGGGTATGGAAGGCTGTATATAGGCTATGTTACCGCAAAAAGGTTTTAGTACCGTTTGCATCTGAAAACCACCAATGCCTACTTCAACGGTTTCGGTGGTAGTGCCGCATAAACCGCCACTTATGGTGACGGAGTAGATGCCCGGTGCAAGACCCGTGGCGGTGGATTGTGTACCCACGGTAGTACCCAATGAGTTTTTCCATACATAGCTATAACCCAAACTACTGCCCGACCCGACGACGGTAGCACTGCCGCTTGCACCGTTGCTGCAACTCGGGCTGGCACCTATACCGGCTACGCCTACTGTAGTATAAGCTACCGTGTTGGTGGTAACAAACTGACAACCGGATTGACTCGTCATCGTTACTGTATATACAGCACCGGGAGATGGTGCAGGTGATATTGTCAATACAGGTACACAACATTGCCCGGGAGGTATTGGCTGCCCGCCGGGGGGCGGTCCCCACATATAGGAAGCATAACCCGAAGGTGCTGCTATGTTTGCTACGTTACTACCCGCACAATAACTGACCGCTTGCCCTTGTACATTTGTTGCGGTTGATGTCATAACGCATGTCGGGCATACTGCGTTTCCGCCGCATTGCGCATCAAAATACAACACACCATAGTGTCCGCTTTGTGTGCAATCGCCGTTAGTAACCCGTAAAGTAATACATTGACCTATGTAAGGTGTTAAATCAATATATCTTACTTGCCAGTTAGTCCATGAATAACCCGAACCAACTGTATAACTCGGCGAGCCTGTTTGACAAGAGTTAGAGTAGGCTTGAAAACTTAAAGATGAACAACCTAAAACAGAACCACCACAAACTTCTAATTTTATATCTAAAAAAGGCATTTGCTCGCAACAGTGTCCGGCATCTTGCCATTGTCCAGCAAAGGCAAATTGAAATACCGTATTAGCCGGTGTTACCGGAAAACTTTGCGAAATGCGGGTACGCATACCGTTAGGCTGATTATCTTGTATATGTATAACTCTATTTCCGCCAAGCGGGGAATTACCGAGCACCGGTAAGCCTCCAAGTGTACCATTATTATTCAAACTGGTATTCAAAATAGGAGTTTGTTCAATCCACACTTCAGGGCTTCCGGGAGTCCAGGTGGAATTATCGCAATCTTTTCCTGCACAATTATTTACATTGGTGTTAGAGCATAGTCCCGGCATAATGCTCTCTATCGTCCAGCCTTGAATAGAATTAACGCCTGTGTATTGACCTACGGGAGTTAGCTCAAAATCTTCGTTTACACAAGGGGCAACATTGATTATTTGATTACCGCCACCAATGGTTTTAGAATTATTGGAAGGCGATGAGTTTTGCGGAGGCAATACAGATTGCGTTAATTTTGGCTGAGGAGCATATTTTCCTATACCATATTTTTTGTCTATATACTCGCGTTTGTGTAAACCCATCATAACCACAATTTCTTCCGGCGTGTCGTTATAACTTATTAATAATGCTCTTACAGCT
>JAHBTI010000032.1 GCA_019638705.1 Bacteroidota bacterium
AAAAGAAAAAATTGTTATTCAGAAATAATTTTTTTCAGCATTTTTAAAAAGCCCTTTCTACTTAGAAAGGGCTTTTTTGTTGCATTATGCAAAACCTTCAAAAATCTTCGCACTCAAACCACCGCAAATTCCTATCTTCGTTGGCTTAAATTTTTAATATACTATGTTTGATTTTCTGAAAAAGCTGTTTGGAACTAAAAGTGAGAAAGACATTAAAGCCCTTGAAATTAAAGTTGATGAAATAAACGAAATTTATAAGACCTTAAATTCCATTTCCAACGATGAACTCCGCGCACGTTCGGCTGCGCTAAAAACAAAAATTGCCGAAGAAACCAAATCCGAAAACGAAAAAATTACTTCCATTAAAAGCCGCATAGACAGCGAGCCTGATATGGACGTGAATACCAAAGAAGAACTCTACAAAGAAATTGAAGAGATTGAAAAAGATGTTACCAAAAAATTACAAGATGTTTTAACTGATATTCTTTCCGAAGCATTTGCCATATTGAAAGAAACCGCTCGCCGCTTTAAAGACAACGCAGAGTTGGAAGTTTCGGCAAACGATTTTGACAAGCAATTATCAAACAAGCACGAAAACGTTATTGTTCGCGGCGACAAAGCCATTTACAAAAACAAATGGAAAGCCGCAGGCAACGAAATTACTTGGGACATGGTGCATTATGATGTGCAACTCATTGGCGGTATGGTATTGCACGAAGGAAAAATTTCTGAAATGGCAACAGGCGAAGGAAAAACGTTGGTTTCTACCTTGCCGATTTTTTTGAACGCTCTTGCGGGGCGCGGTGTGCACGTTGTAACCGTAAACAACTATTTGGCGAAACGCGACAGCGAATGGAACGCGCCTTTATTTTATTTCCACGGATTGAGCGTGGATTGCGTTGACAAGCACGAACCCAACACCGACGAACGCCGCGCCGCTTACAATTGCGACATTACTTACGGCACAAACAACGAATTTGGTTTTGATTATTTGCGCGACAACATGGCGCGTAGCATAGAAGAACTCGTGCAACGCAAACATAACTTTGCCATTGTTGATGAGGTGGACAGCGTGTTGATTGACGATGCGCGAACTCCTTTAATCATCAGTGGTCCAACGCCGCAAGGCGACAAGCACGAGTTTACGGAATACAAACCGCGCATTGAAAAATTGGTGAATGTGCAACGCCAATACATTCAAACCTGCATTACCGAAGCAAAAAAATTAGTTGCTGAAGGAAAAGAAAAAGAAGCAGGCATTCCCTTGTTGCGCGCTTATCGCGGCTTACCGAAAAACACGGCACTCATTAAATTTTTGAGCGAACAGGGCGTAAGAGCCTTGTTGCAAAAAACTGAAAATCATTATATGCAAGACCAAAACAAGGAAATGCATAAAATAGATGTGGAATTGTATTTCACCATTGAAGAAAAAAATAATCACGTTGAATTGTCTGAAAAAGGAATTGATTTCTTGACAGGAAACAGCGATGACCCTAAGTTTTTCGTAATCCCGAATGTGGGCGATGAAATTGCCGAAATAGAAAAGAAAATCACGGACAGCAAAGAAAAAGCCGCTGCAAAAGAAAACGTAATGCGCGAGTTCAGTATTAAGAGCGAACGTATTCACACCGTAAATCAATTATTGAAAGCCTACACCGTGTTTGAAAAAGACGTGGAATATGTGATTGACGGCGGACAGGTGAAAATTGTGGACGAACAAACAGGTCGTATTATGGAAGGTCGCCGTTACAGCGACGGTTTGCACCAAGCCATTGAAGCCAAAGAAAATGTGAAGATTGAAGCGGCAACGCAAACTTACGCAACGGTTACGCTGCAAAATTATTTCCGCATGTATAACAAACTCGCGGGCATGACAGGTACGGCAAGCACCGAAGCACAAGAGTTTTGGAGCATTTATAAATTGGACGTGGTGGAAATTCCAACCAACAGACCAATGACCCGCAAAGACGAACAAGATTTGGTTTACAAAACCAAACGTGAAAAATACAACGCCGTGATTGAAGAAGTTGTAAAACTCGTTGCGGCGGGAAGACCTGTGTTAATCGGTACTACAACAGTTGAGATTTCGGAATTACTAAGCCGTATGTTGAAATTGCGCAACATAAAACACAATGTGTTGAACGCGAAATTACACGCCAAAGAAGCCGACATTGTTGCAGAAGCGGGACAAGCGGGAACGGTAACAATCGCTACCAACATGGCGGGTCGCGGAACGGATATTAAACTCGGTAAAGGTGTGAAAGAAGCGGGCGGTTTGGCAATTATCGGTACGGAACGTCACGAGAGCCGCCGCGTGGACAGACAGTTGCGCGGTCGTGCAGGACGACAAGGCGACCCGGGAAGCTCGCAGTTTTATGTGAGTTTGGAAGATAATTTGATGCGCCTGTTCGGCAGCGAACGCATTGCTTCTCTCATGGACAGAATGGGCTTGCAGGAGGGCGAGGTTATTCAGCACAGCATGATTACCAGAAGCATTGAGCGCGCACAAAAGAAAGTGGAAGAAAATAACTTCGGCATTCGTAAACGTTTGATTGAATATGACGATGTGATGAACGCGCAACGCGAAGTAATTTACAAACGCCGCCGCAACGCGCTTTACGGCGATAAATTGAGTATTGACATTGCCAACATCATTTACGAAGTGGCGGAAAGCGTAGTAGAAGAATATCACGACAATAAAGATTACGAAGGTTTTACGTTAGAGTGCATTAAAAACTTCGGCATTGAAAGTCCTTTCAGCCAAGAGCAATTCAATAACGGAAAAGTTGATGAGTTGGTAAACCAATTATTCAATGCTACGCAAAAGCATTATACAGAACGCGCTCACGCCATTGCAGAACAAGCTTTCCCTGTGGTGCGCGATGTGTTCACCAATCCGAACAACAATTTTGAAAACATTGTAACACCGTTTACTGACGGTATCAGAGGCGTGCAGGTATTGGCAAACATAAAACGCGCTTATGAAACCAAAGGACGCGAATTATTTTTGGGTTTTGAAAAATCGGTGGTGCTTGCCATGATTGACGACAGTTGGAAAGAACATTTGCGCGAGTTGGACGATTTAAAACAAGCCGTGCAAAACGCTTCGTTGGAACAAAAAGACCCATTGGTAATTTACAAGTTGGAATCCTTTAATCTGTTTAAAGACATGATTATTAAAGCCAACAAAGAAATTATTTCGTTCCTGATGAAAGGCGGCTTGCCAAAGGAAAACGGGCAAGTGCAACAACAAGCACGTTTCACACAACAACAGCCTCAACAAAAACGCGAACGCTTAACCGAAAGCAGAAATGAAAATGCCGTTGAAGAACAAAACGCACAACAGAAACCAAAACCTCAACCCATTCGCGTAGAAGCAAAAATCGGGCGCAACGACCCTTGCCCATGCGGAAGCGGTAAGAAGTATAAAAACTGCCACGGGGTGGGAATAGCATAAAAAAAACGCGAGGCACTTTGCCTCGCGTTTTTTGTTTTGCCAAATCTTATTTCTTCACAATAATTGTCCAATGACGCATATTGTACGTTTTGGGTATCATGGTTCTGTTAATAAGGTTGCCTGAAATAAGCAGCGGTGCTCCTATGGCGGTGGCTACTGCATAAAAACTCGCCACTTGTTTTGTTTCTATATCCCCGTCGTACACACCTTTAATAGCAGTTGGAAGATAAATTGCAGAAACAAGAAAAACCGTGCCCCCTGCCAAACCTAATACAGCGGAAGTGATGTTTCTTCTTCGGGTATTGTGCTTTGAATAATAAATGCTGTCTAATTGATTTATACCTAAAGCAATGGTATTGGTGTAACGCATATAGCTTCCTTTCTCACGTCCGTGTATAGCATCATATTCAAATTTTGAAATGTAAAGGCTGTCTTTTGAAAAACCCTCCACTTTACAAAAATCTATTTGTTTGTTATCCCCTTTTACATACATGGAAATACGCGCACCGCTTTTAATTGTTTTTGTTTTCCTGCCGTTGGTGAGGACGGCTTTGTTTGAAGTAATGCGGGTGTTAAACGATGTGCCGAGCAAATGTTGCCCACTTTTGTATTGCTTTGGCGTAAACGCTTCGTAATGCTTTATTTGTTTTCCTTTTTTGTTGTACGATTTTGCAGGTCCAAGGGGGCTTTGGGCGGTGCGTGCGAGTTTGCCGTTTTTGTAATACTCGTATTGCGTGTATTCATTCGCTGTTCTTCCGTGATGTATTACCGATTCTAATTGTCCGCTTTTGTAAAAACTTTTTTCCGTGCCAAATACAATCTCTTCACGGCTTTCAGAAAAATACAGCCACAAAGAATCTTCCAACTGTCCGTTGCGGTAATATTTTCGTATTTCTACCGTATCGCGCCCGTGCAAAATGCCAATGGATTTTAATTGATTATTTCTGTAAAACGTTTTTTGTGTTGTATTTTCTGTTTGCGAAAAACAAAACAAAGGCAGAGAGAAAACAATTAAGAAAGCACGGCTTAATGCGGTTAAATTTTTATCCATATGGTTTTTGTGGGCAATTACGGTTTCGGTTTTGACTTTGGTTTTGCTTTACCTCTAAAACTGCGTTTTTCCGGAAAGCGTTTTTGTTTCGGCTGCGTGTCGGGGTTATATGCAGGGGCTTCGCCCAACTCGGCAGGAACGGCAAGTTTCGGCACTTCAATGCCCATTAAACTTTCAATCTGAAAAAATCTGCGCTGGTCTCTTGGATTGATGAACGTAATGGCAACACCTGCTTTTGAAGCCCTTGCCGTGCGCCCAATGCGGTGAATGTAATCTTCAGGGTCGGGCGGTGCATCGTAATTCACTACCAAACTAATTCCGTCCACATCAATGCCGCGCGATAAAATATCCGTACCAATCAGCACACGCAGTTTTTTATTTTTAAACTCGCGCATAATTTCTTCACGCTCGGCTTGTTCCAAATCCGAATGAAAGGCTTTGAGAGAAGGCTCTTCGCGGCGCAAATCTTTTTCCAACTGTTTCACTTTGTCTTTGGTGGAAGAAAAAATAATTACCGATTGGTAATCTTCGTTTTTTAAAATGCGTTTTAAAATCGGTTGTTTCTGACTGTCGTGAACCACATAAGCCTGTTGCACAATTCCTGCAGCAGGCTTACTGATTGCAATGTTTACTTCAACAGGACTGTTTGAAATTTGATTTGCCAGCAAGCGCATTTTTGGCGGCATGGTAGCCGAAAACATAATTGTTTGCCGGTTCTTAGGCAGATAATTGATGATGGATTTTATGTCGTCAAAAAAACCCATGTCCAACATACGGTCAGCTTCGTCTAATACCAAATGCTGCAAGTGATTAAAATTTATGTCGCCGTTTTGCAAAAGCGCAATTAATCTTCCGGGTGTGGCGCACACAATATCCGCGCCCTCGCGCAAAGCGTGTTTTTGCTTTTCCCAGGTAATGCCGTCGTTTCCGCCATAAATGCCGATTGAGCCGACACCGCAAAAATATCCCATACCGTCTATTTGCTGGTCAATTTGCAAAACCAATTCGCGCGTTGGTGCAATTATTAAGGTATTTAAGTGCCTCGTTTCGGCGTGAAGAATGTGATTGATAATCGGCAATAAATAGGCGGCGGTTTTGCCCGTGCCTGTTTGCGCGCAGGCAATCAAATCTTTGTTTTGTAAAATTACGGGAATAGCTTCTTTCTGAATTGGTGTAGGGTTTTTGTAACCCATGCTGTATAAGCCTTCCATGAGGGAAGCATCAAAATTAAAATCGTTGAATGTCAAAACTTAGTAATATAATATATAAATGAAATCTAAGGTACGGCTTTTGTTTTGATTGAAAATAAAAAACCGCCCAAAATAAAATCTTTGGGCGGTTTTGTGTTGTAAAAGAGCCGCGCAACTACACGGCTCTGAATTTCTAATTATTCAACATCACGGGCATTACTAACATAAGCACATCTTCGGCAGGGTTGGCTTTGTTGTTCGGTAAAATAATGCCTGCGCGGTTTGGCGCACTCATTTCAATAATAATCTCGTCGCTGTCTAAATTACTTACCATTTCAAGCAAGAAACGCGAGTTGAAACCTATTTCCATGTCTTCGCCCACATAAGTACAGGTGAGTATTTCATGCCCTTCGTTTGCAAAATCCAAATCTTCGGCACTGATGCGTAATTGACTGCCGTTTACTTTTAAACGAATTTGGTGCGTGGCTTTGTTGGCAAACACACTCACACGTTTTAACGCGCCCAAAAACGCGCTTCTGTCAAGGCTTAATTTATTAGGATTTTGTTTCGGAATAACGGCTTCGTAGTTCGGGTATTTTCCGTCAATCAAACGGCAAATTAAATTTACGTTGCCAAAACTGAACAAAGCGTTTGTTTTGTTAAACTCTACTTTCACGGCATCATCAACGCCCATTAATAAACCTTTCAGCACGTTTAAAGGTTTTTTAGGCATAATAAACGAAGCGGCTGCACCTGCTTTGGCATCGTTGCGTGTGTAACGAACTAATTTGTGAGCATCGGTAGCCACAAAAATGGAGTTTGTTTCATTAAACTGACAAAACACGCCGCTCATTACGGGGCGCAAATCATCGTTGCCTGTTGCAAAAATTGTTTTGTTAATGGCATTTCCAAGCACATCGCTTTTAATTACAATTGATGTTTCCGTTTCCAGCTTAGGCATTTTAGGATATTCCGCTCCGTTTTGCCCTGTAATGTTATAATCGCCCGTTTCGGTTTTTAATTTAATGGAATGTTTGTTGTTATCCACAATAAATGAAATGGGTTGTTCGGGCAAATTTGCCAAAGAATCCAACAAGGTTTTTGCAGGAACGGCAATGCTTCCGCTGTCGTTTGATTCTATTTTTAAAGACGTGGTAATGGTGGTTTCCATATCGCTGGCAGAAAGCATGAGTTCGCCTTTATTAAGCTCAAACAAAAAACAATCTAAAATGGGAATGGTATTGCTTGAATTTAAAACGCCCTGTATGGATTTTAAATGTTTAAGTAATGTAGATGCCGACAGAATAAAATTCATAAATTTTTAATTTTAGTGCAGCGAAAGTACGGTAAGCAAAAGAAATTCACTAAAAATGAATTTAGAGTTTTACACTATTTTTTAACAGTTGCCTGCGGCAGGAAATAAGCGGAAGTCATAAATAACTTTCCAAACACATAATACTGAGCGGCTGCCCACTCGCTGTCCTTGTCAAATCTAAGGTACAGGCGGTCGGGGTCATAATCATATTTCACACCCAGTTCAGGATTTTCTTCGCCCGAAAATTGTTTGCGGTAAAATTTATAATCGTAAGTTTTGTTATCGGTAGTGGTAATTGTAATAACAGAAAAAGGCTGTACCAAAGATAAAGAGTCCTGCAACTTTTTATTGGCATTTGTAATCAACGCCTCGTAAGAAATATTTTGAAAGTACACCAAGTATTGTTTCATTTTAGCTTCGTCAAAAGCCATGTTTCGATTTTTTTCGGTACTTAATTTAAAGGTGGTGGTGTTATCCAAATCAATGGTAAACGAGGAATCGGCAGGCATTTCAAAGTGCTGCACTTTTATTTGTTTTATTTGCGGCGGCGTAAAATTAATTACCAAACGGTCGCGCCACTCATTTTCTTTGGCAATGTAGCGCGGTTTTAAATAGCCGTTAAAGCCCGGAATAAAACACAAAAAAGGATTCTCGTAATTTTTTCCGTTTCTTACATTGGTAAGCAGCATATAACTTCCTTCGTTGTCGGGCGACTCGTGCCCCACATAATATTGTTTTACCAAATCATCACCGGCATAAATTTCTACCTTCATGGCATTACTTGCCAAAAATTTCAATACCGATTCCCTGCCCTGCTTTGGCACAGCCATTTTCACCTCTATGTTTTTTATAACTTCCAGCAGGTTTAAAACGGCATCGGGGCGGCAGTTGTATTTATTGTTTACCACCCACCCGTTTTTTGTGCGCACAATGGCAGATTGGTCGCCTTCTTTATCGGCAATAAAAATTTTGGTAATGGCAGCGGTGTCTTTAAAGGCAAAAGCACGTTCGCCCTGATTTACCGTGCTTAGTTTTGATTTTGATGTGTAAATATAAATTGAAACCGATGCAAGCACCACAAGTGCCGCAATAATTACAAAGGATTTTTTTTTCATTAATTCAGGGAAGAAAAATTATCTGTATTCGCGTTTGGTGTCAAACAATGAACTTGCCAGCATATTGTAGCGCAGAGCAATTTCAAAGCCACCGTTTTTATTACTGGCTGTGCGGTATCCCGAAACGTTTACATCATAAGACATGGCAACGGTAAAATCGCCAATGTCAAAAATTAAAGCAGGAATAATGGCATCTTTATTACGGTAAAACAAACCAAAGCCAAGGGCATTTTGCGTTTTTGCGCCTGTTACTTTAGTGCCTGTACTCATGCGGTATTTTACATAAGAACCAAGATAAAACTCCTGTGTTTTGCCCTGCATTTGAAACAAAATATTCGGAGCAATGGTAAAACGCTCGTCTTCTATATCAAAAACTGACGAAAAGTTAGCGGCATAGCGGATAGGTAATCTGTATGCAGAACCTGCGCCGTATTCCTGCACGGGTCTGTTTAAGTGATATGCCCCCAAAGCAATTTTAAACGAGGTAACATCGTCATGGTCTTGGTCGCGTTTGTATGTTGCATACTCATACGCCAAACCTGCGCCCACGTCCATAGTGGTAAACTGGCGGTAAGGAATTTCCCCGTTTATAATGGCAGGGTCAAGCTGATTGCCGTTAAACTGCGAAGCGTAAGTTAAAGAGGCATAATTGGCATTGGTGGCAGCCGTTCCTAAAGCCACCCCTGCGCTCATGGCACTTTTTGCACCTAATTTTACCACACCGCTTACGTTTAACATCAGGTTGGTTTTGCGCATTTTGGCTGCACCTGCCTGGTCGTTAAAAAAAGTAAGTCCCATGCCCATAAACGCAGCACGTTTTTTCAGGCGAAACAAACCGCCGTCCACCGAAATGGCTTGCGTTTGAAAAGCTTTGTTCATGGCTGCCCACTGGCTTCGGTAATTGCCAATGGCTCTTACATAGCCGTTAAAAAAACCGGCGTTGGCAGGGCTTATGTATAAAGGTGTTTCGGTTTGCTGAGAAAAATGTATGTCCTGCGCATTTGCGCTTGCAACAAACGAAAAGGTTAAAACAAACAAATAAATTTTTTTCATATAAGAAGTTTGGTTTGCAGTATTTTTATTTAAAATTTTCATGTTCTTTTTTTCTCAAAAATCTAACGTGTTAAGGTAACATTGCCTTTAGCCAATTTTGATTCGCCCTGAGAATTTTTGTATCGTATAATGTAAGCATACACGCCTGTTATGGCTTGCTGCCCTTTAAAATTACCGTCCCAGCCCACAGTAGGGTCTAAACTTCTGAATACTTCCTGCCCCCAGCGATTCCAAATGGTCATTTCGTATTCGGTGGTGTATAATGCGCTTCCCAATGGTTTAAACACATCGTTAATTCCGTCGCCGTTTGGCGTAAAGCCTGTGGGCACGTTTGAGTTTTCACCGTCAGCGGTTATGTCGCGCGTTTTGTCGGTAAACACCGCCACAATGTTATCAGGAAACGCAAAATCAATGGAAATAGAATCGTGGGTTAAAGGGTAGTTTGTGCTGTTTTTTTCTATTTCCCAGTGGTCAAATATATAAGTATCGCTGTTTGGTGTTGCTTTAAGCGAAAGGTTGGTTCTGTAATAGTCGCCTGTCCAAGGGTAATTATCCAACACCAAACTGTTCAGGGTTACTTTGCCTGCACCCGCAGGCTCTACATTTACTGTTATGTTGTAAGGTCCGGCTTTGCCAAAACAACCAATGGCGTTTAAATTGTTAGCCACAAAATAACAGCGTTTTTCTATGGCTTGCCGCAAATAAAACATATTCGTGTCCCACAAATCGGGCTGCACCATAAACGGACTTGTTTCGTCATGGTATTTCATTTCTGTTTTATAAATGTTATATATGGTATCAAAATGGTTCAGCATATTATCGCATTTAAGCGCGGTATTTAAAAGGTCTTGAAAACGGCTTTGGTATTCTTCCTGAAAATTTTTGTTTCCTTTTACATCGTCCATTAAATAGCTCATTATTTTTCCTGCGGCGTTAATTGCCAGCGGGCTTACATCGTACACGCTTGGTTGCGCCAAAGCCTGCGACCCTTTGTACAAAAGACATGGCGAGTAAAACGGAACAGGGTAAACCACCGTAGATGTGGCAACAGCCGTAAAGTTGAGTATGGCAGGCATATTCCATAAATAATGATGCCATTTGCTACCCGGTGCGCTTTGATTAGCTCCTTTTGCCAAAGCAATGTTGTAATTCCACAAATCACCGTTCATCATATAACTGTTTACAGCCATATAGTCAATAAAGTTATTCTTGTCCAAGTTGCGCATAATGCTTGCGTAAAATGAGTTGGGCGTGCTTTGTGTTAAAGGTCTGGTGGCTACTATATCATACACGCTTGTTCTGAAATTAGACAGTGGCGCGTGTTGCGAAGATGCACCGTCAGGATAAGCCACATGAGCATCTTGTCCGTAATAAAAACGCAAGTCCTGTTGGTCTAAAGGCTGATTGTGATAGTAGTTCTCGTAATATTTATCATATACCTCTTTAAAGGTATAAACACCCATATACTTTCCGTTTTGATACAAACGGATAGGTTTTACATGCAAAGGATTAACATCAATGTTGTATTTGGTTGCCAGCGACTGCACAAACACATCGCGCAAACCTGTACCCTGAACGGGGCGTGTAGCGTGGTTTGCTCCGTTAAGGTTGGACTCGCTTTCAAAATCGCCTGCATAAACGTGTAAAGTAGGGAACACCGTTCTTGAAGAAACGCCCAAACCGCTCACATTAAAAATTGGTCCTTCGTAATTGCAGCCAAAACCCTGTTTGTCGTCAATGTTTACATAAAAACCTCTTTGTGCGGTGCGCCATGACTCCTGCGGCGGACGGTTAAGAAACGTATAACCTTCCGAGAGCTGCTTTTTCTTATCGTAATATTCCGAGTGCACAAGTAAATTATGCGGATGTCCGCCCGAAGTAAACCATGCGGTATCGGCAGGGTCAATGGCAAGAGAAAGCACACCAAAATTATCGTCCACTTCTTCTGTGCCCACTAATACAAAATAAGAATTGGTTTCAATAAAACTCGGCAGATAATCACCGATGTTACAGGTATCTCGTTTTACCGAAATGGCGCGGATTACCTTTGTTTCGTCTATTAATAAAGGGCTTAAAATAGAATCATCAACGTTATAAAGCTGTGTTGTTCCCTGAAGCGGTTCTATGGGAATGGGGCGGCTGCCGTCAGTAGTATAATATATGTCAAAACAGGCAGCGGAGTATGAATAGGCTACCCAATCACCTTTTAATCTGAAATATGCCACACTTGCACCGTCAGCCATAAAGCCACCGCTGTTTGACGGCACAGTGGGACTTGCGGCAGGAAAGGTTATCATTTCAGGGGTTGGCGCATAATCAATAAAGCGACCCACCACAGGGTTAGGTTGCAAAAACGAATGTGCCTCAAATAAATTCCAGTGAGAAATACCTTTTTCAAGATAATCTACACGCCCACGCGAATGCCCGGCTTTTGTTTTCTGAACAAACACCGAATCGCGCACGGTTTGTACGCCACCGCTTGAATAGGTTAAAATTAACCATTGGTCTTTACACTGTTCAAGCGTAAAATTGGCATGGAGGTTAAAGCCCGATGACACACCGCGCCCCGACAGCCATACCACACCGTAGCCGTTCACAGGCAATACATAATTGCTCGGAAAGCGCCATTTCAGCAGGTTGCTGCGGTCGTTACTTAAATAGTAACCGTTAAAGTTTACCTGAGTGGAGAAGTTGTTGTACAGTTCTACCCAATCGCTTTGTTCGCCGTAGTTATCGGTGGGCGTACCAACGTTGGATGCTGAATATTCATTTAAAACAATGCCAATCTCGGATTGTGCCACACTATTTTGTGAAGCAATTAAGAGAAAGGAGGCAAAACACAGGGAAAGAGTTCTTTTCATTACGCAGTTATACATATTCTTTGGTTATAGCAATTAAGTTCTTAAACTAAACCTCCAAATATACAAATTCGGAATACAAAACAAAAAAAACGTTATGAGAAGTTTAGACAAAGCAACTGTTCAGAGCTTGGGTTTTCCGCTCCGCAGGATTAGCTTTGTCCTTATCAACGCTTAAAATCTGTACCAGCGGGGGGAGCGGGGGTATTATGCGGAACAAGGGCGGCAGCAGAAGATTATTTATCAGTAGGGCTGTGGATAACCTTATGTTTTTTACCTTTAAAAACTTTAAGAAGTTATGAAAGAAATAATAATCAACTCTTGTTTTATACTTTATTCGGGTATCAGCGACTCTGAACTATCATCAATATTATTAGGTATCCTGCTTGTTATTATACTTCTTTTTGCAGGTGCTATTGTCTTTTTTAATTATATACAGTCCAAAATGTTTCCTGAATATCAAAAACGCATTCCTTTATACTGGGCTTGGCTGCTTCCTGTATTAATCTTTGTTTGGTTAATACTGTCAGTGATATAGTTGGTTTATTCAAGAGCATAATTTTATCTTTTCTCTGCAAAAAATTTTCGGCTTACAAATACCTTTCCTCAATTATATTTTTGTGATGAGTGGCGTGTCCGCAAATCATGTATCCGCTCCGCAGGATTTTGTGTGTTTGCTTGTGTGGGGCTAATCCTGCGGTTACAATACATTTTTTCATTTGCCATAAATTTACATTTTTTACTTTTTACATACTACCGCAGGATTACCTCTGCTCGTATCTACGCTCAAAATCCTGCGGAGCGGGTGAGACACTACCCATTATTTACATAAGTTATCAGGATACAAATCTGTCTTCTTAATCCATTTAAGATATTCCTCACCAAAAGGAGAATTATATTTTATTTTAAGCCAATCTTTCTTCGCGTTAATAATTGAGACATAATCTCCTTTTATAATATAACTCTTGCTAATAGCCTCCTCACATGGTGAATCATATAACTTACACTTTTCAGATTTAATTATTCCTAATGAAATAATATCATCTATTGGTTTTCTCAATAAACATTCATATCCTTTTTCAAAATCTTCCATAACATAATCACACACAACATCAGCATCAGTTTTAAAAATTATAGTAGTATCATTTTGAATGATAAGATAACCTGAAGAGCATTCTTCATTTACAGTTACTTTAACTATACTATCTCCACTTTTCCAAGAACCATTAAAATAGAACTTACACTCGTGTTCAAAATACTTCAATTCTTCCGACCAGTTTTCGTGAAATTCATATTGCCCATAGAGTTTACCTGAATAATTTACGATTAATAAATTATCTCCATAATACCCACTTCTCAACTCTTTAGAAGATGAAATATTTTTACAATTAGTTAAAAGAAGTAATGCGATTGATATTGAAATTATATTATTCATTGCTGTAAAATTAGTTAGTTAAGAATTTTTGTTTTTTGATTTAGCATTTGTAAAGCCTCTTTCTGCTCAGCATTAAACCTATCTGTCAAAGGTTTTTGTGAATCATCTGTGTTTGCCCATTTAAAATATTTCAATCCTGTACCTGTACCAGATTTAGAGCCTCTTTCTTGGTATACTGCTTTAATTATTTCTTCATCGGACATTTTTGAAACATCTTTTCCTTTTAAAGCATTTTGAAAAACTTTATTATTCGGACCGTGTTGTACAGCAGTAGACCATACTACGTCTTTTAAGGTAGAAGACCTGCCATCAATATTTAGCCCTAATTTTTCTGATATCTGAGCCTTGTTAACATCATAATGTGTTCTCTTAATAAAATCATGTTGTGCTTGTTTAAATTGGTCAGGAGAACTTTTTGCTACATCTTTCCAAGCTGTTGTAAACTCAGCTGTACCAGGAGTTAGTCCTACGAACTTATCAGCAAAAGCTTTTGCTTCCGGACTTTTAACAAATTCACCAACTCGTCCACCTATTTTAACAGTTCCATCTTTTGATGTGGTTCTACTTGTCATCTGATAGCTACCATAAGATACCCCTCCTGGGTCATCTTTTTTTCCTTTTCCAATTTTTCCACTGGAAACTGTATCTGCTCCTCTTCCACCTGTTTCATGTTTTTCTGAGAGTTTGCCTAAAGCGTTATCACTAACGGAAGTTTCTGACCTATTTGATTTTGCAACATCTTTTTGTTCTTTACTTACATTTTTTATATCATTAGGTGCATAGTTGCTTACTGCTGTTGTTCCTTGTGAAGTAGCTCCGTATGTGTTTACCGCTTGCAAGTTTGGTACTTGATTTGGTTTTGTTTGCGTCCCTCTCACATCGGTATTCATAGTCGGGTTATTATGGCAATATACATAAACATTCACCCCATCATTTATTCCAATCGGGTCGCAATTTAACCAACGCCCAAGCCAATTTATATAATATCTCGCATTATGATAATTAAGCCCTGTTTCATCATCACGTTCCATTCCAGTATATCTATACCGTTTTGCTGCTGCTGTAATACTTGCATTTGTCGCCTGATACGAAGTCGTACCAAATGGGTGGTACTCTTCATAAGTTATTATATCACCGTTATCATCAGTTTCTAAAGTACAAGAGCTTTGATGATTTGGGTGAATGTATCTTGTAAGCATGCCGCTTACACTACTATTCTCAATCATTACAAATCTTCTTCCCTCATCAATTAAACTTAGTGTTTCTGTGGTATCGCTACTTCCAAAATCTTCATACCATTCGTAGCCTTCAATATATATTCTTTGGTCTTTTTTTGTAGGTGTTGTACCTGTACTAAAGTTTTCAGTTATTTTTCTTAAACGTTTTCCTTTACTGTCATACTGATAGTATGTAGTTTCAGGGATATTCGGTGCGCTCACGCTTTGTTTACTCGTAGCTGCTAATTCTTCTTTAAAATTCCATTGCATTACAGGCAGGTGCGGCATTTCGGTAATAAAGCCGTGTTGCGCATGATACGAATAATTGTAAGTATTGCTGCCAACAGTTGTTTGCGTTAAGCGATTATTGTGTGCATTGTAAGTATAAGTGCGCGTGTACCCCCGCTCCGCAGGATTTGTAATCCTGCGGCACACAGCTAAATTGTATTTAATCTTTGTTGCAAACATTCTACTTCTATTATGCTTTCCATACTGTAATAATTACTCGCCGAAGAGTAAATCCACTCATACGGCTTTCTCACAAAACCTGCTTCCACAGGGTTATTGTGTATGTAATTTATTTTATCCCAAACAAATTTTTCGTTATACAATTCTATGGCATGATTTCCTTCTTGCCAAAATTTATGATTTTTATTACCCTGTTTATCTTTTGTTTCTAATTCCAAAAGTTGTAACATCCATTCTTTTCGGCTTTCAGGTTGATGAATAATTTGCTCAATTATTTGTTTAGACGTATATTTTTTCAAATCTCTAATTACATCTTTTAGTAAAAACGGTTCGTGTGTATTTACCATTAAATGTATGTGATTTGTCATTATTACATAAGCAAACACAATCAAACCTTTATTCTGTTGACAATATTTTAAAGAATTAATAAAAGCGTTTCTGTGATTTTGCCGCGAAAAAACATCTACCCAACCAACAACCGTTAGCGTTAAAAAATACGCTCTGTCTGTTTTAATGGTTTGTTTTTCCCCTTGTTTCATTGCTTATTCAAATTCAAAAGTAATCTTTTATTTTAACCGCAGGATTACAAATCCTGCGGAGCGGTGAAATATTATTACAAGAAGAAAAAAGAATTACAAAAACGCCTATTAACAAAAACATATTTTGAAAATAACGTTTCATTATTACGAGTAGAAATAAAATTTAAACAACTTATAATAGTTGAGGCAAAAATGTGAAACTCCCGCCTTAAAAACAATAGTCTTTTTCAGGTATTTTATGGCTTTGTTAATAAGTTTTTCTCGCTTCGCAGAATTATTATCATGCCCTTGCAGGGCGTAATTGTATTTTGTTATGGCAGCTCAGGGCGTTGCCACAAGCTAAGGTATATTTTTGTCTTGCAGACAAACGTGCGCCGCCAAACGGGTTTGTTTAGAGGTTTGACAACTTTCAAAAAGTTGTCAAATCTTGAATTTATCAAATCTGCCCCGTTGCGGTTGTGCCCTGAAAGGGCAGCATATATAAAGCGTAAGGAAACGCCTTGTGCTACATGAGCAAAAAAAACGTTACGAGATGTTTCGTTCAAAAAATTAATACGCTATAATAATTCTGTATCCCAAAGCAAAAAGCTACCTTTGCACTCCACCAAAAAAATTATGAGCGATATAGTTCATCACGAGTGCGGTGTAGCACTCATCAGGTTACTGAAACCTTTAGACCATTACAAAAACAAATACGGTTCGGCGCGGTACGGTTTGCACAAGCTATACCAAATTATGGAAAAAATGATTAACCGCGGGCAAGACGGCGCGGGCGTTGCCACCATAAAGTTAGATGCCGAACCGGGCACAAAATACATTGACCGCCTTCGCTCCATTGAAGCGCGCGCCGCGCAGGATATTTTTACGCAAATAAACCGCAATTTCAGTAACGCGCAGCAGGAAAGCCCTGCTTTATATAACAACGCGCAATGGCAAAAAGAAAACATTCCTTTTTTGGGCGAATTGTTGTTGGGGCATTTGCGCTACGGCACGTTCGGTAAAAATGGCATTGAAAGCTGCCACCCCTTTAAACGCCAAAATAACTGGATGAGCAGAAATTTGATTGTGGCAGGAAATTTTAACTTGACTAATGTTGATGAACAGTTTGCGCATTTGCTGGAACTTGGTCAGCACCCCGTAGAAAAAGCCGATACCGTAACCGTTATGGAAAAAATCGGACATTTTTTAGACAGGGAAAACGACCGCCTTTTTAAAAAGTTTAAAGAAGAAGGAAACGACAAAAATTACGAAATCAGCCACCTTATTCACGAACATTTAGACGTGGCAAGCATTCTTAAAGAAAGCAGCAAACGCTGGGACGGCGGTTATGTAATGTGTGGTATGGTGGGGCATGGCGATGCTTTTGTGCTGCGCGACCCTAACGGTATTCGTCCTGCATATTACTATAAAGATGATGAAGTGATTGTGGTGGTGAGCGAACGTCCGATTATCCAAACGGTGTTTAATGTTCCTTTTGAAAGCGTTCACGAAGTAAAACCCGGACACGCTTTAATTATTAAGAAAAACGGAACATTCAGCGAAGAAGAAATTATTCAGCCCGAAAAAAAATTATCCTGTTCGTTTGAACATATTTATTTTTCTCGCGGAAACGATGCCGAAATTTATAAAGAGCGCATTATGCTCGGAAAAAATTTGACCGACAGCGTTCTTAAATCCGTGAATTACGATTTGGAAAATTCGGTTTTCAGTTTTATTCCCAACACGGCGGAAGTGGCATTTGAAGGACTTGTGCAAGGTTTGGACGAATATGTGAACGACTGGAAAGTCAATAAAATTTTAGACAAGAAAAATAATTTGTCGGACACCGAACTCAAAAAAATATTGAACGCCAAACCCCGCATTGATAAAGTGGTGTTGAAAGATGCCAAGCAACGTACATTCATCACCAACGATGAAAGCCGCGACAGTTTGGTAAATTTGGTTTACGACATTACTTACGGCACGGTAAAAAAAGACACAGATAATTTGGTTGTGTTGGACGACAGCATTGTGCGCGGCACAACCTTAAAGCAAAGTATTCTTCGCATTTTAGACCGATTGCACCCGAAAAAAATTGTGGTGGTAAGTTCCGCACCGCAAATCCGTTATCCTGATTGTTACGGCATTGATATGTCTAACATCGGCAAATTTGTAGCCTTTGATGCTGCCATGGCATTACTCAAAGAACGCGGAAAAGAAAATTTGATAAAAGACATTTACGAACGCGCAAAAATTGAAGTTGAAAAACCAAGAGATGAACAGGTGAACATGGTGCAGGAAATTTACGCGCCGTTTAGCGATGATGAAATTTCTAAAAAAATTGCGCAACTCATAAAACCAAAAGACATCAAAGCCGATTTGGATATTATTTACCAAAGCGTGGAAGGCTTACACAATGCTTGCCCCAACAATTTGGGCGACTGGTATTTTACAGGCAATTACCCGACTTCGGGCGGAAACAAAGTAAGTAATCAAGCCTTTGTAAATTACATGGAGGGAAATAATAAAAGGTCGTATTAGTTGAGAGTTTAAGGTTGAAAGAGTTGAAAACCTAAATCTCCAAATGCCTTTTACGTTGCGCTCTGTAATAAAATATCGGGAACACCAACAACGTAAAAATTGTTGCCGTTACCAATCCGCCGATAATGACGATTGCCAAAGGTTTTTGACTTTCAGAACCGATACCTGTTGATAAGGCTGCGGGCAATAATCCGATGGCAGCCATGAGTGCAGTCATTACCACAGGGCGTGTTCTTGCTTTTACGGCGGCGAAAATAGAATCATTTAAACTCATTTTGTTTTTCAAGTTTTGTTGAAATTCCGAAATAAGAATAACGCCGTTCTGTACACAAATTCCGAAGAGTGCAATAAAACCAACGCCGCCCGAAATTCCGAAATTCATTCCCGTAAGGTGCAACGCGAAAATACCGCCAATCAAAGCGAACGGAACGTTTATCAAAACAAGCAAAGCGTCCTGAACATTTCCGAACATGATAAACAGCAGCACAAAAATTAAAATCAAACTGATTGGCACAACTTGTCCCAAACGTTTTGTGGCGCGCACCTGATTTTCAAATTCGCCCGTCCAGCCTATTTTGTAGCCGCTCGGGAGTTTTATGTTTTTCTCTACATTGTGTTGCGCTTCGGCAATGGTGCTTCCCAAATCACGTTCGCGCACCGAAAACTTTACACCGATAAAACGTTTGGTGTTATCACGATAAATAAATGCGGGTCCCGTTACACGTTTCAGCGTTGCAATTTCTTTCAATGGAATTTTTGTGCCACGCACGGTACTCACCATTAAATTCATAATATCATCTTCATCTTTGCGGTATTCTTTATCGTAACGCACGCGAATATCAAATTTGTGTTCGCCTTCATATTTTTGCGTCGCGGTTTTCCCGCCTATTGCCATTTCAATAATACTTTGGGCATCGGCTTTTTGCACACCATAAATCGCCATTTTCTCTTCGTCAAACGACACGCTGATTTCGGGCTGACCAATGTTTCTCAAAATACCCACATCTTTAATTCCGTTCACGTCTTTAATCTGTTCAATCACCTGATTGGCAATTTCATCTAACTTGTCCAAATCATCACCGTAAATTTTCACGGCATTGCTCGCGTTAATGCCCGCAACGGATTCAGCCACATTATCAATAATCGGTTGAGAATAATTGTAAATAATGCCTTGATAATTTTTCAGCACTTTATCCATTTCTTCCACCAAATCGTCCATGCTGATTTTTCTGTTCCATTCTTCTTTCGGTTTCAAATTCACTTGCATTTGCACGTAATAAAAACCGCTTGGGTCTGTGCCGTCGTTGCTGCGCCCTGTCTGTGACAACACGCCGTTCACTTCGGGAAATTTATTTAATTCCGCGCGAAGCAATGAAACTGTTTTCACGGTTTCGGTTAATGAGGTGCTCATCGGTAATTTTGCTTCCACCCACAATGCGCCTTCGTTGAGTGTGGGCAAAAATTCCGTTCCCAACCACCGAACAGAAAAAATTGAGAAAGCCAAAATTAAAAATGCCGTAATTAAACTTTTGCGTTTGTTGGCGTAAGTTTTTCTGAATGCTTTGCTCACCATATTATTGATAAACTCCACAAAACGGTTGTGCTTTTCTTTCACGTTTTTTTTCAGCAAAATGGAAACCAGCACAGGCACTAAAGTCAGCGTGAAAATAAGTGCGCCCAACAAAGCAAAACCAAGCGTATAAGCCAAAGGCGAAAACATTTTTCCTTCCACTTTTTGAAAAGCAAAAATCGGTAACAGCGCAGAAATGATAATCAATTTTGAAAAGAACACGGCTTTACCAACATTAGACGCTGTATTTTTAATCAAGCCGAGTTTGGCAAGTTTATTAAAACGTTCCATGCCGTTTTTGCGCGCCAAACTGTCAAGTGCCACAAACAAGCCTTCTACCATAACGACCGCGCCGTCAATGATAATGCCGAAATCCACCGCGCCGAGCGAAAGTAAATTCGCGCTCATGCCTTTTAAGTTCAAGCACAAAAACGCGAACAACAATGATAGAGGAATAATGATTGACACAATTAATGTAGTGCGCCAATCTGCCATAAACACAAGCACAATGAGGGTTACAAGCACAATACCCTCCAATAAATTGTGCATAACAGTTTTGGTGCAAAAACTCATCAAGTTGTCGCGGTCGTAAAACATTTCCATTTTTACATCGGCAGGCAAAATAGAAGAATTTAATTCGGCAATTTTTTCTTTCAGTCGCGCCAGCACTTCGCTCGGATTTTCGCCCTTGCGCATCACCACAATGCCCTCAACCACATCATCGTTTTCATTTAAGCCAACCTGCCCCACGCGCGGCGCGCTTGCTTCCACCACTTTCGCTACATTTTTCACCAACACAGGATTGTCGTTGTATTCATCTACGATTGTATTTTCAATATCTTCAATGCTGTTGAGCAAGCCCAAACCACGCACCACATAAGCCTGTCCGTTTTTTTCAATCACATCGCCGCCCACATTTAAGTTTGCTTTTGTAATCGCTTCATACACTTCGGGCGGAGATACATCGTATTTCTGCAACTTAATCGGGTCAATAGACACTTCATAAATTTTTTCCTGTCCGCCGAAAGCCACCACGTCCGCAATACCCGGGACGGCGCGTAATTGGCGGTCTATTGTCCAATTTTGAATGGTGAGCAAATTGCGCGTATCTCTGTTTTTTCCTTTCAATACATAACGGTAAATTTCTCCTGTTGGTCCGTAAGGGGGTTGCACATCGGGTTCAACATTTTCGGGAAGCGTTACATTTCGCAGTTGATTATTGACTTGCTGCCGCGCAAAAAAATCTTCTACCTCATCTTCAAAAATTATTTTAATCACCGACAAACCAAACATGGTAATGCTGCGCACGTTTGTTTTTTTCTGCACGGAGTTCATTGCAATTTCAATGGGCGTGGTAACGAAACGCTCTACTTCCTCTGCGCTTCGCCCGTTCCATTCGGTTACAATAATAATTTGCGTGTTGGTTACATCGGGAAATGCTTCAATGGGAATGTTGATGAAGCTAATCCAGCCGGCGATAACGAGAATGCCAACCCAAAAGAACGTGAAGATTTTATTCTTGAGCGAAAAGGCGATAATATTTTTTATAAACTTGTTCATATTTTAATTTTTTTATTTGACACAGAGGCACGAAAGCTCAGAGGCGCGGAGAAAACTAATAATGAAAACTCTGTGGCTCAGTATCTCTGTGCCTCCGTGTTTAATTTAATCGTTTAACGCATCGTAAATCAACAATCCGTTTTTTGAAATTACTTGGTCGTTTTCGTCTAAGCCGCTGCTGATGTAGGTTGTGGCGCCGAGTTGATGATACACTTCCACCATGCGCGTTTCAATGTGTGATTTACTTTTATACACCATCACCCAATTTTTGCTTTTGTCAAAAATTACGGAGCTTGAAGGCACGGCAATCATTTTTTTATTTTCGGAAAATTTCAAATTCACGGTAGCATTCATTTCGGGTTTCAGCAACAAATCGGGATTATTGATGCGCACCAAAATTTTCATGGCTTTGGTTGTGGGGTCTATCACGTTGAAAATTTTATCCACTTTGCCTTTAAAAATTTTGTCGGGATAACTCAAAGTTTGCACATCGGCTTCGTAACCAAGAGCCACTTTTGAAATGTTGCTTTCACTCACATTTGCCAACACCCACACTTCGGTTATTTGCGCAATGGAAAAAACTTCTTCCGTTCTGTCGCTGCGCAATTCTTCGTTTTGCGTAATGTCCTTATTGATGATGAAGCCTGCAATCGGAGCGGTGATACGGTATTCAGAACCTTCATTGAGATGATAAATAGCATACACTTCTTTAATTCTGTGAAGCTCGGCATTGGCTTTTTCCAATTCTTTTTCGGAAGCCATAACATCTTTTTCGGAATTTAATTTTCCTGCAAACAAATCTTTTGCCACTTGCAGATTTTTTTCCGCCAAAGCAACATCTGATTTTGCATTTAACAGTTGTCTTTGAAAATCCGCGACTTCACTGCTTCGCAGCGTTGCCAATAAATCGCCTTGATTTACATAATCGCCGAGTTCCACGTTTACCTTGGCAACAATGCCCCCCGTCATGGGATAAACATGCGCCATTTTATTATTGTCAGCGGTAATTTTTCCAAAGAGTTTTAATTCATTTTTTACGTCCGAAAGTTTCGCTTGGGTAAATTCGCAACGTTTCATCATTGTGTCGCTGAGCTGAAACGCTTCGGGAATTTCTTCCGTTGGTTTGTTGCGGCAAGCTGTAAATCCAAGCAAAGCAAGGAATGTTATTGCCAGGAAAATTTTATTGTGTGAAGTTGCCATTTGATTAATAAATTTTTGTTGCTGTTACGTAATTAATTTTTGCGGCAGATTGTGCCAACTGTTTTTTTATTTCTTCAAAATCAGAAAGTGATTCGTTAAACGATTCCACAAAGTCAACAAATTCCAAAATAGAAATGTTGCGCAGATGGAAATTTTGTTTCATGCCGGTGTTTACTTTTTCAAAATCTTCGTTGTAGAGTTCTTTCACTTTGTTGTATTCGTTAATGCTGCGCTGCATGTTGAGCCATGCTTGTTGAACATCTAACTCCACTTCCAACTTTTTTTCCTGTGCATACAAATCCATTGCTTTTTTGTCAAACTCTGCTGCGCGCACATTGCCGCGATTGGCATTAAACACAGGCAAAGGCATGGAAATTCCCGCATTAATCTGATTATTGAATGCGCCGCCGCGTTGGTCGTAATTCGCATTCAGCGCAATGTCGGGAATGGCTTGCCGTTTTTGTAATTTCAAATTCATAGCGGCGAGGATTGCGCTTTCGTCTGCCATTTTTAAATCGGGACGGTTTGTTGCAGCAAGATTTTGCAAATCGTTCAACGATTTTAAGTCAATAAATTTTTCAAAATCATTGTCGTTTACCACAGGCAAAATTTCTTGTTTACTTTGAAGCAAAAGCTGCATTTGCTTTTGATTATCGTTGTATTGCGCGGCTAATTCAGATTTGTTGCTGTTCAGTTTTATGTAAACGGATTTTAAACGAATGGCATCTTTCATCGGGAAATTGCCTTTGTCCACCTGAATTTTGTAAGCAGAAATAATCGTGTCCAAAATTTCCAACTGCTTTTGATAATTGTCAATCATTATTTTTTCGCTGTTAATGCTGAAATAATAATTATGAAGTTGTGCTTTTAAATTCCGCAGCAGGTCTGCAAATTCGGCTTCCGCCAAAATTTTGTTTTGCTTCGCCATGTTGATTTCCGTTTTTCGTTTTCCGCCCAACACAATCAGTTGTTCCACCTGAAAAACTTTTTGCCCGGTGTTGTTTACGTGAAAAAATTTATCGTTATCGGGGTCGTAAACATTTAAATCTGCACTGAACACAGGATTTGGATAGGCTTTGGATTGAATAATCAAAGCTTCTTTGACATTGATGTTGTATTGCGCGGCGAGCAAAAACAAATTCTTTTCCAAAAATGTTTTTTCGGCTTCGTCCAGTGTCATGGCTGTTTGCGCCCATGAGAATGCCTGCGCATAAACCAACAGTAACAATAAAATTGTCTGTTTCATTTTTTTATAGTTCATAATTCTGTGTGAGAAAATTTATTCTTTAATTGTTTAGAAAAAATGATTTTTAAATGCAGCAGGCGTTAAATGCTAAGAACGTCTTGCAAGAAAAAATTCATTAAACCGAGAAAAGAATTAGGCTTTAGGCGGAGGAGTGGAAACTTCTACAAACTGAGAAGCGTAGATAGGCTCTTTGTACAAAGCCGAAATATCGTTTTTGTTATTTAAAGGGTTGGTGTCAATCAGCGATTTATTGATAGTGGGCTGATGATAGAAGGTAAGTTTTGCAAAAAGATTAACGCCATGACTTTGATTGTCGGGTTCTTCTTCTTCGGGAATGGCATCTTCAATGTCAAAAAAATCTTCCAACAGCAACTCTGCCAACGTTTCAATGTCGTTAATTTCGGCAGTTGCCACCTCGTTTTCCGAAGTATTGAAAACTAACATATCAGGCGTGTCAATGCTCGTATTAAGAATGAGCAGCACAAAAAACAGACAAATGCTTTTGTAAATTTTATTATTCCTGAGAATATTCACGGCTGCGAATTTATGCCGAAAATGAATATCAAACTATTAAAAAAATAAAATCTTAAACGAGGTTTAGAAGAAAACAGGCTTATCAGTAAAAAACATGACATAAATCATATTTTTTTATGAAAACATTTTTCAGTTTTGAGAAACCCAAATGTGAACCCATTTAGCAAAAAAAATTATGTTACCCATGTGGGGGAATAGTAATGACGGTGAGGGAAAAACACAGTATTAAAATCATAAGCTGACAGTAATGTTTTATTCAAATGCGCAGTATGTTCTAATATTTTGTGCATATAAAACGTGACTAAAATCATATTAACAATTACAAAAACACAGTTTAACTTTGTCCGCATAAAATTTTAAACTTTAAAATTATGAAACAAAACACTCACAACATTACAATGGCGAACACAAAAAGCGTATGTAAAAAATTACTGTGTAGCACAGCACTATTTGCTGCTGCCATTACGGTGAACGCGCAAACGCCACAAAACTGAACAACCGAGCCAATGACTGTGGAAGCTACTAACGAAGCCAAGTTTGGCACAGCAAACAAAAAATCGGTAGAGTTTTACACTAACGGAAAAAAGCAAGCGGTTCTTGATACCAACGGAAAAATTAAACTATTACGATATGTTAATGGCGATATGCCTGACGACTGGGGAAATTTACCTTTATACATTAATAAACGTGGCGAAATAACCATTAATGCTAAAGGCATTGGTGGTGGGGTACAATCTGAGGGTGAACTTGGTTGCGGTAGTTGCATACAGCCCGCTCCTCCTTGTCAAGTGAGTCTTACCGGTAACGGATATTCAGGTTCAGTACCTTGTCTTTCAAGTTTTGCTCAGTCATGGCGTGAGGGCGGTAACAGACTTGACACGAGTGAATGTAGTTCTTCTTCAAACATCATAGGCACTTGTAACAGATTTGACTTTGTGATGAAAGCAAACGATACAAGCGCAATTTTTCTGAAAACTGACGGAAGAGTGAACATAGGAGTGGATAATGACGTACTAAATAATGCTACAACTTCCGCACAACTTGATATAAGCGGAAAATCAATAAACCCAAACACAGGACAGAGAGACCATTTAAGAATTTACGGAGATAATGACGGCAATATAGAATCTACCACAGGTATGAATTTATACTTTGAGGGAGCAGACAACGATTTTCGCATTAATCGCGGTAATGTGG
>JAHBTI010000033.1 GCA_019638705.1 Bacteroidota bacterium
TTTAGACGAAGTACAATTCATAAACACAAGCAAAAACGCAGAAAAATTTGGATGGAATATTTCCGTTATCAATCAAACAAGCCAAGAAAAACACACAAGTGTTTTATTTGAAAACACAGGAACTTATGTTGTAGCCCTTGTCGTTGAAAACGACAAGCAATGTTTTGACACGGTTGTAAAATCTGTTTACATTCTTCCTGATTTTACAATCTTCGTTCCCAATATTTTCACACCAAACGGCGACAACCTCAATGAAACGTTTAAACCAATTGTCAGGGGACAAAAGGAATACCGTTTTCAAATTTTCAACCGTTGGGGACAAAAAATATTTGAAACAACTGACATCAATCAGGGTTGGGACGGCACGTTTAAAGGCGAAGAATGCAAAAGTGATGTGTATGTTTGGAAAATTACCGTTGTAAGTGCTAAGGAGGAAAAAGTGCTGAATGGCACGGTGGCGTTGGAGCGATAGGTAGAAGTTTTCTAAAGTCCAATGAGGAACTGTCAGTTCGAGTAGGTTTGCTGCCTCTTTGCAAATCGTATCGAGAACTGAAGCCGTAAAATCACTTCTCGATACGCCTCCTTTCGTCGGCTACTCGAAGAGACAAAGGATACGCCATCATTCTTCGGGCTACTCGAAGTGACAGGGGGACTTTAGACAATTTCATAGTTGAAAGTTGAATGTTAAAAGGCTTGCGGCACAAATTTCTATACATAATTAACAATACCAAAATCACGCATTACTGACGATTGGCGAAAACCTCTATATTTGCCCCCTTTAATGCAAAAGAAAAAGTTCATATTTGACCTCGCCATACTGCTTGTTCTTAACCTCCTCATCAAACCTTTTTGGACAATTATTATAGAACCCAAAGTACAAGGTCAAATTGGCGACATCAGCTACGGCGAATATTTCGTGATTTTCAATTTTGCTACGCTTCTGAATATTTTTTTAGACTTCGGGCTTACCAATTTCAATAACCGAAACATTGCGCAAAACTCTCATTTATTAAGCAAACATTTCAGTAAAATGCTGGGTTTAAAATTCGCGCTCTGCACGTTTTACATGGCTCTAACGCTGTCAGTCGGTTATTTTATTTTCGGGTACAATTTTAAAATGCTTTTGTTTTTAAGCATTAATACGTTTTTAATCAGTTTCAATTCGTTTTTGCGCTCCAATATTCAGGCTTTGCACTTGTTCAAATTAGACAGCGTGCTTTCGGTGCTTGACCGCGTTATTCAAATTACAATTTTGGTGTGTATGTTGTTTGGTTGGTTTGGCTTGTACGTTGATGTAATGAATTTTATTTATGTGCAAACCTTGGGTTATGTCCTCACAGGCATAATTTGCTTTTTTACCGTGCTTAACAAAACGCACACCTTTAAACTGAATTTTGACCGCGCATTTAACCAAATGATAATAAAAAAAAGCGCGCCTTACGCAATATTGGTGTTGCTTATGACGTTCTACAACCGCTTAGACAGCGTTATGATTGAAAAAATATTAGGCGGAGATTTGGGTAAAGAACAAAGCGGTATTTATGTAAAAGGCTTTCGTTTACTTGATGCCGCAAATCAAATTGCCACGCTGTTTTCCATTCAGTTAATTCCTTTGTTCAGCCGTATGCTCAAGCAACGCGAGGATATTGAGAAAATGGTAAAAACCTCGTTTACCTTATTGGTTACACCCGCACTCATCGTTTCCATCAGCACTATTTTTTACGCCGAACATTTTTTTGAAAAAATTTATTATTCCACCAACCCCGATTACAACGCAACAGAGGGTTATACGATTTTAGCGGTATTAATGAATTGTTTTACGGCGGTTTCGCTTACCTGCATTTTCGGCACATTGCTCACGGCAAACGGTGATTTGAAAAAACAAAATTTTGTTGCCGTGTTTGGTATCTTAATCAACTTAGTATTAAACTTTATTCTCATTCCGAAATTTCAGGCAATGGGAAGTGCCATTTCAAGTTTGGTTACACAAATGCTCACGGGTTTATTGCAAGTGTATTTGTGCTGGAAAGTGTTTAATTTTCATGTAAACAAAAAATTACTCGTTTCACTTTTCCTGTTCATCGGCGGATTATTTTTTATCAATTTCTTTACATTAAATTTATTCGGGAAAGACGGAAACGCATGGATGTTTAACTTTGTGCTCATGCTTACTTTCAGCGGGCTGTGGGCATTTATTTCAGGTATGGTAAATTATAAATCAGTATTAGAATTAGTAAAAAAAAATAAATTATGACAGAGAGTATTTCAGCAAAAGAGTTAATTGAAAAAGTGTGGGCATGGCGCAAAAAATTTTTGTGGATAAGTAGTGTGTCTGCCGTTCTTGGCTTGGTGATTGTGTTTTTATTGCCCAAGCAATACAAATCTACGGCGGTTGTTTTTCCCGGAAGACAATTTGCGGTGTCAAAATTGGTGATTGAGCCTAATGCAGGCAATCAGGAAGATTATATGCAAATTGGCGATGAAGATGATTGCGAAAAATTAATTCAGATTTTAACCTCTGATGAATTAAAATTATTGGTGGCAGATAAATTTGATTTGTGGCAACGCTGGAAAATTCGCGATGAAAAATTTAAGCTTCATTATTTGCGTTTAAAATGGGACGACCAGATAAAAGTAAAACGCACCGAATTTAACAGCGTGAAAGTGGAAGTACACGATTACACCGCCAATCATTCGGCTGAACTGGCAAACGGCATTGTAGATTACTGCGACACTGTGCGCAAACACATGATGAGAAGCGTGGCAGAGCCTGTGCTGAAAATTGTGAAAGCCGAATACGACAGCACCTTGGCAAGAATGAAGGTACTGGAAGACAGCTTAAATACCTTGCGGCTTATGGGTGTGTTGAGTTATACCGACCAGGTGAAAGAATATTCGCGTGTGTATGCTCAGGCACTTGCAAAAAATGATGTGGCGGCAATGAAGCGTTTGTCGGGAAAAATGGATACGCTTGCAAAATTTGGCGGCATATATGAGTACGTTCATAATAATTTGATAGAATATGGTTCAAAAAAATATTCTTACACAAAAATGAAATACGATGAAGCCTTGGTAAACTACAACACGTATATTCCGATGAAATTTGTAGTGGCTAAAGCTGTTCCAAACGAATTTAAAGCCAAACCAAAACGTATGATACTGCTTGCCGTAATTATTTTGGCTTGCAATGTATTTGGTTTGTTTGTGCTGTTGGTTAAAGAACGTTTTTCTTCTAAAAAATAATTTTGACGTTTTTAAACACCATAGTTGCCAAGTATGTAAAACCGCATATTGTCACGCTTGTCATTCTTGCGTTTATTTTCGGCGAAGCTTACATCATTGCATATAAGCGACCTTGGTTTTATCCTTACAATTTGTTGCCGGTTGTGTGCTTTATTATTTACACGGCAATTTTCAATTTACAAAAACTCGTTTTTCTGCTGGCGTTTTGCACACCTTTGGCAATCTCGTTACAAGATATGGGGCTTACCGATGCGCAAAGTACAGATTTGAGTTTGCCTTCAGAACCTTTAATGGCGGGCATTATGCTCATGTATATTGTAAACAGTTTATACAAACCCGTTGCCGATAAAAAATTTACGGCTCACCCCATTTCAATTATCATTTTTGTTCAGTTGGCGTGGATGTTTTTTACAACCTGCACAAGCACCGAATTTATTGTGTCGCTGAAATATTTTATTTCGCGCCTGTGGTTTATTTTCAGTTGCTACATTATTATTCCGCATTTGTTTAAGAACAAAAAAAACATCATCACCTTTGTTTTTTGTTATGCCGTTTCTTTGGCAATTGTGGTGTTAATTACCAACGTTCGCCACGCCGCTTACAATTTTAACGACAAAGCCGCCGACTGGATTGTGGGACCATTTTACAACGACCACACGGCTTACGGCGCGGCATTAGCCATGTTTATTCCCGTATTGTTATCGTTTACGTTTTTAAAAGAACTCTCAAAGTTTTGGCGTGCCGTTGCTTTGGGTTTATTTTCTTTATTCGTACTCGGCATTATTTTATCCTTTGCCCGCGCAGGCTGGTTAAGTTTGGTAATTGTCAGCGGAATGTACCTTACCTTTTTATTACGCATAAAATTTAAAACGCTTTTATGGAGCGTAATTATTTTCGGTGGATTGTTTTTGATGTTCCGCAGCGATATTTTAATGGCACTGAGCCGAAACAATACCGATGCCGAAGGCAGTTTTGAAAACAATATTGAATCCGTTTCCAATATTTCAACCGATGCTTCCAATTTGGAACGGCTGAACCGTTGGAGTTGCGCTTTGCGTATGTGGGAAGACAAACCCCTGCTTGGTTGGGGACCGGGAACGTATATGTTTAAATACGCGCCCTATCAGTTAAGCCGCGAACTCACAATCATCAGCACTAATTTTGGAACAAACGGAAATGCACACAGCGAGTATTTAGGACCATTAGCAGAACAGGGCGTTTTCGGAATGTTGATTGTGGTTGTGCTTCTGCTCTACTCTACTTCATTGGGCTACAAATTAGTTTACAGCCTTGAAAACAAAGAAGAACGCATTTTATGTATCGGCATCTTTCTCGGCTTAATGACGTACTTTGTTCATGGCTTTTTCAATAATTTTTTAGATACCGATAAATTGTCCTTGCCCTTTTGGGCGTTTTTGGCGGCGTTGGTTACAATGGATATTTATTATCGGAAAAAAGCGACGAAAGTTTAAGAGTGCACATCTTTCACCTTTATTATCATCAGCGCAATATCATCAGGAAAATTATTTTCGCTTTTAAACGCTTCGGCAAAAGATAAAATTGCTTTATTAATTAATTCAGGCGAGGAAGCATTATTTTTTTTAATCATTTTCTGCAACATTGCCACCGATAACGTTTCGTTTTTAGAATTAAAGGTGTCGGTTAATCCGTCAGTATAACAAAGCAACGTAAACTCGCCCTCGTAATGCAAAGAACCTTCTTCAATATGCGGAAGCGTGGGCGTAATACCAAGCATAATGCTGCCTTTGTCTAAAGCAAAAAACTTGTTTTCGTAATATAAAACAGGCGCGTTGTGTCCCGCATTAATGTAAGATAGCTGACGGCTTTTTGTATTTAACTTTCCGATAAAAAGCGTTACAAACTTTTCTGATTTGGTATTGGCAATTACGCGCCTGTTTAATTCGTTGATAATGTTTTTTAAATCGTGTGTGTAGTTTACCAAACTGTGTAAAGTGGCTTGCATATTGCTCATCAGCAAAGCCGCCGCCACGCCTTTGCCGCTCACATCTGCCATGCAAAAAATAAATTCGTGATTGTTAAGCGGAATAAAATCGTAGTAATCGCCGCCCACCTGTTCGTGAGGTAAATACGTTGCGGCAACTTGTATGGCTTCCGTATTTGGCAAATTTTGCGGAAAAAGCAACTGCTGCATATCCTGCGCCAACTCTAATTCCTTGGTTATTTTGGCACGCTGAATATTTTCTTTAAACAGTTTTTTGTTTTCAATGGCAACAACAATAATGTTAGTGAGCGTTTGCACATAAGGCAAATGTTTTATTGCCGCGCTCAGTTCTAATTTTTCCTGATTTACATCGCCCAGCAGCACATAAGCAAGCGGCGTTTCTTTATGATAAACGGGAATAACAATTTCAAAACTTTTGCTTAACACTCCCTTGCTGAAACCAATACTTTCAATTTCGCGGATTGACAACAACTCTTCTTCAAAAACAATTTCCACAGGTTCATCGTCAATACCGTATTTCAAAATACATTCCCAGTTTTCTTTATGCAGAAACAATACCAGTTTCCCCACACCTAAACGGTTTTCAAGAATGTCCTGATATAACTCTAAAAGCTGAGCGGTGGAAATATTATTGTTGATAGCTTTTGTAATTTCCAACAGCGCATTGAGTTTTAAACTCTGAATTTTTTTTCGTTGTGATATTTTAGAGTTGTCAGACATTTTTTGCAGCCACTAATGGAGATTATGAATTATAAATTATAAATGATGAATTAAAAATTAAAATTTTAGAATTTAGAATTTGGGATTTAGAATTTTCATCATTATATAAGATAAACAGCTTCCTTTTCTTTTTTTGAAAAATCGACTTCAATGTGTTCTTGTAAAGTGGTACTCAATTTTAATCCTATAAAATCTGCTTTCACGGGAAAACGTGTATGGCTGCGGTCAACAAGAATAACCGTATTTATTTTTTTTACAGGTTTTCCCAAAAATAATTTCACGGCGTACATCAGGGTTTTTCCGCTGTTCAATACGTCGTCCACCAAAACAACGGTTTTGTTTACAAAGGCTTTTTCAGTAAAATCAATTTCAGGTTCTTCTGTCCATGGTTTTTCTTTGTTCAGTTTTATTTTTCCCAAAGATATTTTTAAAGGCGAAATTTTTTGCAGCTTTTCGCTCAACTGTTTTGCCACTTTGTAGCCGTTACCGTCAATGCCCACCACAAACAATTCTTTTTCTTCAAAATTATTTTCATACACTTCAAACGCCAAACGGTTGAGTTTTTGTTTGATTTGTGTGGTATCAAGTATTTTTACTTTTTCGCTCATGTTGATTTAACGGATTATAAAAATAGTGAAAGCAATGTAATTTTACTTATAATTCTTCACCAACTTTTGTAACGCCTCTTTCACTTTCACATTTGGTTCGCACAAAGGCAAACGCACATAAGGCTCGCATTTTTTCAAAAGGCTTAATGCGTATTTTATTCCGCCGGGGTTTCCGTCGGCAAATAATTGGTCGGTAATATCCACTAATTTATAATGCAATTTTTGCGCTTCGGTAAATTTGTGTTTCAAGCTCAAACGCACCATTTCGCTGAAGTCTTTCGGGAAAGCGTTGGCAACAACCGAAATCACACCCACGCCGCCCGCAGCAATAATGGGCAAAGTGAGATTATCGTCGCCGCTAATCACCATAAAATCTTTCGGCTTGTTTTTAATCACTTTCATTATTTGCTCCATGTTGCCGCTTGCTTCTTTGGTGGCAACTATGTTTTTAAAATCTTTCGCAATGCGAATTTGCGTTTCCCAAGTTACGTTGCTGCCTGTGCGCCCCGGCACGTTGTAAAGAATAATATCTTTTTTAGTGGCTTGCGACACCGCTTTGTAATGTTGGTAATATCCCTCTTGATTTGGTTTGTTATAATATGGCGCAACCGACAGCACGGCTTCAAAATTTTTCAAATCAGTGTGTTTAATTGTGTTCACCACTTCATGCGTGTTATTTCCGCCAATGCCCAACACCAAAGGCAATTTATTTCCGTTTGCTTTTACAACAGTATCAATTACCAATTGCTTTTCGTTTTTGTTCAGCGTTACGCTTTCGCCTGTTGTGCCGAGAACTACAATGTAATCCACCTTGCCGTCATGCAAATGTTTTACAACGTTGGTCAAACCTTTTGTGTCCACATTTCCTTTTTTGTCAAAAGGCGTTACGATTGCTACGCCTGTTCCTTTTAAATTTTTATTCATAAATTCTAAACTCTAATTTCTAAATTCTAAATATGCGCTCCAAGTCCCTCTCCTTTGGAGAGGTTAGGAGAGGCGAAAATACTCCGTTGCCATTAACGCAATTTCGTTTCCATACGCCAAGCTCGCTGTTGCGGCAGGACTTGGACTATTAATAACGTGCATCGCATTTCCGTTTTTTTCAATTTTAAAATCGTCTAACATTGTTCCTTCCGTCCCAAGTGCCATAGCGCGAATGCCGCAACGATGACTTGGTATAATATCGTCCATTTCAAGTGAAGGAATTAATTTACGCAAACGGTTTAAAAAATATTTTTTGCTGAACGCGCCGCGATATTCGTCCAAACCAAAACGCCAGTTGTTGGCAAAAAATTTCCATGTGTTGCTGTGTGCTAATGCCTCTGCCGTGTCGCGTAAACTGAAAGCAGTTTTGCTGTAACCTTCGCGGTCAAATACAAACACGGCGTTTGGTCCACATTCCGTGCCGCCGTTAATCATGCGCGTATAGTGAACACCAAGAAAAGGATATTTAGGATTGGGAACGGGATAAATCAAGTTCTTCACTTTCTTCATGCCTTTTTCGGTGAGGTCGTAGTAATCGCCGCGAAAACCGACAATGGTGGCATCTGTTTTTGTTCCCGCTTTTTTTGTAATACGGTCAGCTTGCAAACCCGAAGTGGAAATAATATAACGCCCTGTGAAATTTCCTTTTTCTGTGGCAACAATTGTGTTCTCGCCGTTTTTTTCAAAACCGATTACTTTGTGCGAAGTCAAAACTTTGCTTCCGTTATTTTTAGCATGAATAAGCTCAACGTATTTCCGTGCCACGGCGGGATAATCAATAATTCCCGTGCAGCCAACCCAAATGCCTGCAATGCCTTCGCAATAAGGCTCAATTTCTTTGATGCGTTTGCTGTCAATCATTTCAATGTCTTCCACGCCGTTGGCAATGCCGTTGTTATACACTTTGTTCATGTGCGCCAACTCGCTTTCATCGGTCGCTACAATAATTTTTCCGCAAATGTCGTGCGGAATTTTATGTTCTTTGGCAAAAGCAACCAATTCTCTTCTTCCTGCCACGCAGTTGCGCGCTTTGTATGAGCCGGGTTTGTAATAAATACCGCTGTGAATTACGCCGCTGTTGTGTCCTGTTTGGTGCGCGGCAACTTCTTTTTCTTTTTCAAGAACTAATATTTTTTTATTCGGGTGTTGGAGTGTGAGTTTATAAGCCGTAGCAAGCCCTACAATGCCGCCGCCAATTATAATAATGTCAAAGTTGTTGTCCATAAAAATAGGAGTACAAATGTATTAAATAAATGGAACGCAGATGACGCGGACTATCGGACTATAAGAGCCTGTTTAAATTTCATATTGGAAAATTGTTATGGTAATCCCGAAGGGATAATAGGATTATAGAATAAAGCAACCGCCACAACATACGACCCCGAAGGGGTCGTATAGATTGAAAAGGCTTTGTTTTTATTAAAATATTTCACCCGCTTCGGGGTTCTGTTAAGGTTTATTTAGTTTTTTTTACAATCCTGTCATTCCTTCGGAATTTTTTCGTGCTTTTTAATTGAGCAGTTTTTTTATTTTGTCTTGGAACAACTTTTCAAAATCTTTCTTATACAAAAATTTTAAGTGCGGGTATAATTTGTATAACCTTTCTTTATTATTGTGAAACGCTTCTTTGTCTTCGGTAACCATATAAGCTGAGTTTGTTTCCAAAGCTAAAGCAATTAAATAATCATCTTTCGGGTCTTCGGGAATACGTTTTTTGATTGGCTTTTTTAGTTTATGTTCGCTAAAAACAGCTTTGATAAATTTTGAAATAGGTTTGATTTTTAATTCAAATTTTTCTAATTCTTCGTAAGCTAAAATACGCTCAAATTCTTCAAGTAATTCGGTGCAATAATAAAACTTTGTTTTTGGAAAGTAAGTAATAATATCAATGAAAAAATCCTGCCTGTTTTTTTCAAAAAACCTGAGTAATACATTCACGTCTAAAACAAAGTTATTTACTCGCATTGTCTTTTTCGCGGCGTGCTCTGTATTTCAGCTCATTAATTTTTTTGGTGCTAAGGCTTGTTCTTTGCGGCTTAGAGAGTTTTTGCCCACGTAATTTGTTTACGCGAATTATGCGCAAAATTTCTTCAAGCTGCGTATCTTTCAAATCTTCAATTTCTTCAAAGATTTGATTTTTGTATTGGTTTGTTGAAACGAAAAATGACATAAGACAAAGATACTGATTTTTTACTGTTTTTAAGGTTCTCACCCGCTCCGCAGGATTTCTGTGTGCTTGCTTGTGTGTGGCTAATCCTGCGGAGCGGGGGGATAATAAAAACGAAAAACCCCAACGGCAACACAAGTCGGGGTTTTTCTTTAAATGAAAAAGTCAATCAAAAAACACAAACAAGGGCTTTTTAATCTTGTTCCAAAGGTGAGGAATTTTGATTAAAAAAACAAGGCTTAAAATCCCGCCCAAATAAGAGCCTCATTTTATTTGTGTTTTCCGACCCGAAACCAACCCGAAGTGTTTAAAACTTTTTTTGAAACCCTTATCTTTGTTGGGGAATTAAAAACGCCGCGAGAATTTTTCTCGCGGCGTTTTTGTTTTGCAGAGAGATTTGACAAATTCAAAATTTGTCAAATCAGCATTGTGTAGAGCCGTGCAATTGCACGGCTCTACGAATAATTATTCTTTTACAAACTTCCGCGTTTCGTTTCCAACCTTTATAAAATAAATCCCTTTCTCCAATTCACCCACATGTATAGTAGCCTCCCCCTTCCCCTCCAAAGGAGGGGTGATTGTCTGTTCCAAAACAATACTGCCCAACATATTAAAAACTTCAACTGTTCCCCCTTTGGGGGTTAGGGGGCTAACATTCAAAATCTCATTTACAGGGTTCGGATAAATTTTCAATTCATCATTTCCAATTTTTAATTCATTAACGCCTGTACACTCATCAACGCTCAGCGTTACGTTTGCGCTGTTTTGGCAGCCGTTATTATCTGTGCCTTGCACGCTGTAGTTTGTAGTCAGGCTTGGCGAAACGGTAATGTTTGCGCTGTTTTCACCGGTGCTCCATGTATAAGTGCTTGCGCCGCTTGCATTAAGCAGTGTTGTTTGGTTTACGCAAATTGTGCCGCCGCCTGTAATACTCACGGGGGGCAAAGCATTAACCGTAACATTGCTTATGGCAATGCCTGTGCAGCCCTGCGCGTTTGTGCCTGTAACCGTATAAGCCGTATTGGTGGCGGGATTTACAACTGCCGAACCGCCCGAATAAGTATAGCTTATTGCCGAACCCGTAGCAATAATGGTAAAACTTGCCCCCATGCAAATTGCGCCGCTGTTAGCAGTAATGTTTGGCACACTATTAACAGTAAGATAAATGGTAAGCAAACTATCGCAACCTGTGGCGTTTACTAAGGTATCCTGATAAATACCTGTGCTTGTATATACATGGCTGCCGCTTGGCGAGGTGTAGCTGCCGCAGGCGGCGGCACTTATGGTAGCAGAAGAAACCACGCAAAGAGCCAATTTAGTTACAAACACATCATCACCGCCATTGTGCGTAACATCATACGCCCCTGTTGAGGTGGGATAGCCTGTGGATTGCGTAAATCCTGTTATGTAAGCACGATTGTTGTTGTCTAAAGCAATACTCAAGCCTCCCTCATTACCTGTACCTCCTACGAAAGTAGAATACATTAAGGAAGAGCCGGTACTGTTCAATTTTGTTACAAAAACGTCATAGTTTCCGTTATGGGTTTGGTCATACGCCCCAAGCGTAACAGGAAAATTGTTTGAAGCATAGCCTGTAATATAGGCATTTCCGTTTCCGTCAAGCGTAATGCCTCTTGCTTCGTCATTGCCGTTGCCGCCGATAAAAGTTGAATACACTAAAGCGTTGCCCGAAGGGTTCAGCTTGGTTACAAAAACATCATAAGTGCCGCCATTATGGGTTTGGTCATAAGCCCCTGCCGTAGTTGGAAAATTAGATGAAACAACATCGCCTGTAACATACGCATTTCCGCTGCCATCTACGGAAATGGAACGACCAATATCATCGCTACTTCCACCAATAAATGTAGAATAAATTAAGGCTGTGCCCGTGCTGTTCAGTTTTGTTACAAAAACATCAGAAGGTCCTCCGTTATGGGTTTGGTCATAAGCACCTGCCGTAACAGGGAAATTGCTTGATAGTGCATAGCCTGTTATACTAAGTGTCGCCGTTGCCGTCAATAGCAATGCTCTGCGCTGCGTCATACAGATTGCCGCCAATAAAAGTAGAATAAATTAAAGCCGTGCCCGTGCTGTTCAATTTTATTACAAAGGCATCGCTGCTTCCACCATTATGCGTTTGGTCGTAAGCCCCTGCCGTAGTTGGAAAATTGCCTGAGAGTGTACTTCCCGTTATATATGCGTTATCGTTTCCGTCTAATACTATGGCAACGCAAAAATCCTCATTACTTCCTCCAATATATGTTGAATAAATTAAAGCAGTGCCCGTGCTGTTTAATTTTGTTACATATACATCGGCTACACCATTATGCGTTTGGTCGTAAGCCCCCACAGTGGTGGGAAAATTGCCTGAATATGTATATCCCGTCAAGTAAGCATTGCCACTGCCGTCAACAACTATTCCATAACCATAATCATTATTGCTTCCGCCAATAAAGGTAGAATAAATTAAAGCTGTGCCTGTGCTGTTTAATTTAGTTACAAAAATATCACCGTTTCCGTTATGCGACTGGTCGTAAGCCCCCGCAGAAGTGGGGTAAGCAACCGAACTTGTACCACCAAGTATATAGGCATTGCCGCTTCCGTCCACAGCAATGGAATGACCTGTTTCATTGGCGGTATTTCCTATAAAGGTGGAGTAAATTAAAGGGTCAATTACCAAAGGAAGTGCAGGGTTGTAATTGCCAAGCACAAAAGAGGCTTTGCCGTTTTGTATCTGCCATTGTGCGTTAATGGTTTTTTTAGTACCGTTTACATTTTGATACACTAATAATTCCGCTTGTTTTACTTCGCCAAAGCGGGTAGTAAAAATTAAATCGTTTCCGCGTACACTAAAGTTTTTTGCGCCCTCAATGCTTAACTGTATTTGTTTGTAATCGGCATTTGGCTCTACAATGTAATCGTAACGCAAATTATTATTTTCAAAATACCAGCGTTGTGCAATGCCATTATACACGTTTTCAATCTGCGCTTCGGCATACAGCCCCACGTTGCTTGCCCATTTGCTTTCATCGTTGCCAATAAAATAATTGTAACAGGCACTGCTTTTGTTTTTGCCCACAGGCGCAGGGTTTTGGTTCGCGTTAAGATTGGCTACGCGCACCACTTGTCCGTAGCGGCGGCTTTCTTCCGTTTCGCGCTCATGGCGCATTATGCCTGCGCTTTGTTTTTTCTCTGTGGCGTAAAAATCGTAAGTAACGCCTGCTTTGGTTATCCATGCGTCTAATCCGCCTGTGCGCACAAGGTACAGCACATCAGCGTGCCACTGCCCTTTGTTCTCAATAAAAAATTGTTGTTGGGGGATTTGCGTTGTTGGCAATATGTCTTTTTCAATGTGCTTTAAGCCGTATGGTGTTGCATACCCTGAGCAACAGGCAAACAAGCAAAGAACAAAAGCGGAACGGGTAAAATTGATGTTGTATTTCATAATTATTTTTTTTTGGTTTTAATATTTTGGAACGAAATAAGCTATTAGCGGCGGTATATTTTTAACGATTTTGTGAATGGCAGGAATTATTTTGTGAGTGAACAGAATTGTTTTGTGAATGGAAATTGGGATTTTGAATTTTCGTCATTGCGAGGCACGGTAAAAGTCCTGTGGACTTTTGAGCGAGCCTGTGTGCCGACGAAGCAATCTCATAATTAGTGGCAGATTGCTTCATCGTACCTCCTCCTTTAAGTTTTTTGATGTCTTCGGCTGTTGTCATTGGCAGCAAAGTTTAGAATATGCCAAAAATGATGATGTTTTGATAAGTATAAAAAGACTTCTGTCACAATACAATATGACTTTTGTCACGTTACAGCGTTTTACAATGTAGTTACGCGATTTTGCGCGGCATTTACCCGCTCCCGTTTGCAAACGAGCAACATAAACTTGAGTGATTTTGTGAGTGGCAGGAATTGTTTTGTGAATGGAAATTGGGGATTTGAATTTCCGTCATGCTGAACTTGTTTCAGCATCTGCTAAGAGATTCCGAAATAAGTTCGGAATGGTAACATGGTTTTCTATAAAATAGTTAGCAATACCGAAATTCGGGACTTTTTTTATGCTGCGTGCGCGTGTTGTTTTATTTTTTCAAAATCTTTTTTATTGCTGCGCTGTACTTCTTTTATATCATAGTCGTTTTGAAGTCCCAAAAAAAAGCGGGGGTTAAGCCCAAAATACAAACCAAGCCGCAACGAAGTGTCGGCGGTTATTCCTCTGCGCTCGTTAATTATTTCAGATATGCGCGTTTGTGATATGTGTATATCCTTAGCCAATCGGTACGCGCTTAGGTTTAGCGGCTCTAAAAATTCAGTTTGAAGAATAAAGCCCGGGTGCGGATTTTTTAATAATTGTGCCATATTAGTGATAGTCTATTAATTGTGCGTTACTTGCATTTCCTGCGTTCCATTGAAATATTATTCTGTATTTTTCGTTTACCCTCACAGAATAATACCCTTTTAAATTTCCGCTCAGTTTTTCTAAGTTGTTGCCGGGCGGATTTTTTAAATCGGTTATGTTTTCGGCTTGGTTTATTAAACGCATTTTTACTAATGCTCGGTTTTGTATGTCGGTTGCAAATTCTTTTACACGTTTACCGTCCCATATTTGCGCGGTTATTTTGTCTTTAAATGAAATAATCATAATAACGATATTCGTTACTTACGGTAAAGGTAAGTATTTGTTGTTAATTAAAAAAAATTAGGGTTCGCCAAAAAAAAATCGTTTAAGCTTGTTCAAACTTGTTCAAAGCCGCTCTTTAAACTATTTTTGAACCTTTAAACAACTTTAAACTATCGTAACAATGAAAATAATCTGCATCGGGCGCAATTACGCCGAACACGCCAAAGAACTGAAAAACGAAATTCCCACAGAGCCTGTGTTTTTTATGAAACCCGACACAGCTTTGCTGAAAGAAAAGGATTTTTATTTACCCGGTTTTTCTAATGAAATTCATCACGAAATTGAATTGGTGTTGAAAATAAGCAAAGCGGGTAAACACATTGAAGAACAGTTTGCACACAAATATTTTGATGAAATTGGTTTGGGAATTGATTTTACCGCCCGCGATATTCAGCAGCAATGCAAGGAAAAAGGTTTGCCCTGGGAAAAAGCCAAAGCCTTTGACAACAGCGCGCCAATCGGCAAGTTTTTCAAAAAAGAAAAATTTGATTTAAACAACATTGCTTTGGAACTGAAAATAAGCGGAGAAACAAAACAAGCAGGCAATTCTAAAGATTTATTGTTTTCCTTTGACAAAATTATCGCTTACGTTTCTCAATTTGTTTCCCTAAAAGTTGGCGATTTAATTTACACAGGCACTCCAAAAGGCGTGGGCGCAGTAAAAATCGGCGATAAGCTGCAAGGTTTTATTAATGGGGAGTTGGCTTTGGAATTGAATATTAAATAATTCAACGTTCAAGATTTAAAATTCAAAGTCGCACGAACGTTCTTTAAACTTTGAACCTTAAACTTTAAACTAAAACTCCCTCGCCTTTTCTTTCAGCAATGCCAATTTCAGCACTTCGTCCATTTGCGTAACGTAATGAAACGAAAGTCCTTTTAAATAATCGGCTTTAATATCGTCCACATCTTTTTTATTGGCGGCGCAGAGAATAATTTCTTTAATGCCTGCACGTTTTGCTGCCAATATTTTTTCTTTAATGCCGCCAACAGGCAGCACTTTTCCGCGCAGGGTAATTTCGCCCGTCATGGCTAATGCTTTTTTTACCTTACGTTTGGTAAATGCGCTTGCTAAAGAGGTAAGCATGGTAATTCCCGCACTTGGTCCGTCTTTGGGCGTGCCGCCTTCGGGTACGTGAATATGAATGTTGTATTCGTCAAAAATTTCGGGCTTCACATCAATTATGTGCGGGTGCGCTTTTAAAAACTCCAAAGCAAGCGTTGCGCTTTCTTTCATCACATCACCCAAATTTCCTGTGAGGGTGAGTTTTCCGCCTTTACTTTTGCTCAAACTTGTTTCAATAAACAAAATATCGCCGCCCACCTGTGTCCACGCCAAGCCTGTAACCACGCCTGCAATATCGTTGCCCTGATATTTGTCTTTAATATGCGTAGGTCCTAAAATTTTCAAAATGTTTTCTTCCGAAATTTTTGGCGTGTCTTCGTCTTTGGCAATGTGAACCGCCGCATTGCGCGCAATTTTTGAAATTTTCTTTTCCAAATTCCGCACGCCACTTTCGTGAGTATAAGTTTCAATTAAAAATTCCAGCACTTTGTCGCTGAATTTTAACTGCGTTTTTTTCAAACCGCTTTCTTCAATTTGCTTTGGTATGAGGTGGCGTTTGGCGATTTCCAATTTTTCTTCCACCGTGTAACCGCCCACTTCAATAATTTCCATGCGGTCGCGCAGGGCAGGCTGAATGTCGGCAAGATTGTTGCAAGTGGCAATAAACATCACTTTGCTTAAATCGTAATCCAACTCCAAAAAATTATCGTAAAACGTTGAGTTTTGTTCGGGGTCAAGCACTTCAAGCAAGGCAGACGAAGGGTCGCCGTGATAAGAGTTTCCGATTTTATCAATCTCGTCTAAAACAAACACAGGATTTGAGGACTGCACTTTTTTCAGGTTTTGCAAAATACGTCCCGGCATTGCGCCAATGTAGGTTTTGCGGTGTCCGCGAATTTCGCTTTCATCGCGCATACCGCCCAAACTCATGCGCACATATTTTCTGTTCAAAGCTTTTGCAATGCTTTTTCCGAGCGATGTTTTTCCCACACCCGGAGGTCCGTACAGGCAAAGGATTGGCGATTTTAAATTGCCTTTCAGTTTCAGCACCGCCAAATGTTCAATAATGCGCTCTTTCACTTTTTCCATACCAAAGTGGTCTTCGTCTAAAACAGTTTGCGCGTGTTTTAAATCAAAATTATCTTCGGTGTATTCGTTAAAAGGTAATTCCAAAAGCAATTCCACATAATTGGTTTGAATGCCGTATTCCGCAGCATTGGGGTTAATACGGCGAAGTTTGGCAAGTTGCTTGTCAAAAATTTCTTTTACTTCGGCAGACCATTTTTTTGTTTTGGCTTTTTCGGTAAACTCTGCTATGTCCTGCTCAAAATTGCCGCCACCCAATTCTTCCTGAATGGTTCTTATTTGCTGATTTAAAAAATATTCGCGTTGCTGCTTATCCAAATCCATTTTGGTTTTGTTTTGAATTTGGTTGCGCAACTCAAGCATTTGCAGTTCTTTGTTCAGATGTTCCAGCACCAGCAAGCTGCGTTCCTTTAAATTAGCCACTTCCAGCATTTTTTGTTTCTCCGCAGATTTTGCATTCATGTTGGAAGAAATAAAATTTACCAAAAACGCGGGGCTGTCAATGTTGTTAATGGCAAAACTTGCATCGTTGGGAATACCGGGCGAAATGCGGATTATTTTTATGGAAGTATCTTTTAAATTGGAAACAATAGCCTGAAATTCTTTGTCGTTACTTGGCGGGCGCACTTCGTCAAAGGCGGAAACCCGCGCTTTGTGATAAGGCTCGCTTTGAATGTATTCTTCTGTTTTAAACCGTTTTTTTCCCTGAATAATAATGGTGGTGTTGCCGTCGGGCATTCGCAGGGTTTTTAAGATAAACGCCACCGTGCCAACGCTGTGTAAATCGTCTTTTGTGGGGTCTTCCACATCGTCGTTTTTTTGAGTGATGACACCCAGTGTTTTATCGGTTTTATTGGCATCTCTGATGAGCTGAATGGATTTTTCGCGCCCAACCGTAATAGGAATTACCACACCCGGAAAAAGCACCGTGTTTTTGAGCGGTAAAATTGGCAGAGTGTCGGGAATTTTTTCGTTCCTGATTTGGTCTTCGTCTTCAAGGCTTAACAGCGGAATAAGCTCCGAATCTTCGTCAATGCTGCGTTTTAGCTCTATATCGCTTAAATCTTCAAAAGTCATGCGCGTAAAAATTAATGAGTACTAATGGTAAAACATATTTTGTGCCGCATAAAATTGACGGACTATTTGGCAGGCTTTAATAAAACACCATGCCCAAACTTCCGCAAAGGGCTTTTACCAACATTAATCCGTCAATAATAATGAGGTAATAAAAAATGGAACGGCGGTTTTGCAGCGAATACGCCACAATTAAAACCAATAAAAACGGAATGGTATTTAAAAGTATTCGCATAAAATGAAAATGTTTTACTAAACCATAAGCAATAAACGACCCAAGCCCCACTATGCACAAAGGAATAATGATGTAAAAAATAGTTTTGCGCAAACCAACGTTTACCACAAAGGTTTTCAGTTGTTGGTTGTAATCCATAGCATAATCTTTTATGTCAAACATCATGCACAGCACGGTAACAAACATAAAATTTTTGATGAATAAAAAATAACTTACCAAACTCGGTTCGTAATGCAAACCGTTATCCATGCAATAAAACAAAACAGGGTACACCGTTACCAAACCTGCCCATGTAAAACCAATAATAAAAGGCTTGAGCCAACCGATGTTTCGCAGGGTTAATCCAAAAAATTTAACGTTAATGCCATAGTACAAAATTGCCGTTAAAGGAAAAACAAAAATCATGCTCCATTCAAACACATTTATGTTTAAAATGCTTTTAAAATTCTGAATGAAAAAAATTGCCGAACAAAAAATGACGATGAGTGAAAACAAGATTTGTACGCGATTAATAAATTTCTGATTGTTTGCGTACCAATGTGTACGAGGATTTCCATTGATTTCTGTTATTTCACTTACGTTATACGATTTGTTGTAAAACAAAACCGTTGCCGAAAACAATAAAATAAAAAACAAAAAACTCGGCACAGGAAATTTTTGCTGCAAACTTGCTTCAACGGAAAGTGCAACAGCACACAAACCGTAAAAAAAATTCCCGAAAAAAATGAGTTGAATGAAACGGTTATGTTTGAGAGAAGTCAAAATAAAAGCCCCTCTCCTTTGGAGAGGGGTTGGGGGTGAGGCTTTAAATTCTTAGTGGTGATGCCCATGCTCACCATGAACGTGTCCGTGTGCCAATTCTTCGTTGGTAGCGGCACGCACGTCAAGCACTTCGCCAATAAAATGCAATTCGTAATCTGCCAAAGGGTGATTAAAATCCATTTCCACATTAGTATCGTTAATAGAAAGTACGCGACCAATCAACAAATTTCCGTCGGCATCGTTCATTTCCACATCTTGCCCCACTTTTACGCGGGCATCGTCAAACTTACCGTCCACTTCAAAAATATTTCTGTCTAATTTTACCACATAATTTGCATCGTGTTTGCCGTAACCGTTTTCCGCGCTCACTTTAAAATCAAATTTGTCGCCTTTCTTTTTTCCGTTTAAGTTGTTTTCAAAATCGGGCAATACGCCGCCAAACCCAAACAAAAACACAAAAGGGTGTTCGTTTGTTGTTTGTTCAATCAGTTCTTCGGCTGCGCTGTTTTTGCTGCCTGTTAAATAGTAGTTCAGCGAAACTACTTTATCTTCTGCAATAGTCATGTTATTTTATTTTTTGCCGAAATTAATCAATTTGTTTTGGTTAGAAATATTGTTTTTATTCTCTCTCAACTTTTAACTTACCTCTTCTCTTTAATATTCTTTTCCAGCAGGTATTTTAAACGTTCGCGCGTGAGGTCAGACTGAATGTCGCCGTGCATGGTAAGCGACACCGCCTCTGTTTGCTCGCTCACCGCAATAGCCATAGCATCGGTATGTTCGGTAACGCCCACGGCTGCGCGATGCCGCATACCGTAATGCGCAGGAAAATCTTCTTTTTCCGACACAGGCAACACACAGCGTGCCGCCACAATGCGGTTATCCTGAATAATTACCGCACCGTCGTGAAGCGGGGAATTTTTATAAAAAATATTTTCCAACATACGCGCCGACAAACCTGCATCAACCATTTCGCCCGTGTTGATGTAAAATTTTAAATCCGATTTGCGTGCAATAACAATCAATGCGCCTGTGTTGGTACTGCCCATGTTAAAACAGGCTTCTACCAAACCGTTTACATTTAAAATAATATTGGAAGCACTTTGCGGCGAAGCATTAAACAAAAAAATATTTTTCCAGTTTCGGTTTCGTATAAACTCGTTAGAGCCTATGTATAACAAGAATTTTCTGATTTCCTGCTGAAACACAATCATCACGGCTATTACACCCACGTTTACAAACTTGCCTATAATGGAACTCAACAACTTTAAATCAAAGGCACGGATAACGATGTAAGCAAAATAAATGAGTGCAAGTCCGATGAAAATATTGATTGCCGATGTGCCTTTTACCAAGTTGTAAGCCAAATACAAAATTAATGCCACCAACAAAATATCAATGGCATCAGAAATTCCGAAAGAAATAAAGAGTATGTGCATAAAAGGGCTAATCACTGAGGTGTTAAAAGTAGAAAAATAATGTACGCCACCTTAAAACATTTTTTTGTAAACCAAAAAAGTGTTAGATTTGCCGCCCTAAATGGCGGTCTTAGCTCAGTTGGTTAGAGCACCAGATTGTGGTTCTGGGGGTCGCCGGTTCGAGTCCGGTATTCCGCCCCAAAAAACAAAACGCCGCGAATGTAAAACTTCGCGGCGTTTTTTTATGCTTTAAAATACACCACTTTTTTGGTGTCAAAAAATTCTTCTTCAAAAAAATCTTTCAGATTAAAAAATTTTGCTTTTGAAAAATACCTGCCAAACTCCTGTTGCAAATCGCCGCCTTTCAGGTAAAGAATACCGTTTGGCAAATCGTTAAAATTTTCTTTCAGAAATTTAGTTTTTACCCAACTGTAAAACACAGGAAATTCGGTAACGGCACGGCTCACCACAAAATGAAAGGCATCGTTTACTTCTTCGGCACGTTTTTGAAAAGCCGAAACGTTGTTTAACTGCAAAGCGTCAGCCACTTCATTTACCACTTTAATTTTTTTACCGATGCTGTCCACCAAAGTAAAATTGCTTTCGGGAAACAAAATTGCCAGAGGTATTCCGGGGAAACCGCCGCCTGTGCCCACGTCCATAATTTTTGTGTCTGGTTTAAACGACATCACTTTTGCAATGCCCAGCGAATGTAACACATGGCGTTCGTACAACAAATCAATGTCTTTGCGCGAAATAACGTTTATCTGATTGTTCCAAAAACTGTACAAATCATACAGCTTCGTAAATTTGTTTTTTTGTTCTTGGGTAAGGTGTGGAAAATATTTTTCTATAATTGCAATCATTTTGCTTTTGTCATTTCGAGCGAAGTCGGGTGTCATTTCGAGCGAAGTCGAGAAATTAAAATTTAGTTCCACTTCTTTTTAATGCCGTAAAAAGCAATTCGCGGGCGCGGAACAACTGCGCTTTTACCGTGCCAATGGGCAAACTCAATTGTTTTGAAATTTCTTCGTGGCTCATTTCCTGAAAATAAAACAACTCAACCATTTCGCGGTATTTTGGTTTCAAATTATCAACCAAAAGGCGCACAGTATCAATTTTTTGTTTGCGGATAAAATGCTCTTCAGGGTCAAGCCCGTGTGCTTTAATGGTTGATGAAAAATCATAACCGTCTTCACCGCCAATTTTATTATCAAGCGACACATTGTTTTTTTGTTTTTTCTTGCGCAAAAAATCAATGGCATTGTTACTTGCAATTTTAAACAGCCATGTGCTGAATGCGTAATCGGGCGTGTATTGCTCCAATTTTTTAAAGGCGCGTCCAAAGGCTTCAATGGTAAGGTCTTCGGCATCATCTTTATTGTTGCACATTTTCAGCATCATAAAATATACGCTGTCTTTATAGCGTTGCAACAATTCTGAAAAAGCCTTCTGGTCGCCCTTGTCAAGCGCGGCACACACCAATTTGTAGTCGTAAACAGCTTTTGTAGTTAAGCGGCGTTTGCTATGTTCGTCTAACGGTTCCACTGATTTGGTTTAGAAAGCAATTTTGTTATGTGAAAGATAGGATAAATAATTAAAAGTACCAACTCGTAAAATACACTCGCAAAAAGCAAATCTTTTTCGTTTAATTTTTTTGCTGCGGAATTTAAAATAAGCCATTGCACAATCATTTTTGTAATCCAAACAATTGGTATAAGCAACAGGGTTTGAAATGAAAAACACAAAGCAATAAGCGAGAGATAAAAATAATACTGTGCAAAATACGCAAATTTTATTCTGCGTTTTGAAGCCCCTGAATACATGGGCGAGGTGGTCATGTGGCGGGCTTTTTGAAGCCTCCAAAATTTAAAATTGGATTTTGCTTTTGAATAAGTAATGGCTTGGTGGTTGATGCAAACATTTACATTATCTGCTTTTGCCGCACCGTTTACAAACAAATCATCATCGCCCGAAACAATGTGATAATGTTTTGAAAATGCTCTCTCTTTAAAAAATAACTCTTTGGTGTAAGCTAAATTTCGCCCAACACCCATATAAGCCTTGTGTTTTACAGCCGCAGAAAGGTATTGTGCGGCAATCATAAACGTATCAAAACGAATGAGCTTGTTTAAAAAACCTTTTTGTTTTATGTAAGCACCGTAACCTAAAATAATTTCATGTTTGCCTGAAAATCCCGAAACCATTTCGCGCAACCAATTATTTGATGCAGGATAACAATCGGCATCGGTAAACAACAAGCGATTGTTTTTTGCAGCTTTTATGCCTACAAGCATGGCGAATTTTTTTCCGTGCTTGTAATACTCGTCTTCTTTAATGTTTACTTTTCTGAGGTTTGAGAAAACTTTTGCAAATTCATCAATCACATTTTCGGTAGTGTCTTCGCTGCAATCGTTTACTACAATTACTTCGTAATCGGCATACTCCTGCGACAAAACTTTCGGTAAAAATTCCGTAAGGTTTTCTTCTTCGTTTTTGGCACAAATAATTATACTCACAGGCTCTGTGTCTTGTGCTTCGACAAAACGCACAGTTTTAAACAAAGACAAAGGCAAATAATTAATGCAGTAAGAAATTACGATTAGTAAAAAACCCGAACACGCCACAAGACACAACATTTCAGGCAATCCAAATTCTTTAAATTCAGGAAACAACATACCATTCAAATTTATCATGCCTTGCGTATGAGAAACCATGTGTCTTTACGCTTTTATTAAAAAAGTAATTAACAATGCTCTGCAACAAAAAACATCTTCTTCCGGCGTTTTTTTTCATAGATTTTTTTGGGAATTGTGTGAAATGTGCTTTTTATTGTGTGAAATGCACCAAAAACTGTGTGAACGATGTTGGTTTTTCAAAAAGGAAGTGCTACCTTGCCTGACAA
>JAHBTI010000034.1 GCA_019638705.1 Bacteroidota bacterium
GTTTCGTTTGCATTTAGCGCGTTGTGCGCTTTGGTAATTTTTTCAGAAACCTCGTTTATTAACGTGCGCAAGGGGTGTGTGCTGTCAATTTTACCCATGCCTTTGGCGTTGGCAAGTTTTTCTATGTGCTTGCCTAAATCAAATTTGTTTAACACTTTTCCGTGAAAGTCAATCCACTCACTTAACCATTGGTTGCCAAAGTCTGTCATATTTCCTAAAGATTTTTTGTTGTTTGATTTTTCTAAAGTTTTACCCAATATGTAAGTTGCCGCTTTTGTTGCTTTAAACACCGCGCGTTGCAAAAAATGCGGGTCGGCGTTTATTTCCTTTTCTAAGGCTTGCGCCCAACTTTTTAAATAGGCTGCCGTGTTGCTCACATTGTAGTAAGGCAATGCAGAAATGGTGCATAAATAACTTGCGCTTAGTTCTGCAATTAGTTCTTCAAAGGCGTAATCTTTAGAGCCTTTGCCGCCCAACATATTTCTGCCCAAGCGGGTTTTGTGCCCTGTGCTGTGCGAGAGTTCGTGAAAAAGCGTAGCATAATATTCGTTAGGTGCATTAAACGCTTTTTTAAAAGGCATTTGCACAAAATCGTTGCTTGGTATATAAAAAGCCCTGTCGCCGCCGTGTTTTATTTCGGGGGCTTTTGGCATACCGTCAATTATTTGCTGCGCTTCCACTTCAATATAGTCGCTGTCGGTTTCTTCTTTATGCTCTATTGGCACAAATCCGTCAATGTACTGCACGGGAAACACCGTGTAATACACCACGCCTTTTATGGTTTTATTAAACTCCTTTTCTTCGCCGTCTTTGTCGGTATATTTTTCAGCTACTGTGTTTTTCACAAACGCCATTAACGGAAAAGGCTTTGCTTCTTTTTTCAGTTTCCAACCGTGTTTTTCAATTTGCTTTTTGGTTAAAAATTCTACAAACTCCGTTTTATGAACGTTGTTAAACATTTCAATAAAAAAAGCGTTTGCGCCGCTATACGGGCGTTGCGTTTCGTGATTGCGCACACCATACACTTTGCCTTTTACAACCACGCCCATACGCCAACCTTTTCGCCAAATTAAATTACCTTTTTTAATTTCAGTAAGTATAGCCTCGTTTACGTTTCTAAATGCGGTTTTGGGGCTTACAAAGCCTAAGCCGTTTTCATTATCAATAACGCCAAGTGTTTTAGCTTCCTGCTTAGTAAAAACATCTATTCCGTATAAACTCAAATTCTTCATTGCTTCGGCGTTCCGTTTTTCAACTCAATTAAATTTTGCACCGTAATTATGCCCAAGCATAAAAACACGCCTGCAATGTCAATCATTATCACTTCGGCGGCGTTGCTGTCGGTAACGTGTTTAAGGTGTACCCACACAATACACGCCACAAGCGCAAATGCGGTTAGCTTGCGGGCGGCAAAGCCCTCGCGGTTGTTGTAAAAACTGTTTACTATGTTTTTAAAAAACTCTTTCATTCCTCTTTTATTTTTATTTCGCTTGGCTTCAATGCTTCTTTATACCTAAAGTCAAACCGGTTAATTCTATAATCGTGCAGCAACACGGTTTCTTTTAATTCGCTTACCGTTATTTCCAATTTATCAACGCGGGCAAAGAGCGGCGACAGTTGCTCTTTAATTGTTTCGGTGATATGCTTTTGTATAAACAAGGTAGCCACTACCACCGAAGCAATCGTTTTTATGGTGTCCCATGTAGTTTTAGTGTTTATTTTATCCATAAAATTCATTTACCCACTTTAAATAAAATTTTTCCCTGCACCCCCGTGTTTATTGCATCAAAACCAAGCCCAAAACCCACGCGCGGCATAATATAGTCAGCTTCAAAGCCAAAGGCATACAGGTTTTTGCCTGTAAGCGAGTAGCCCGCAAAGGGCGCAATGTAAAAGCCGTTTACAGATTTTTTTATTGTTATGGTAGTGGTTTTTTCGGTTAAAACTTGGGTTTGGTAAGGTTTTAAAAATTTCCAACTCACGGCGTGGCGCGCGAGCCGGTTGTTAAAAATGGTGTCAATGGTTGTAATGCTTATTAAACTGTCAGCCACCGTATCACGGTAGGCGCGTTTTGTGTAATAGTCAAGTATAATTGCGCTTGTGTCAATAACACTTGGTGCAGCAAGCGTGTAGGAATATGAATTGTAAACGTTTTTGGTTTCATGGCGGTGCGTTGTGCTATCAACTAAGTAGCTGACTGTTTGCTTGGTTTCTGTTTTTACTTCGGGTGTTGGTTCAGGGTGTTTGTTGTTGCTTTGCCACTTGTAATAAACGCAAGTGGGCACGGTAATTAGCCAACCCGCCAACAGTATCAAAAAAATTATTTGCTCAATCCTTTTCATTTTTCTTTTTTCTCAATTTTAGAACCACAAACAGAGTTGCTGCCAAAAAAAAAAGCCCGCCCGTGCCAACGGCGGCAGTTTTGCCGGGATTAGCCTTTACAAACTCGTAAAGGCTGCCTACCATTGCCTTTGCTTTGGCAAGCCCTCCTGTTACATCTGCCTGTATTTTTGCCTGTGTGCTTCCCGGTCCCGCGTTTATGTGATACATAGCCCCCAACGCATCGGCAAGTGTGGTAAAGTTGTTAATGTTTGTAGCCTTGTATAATTTCAGGTTGCCAATTTTGGCAAGCGCGTTTATTCCGTCAGTAAAATAGCCTATTAAGGCTAAGGCAGCCGTAGCGGGCTGCGCAAGCAAGTCGGGGTTTGTTACCAAGTCTTTACCTGTATGCTTTGAAGCGGCGGCGTAATTAGAACGCCCCGTAATTTGATTATACCCACGCCCGCGAAATTTGTACCCGTCCGCAGCACCATTGCCTGCCACGCCGTTATAAACAAAGTTGAAAAAATTAACCGTGTTTGCTTTCAGCGCGTTTAGCTCTGCATCGGTAAGTGGTTTGGTTTTGCTGAAAATGGTACGAATACGGTCATTAGCCGTATTTTTATAACTCACCTCGTTTGCGGCGGGATTAAAGTTTGTTTCTTTGCCAACAACGGCAAGTATGGCAGCTTGTGTAAATTGATTGGTAATGCCTTTGGCAAGCATGGTGTCAATCAAAATCTGTTTATTTTGCGATACTGTCATTACAATAAATTCAAGTTTAAATTGCCAATACCTTTTACGCTTGCGGCTGCAATTTGCAGGTCGCGGGCATCTATCCACGCTGTGCCAATTTGCACGGCGGCAAACGTTTTACTTGTTCTTACAAGGGGTAATAAATATTTTAACCAACCCTCGCGTGGTTTCACGCCCTCAAAAGGCACTTCTTTAGCATCGGTAAGTGTCCAAATTTTCCAATAGCCGGGTGTTACACTTTCTGCGTTCCATAAAGAGCGGGTTGCTTTTGCAACGGCGGCTTTGTATTCGGCGGGGTTTTTACTTGCGCTGTAACCCGCGCCGTTTTTATAGTAGTCAATTAACTGTTGGTTGCCACTATTAAACACGGCTATGCCATAAGGGTCAGCGTAGGCATAAAAAGCCTTTACACCTACTGCACCTCTTACCTTTGCGCCTTTAGCCACTTTAAAGGTAATTTTTTCGTTTTGGTCAATTTTAAACAAGCCCACAGGGTTGCTGTTGTATGCCTCAATTTTTGCGGCAGCTTTCACATTATCGGCACTCACATGGTTGCTAATGTCTGCGCTTAGGTTGCGCCCGGTTAAGTCGCGGTAAATTTTATATACTTCGTCTTTGTTTTTGGCGTTTACCTGCACGTTTATTTTTTTAAAATCGGCATCGTAAACCACGCCCCAACCGTCAAACAAGGTTTTAAACTGTTGGGCAATGCGCCCCGCTTCGGTGTCCAATTTGGCTTCGGCAGAGTTTAGTTTTGCTTGGTCAAGGGCGGGCTTTATAGCAAATTTCCAACCCAAAAATGCAATGCCGGTAATCAAAATAATATCCGTAGCACTTTTTGACGGCTTTGGTGTTGCCGCCGCCGCCGCCTGTGCAGCCATTATGTATGGGTTTACTTTCATATTACAGGTGCATTTTTACAATGGGATTGTTTAACAAAGTTGGCAGCTTGGTGTTTACATCTTTTGCCCGGCTTACTTTGGCTATTTTTTGTAAATTCTCTCTGGTATAGTTACGCGCAATTTCTTCCAACGCTTGCGTTGCAAGGGCTATATCTACCGGGTTACTTTCTTTTATGTTAATGGTTACGCTTGCCATATTTAAAAATTTTCAAAGTTTTCTAATTCGTTCAATTCGTTTTCTGCGCCCATTAGGTTTGTGGGCGCGGCTTGTTGTTTTGCCTGCTGCGGATAAAGCGCGGCGTGTACTTTATTCAGCTTTCCGGTATCGGAAGCAAACACAATGGAGTTCAGCACAATTTTTTCAACCGCTTCGGCAGGTTGCTGCATGAGTATGTTGGTTAAGGCTTCAATGTTTTTTTGCGCTTCGGCATTGGTGTGTTTTGGTCCCGGCGGCAGTTCGTTTGTTTCGGTTTTACCCGTTTTTAAAACTGCTATTCCGTTAAAAATGGCGTTTACCGTATCGGTGTTAATACTGTTTAAGCCCTCCACAACACCGCCCAAACCACTTTTTTGTTCTTTGTCTTTGTCAAGCAACTGTTTTTGCAGTTCAAGGTCTTTGGCTTTTTCAAGCGTGTTAAAATCAGTTTGCAGTTTATTATGAGCCGTGCGCAAATCATCGCGTTCGGTTTCTAATTTTTTGTTGCGGTCAGCAAGGTCTGTTACCTTATCTTTAAGGTAATGCACCTCTGTTTTAAGCTGCGCGGCTTCTATATCGGCTTTGGTTGCAAAATTCATGTGTTCATGTTTTATTTGACTTTCGGCGGGTGGTGCAACGGGTTTTGTTGCAAGTGCAACGTTTTCTGTTGCAGGTGCAACGGTTTTTGTTGCCATTGTTGCACCAAGTGCAACGGCTTTAGTTTCTGCCGAAAAAAAACCGCGATTTTTAAAACTGCTGCCGTTTTGTGAAAAAAACGCGCCCTCTAAGCGCGTGGCTTTGTTGGCGGCTAAAATTTTCTCAAAATACTGTTCTAAAGAACCGTGCATGGCTTCCACATCGGAAGCACGGTTTTTTTTGCTCAACACCCTGCCGTTTACTGATATATCAAACAACAAATTGTTGGCGCGTATTTTTTCGGATATGTCGTTAATGCTGCTCACTAATGTTAATTAACTGTTGGGTGGTATCGGAATTTCCGGTGCTTCGGGAACAAAATACTTACCGCCACGCTCCTGACCAATGGATAAAATGCGCGGGTCATCTGCCCATTTTATTTTTATGTCATCATCAAAGGGTTTGCCCGTTGAGTTTGGCAGTTTATAGCTGCTTCCGGCTACAATAGGAACGCTGTCCATAATAAAAACGTCCATAGTACCTATGTTTATTATTTCCACATCAACCGCGCCTTTTATGTTCAACTCATCAAGTTGGTTTTCGCCACTTTCAAGTTGCCCACTCGTTTCATCGTAGCGGCTTGCTGCGGGAATAATACCCGTGCCAAGCGCGTTGGGGCGGTTTGTAACAACTATAATTTCCTTTTTAAGAAGCATTGCCCGTTATTTTACTGTTGCCGGTCCAGAGGTTAATTCCTCATCATCTAACAAAAACACTACATCAATAATTTGGTTGTAGCCTGCACCGCCCGGTATAGCGGCTGGATTGTCAATAGTTACTTTAACCACAGAGCCACCTGCCACCATTGGAGCTTCTTTAAAAAAGCGGTCGCTCACTTTCACATCTGTGCCTACTTCAAAGTGCCTTATGTTCACCAACTCTGCCACAAATGCGCCTGTGCGGTCTTTTACGCCCATGTTAAGCGGTTGTTTGTTGGCTTCTACACCGCCACGAATGGCGTAAAAACCGCGCACGGTTTTTTTGTCGTTAAATGTCGGCACGTCAAAATCGCGTTGCCCGGCATCAGAGCCGTTTGGTATGGTAATTCGTTTTACCTGTACTTTTCCTGCCATATTGTTTTTTAAATTTTAAAACGCTTTGGCGCGGCTGCAATAGCCGCGCCTTAGCATTTTTGTTTGTAAACGTTTTTGTTTTTTTACGCTGTTTTTGGCGCAATTAACAAGCCGTGAAAGCCTACTTCTAAAAAGTGGCTTGGGTTTGCCGCCAATGCTACTGCATTTTTTGAAGCGCGTAAAATGGCTTGCAGTTGTTGCGCATCGGTAACAACTTTTGGTTGTGATAACACAATCATGTTGTCATCGTTTGCGGCTACGCCCACATCGGCAATAGAGCCGGCAATCATTTGGCGCACACTTTTTTCCACAATCAGCTTTCCGGCAGCACGCAACTCAATGTCGGCGTTGGAAATGGTTGCCGGCACTCCGGTAGATGCTGCGGCAAAATCCGAAGAGGCGTAACGCACTTTATCGGGTGCGGGTTGGTCGGCATTTTCGTAGCCGTAAGCTAACGATACTGCGGTTACCAAAAGCAATGTGCCTTTTGTTAATTTGCAACCGTCAAGGCTTGTAATACCTTGCTCTTTTACGTTTTCAGGTTTCAACAATTCTAATGTTCCGCCTGCACCAATGATGATTTTACGGCGAAATTCATAGGACTTGTCCTGAATTTCAGCAGTATGGCTGTTTAACATTGCCTGAATGTCAGGCGGCAACGTGGCGATAAATGCTCTTCCGTTTTCTGTGGTGATGTCCACAAGCAGACGGGCTTGGCGGTCTGCGTTTTGTTTTGATGTTTGCATGATATTGTTTTTTTGTTTGTTTTAAGATGTTATTTTTTTGTTTGACTTTTTGTTTTAAGCCCTCTGATTAAAGCAGGGCAAGGTTTAGTTTTCCTACTCTTCCTACGCCGCTCACCTCTTCAAATTCGGTTTCTGTGCCTATTCCGTTCAGGATTTCTTCCTTAGTGTCATCTAAGCCCAATTCAGCCAATGCGCCGTTAAGCAGTTCGTCTTCGCCCAACAGGTTTGGAGCTACATAGCCAATGCCAATGTCGCCGATGTTTGGCAAAAATTCGCGAACCTTTGCTTTAAGGTTTTCGGGCAAAAGCGCACCAATGCCCGCCAACACGCCTTGTTGTCCCTCTGCGGCAGAAGCGGGGGCTACCACTTCGGCAACGGCAAGGTTTAAGGTTTTAAGCGCACCGTAAGAAGCTGCACCCAAGCAGGCAAATTTTGCCAACGGGTGTTTAAGTGTCATTGCACCGGCTAAGCCTGCTAAGGCAAGTGCGCCGTTTACGGCAAGTTTTTTGTCTTGTTTTGCCAATTTTAAGGCAATGTGAGCGGCAACAGTACCGCCAAGCATAGTGCCAAATGAAGCACCGTAAGCAATGGCGTTTTGTGTGTTTAAGCCGCTGTTTTCTTTGTTTATTAACTGTTTCATGTTATTTTTGTTTTTTGTTTGTTAAAATTTTTCTTATCCGACTACAATGGCTGTTAAATCCACCTGTATGCTCGCGGCGTTGTCTGACGAAATGTTTATAATTGCCTCGTTCGTTCCCACACCGCCTACTGACAGCACATAAACTTCTACCTCATTATCGTTTTCGGTAAAATCTGTTATGCTAAAATCCATAAAAGACACCGGTGTTTCGTTGCTGTTTTCATCGTTCAGCAAAAACAAGCTATCATCACTCACCTCTAAGTGTACCGCCGATGTTACTGTTCCACTTGCTTTTATGGTGAGCTTAATTATTTCGTCAGAGGGCGCATCAATGTATTCGTATGGGTTGAAATCTACCGTGTCGGGTTCGGCTTCTAACACAAAATCTTCGGCAAGCCGTTCGGCTGTTAATGGAACAATAGTCTGATTAACATTACCAATGCTTGAACTGATTTTTAAATCTTCATTATGCTCTTTAGGCTCGCTACTTTGCGGATTAAAGCGCACATACACCGTGCCGCCCGTATAGGGCAATACAACTTCTCCTTTCCAATCTTCCTCTTCCAATGACACTTCAAAATCTTGAACAGGAACTTCAACGGTAAGTGTACCGTGCGGCACGTTTTCGGTGGTAATAACAACCGTCCGTGATGTTGTAGGCAAGGTATCTGACTTATGCCCGCCAAAATTTATTGATGTTGGTGCGGAAATGATTAAAGGCGTTCCGTCTTCTGCCCAAAATGCTCCACCGCCGTTGGGGTCATCGCGCCATTGTTTTCCACCGCTTCCATTGGCACTATAAAACAACGCCATAAATAAGGTGCGGGCGTTGGTTAAAACACCTGCAAATCCTTTAATGGAGCGTTTTGGGCGGTTATTTGTATAAAATAAATTCACTGTTTTTACTCTGTTTTTTTAGCTGAAACAAACACAGGTTTAATAATTTCAACTTCGGCATTTTCAAAGGTTATGTTGCCTTTGTAAACTCTGCTTTCTGTGCCAATAAAGCGCACAAGCAATGTCCTTTCGTTGTTATTCACATCTAAAGCCATTGTATTTTCCCAATCTGTGCCGTTCACCGAAACCTCAAAGCCTTCGGGTGCGCTTACGCCCACTTGGGGGTTTTTTACTTCGGGTTCTTCGCCGTTGGTTAATGTTTGGTTTTCGCCCGTCAGCTTTATTTCTTTGGCTTCGGTTGGCACATTTACTGTGTAACCAAAATCAACATGAGCGGCGTTTGCCGTAATGCTTGGCGCAAGCGCGGCATTGGCATCATCGGCAAACTGTTTTTTGCCTTTAGCCGTGCGGCTGTAATGCTCGCTTAAAAATTTCATGCGGGCGGCAAGGGCTGCGCCTGTGTAGCCTCGCAAGGCACTTTGTGGTATGTTATTGTCTGAAAAAGCCATGTTTTAAATTTTTACTACTTTTAATTTTGGTGTTGGTTTGTTGCCGGCAACGCCGTTGTTTTCTGTGCCGTTTACCGCTCTTTCTTTAGGGCGGCTTACCGCGTAAATAATACCGCCCACAACTGCAAGCCCTGCGGCTGCAAGCCCGGCAATCATGCCTTTGCTCATACCCTTTTTTTCTTCGGTTTCGGTTGGTGTGCTTGCCGGTTCGGGCGTGTTGTTTACTTCGTTATCGTAAGTATCTATCGGCTGCGTGTATTGCGGCTGACTTGGCGCAGGCGGCGGCGGCGGGTTGTTGTTTGATGATGATTTAGGTGTTTTCGGCTTATTTTTATTAGCCAAATCCACCAAATCGTTGGCGGTTTTCATTGCCGTTTGTAGCAAATCCAAAGGGTTATACTCTTTGTTTTCATCGCCCGGCTGTATGTCATCTTCGTTTTCGGTGTCCATTCCGCGAGCGGAATATTCCGAACCGTCCGGCAGTTCTTCGCTGTCGCCGCCTTTTTTGCCTTTAAACAATTTTGCAAACAAGGCTATCATAGGTACTAATATAGCCATGCCTGCCGCTATTAAAGTGGCGGTTGCCGGGTCCAAACCAAGCCCATTCACATCAGTAACGGCAATTTCTGCCTGCGCTTGGGTAAGCGGCTTTATAGTGCGTGTAAAGCGGTTTGGCAAGCCTTTTTTATACAGTTGTTTGGCAACGGCGTGTTGGTGCGGTGTCATGCGTTTTAATGCCTGTTGGCTTACAAGTGCTTGTTTTGCGGCTGCGTTTTCGGGGCGGTTGATTTCCGATTTCAGCACCGCCATTTTTTGCGCTTGTGGAGCTACCCGCGCAGCTTGCGCCGCTACTACCTTTTGGGCAGCAGGAGCGGGTGCAGCCTGTTGTTGTTTTGAAAAAACGTTTTTAAGTAAGTTTTTAAGTGCGCCCAAGCCTTTTACACCTTTAGCCAATTTTGCCACCACTTTGGCGGCTCGCCCGGTAATAATTGCTTTTTTAAGCGCGGCAGCATCGCCTTTCATTTTTTGTACAAACGTTTCTTCCAATTTGTTTTTGGCTTGTACGGCTTTGCTGTGGTAGCTTGCTGTTACGCCTGCTTTGGCGGCTTCGGCTTGGCTAAAGTAGCCCCAATAGGCGCGGCTTGCCAACCTGCCAAAGTTTACTTTCATAGCCACAATAACTGCGCCACGCGCCGCTAATGATACAGGGTTGTATTTTACAACCGCTTGTCCCACTTTTTTGGCAACTTCTTTTGTTTTTGCAGCCGCTTTTTGCACCACTTCTTTTGTTTTGGCGGCGGCATTTTTGGCTGCCTCTGCTGTTTTTTGTGCGGCAGCTTTGGCGGCGGCGGCTGTTTTAGCTGCTGCTGCTTTGGCTGCTTCGGCTGCCTTTTGTGCTGCTGCCTTAGTTGCTGCGGCTGCTTTTTGCGCTGCTGCTTTGGTTGCTTCGGCGGCTTTTTCGGCGGCGGCTTTAGTGGCTGCTGCTGTTTTGGCGGCTGCTGCTTTGGCTGCTTCGGCTGCTTTTTGTGCTGCTGCCTTAGTTGCTGCGGCTGCTTTGGCGGCTGCCTCTTTTGCTTTGGCGGCGGTGTTTTTCACCACCGTTTTTCCTTTTTGTAAAATCTTAATTGCCCCCAATGTAGGTGCAGAGCCAAGTCCGCTTAGTTCCTCATCGGTGCTGTTTATTGTTTCAAAAAATTTAGTGTCGCTTAACAGGGCATTTCCCAAGCCGCGAAAGGCGGGCTGCATTAATGTTTCTTCAATGCTTGCCAAACGGTCAAGTTCGGCATCGCGTTTTTCCTCATCGTGCCACACACCAAGTAAGCCCTCAATGGCTTGCACGGTTTCGCGTGGTTTGTAAAGCATGGAAATTGAACGCGGGTTGCTGCGTATTTTTTTGGCGGTGCGGCTCAAATGCTTGTGCATTGCGCCTAAAAATTCGGGATAAATGTTGTCAATAACGGCTTCGGCTTCGCCCAGACTTTCGCCTAAGTGGTCAAATTCTGTGCCAAGAAGATTTACGTTAAGGTCATCGGCGGCTTCGTTGGACCCGATGCCGTTTAAGTATTGAACAGGTATAGACATTTCAATATCGGTTTTTAAAGTGATGTTTTGCGGCTCTTCGTTGTAATTTTCCACTACGGGGTCAATTACATAATAGTCGGCGCGGTTGTTTTTGTTTGAAGTTTTTGTTTTTGGAACAATGATGTAAATGTGTTGGTAGTAGTCTTTACCATACATTTTTACCACGCGGAAATAATGCCGAATACCAAGATTGGTAAGAAAGCTGCTAACTGAAATTGCAAAACAATCACAGTCCACACCGCTTTTGCGGTCGGCAAAGGCGCGGGCAGGGCGGCGCAGTTGTTCTACGCCGGGTTTATCAATTTTATATTGGTAGTGGTTGTAAAAGAAATTCCAAACGTTGCGGCAAGTTTCGTTAAGGTCTTTGCCTTTTAAGGTTGGTGCAACTTTTACAGTATCTGCCAATGTTTGTAACACAATTTTTTTGGCAATAGAAACGGTTTCTATTGTGTCAATGCCGTTTACTGTAACGGGGTCGGTAAATGTCGGCTTCGGGAAAAATTTTTCAAAGCGGCTTGCATCTTTGAGAACGCGCATTTTTTTGGCTGTGTAGCCTACGCCCTCTGCTATGTATGTGCTGTTGTTGCTCACCGTTGTTGCTCTGTTTTTTTTTGTGGAATAAACCTGTACGTTTTATGCGCACAGGTTTCTTACCACCGACTAAACCAAAATTCTTTGAATGAGAAAGAATTGGGAACAAATTTGAACACTCGTAATTTGGCGTACTGCACCTTTTGGTTACAACAGTTTGAATGTGAGCGCGTAAAAATTTTTTAGAGGTATTGAAAAACGGTGTTTTTTTACCGTTGTTGCACTTGTTGCAACGGTTAGCAACAGTTTTTGTTGCTGCCGGTGTTGTTAAATAAAAAACCCGCGCGTGGCGCGGGTTTGGTTTATGTTTTTTATGTTAAAACCAACCTGTTTTAATGCGGTATGGCAGTAGTTTAAGCCCTTTAAACTGAAAATGTTTATCATTTTCGGTGAGTAGTGGTAAGTTGTTGCTTATGGCTATTGAAGCAATTAAGAAGTCTTTTTGATTTTCTTTTGAAACGGTATGCTGCATGGCTAAGGTGTTAGCTTTGGTTTTGCAGGCTTCGGTAAATTCTAAAACATTAAACTTATGCAGGGTTTTTCGCAAAGCAATTTTTGATTTTACCGATGCTCCTGAAAGTAACTCCAAATAATTTATGCGGGTTATATACGTTTCGGTAATGTTTAAATTACCAAGTATATCAAGCATTTTATTGTAGTTATTATTCAAGTGAATAACAGCCGTACTGTCTAAAATTACTTTCATGCAATTTTAAATCCTTTTGCGTTAAAATCGCGGAACGCTTTTAATACATCTTCCAAGTTGCCTTTCTTGGCTTTCTTCTTTGCCGCTTTTCTCTTTACGGGTTTAGCTCCTGCAAGGCTTCTGTTTTTTTTAATGGCTTGCTTTTTCATATTACAAATTTACTGAAATTTTTTGCTTTTGCGCCGCGTGAGCCTGTGAATTTTATTGAAAAACTGTTGAAAACTCAAAAAATTTGCCGCCGCCTGTTGTTTCTGTTAGTTCATGAACTAACAGAACTACCAAACTAACAGAACTAAACAGTAATAACAGAAATATATTAAACAATAATACTTTATCCGCTCTGCGTAGTAAGCAATTCGTGAGTAAAAACCCGATAAAAAAAGGCGCGCTAAACATCATGCGGCAGTTAAAAGAAGTACCTTTGCATTGTACGCGGCAAACGTGTGTTGCTGCATATTGTGAAAGCGCGGGTTAATAATCAATTCGTCCGGCATAAGCCATGCACGTTTATGTTGTTTAGGCAACCAAATCATGGTTATTGGCTTACATTCGCCTGTTTGCTCATCGTGTGGCTTGCGCGTGGTGTCGCCCTCAATTTTGCGCTTACCTACGGCAATGTAATTGTGCCGGGAAAGCATTTGTTTGAGGTGTTGTGCGCTGCGGCTTTTTTCTGAATAAGCAAAGTTTTTAGTTATGCCCTTTAGCGAAAGTGTTATGTCTGCATGAATAGAGTGCCAAAAATCGTAGTCCGAACCATTAGCAAAAGAGCGTTGTTGCATTTGCACGATTGTGTGCAGTAAATCGGCAACGGGCATAGTTTCCCATTGCGGAATGAACGTAGCTAATTTTGCTTTCCTTGCGGGGTTGCTGCGTATTTTTTTACAAACCATTTCAGTCTGACGGTTAAAATTTTCGCTTACTACAAGCGTTTTTAAGATGTATTGCAGCTTGTCTTTTTCATCATCTAAAGTTATTGTTTGTGTTGTGGGATAAAATATTGCGTAGTCAATTAAAATGTTTGTCATGGCTCTAAACTCGTAGCCATATTTAGCTTTGCGCATAAAGCCAAATTGCACCGCCAAGTCAAAATATTTTTGCACGGTGCTTGGGTGCAGGTTTAAATCAAGTCCTATGTTGTAACAAAACCGGTGTGTGCTGTCGCCATGAAAATACAAGCCTTTTTGATGTTTGTATTTTGAGCGCAGCAACAAATAAAAAGCATACGCCTTAAAGCCGTCATGTACTTTGTACTTGGCTTTTTTCGTGCGCTCTGCCGCAAGCGCGGCGCATAGTTGTTTTGTTATTTTAAGTTTGTGTTGCAAGTTATTTTTTATTAATCATAGAATGAATTGCGTTTATTTCGTCTTTAAATTCTAAAAATCTTGCAGTTTCGTTTATCGGCGTTGTGATTAAATCAATTAAATCGCGCATAATTCTCATTTGGTTGTTAGATATATGTTTTATTGCATACTCTTTTGTTACTTCGTTGTACTCTACTTTCATTTTACTGTTTATTTATTCGTTTTAAATATTGTACCGCTTCAAAAATTGCGTTCTCACCGTAAAACTCGTTTAATTCAATGTTGCTTTTTTCAATGTAAACGTGCGTATTGTCTGCGCCTGCTATATTTCCGCGTAATTGAATGATTATATCGTATTTATTTCGCCAACTGTATAGTTGAAGCCAAGCTGATTTTTGTTGTTCTGTGATACCTGCCATGCTTATTTATTTTTTTCGTTATACAAACTCCAACCGCTTAACCAATAATAACCAACTCTTAATGCGGAAAACTCACGCAATGAAGTTGTGTTGCCGTCTTCATAAACCACCGCGCCGTTTTTATCTATCATTACCCACTCGTGAGGCATAAAAAAGTCGTGTGTAACTTTCTTACCCTCTTGCATTGCCTGTATAGCTTCGTCTTTTGTCATGTTTAGAAAACCTTATTGTAAATGCTTTTTATCACATTAAAATCTATTTCTGTTTTATGAAATAGAACGTGTGCTTCAAGTAAATTGTTTCGCTCATTATCGCGCCAATCATCTTTGTTTTCAAGATATGTCATAATGGTTTGCAACACATCTAATTCTTTACCTGAAAATTCAATTTTCTTACCTACTATTTTTACACTCATAACTTTTAACTTTCTTGTTTTGTATTTACTAAATTTTATTTACCACAAACCATTTACCGCCGTCAAATTTTAAAATGTATTCAGGAAAAACCCGCTCACAAAACCCCTCTATACTTTCACCAATTATTTCATCAAAATAAGCGGCGTGTCTGTGGTGATAAAACTCATAACTTTCCTGCATTTCACATTCACGCTCATACATGGCGTTTACAATTTTTTCTATTAACTCAATTTCATTCATGGTTTTAGTTTTTTATGATTACAAAAATGTTTCTGAACGGGTGTTTTATGTGGCGTGTTTGTTTTGTTTCATGTTTGAATTTATATTTTGCACCCATTGGCATTTTTGCTGCTACTCTTTTTTTAAACTCGCAAAGCGCGGCGCGTGTTGGGCGTAAGTCGGTAAATAACACTTCACCTCTTTTTATACAATCCCAACTACACCAATTACACACATTGGTAATATTTTTGCCGTGCACTTGTGAATGTTCGTTTAAAATCTCATCAAGAAACAAGTCAAAGTTTTTTGTTGTTTCTATATCCTTAGTGTGTTTTCTCATTTATCATTTAAAATATATTCCGTCCATTGCTCTGCCATTGCGGTGGCTGCTCATACTTAACTGTGTTGTTGTTTGTATAATTCTAAATAGTATGGATTTTTCGTTACCTCTCTTACATGACTTACTTCAAAAAAGCAAAGGCGCGAGCCGACAGACGGAAGCGAGTAATCGTAAACGTAAACGTCAAACGAAAAGCCGACACCAGGAGTAGCCCAAAACAACGGGTAGTAAATTGGTATTTTTGTTGTTCCTGTTTCTTTGCGGTAAAGCATATTCATTGCTTCAATGCACAGGCAAAGCGTTGTGTTTGCTTTTTGTGATAGCATACGCGGATTATCGCCTGTATAGGCTAATATTGCTTGTTCTTCGGGTAAAGCCTCTACTATTTTTAGAGCAGCTTCAATGTTGGGGATTTTTTCTGTTAGCTTCATTTTTACTTATCATTTAAAATATATTCCGTCCATTGCTCTGCCATTGCGGTGGCTATGGATTGAAAGGTTTTGCTTCTTTTTTTTCCGTCCATAAATCCTATGTTGTTTACGCCCCACGCGCCGTATTGCTTCATTTTTCTACCGTCTGATTTTCGTGTGTAACACATAACCGGTTCAGGCTTTTCGGTTGCCGTTGCTTTGTTAAACAAATCATCTTCATACTTCCACACCAATGGCGGCAGGTTGCGCAGCCATAAATAAGTACGTTTCATTTCGGGTTCGCCAAAATGGTAGGGGTGTATAACTTGGTCGGGCTTCCTGAAAATTTTGCTCATAATACCCTGCGGGTTTTCTACGGCTACATACTTGGCAGGGGCGTTGTACATCTTCATAAAAAAGTCTGCCGCCGCAATTCGCTTTTCGGCTCTGCCGGCATCGTACCAATTTGCCATACCTGCGTAAGTCAAATATGTGCATGGCGGGAAAGCAATAACGAGGTCAAATTCTTCGGGTATGTCATAAAATTTGCAAGTAATTTTTTTGGCTTGTTCGTCAAATAATTCTAAAACAGAACCCTTAAAATGCCTTTCACTTGGTTGCTCTGTTGTCAGTATATCACAACTCCATGCTTCCCAACCTTTGGCTGCAAAGGCTTCGCGCACAATGCCCGAATATTCGCAAGCGGCTAACATTTTCATACTCTAACGATACATTACATTATTCATACTCACATCTAAAAAAATGTGTTCTTGGGGCAAGCCGAATTGTTTTTTTGTTTCAGGGTCAATTTCTGTAATGCCACACACAGAGCCAACGGCGGTAATACTTTTTACCATTAACTTACCTTGCCAATTAACGTAAAGGTGAGCATCAAATATTTTTTTGGTTGCACACCCGTCAATGTAGCTCATGGTATCAAACACAAGCGGTTGGGTATTGCGCCTAAACAGGTGTTTAAACAGTTGTTTCAGTCGTTTCATATTGGTTAAGTTTTAATTTGTTTTTTTGTTTCAATAGCATATCCGTTAATTCGGGAAATTGGGCGCGTATAATTTCTAACACCGTTGCTTCAAACGGAAACAGAAACACCGGCAGTTGGTAACGCTGAAAATACACGCACAGGCTTAGTGCTTCGTGTTCGCTTAGTTGCACAAAGCTGTCGCCGCGCTTAACGCCTACGCTTAACTTGCTTAAAAAGTTTTTTGTTTTGAGTAAAAAACTTTGTGCGCCGCGAGCCAATAAAAACTCTTTTATTTTGTCTTCGGTTTTTGCGGGGCTGCCAATGCAGCTTTGCAAATACATTGCCAACGCTTCGGCTTGGTGCAACGATATTTTTATGCGCTTGCTCATGCTCATGCGTATTGTTTTTGTTTTTGTAAAATATCCATTTTGCCGCTGTACAGGGGCAGCATATTTACCACCGTGCCGCGCTCAATGCTCCAATCTAAAATAAGTTTATCGTTAAGCACATTGCGGTTGTCGTAAATTTTTACGCTGCGTATTTTATTTTCGCGTTGGTATTTTTTTGCAAGGGTATAAAGGTTGTAAAGCATTTCTACCATGTTGGGAAATTGGTAGCGGTCGCCGCGAATACCCACAATATTGCCGTCTGCGGTGTATTGAAAAATGGCTTTAAAGGGGGCTTCGCCCTTTTGGTAAGCCACATTGCCAAAAAACGGAAACTTATCGGCGTTGGCAGAATTGAATTTGTTAAACCAAGCATCGTTTTGGTCAAACTCTTGTCGTATTTTTTCGCCGTTGCGTATGAGGATAAAGATTGTTTTCATAGCTGCTGCGGTTTGGTTAATTCCAACTCGTCTTTTAAGCACTTAATTACACGGTTAATTTGTGTATCAACCGCGTTATTGTTTGGCGGGGCTATATATACGGCTTTGCATATATCGTGCAGTATTTGCGCATCGTTTCTTGTAAGCCCGTGCAGCGAGTATTCGTAATCGCCGTTTCTGTTTAGTTTGCTGTCTGCGTACATAGTTGATTGGTGTTTATTAAAAAATTGTTTACTGTATCAATGGCTTCTTTTTTGGTGTAGTTTACAAAGTGGCTCACCGCGTGTTTGGGTTTGCTGTACCATGTGTGTGATATAAACAGGGTTTCGCCTGCCGGGTTTTCAATTAGTATTGAGAAAACCGCCCTGAAAGTTTCTGAATATTTACCGGAATAATGCGATTGGGGCAGTAATTTATATGCCGACTTTACAATGTGTCCGTTCAGGTGTTCAAATGTATTTTTTACCGTGTTCATTATTCTATTATATCTTCTAAAAACATTCTGCCGTTCCATGAGTAAAGCGGCGGGTTGCCAATTTTTGAAACAATGTAGTTAAGCTGCCGCGAGTTTAGCGCGTATGTGCTGATTGGTTTGCCGTAAATTTTTGTTCTCATTGTTATCATTCTTTTTTTAAAAGGGCGAAGCCATGCCCGCATAGTTGTTGGCTTCACACCATAAACAACGGCAAGCTGCACCATGTTTTTTGGTTTAATCATTTAAAAGGTAGTTTATGGTTTTAAGTTGTTTTTTAAGCGGGTTTATAAATTCAGCGCGCTTTTTGGGGTCATTAAAGCTGTTAATACCCAATTTAATTTTAGCCTCAAGGTTTTCTTTATCCCGCAATAGCGTAGCCTCGCTTGGTTGGGTTTCCAAAAACAGTTTTAGCGTTTTCAGGTTTTCAATTTGGTTGTGCAGGCGTGTAATTTGCCCTTTGGCTTCGCGCTGCTTCGCGGTTTTGTAATCACCAAGCAGGTAATTAATTTCTTGGTTAATGTCGGCGGTGGTTTTCATGCTTTTTAATTTTTAGCGGTTAAAAATAAATTGGTGAGTTCTTTGTGTTTTTGCCGTGTTGCAAGTATCTCGTCCATTACTGCATTAACGCGGCTGTGGTTAATTGTTTTCATGTGGCGCAGGCTTGCTTCCAAACTGTTTAGTTTGGCACTTAAAAGTTCTATTACTTTGCCCGTAGCCAAACAAAAGTTTAGCTCTGTATCTTCCCCCTGTGTCATAGTGTGGCTTTTATGTTTCTTAATGCTTCTAATTCGCTTGGCAAAACGGCTGTTTGGCATTTGTCTAAAATCCACCCTAAAATTTGCGTGTCGGATTTACCGTTAAATGTTTCGGTTATCATTCTGTCAAACGCCTGAAAGGTTACGGTTGTAAAATTTCCGGTGCGGGTGTATGTTGGTGTGGTTGCACTCATAATCTTGTTATTGCTTGTTTTAAAACTTGTGTTTTGTCAATCAGTTCGTTTAGCGGCGGCAGCACATCGCTTTTGTTGGTGTAGGCGTGTTCAATTATTTTTTTAAGAAAAAGCAAGTTTTTCTCTGTTTCGTCTATCACAAAACACATCATGTTGTGTTCCATTTGTTTTATTTGCGCTTCCATACTATATGCAATCTCGTCCATGTGTGCGGATTTTTAAGAGCAGCTACATAGAGCTTTAACTAAGAGTATTATTCCCATAACCATTAATGTACACATACCCAATGAAATCAGTAGTGTTAGCAAATCAATTTTAGGCTGCTTATTACTTGTTGTTTCCATGTTTATATATAAATTCCCTTTTGTTGTAAATGCCCCGTAAGCCGCTCTACCGCAAGGCTGTAATTGCTTGCCACGCTTTGCATGGTTTGCCATTCGGTGGCGGCTTTGCGTTTTGTAAACCAAGTGCCTGCGCTATATTTATAATCCCAAGCGGCATCAAAGTCGGTAATTACAATATCCTGTCGTGGAATTTGTTGTGGCGCGGTGTTGCTTTGCGCTTTTGCTTTGTTTGCCAATGCGCCAATGCCTAAAAAGGCGGCTATAAAAAATATCCGCAAGTTTTATGCGCATATTTGCGAGTTATATGCAATAGCCGCCGTTGAAGTCATAGTTTAGCATTCGGATTACTTTCTTGATTCTATCCCAATTCTCCACCACGCGCATCAGTTCTTCGGGCGGTATTTTCTTTTCAGTCAGTCGAATTGCTATTAAATAGTTACTAACCTTCAATAGTTCTTCGCCAGATAGATTGTGTTCAACCGCCAATTCTTGAAGCGTTTTAGGCTTCTTTGCTTTAGGCTGCTTCATTTCTTCAATTGCGCATAACGGACAGTCAATAAGTGATTGCCCTGGATGCTTCCAACACCCGCCCACAGTTCTGCTTGTTCTTCTTTCACCGTGTTCTGTACCCTCGTCGAAACTCATATTTTTGATTTGGCTAATAGTGTTTTTCTTGTTGTTGTCATTTTTTTTTCTTTTTTTAGTGTGCCGTTGGCGGGTGTGGTTTTCGCTTTCGTTTGCATGAGCGCGTTTTCCACACCTTTGCCAACGGTATTTTATTTTGCTGCTGTTTTTTTAATCCAACGTTGTAATTTTTTGTAGAAATCGTGCGGCGGGGTGCTGTACCCGGCTTTGTAGTTATACAGGTCTTTCTCTCTGCCTTTAAATTCAGGGAAATCGTGTGTAAACAGGGTTACCCAAGTGCGCGGCAAGTTATTGCCGTATTGCGCAAACAGGGCTTTTGTTTTAATTTTTAAAGCCTCTGCCGCTAATTGTGAGATTGATTGTTTTGTTGGTGTGGTGTACATGAACATTTTATTTCAGTTTTAAAAAATTAAAGCGCAAGCCCGAAGCGGTGGGCTTGCGCGGTATTGCTATATTTGTATGAGCATAAAACAAATTAGCAATGAAAAAAAGTGCTAAAGAAAATTTTAAAGCGGCTTGGCTGCAATTAAGCAAAGATTTAGAGCCAACCATAAAAACCAAAGGCGAAGCAGAGTATAAGCGGCAACTTAACGAAATGCTGAAACACATTAAAAAACTTACTGCCGCCGCAAAAAAGTATGGCAAACTAAAAACCGATGATGATGTGTATAATTTTAGCATAGCAGTTATTAAGAGTTTTTACGGCGGTAAGCGTAAAGTGCGCGTACAATATCTGAATTAGGTTTACCTGCATTTATAGCGGCGTAAACAAGCCTGTTTTCCTCAATACTCAATCTTCCAAACGTTTTATTTATCTCGCTCCACAGCTCGGGGTTATTGTTTTCTTCGCCCGTAAACGGTGTGCTTAAACCTCCCGAGTAAGGTATATTAGATATTGGTTCTGCGTTTTTTGTTAAATTTTCTCTCATTTATTTTAGTAATTGAAAACTAATTATTATTTTTGATTTGTGATTGCAAACATAACTTGTTTTCAAATCAAAAACAAGTTTGTTTCAATATAGTTTTTAACAATTAAAATAAAAAATCATGGAAAACACAGTAAATTCAAGAGTTTTCTTGTTGAAAAACAAGTTGGGTTTAACCGATGTTCAATTTTGCGGAAGGTCAAATATCAGCACTTTCACATTGAACAAGATTAAAAACAATGAGAAAACAACACCGAAAATCTACGATGCGATTGTAAACGCATTTAATGTAAATCGCGAATGGCTATTAAACGGCACAGGCGAAATGTTTAAGCCTGTACCATTGGAAGTAGCGCATAAACTTGGCGAAGAAGCCATTTTTGAAAACGCGCTAATAAAGCAACTAAGCAGCGAAAACAACCGCCTGCAAAAGGAAGTAGAGCGGCTTTGGGGCATACTTGGTAATTACCTGCCTGCAAAACAAGCAAGCGCAAATTTTAAAAAGCTAATTAACTTAACCGCGCCTATGCCACTAAAAATAGCAGCATAAAGCGTGTTAATTAGCGGGTTCAACTACGAGTTGGACACGGTTAATGGTTCGTCCGCAGGAGGGGGAGCAGCAAAAAAAATCCCGCGTTTATCGCGGGATTTTTTGTTTTTTATTCCTTCACAAATTTGCTTTGCATGTGCGGATAATTATCTGCCTCTGCTTTTATAAAATAAATCCCCTTAGGAATTTGGCTCACATTTATTTGCGCCGCACCATTTTCAATTTTCAATTTTTCATTCTTAATTACTTTGCCCAAAACATCGTAAATGGAAATTTCAACTGTTCCCCCTTTGGGGCTTAGGGGGCTTTCAACATTAAGAACTGAACCAACGGGGTTCGGATAAATTTTCAATTCTTCATCTTTAATTCCTAATTCCCCAATTCCCAAACATTCATCAACATTCACCGTTACGTTGGCATCGTTTTGGCAACCGTTATTATCTGTGCCTTGCACCGAATACGCTGTGTTTGTGCTTGGTGAAACAGTAATACTCGCATTGTTTTCGTTTGTGCTCCACGTGTAAGTATCTGCGCCGCTTACTATTAAGTTTGCGCTTTCATTTACGCAAATAGTGCCGCCGCCTGTAACGCTTAGTGTTGGCAAAGCATGAACGGTAATTTCCGATACTGCTTCGGTTGAAACGCAACCGTTCAAGTCTGTTCCTGTAACAGAATATGAAATGTTAGTATTTGGTGTTACGGTAAAGTTACCGCCCGAAATCGTGTAAGTATTTGCACCGCTTGGCGTAATTACAAAATTATCTCCAAAACAAATTGCACCGCTGTTTACACTTACAGTTGGCAAAGCATGAACGGTAATTTCGGTTACTGCTTCGGTTGAAATGCAACCGTTCAAATCAGTTCCTGTAACAGAATACAAACTTGTTGCGTTTGGATTTACCGTAAAATTATTTCCTGTAATGCTGTATGTATTTGCACCGCTTGGCATAATTGTGAAATTATCGCCTGCACAAATGCTACCACTATTTACACTTACTGTTGGCAAAGCATGAACGGTAATTTCGGTTACTGCTTCGGTTGAAACACAGCCGTTCAAATCAGTTCCTGTTACGGAATACGAAATGTTAGTATTTGGTGTTACGGTAAAGTTACCGCCCGAAATCGTGTAAGTAGTTGCGCCGCTTGGCGTAATTGTAAAATTATCACCCGCGCAAATACTTCCGCTGTTTACAGTAATAATGGGCAAGGGATTAACGCTTACAGTGGCTATTGCCGGAACTGTTGAAATACAACCCGCCACACTTATTCCCAAAACTAAGTAAGTGGTATTTGTTACGGGGCTGACAATATCCGAACCACCGGAAAATATATAGGTGCTGGCACCGGAAGCCAACATGGTAAAACTTTGACCGGCACAAATAGAGCCGCTGTTCACGGTAATTGTGGGAACAGGATTTGCAACGATGCTGATTGTTTGTATTGGGCTGGCGCCGCAGGCATTTGTAGCAGATACACTTAAAATGCCGCTGGCGCCGGGTATTACCGTGATGCTGTTTGTGCCTGATGTACCCGACCAGCCACTCGGAAGACTCCACAAATATGCCGTAGCCGTAGGCACTGTGCTTATTGAATAGGACTGAGAAAATGACGAACATACAAACGTATTACCGGTAATTGCAGAAAGCTGACCGAGGGCTTCAGCACAAAATTTCGCAAGGTAGGCGTCATTGCTCCCACCGCCATGCGTATTTTGATGTCCCCCCGAAGCGATGCCGGTGCTTGAAGAAGCCGCATATCCGGCGAGGTAAACATTGCCGGAGCCGTCTGCGGCACAGGAAAGACCATAATCACTTCCCGAACCTCCGTAATAAGTCGCCCATTGTCGTACCCCGCTGCCGTCGAATTTCACAAGGAAGGCATCAATGCCCCCGCCATGCGTATTCTGATGTCCCCCCGAAGCGATGCCGGCAGTTGAATTCGTATT
>JAHBTI010000035.1 GCA_019638705.1 Bacteroidota bacterium
TTTATACAGGTCCTGCTATGGGTTTTACGTTTGAAGTTCCGTTTAATTCAAAAAAATCTACTGTCGGCTTTGATTACTCATTCCGTTCTACCAGATTATGGGGGGGGATTCACAGTTTTGGTTTAAGATTAAATCTTTAAAGAAAAAATTACTATTTTTGTTACACCGTAAAAAAGAGTCCCGACAACAATCGGGATTCTTTCTTTTTTAAAAAAATCATAAGATTATGGCACAACAACAGCAAATCGGTTATTATACCGAAGAGGGATTACAGAAACTGAAAGATGAAGTACGTCATCTTAAAACCGTAGAACGCAAAGCTGCCACCCAAGCTGTTGCCGAAGCCAGGGATAAGGGTGATTTGAGCGAAAATGCCGAATACGATGCCGCCCGAGAAGCGCAAGCCTTATTGGAAGTTCGGATTGCAAAACTGGAAGACATTATTGCCAATGCTCGCATTGTGGACGAAACCAAATTGGATTTGAGCAAAGTGAGTATTCTTACCACCGTGAAAATTAAAAACTTAAACAACAATGCTACCATGAAATATACGCTGGTGGCTGAAAACGAGGCGAATTTAAAAAGCGGAAAAATTTCGGTTGATTCACCAATCGGTAAAGCCCTGCTTGGCAAAAAAGTAGGCGAAAAAGCCGAAGTGCAAGCACCTGCCGGAAAAATTCTGTTTGAAGTGGCTGAAATCTCTATTTAATTTTTTCGAATTTATGGCAAGTATTTTTTCAAAAATAGCAGCGGGCGAAATTCCTTGCTACAAAATTGCCGAAGATAAAAACTATCTGGCTTTTCTTGATGTATTTCCCATTAAAAGAGGACACACCCTTGTTATTCCTAAAAAAGAAGTGGATTATCTGTTTGATATGGACGATACAGGCTATTCGGGCTTAATGAATTTTTCTAAACGTGTGGCTTTAGCTCTGAAAAAATCCATTGACTGTAACCGAATTTCTATGCATGTTGTGGGGCTTGAAGTGCCGCACGCTCACGTTCATCTTATCCCAATCAACAGCATGAACGACTGTAATTTTTCAAACGAAAAGCTAACATTCAGTAAAGAAGAGTTTGAAGAAACCGCAAAATTAATTGCCGGAAATTTTAAGTAATTTATTTTTGCTTAAATCCAATGAGAATAACTGCACAACCCGAACCGGGGTTTTTATTGGCATCTAATTTGGCTTCAATAATGGCTTCAATGGTTGATTTTACTTTAAAGTTCCAGTACGGCGCGTTTCTGTGGTCGGTATTTGTAAACAACAAATTGCGGTCTTGGTCGTAAATATTAAAAATCAAATTCCCGTCTGAACGTCCGCTGCAAGCAGCTATACGGTATGTTGTTTCTCCAAAAAAGGTGGTATGAAACTCGGAATATTCTGTTGAGTTAAGCAATAAAGAACGATACTGCTGCCCGTCAGAAATAAAATTAGGTACAATGTGTTTGGCGCACATGGCGGCAATGCTGTCGCACTGGGCATTTAGTCTATTGGCACAAGCAAGCGCAATTACAACAATCAGAGATGCTATTATTTTTTTCATTGCTGGTTTAGTTTATGATTGAGTGGTATTAACTACAATATTTCTTAGTTCCCCTACTATCCTTGTAATAGCCGTTAATTGCTCAGGGGCAATATAAATCTCAGACTTGCTGTTGATATAAGTCAATTTTTTTTCGGCATCGGTGGTTGGTGCAACGTACACATATTTAAGGTTAATGTGATTGTATATATCGGCTAATTGGGCAAATTTAACCAACATATCTGTCGCTTCTTCCGATGTGTTTGTACTCAGTATTTTTATGAGGCTGCTCACCGCTTGTTTTTGTGAGGCAATGCGTTCTTTCAGCATTTCGGTGGGTTTGTTTTTGTATGCCGTTAGCGTAAAGTGCATTCCCTCTATCCAACCGCCTGTTACCACCAAAGTGCTCACATTGCTGCGGTTGTTTTCTTTTAAATACGCATCGCAGCTACGAAAAGCGACACCAACCAAGTTCATCATACTGTCTTTATTGGTTACATTATTCTTAAAGCGATTCATGGTGTTTTCGTCAAAAGCGGCAGAAACGCCTAACTTATCGGAAAGCTGCCTCACGGAGGAAATGTAACTCAACACATCTTGTGTTTGACCATATAAAGCCACATAGCCCAAATCTGCGCCATAAACGCCGAGATTGAGCGCACGCGAAAATTCGGTAGAATAATGAACCACTTTAGCCTCTTCGTTCAGCACACTTTTATCATACGCAATGCCGCTTTTTTGCACCAATTGCGCTGTTTGAATAGGGGAAGGGATGCTGAACAACTCACCATCAACATTCACTACAATGGTTCTTACCGTATCCGCAACTTCAATTAAGTCTTCCTTATCTTCCTTTTTTGCATCGCTGCTGCACGCCGCAAAAAAAGCGGTTATAAGTGCCAGCCCCACAACTTGTTTGCCGTATAAATGCCTAAAACTGTTCATGTTTAAAAAAGTGTAGTTTGTGTGTGTAATTAAAACCACTGCCAAATAAACAAAATTTATTGCTATGGACAAAAAAAATACCAAACTATTTTCTCAGGGCATTTTTCTGCTCAGCTTATTTTGAATAATTTTAAAGTTTAATTTTTTTCTGTGAAATTTATCAGCAACGATACCATTATTGCCCCCGCCACAGCTCACGGAAGCGCGGCTATTGCCGTTATCAGGCTGAGCGGCGAACAGGTTTTTGATTTGGCGGAACAGTTTTTTTACACTAAACGGCTCCATAAGAAAACACTTAAAAACAAGGCTTCGCATACCGTTCATTTTGGCTTGTTAGTAAACAAAGGGGTAATAATTGACGAGGTTTTGATAACCGTATTTAAAGCCCCACATTCTTATACAGGACAAAACAGCCTTGAGATTTCCTGCCATGGCTCACCTTACATTCAGCAGCAAATTTTGCAACTGTTTTTAAACGCAGGGGCGCGTATGGCAGAGCAAGGCGAGTTTACCCTGCGTGCCTTTTTAAACGGAAAATTTGATTTAAGCCAAGCCGAAGCCGTTGCCGATTTAATTGCGAGTAATTCTTCCGTGTCGCACCAAATGGCTATGCAGCAAATGCGCGGCGGTTTCAGCAATAAAATAAAAACCTTGCGCGAACAGCTTATCAATTTTGCTTCTTTAATTGAGTTGGAATTGGATTTCAGCGAAGAAGATGTAGAGTTTGCCAACCGCGATGAATTGAAAAAACTGATTGCTTCCATTAACCAAGTTATTCAAAAATTAATCAACAGCTTTGAATTAGGCAATGTGATAAAAAACGGTATTCCTGTGACTATTGTGGGAAAACCAAATGCAGGAAAATCCACTTTATTAAATGTGTTGTTGGAAGACGATAAAGCCATTGTGAGCGATATTCCGGGTACAACGCGCGATACGATTGAAGATGAAATTACAATTGACGGCGTGCTGTTCCGTTTTATAGATACGGCAGGTTTGCGCACCACATCTGACATTATAGAACAAATGGGCGTGAACAAAGCATTGGACGTGATGAAAAAATCTGCCGTTGTTATGTATTTGTTTGATGCGCATACATTCGGCAGTGGCGATTTGAAAAAGGAAATTGAACTGCTGAAAGAACACATCGGCAATGCTCAATTGGTAATTGTTGCCAATAAAATTGATACCGAAACCGGTTCTTCGCTGCAACAAGAGTTTTCAGATTTTCCCGACATTGTTTACATCTCTGCCAAAGAACAAAAAAATATTTCGGGCTTAAAACAAAAATTGGTGAGTTTATATGATTTACGCGCCATAGAAGCAAGCGATACCATTGTTACCAATGCCCGCCACGCTGCTGCCTTGCGAAACGCCGCCAAAGCATTGGAAAATGTAAACACGGGTTTGCAAAACAATGTGGCAAGCGATTTTTTGGCATTGGACATTCGTTATGCTTTGGAAGAACTCGGCAATATTACAGGCGAAGTAACAAGCGACAATTTGCTTGAAAATATTTTTAGTAAGTTTTGTATCGGAAAGTAACAACTATCATTATTTAAGCATTTTCTCGTAAGAAATAAGCATATCGTCAAAATAAGAAATGCCCGTGCCGTTGTTAAAAATGTAAATGCCTATTTCTTTACCTCTCATGTCTTTTGGAACAGTAAATCCTATATGCAAACGTTCCCAACCCAAACTGTCTTTTTCTGCAACTTGAGACCATACACAAAAATCATTTGAACTTCCTGATATAACAATATTGCCGCTTTCGCCAAACCTCCATACTTCAGCCGTAATAAATTCTCCGTAACGGCAATCGTATAAACGGTGAGTAAAAACAAATTGATTTTGCGGGGTTAATTTTGCGGAATACTTACCGGAGCGTGATTTTTCTTCGCTTTGGTTATTGAAGTTCTGTAAAAACACATTCGGCAGATTGGTTTTAAAAGAATTGTCCTCGCTTAGTGTTTCTGCATCGCAGGTAATAATTGTTTTTACAAGCGGAACGTAATACCTCTTATACAAAGTATAGCTTGTAAATGATAAACTGAAAAAAGAAAACAAGATGATGAGCAAGCGTAAAAATTTGACATTGTTGATTTTTACGTTATAGAACAACATAAAAAACAAGGGAAATACAGGAATAAAATATCGCCCCTGAGGAGAAATGGTGTGGCTTCCGACACAACCCCACGTTAAATGCTGAGAGAGAAATACCAAACTTATCATTGTAACAAAACTTGTAAAAATGATAAGTTTGTGCGTGAGGCTTAATTTGATGTTTTTAGTTTTATCTAAAACGGCAATTACAAAAATAAACGCATAAGCCGTGTAAATAAACCAAAGCGGCAACTGTATATCAAGCCAGCCTAAAGTGCCAATGTAGCCTTCAGCGTACATATCAAAAGATTGCATTAAGGAATGAACAAACACCCGCAACATATATAATCCGTGAGTTGTTATGTAATGTATTTGTTCGGGCATATTGGCGCAACTCTTCATGGCTGTTGCATCACGAAATTGCTTATTGTATAAATCATAAGGCAGATATAAGCTGTTGGTTATATGCGACCACAATAATGCTGTTCCGAATGAAACAATAAAGAAAATGCTTAATGCGGCATAATACATTTTTGGCGTGCTGAATTTCTTTTTCGGAATTAAAAGAAATAAAAAAACAAGGGGGATATAAACAAGTTTGGCTAAAGCCAGCAAAACCGCTAACGCGGTTGCCGTAAAAAATTGTTTACCTGTAATTATATCATCAATGTATGCTAATTTCAAAAGATAAGCCGTAAGCATAAATGCCAATAAATTAGTCATGACATCTGCGCTTAACGACATATTAACAAACAACGACATGGGCAATAAAGCAATGAGTGTAAAAAACAATTTATAAAAGGGAATAATTTTAATGGCATAAAAAATTCCGACTGTCCAAAACAATAAAGCAAACAGCCTTGCTCCATAAAAAATACAGAGCGGCGGCAAATTAAACTGTTTGAGTAAAAAAATTGAAACGGCTTGCGGTAAATACGAAACAACGCTGTACATAGCCGTATTCGGAAAATCAACAAACGTTTTCTTTTCAGGATTTAAAGGCACTTGCAGTTGTTGTTTAATGGTTTCGTAATCAGCTTTATTATGAGTTGCCCAAAATAATTCCAAAAAAGGGTGTGTAATAGTTTCCACACTTTCAGGAATTTCTCCGCCAACCCTGTTGTCTTTTTTTTCGGCAATAAAATTTCCTTCGGAAATTTGATACGCCCTGTAAAAATGATTTATCTCGTCAGGAACTTGAAAAGGCGGTGTGATGAACAAGATGATTAAACCAAAAAATAAGGCAAAACCAAGAAAAATAATTTCAGGCTTTACATCATTGAATTTTATTTTTTTGAAATTCATGCAATAAGCTGCGGATTAGTTAATCGCCGCCGAATGTAAGGCTTATAATTGTACATTTTTTCTGTTCAGAACATTAATTTAAACAGGCTCTAAGCCACCAAAAAAAATTAACCAAACTTTATACAAGTTTTAAATTAATCCCTTATTTTCGCAACAATCAAATTCTAAACATTATGAGTCATCACAACGAACACCACGAAGCAGAACAAAAGCAGGTAGCATTTTCAGTTCCTTTTATTTTAGCTGCCGCCACTCTTTTAGTTATTGTTTTATTTTTAAGCCTTTGCGACCCTAAAGCGCATCACGGCGAAGCACACGGACACGAAGCGACTGAAGCCGCTCACCACTAAAATTGTTTTACAAACCTTTCGCTTAATTTATTTTTCCTTTTTCAAATTTCCAAAGGGTAAAGGATTTTCGCTTATCTCTGAATGTAACTGCCGGTTTTTATAAACGTCAATGGCTTGGTAAATTGCTTTTTTAAAAGATTGTGCATTGGCACTGTTTTTTCCTGCAATATCATAGCCTGTGCCGTGGTCGGGGCTTGTGCGCACAGCATTTAACCCTGCCGTAAAATTCACCCCCTCGTTAAACGCCAGTGTTTTAAACGGAATTAAGCCTTGGTCGTGATACATAGCCAAAATACCGTCAAACTGCCGATATGCGCCGCTTCCAAAAAATCCGTCTGCCGAATAAGCCCCATAAACCAAGCCGTTTACTTTTGTTTTTTCAATGGCGGGTAAAATAATTTCCTGTTCTTCTTTGCCGATTGCGCCGTTATCGCCCGCGTGAGGATTTAAACCCAACACGGCAATTTTTGGTTTACGAATGCCGAAATCTTGTACTAATGAAGTATGCAGCTGCCGGATTTTTTTTGACACACTTTCCACCGTAATTTTTGCTGCCACATCTTTCAACGGAATGTGCCCCGTAACCACCGCTACCCGCAAACCGTTGTCGGAACACAACAGCATTAAAGGTTCGCCGCCGAGTTTATGCCCTAAATATTCGGTGTGCCCAATAAAATTAAACTGCTCGCTCTGGATATTTTTTTTATTGATTGGGGCAGTAACCAAAGCGTGAATGTTTTTCTCTTTTAATGCCTGCACAGCTTTTTCCAAAGACATGAGGGCGTATTTTCCGCCAATATCGGTGCTTTTACCCATTTCAATGGCAACTTCTTCTTCGTAGCAAATAAACACATTCACTTTTTTGTGATTGATTTGCGAAAAATCGCGCAGGGGGTTATAATTAAAATCATCTAAACCCAGCACTTTTCTGTAATACGCCACCGTTTTTTGCGAACTGAAAATGACGGGTGTACAAATATCTGTAATGCCCGGCTCGGTAAGGGTTTTCAAAATCACTTCCAAACCAATGCCGTTAATATCTCCCTGCGAAATGCCAACTATTATTTTGTCGTTCATAGTAAAATTTAAAAGTTTAAATGTAAGAAATAATTACACCGCTGTTTTTTTAAGTTTAAACTAATTATTGAAATAAACACTCGTTTGTTCAAAATCCCCAAGCAGCCAAAAATTAAGCCCTTTGTTTTCCGTATAACTTTGGCAGTAAACATTTTTATACAATGCTTAATTTTATTTTACAAATCGGCGGAGCTGATTCTTTAACCGCAGCAGGCATGGACACCGCTGCTGAAATTACCGAAACAAAAATTTCGCTTATTTCCATGATTACAAAAGGCGGACCAATTATGCTTCCTTTGGCGTTAATGTTAATTGTAAGCGTTTACATTTTAATAGAACGTTTGCTCGTCATCAATAAGGCGGGAAAGAAAAATCCGAATTTGATGCTGAGTTTAAAGGAAACCGTTCAAAGCGGAAATATTTCAAACGCCGTTGCTTTATGCAAAAACATAAATACGCCCGAAGCCACTATGCTGGCGCAAGGCGTGAGCCGTATCGGGCAGTCCACACAGGAAATCCGTTCGGCAATGGATATGTCAGGCTCAAACGAAATTTCAAAATTGGAAAAGAATTTAAACGTGCTCAACATCATCGGGCGCATAGCTCCCATGTTTGGTTTTATTGGAACAATTTTTGGCGTAATTACCATTTTCTATGATATATCCTTGGCAAAAACCGTAGAGATTGAAGTTATTTCCAAAGGCTTGTATCAAAAAATGATAACCTCGGCAAGTGGCTTGGTTGTTGGGGTTTTAGCCTTTGTGTGTTATCATTGGTTAAACGCCCGCATTGATAAAATTGCGCACCGCATGGAAGACGCACAAATTAGTTTCTTGGATATGCTTAATGAACCCTCTAAATAAGTTTGAAGTAAGAAATGAGATGTAAGATTTGGTAAACTTCTTAAATCTCAAATCATAAAATCTTAAATAAACATGGCTTTAAGAAAAAAACACAGAGAATCGGAAGTAAGCACAGACTCGTTGAATGACATTATGTTCTTTCTTCTGTTGTTCTTCTTAATCTTGTCCACCATGGTAAGCCCCAATTCCATTAAAGTGAACTTGCCTAAATCTGACCCCAACGTAACGGTGGATAATAACAAGAAACCCATTCACGTTGCCGTAACCAAGGACAAAAAATATTATGTAAACAGCGTGGAAGTTTCCTTTCAAAATCTGGAAGCCGAAATTTCAAAATTTGCTGCCAAGCAAGCCGAACCGACCGTGTTAATGCACCTTGACAAGGAACTTACCATTCAAGATGAAATTGACATTATGACGATATGCTATAAACTGAAATGTAAAACCGTGTTGGCAACTGCTGCCACTCAAAAATAAACATGGAACTTACCCGCCAAGAAGAACATAAAAACCGCATCATTTCAGGCGTTATCACCTCTGCAATTTTCACGTTGCTGTTATTGTTTTTAATTTGGTTTCAGCTCATCACACCAAATCCGCCTTTCCCTGAACCAAGCGGCGGCGGCGGACAGGAACTTGCGCTTGGCATGATAAATCTCGGAAACGACAAGATTGATTTTGGTTCTATGGGCAGCGTAACCGATGTGGTTGCCGAAGAAACGCCGCAGGAAGATGAAACATTTTTAACCGATGAAGGCGGTGAAAACGTTGTTATTCCTAAAGAAGAAAAAAACAAGAAGAAACAGAAAGAAAAAACAAAACCTGTTGAAGAGAAAAAAAATGTAACGGTGATAAAACCTGTGAAGCCGCAGGAAAAAGTAAAAGAAAAAACGGAAACGGAAAACATTACCAACTTGTACAGTAAGAATATGGGGAAAAATGGCGGAGGTGTTGGTAACAATACACAGGCAGGGCAAAACGGCGATATTGACGGCAATCCGGATTTTGACGGCACAGGCGGAACAGGCACAGGCAAAGATGGTGGCAATAGTGAAGGTAAAGGTCCGGGTTCTAACAATGGCATTGGTGGCGGAAAAGGCGGTTACGGCTTTGAGTTGAAAGGACGCGCCGTAGTGAAACCGCCAAAATTGCCGAGCGACACCAAAGAACAGGGAAAAGTAGTGTTGGATATTTTGGTGGACAAAGACGGTACTGTTACAGAGGCTACAATAGGGCGAGGTACTGATGTGAGCAGCCCTGCATTAATAGCCAAAGCCAAACAGGCGGCATTGGCAACAAAATTTAATGCGAGCAGATACCCTGAACAACGCGGAACAATTACCATAGTTTTTTCATTCAATTAAACATGACTTACCAACAAACGCTTGATTATTTATACGCGCGTTTACCGATGTATCATCGGGTGGGAGTTGCCGCTTATAAAGCCAACCTTGACAACACCACTAAATTAGCCGAACTTTTGGGCAAACCGCACACGCAGTTAAACTGTATTCATGTGGGCGGCACAAACGGCAAAGGCTCAAGCAGCCACATACTGGCGGCGGTGCTGCAAAACTGCGGCTACAAAGTTGGTTTATATACTTCGCCGCACTTAATTGATTTCAGAGAACGCATTAAAATAAACGGAAAATTAATTCCGAAACATTTTGTAGTTGAGTTTGTAGAAAAATACAAAGATGCCTTTAAGAAAATTAAACCAAGTTTTTTTGAATGGACATTTGCTTTGGCTTTGGACAGTTTTGTGAAAGAAGGAGTTGATGTTGCCATTATAGAAGTGGGGCTTGGCGGGCGTTTAGATTCAACCAACATCATCACACCGCAAGTTTCGTTAATTACCAACATCAGTTTAGACCATACTAATTTATTGGGCAGCACCCTTGATGAAATTGGCAGAGAAAAAGCGGGTATTATTAAAAAGCGTGTGCCTGTGGTCATCAGCCAGTACCAAAGCGAAACGGCGTCCATGTTTAATGCCGTTGCCAGAGAAAAAAAATCGCCCATTGAATACGCCGACAGAAATTATAAAATCACTGATTCAAAAATTATCGGGAATGAAATGCGACTTACGGTTTTAAACAGAACAACAAATCAAAGCGATACTTACGAACTGGATTTAACGGGAAGGTATCAGGCAAAAAATTTTTTGGGAGTGTTAAATGTATTGCAGTTTGTAGAAAAAGCAGGTTACATTCTTGAACCCGAACGCGTGAAAGCCGCCTTTAAACAAGTTGTAAAGCTCACAGGTTTGCGTGGGCGTTGGGAAAAACTAAACGATAAACCGCTTATCATTGCCGACACAGGACACAACGAAGACGGTATTAAACAAGTAATTGAAAATTTAAAACACCTTGCTTACGATAAATTGCATTTTGTATTTGGCGCAGTAAACGATAAAGATGTTTCAGCAATTTTAGCCCTCTTGCCAAAAGAGGCAGAGTATTATTTTGTAAAGGCTTCCATTCCGCGTGCTTTAAACGAAAAGAAATTATTGAAACTTGCACACACATTTAAACTTCAGGGGCAAGCCTTTTCATCGGTAGAACTTGGCTTAAAAGCCGCAAAAAAAGCCGCAAAAAAAACAGATTGCATTTTTATCGGCGGAAGTACGTTTGTGGTGGGTGATGTGTTGGCGTTGTTGAAAGAAAAATAAATTATTTCTTTTGTAACTCTTCTACACGTTTTTGTAAGACTTCTATGCGATTGTCTTTTTCAAGCAACAATTTTTCGTACAATTCAAGTGCTTTTTCGTTTGAATAATTATAGCTTGACGCAGTATTTAATTGACTGATACCACCCGACTGATTATTGTTATTTAAAATAGCTTCTGCATTAAGCTCCAATATTTTATTAAAACTTACATCTAAAACTTTAGCCACATTCAATATTGTTGTAACTGTGATATCGTTTCCTGAATTCTCAATATTACTGTAAGTTTTTTGACCAATCCCCAACTCTTCAGCCATATGCATTTGTGTCAAGTCTTTTAGTTCTCTCAAATTTCTGATATTTTTCCCTATATTCATGCGTACTAAAGTAGTGATTATTTTACTAAATTAGTATGGTTATGGCATTGACAAAAAAGTTTGGAGTTGTAATTTTGAATTGTGATGAATTCATACACACTAATTAAATAATTTATGTCAAACAATTAAAACCTTGCTGTGTACATGGCAACAGCGTAATTAAAATGAAAAAATTAACTGTTATTTTATCAACTGCTTTATTATTATTAAGCAGTAATCTTTCCGCACATCGTTATTTGGCTTGTTATAATGGTCAAGCGTATATACTTAATAATGACGACCGACATAACGTAACAAAAACTCCGGCGGGTGGTTGTTGTTGTGGAAAATGGATAGTACAATTAGATTTTATAGCCCCCACAGGAAATCCAAATGTACCAGAAGCAAGTGAAGCTCTTTACGCTGCACTAAACACACCTCCTGACGACCCTTCGGCACAACCGACAGAAGAAGAGGGAGCAGAAATGCAAGCTGTTATTAATAGCGGTACTGTGTCGGCTATGTGGATAAATCCCTTAAAACTCAATGCTGCCGCTTATGCTTTGGTTTATGGTGGAACAACACATTTGCCTTTGTTTTATGTGAACACTTCAATTAATACTTCCACGAATGACAATGAATTAACATTGTATTCGGATAGCAACAGAGATATTACAGTTACATATAAACTACCTGACTTAACTGTGGTTGGCTCTGAAAATCTATCACTTACAGAGGGGTATAATTCACAAACTTTAAATACAGCTTCGTTGTCAAACGGCACATACATTATGACCGTTTCCACAAGTGACGGTTATAATGTAAATTTGACTTTAATTGTTAATCATTAGTCAATGTATAAAAAAGCCTTATTGGGATTATTGTTGTTGTGCAGTTGCAAATCGGCAAAACAACAGGAAGTTCAACAAGTAACCCGTCTCTCTTTGCGAGAAGACGGGTTTTATTATCGCCAACACGGCACGAAAGATGATGTGGAATTTTTGAAATTTTTTGATAACGGACGTGTATTAGACAAGAGGAGGGCGGTTCATGAGTATGTGTACAAGTCGTATGCTAATCAAACTATTTGTTGGTTACAAGATACAACAGGTGATAATAGAGGTGCAAGCATATTCTCTAATTTTAAAGGGACTTATCCCTCAGACTCGCCTGAACTGTTTGAGTTGATAAAGAGCGTAGAGAACGAAACTCATGAAGGTAAAGATTATAATTTTATGATGTGCAGCTACCGCATAAAAAAAGATTCTTTGTTTTTTACGGCAGATAAAAATATGGCTGAGTTTATTCCTTATTCTGTCTCGTTTGCCTGCAAAATGGTTAAAGACAGTTTAATATGTAAAATGACGGCAGTTGATTACGATACGGTTGAATATAAAATGCCTGTAACAACAAAAATCGGAACATTTGTTTTTAAACAAGCTGCCTGCGATAGCAGTGTAAAAATTCCCAAGCCAATGATGAGAAGGACTGAAGAAGATGAAAATTTATTAAATCAACTTCCTCTTTTTTATATTTTGGATTAGTAAAAAAACGTGTATTGTCATCAGGGAAGTACCGTGATGCACTGACCTTGTATCAAAAATGGATAACGATGAATAAACTAAACTTTAACAGTACTTATTCTGTTTAGTGAAAATCGTCAAACGGTATTTTTTGGCTGCGGTATGCAGAGTCTTTTGGAGTCAGATAGCTGATTTGCCATTTATTGTTTTCCAAATGAAAATGAATAGAATCTGACACCTCGTAAATGCCCATATCATCAGGCTCATTTTCTCCGGCAGGATAATATGTTTCCATTCTGAAATAAAAATCGGTTGGCGTACCCGAAACCACATTTCCCCAAAAGCCGTAACCGCCGTCTTTAGCCGACTGCCATTGATGCACTAAATCTGATTTTGTTTCGCTTATGTGAAAAATAAAATGTTCCTGTATGTAACCGCAAGCAGGATAACCAAACGAAACACAGTGCAAAGAAGGGGCAGTTACTTCGCCTAACTGGCTATCCCCTATCATCCATTCCGATTCGTTTTCATAACCCCTTATCTGCAATTCCGTTTCATAAATTGAGGCATTGTTTTTTATAAAGCTCAATTTAAAATTTGCCGTACAAACGCTGTCTTTATCGTAGGTTTTGTTTAATAAATAAACCAACGCATAGTCATTGTATTTCTCATTGTACTCATAAGAAAAGAAAATAGTATCAGCAGGTGTTAGTGGTTGTTGCATTACATCTGTTTCGGCAGTAACAACTTCCGTTGCTTGAGAGTTTTCAGTTTCGGCGTTGTTTTGACAACCGAAAAAGGCTGCAATTATTAATGTTACACTAATTTTTTTCATAACATACACTTTTACTAAAATACAATCACCACTTTCCGCCGCTTCCGCCACCACCGAAAGAGCCGCCGCCAAAACCGCCCCAGCCTCCCGAAGATGAACCGCCGCCAAAACCCCTGCCTCCGCTAAAGCCACCTAAGCCGCTGCCCCAATAAATATGTCTTCCGCCGTGTGAGTAGGTTTGTCCTCCCCCACCCTTTTTGCGAAAAATAATTATCAAAAGAATAACAACGAGGATAACAATGAGAACGGCGGTTTTTAAATCGCCCGCCTCGCCGTAACGTGTGTAATCTTTCACATCAATTTCGCCTTTGGCTAACTGCATCAGCACATCTGTTCCTTTGTCAAGCGCGGTAAAGTAATCGCCGTTTTTTAAATAAGGATACATTTGTTCTTCGCGAATACGTTTAGTAGCCAAATCAGGAATTGCACCTTCCAAACCATAACCCACGGCTATGAATAAATCACGACCGCCCGCGCTGCCGGTAGGTTTTATCAAAATCACAATACCGTTGTCAAATTTTTGTTTGCCTACTCCCCACTCGTTACCCAACTGAATAGCAAACGATGAAGCGTCCATGCCGTTCAAATCATCAACAATCACCACACAAATTTGATTGGAAGTTTCGTTGCTGAATGCTTCCAATTTATTTTCTAAAATAATAACTTGTTCGTCCGTTAAAAAATTGGGAAACTCTTTTGAAAAATTATTGTACAAACGCGGTGGGTTGGAACGTTCGGGAATTTGAGCGTGAGAAACAAAAGCAAGAAAAAAACACAGTGCTATAAAAAATCTTTTCATGCTTAATAGGAAATTTCGTTGCTTAATTCGTTTTTATCGTCAGCACTTCGCGGAAAAAATTTTCCGAGCAAGTGTCCACATTCAATTACGCACTCTGCCAAACCTTCGGCTTTGTGGTGGTTGTGAAATTGATTAATCAATTTTGTGATGGCGTTTTGCCAATATGCGTTACCCAATTTTTGGTGAATGCCCTCATCGCCCACAATGGCAATTTTTTTACTAAGCGTTGCAATGTAAATTAACACACCGTTGCGTTCTTGGGTTTGGTGCATTTTTAGTTTGGTAAAAACTTTTTGCGCAGCTTTTACTTCGTTGCCCAAACAAAAATTTTCTATGTGAATACGAATTTCGCCCGAAGTGTGTTCTTCGGCAGTTTGAATGGCGTTTACCAACAATTGCTGTTCGTGCTCATCAAAAAAATTTCGGGCAAAAGGCATTTTTATAAAAGGTTGCTGTCATTCTGAACGATAGTGAAGAATCTAAGTGCAGATGCTTCCTTCGTCAGCATGACAAGGATTAAAACTCAACTTTAGGAGCGGTTTCCGAGCCGGCTTCTGATTCAAAATACGGCATGGGTGCAAACCCGCCTGCCAATAAATTACCCGGAAAAAACTGAATGGCTTTGTTGTATTTGGCACACACGTCATTGTATTTCATGCGCTCCACCGAAATACGGTTTTCCGTTCCCTCCAGCGTTACACGCAAATCGGCAAAGGCGGCATTGGCTTTTAAGTTGGGATAATTTTCTGTTACCATTAACAAACGCGATAATGCACCACTCAATTCACCCTGCACGGCTTTATATTTTTCAATAGATTTTTCGTTCAGGTTGTCGGGGTTAATGGTTGTTTGTGTAGCTCTGGCGCGGGCAGAAACAACAGCCTCTAAGGTGCTTTGCTCAAAATTTGCCTCGCCTTTTACGGTAGCCACAATGTTTGGTATCAAATCTGAACGGCGCTGATACTGGCTTTCCACCTGCTGCCATTGTTTTTTTGCATCTTCATGCAATCCCACAAAGCTGTTGCGTTTGTTGCACGCCCAAACACCGCCAAATAAAACAAGTGCTCCAAAAATTAAAACTGTAATTAATCCTTTATTTTTCATTTGTACTAAATTTTTTGATGATGTAAATGTAAGCGATAAAAATTTATTAATGATGATATTTAATACTTTGCAAGAAACATAAATAAAAAAGCTCTGAAATTCAGAGCTTTTTTATTGTTAATCTTTTTGATTTATTATCCGTATGTTTTTACTTCGCTGCGCGGAGTCTATCACTCTCAGCAAGTACGCGCCCTGCGGCTGGTTAAGCAAATCAACAACGTAAGTTTCCTTATCTGTTACCTCGCTTGAAATCAATTGCCCCAACACACTGTAAACGGTAATGGTATTTTTTCCTTCCAAGCCCGAAATGGTGGTTTTACCGTTAGCCACAGGATTTGGAGCTATTTTTACATTACCCAACACATTTTCTTTTATGCCTGTTTCATCGGGGTGGTGTCCGCACCAATCAACAGCTAAGCATAAAGAATCTATGGCATTTACGCGATAACCATAAGTACCTGAACACATTCTTTTATAATTTGCTCTGAACGCCCCACAAAAATCATTTATTTGCTGTGTGTAATAATCAACGCTGGCGGTATCAAATGCTTTCCATGCTGTGTTTTCGCCGTAAGGTAAAACAGTGGTTTTAACGCGCCCCCATGTATTTGGCAGGGTGTCTAAGCGCAAATCATCGCCAAAATCCCAGGTTATTGATGAGTCGGCTGCAAAGCCCCAAGGTTGTGGTTGTGCCCAAAACGGATACCATTTTCTGTAAAATTCATTTTGGTTAAACTGGCGGTTGGTGAAAGAAGGTGATGAAAGGTTATCAAACGCGACAGGTTCAACCACGCAAACAGCATTTTTCGGGTAGATATGTTTTGCCACTAATTTCAACTCTACAATAGGGGCTACACAAAATTCGTAATCTGTGCCTGCTCCGCCAAAAAATCTCGGAATGTTGAAATCGGTTGTTTTATAGAACTTATAATTGTTACCCTGACTGATTACGCCAAGCCCTTCGCCAAACTTATACATCTCTTCCCATTCGTGGGTAACAGCATACGATGGTGTTCTTGCTGCCGTGCGCATAAAGCGCACAGTATCGCCTGCGCGGATAGACATATTGCGCATTAACACCGCAAAATTTGAATTTATTTTTTTAGGTCCGTTTATTAAGTTGCCTATAAGAGGAATGGGGTAGCTTGTACTGCCCGATGCCTTTTGGATTTTAGTTTGAGCCGAATCAATCGGCGGCATTATGGGCAAATTATCTGCATCAACGTTGCACAGATAAAGGCGTACCGTAACATCGGAGTTAAACGAGTTGGATTGCATAAAGCCCCAACCGCTCAAGCCGAGAACGGTTATGCTGTCTGAATTTAAAAACACAGAACCGCAATGGGTTAAATGCCCATAGCTGGTTGTCATTGCTCCGGCAGGTGCTTTGTAATAAGGAAATGCGTCTTGCAGACTTGTTCCTGCTTTATACTGCTGCTTGTTTAAGAAGTAATCCAGCGTGTCTATAACAACGGTGTAAGTGTCGCCCGCAGGCGTTGTAACAACGGTTTGAGAGATTGCTCCAAAGTTTAAAGTAAACAGAGCAGAACCTAATAGAAGTAATTTTTTCATCATAAAAGATTTTTGTACAGCCCAAATATATAAAATGTAATTAAATATTAAAAAAAGTTTTTTTGCTCATTCGGGATTATTGATTTCGCTCTACCTAAAAATGGTGAATTTTACTCAACTACTATCAAGGAGCAATATGGTTGATAATAATAAATTCTTAAATTTACGGGTTGTATGAATTTAAGGTTTGATACCTTAGCGTTAAAAAATATCTTTAGGCAATGTTTGAGCAAAAAAGTGGCGTTTTTTTTGATGATGACGCTTGGCAGTTCTGCATTGGCACAAACTTCCGGCTCTTTAGAGGACACCAAAAAACAAGCCAACAAGTTGTTTGAAGCAGAAGATTACGGCAAAGCCTACAAACTTTATTCTCAGTTAGTTTCCAATTATCCGAAAGATGCCGAGTACAATTACCGCCTGGGCGTTTGCATGATATACAGCGAACCCAACAAAGCCAAATCCATTCCTTATTTAACCTTTGCGGCAAATAATATTGAAAACGCACCCAAAGAGGCAAATTTTTATTTAGGCAAAGCCTATCATATTAATTACAGGTTTGACGATGCCATAAAATATTACAAAGAATATACAAAAACAGCGTCCTCGTCGCAACTTAAAAAAACACAGGTGGAACGCGAAATTACTGCCTGCCACAACGGCAAACGCCTGTTAAGCAATTTGAGTGATTTGGTAATTACGGGCAAAAAACAATTAAACGAAGCCGATTACTACAGAAGCTACGACCTGAAAAACATTGGCGGAAAATTATTGGTAAAGCCCGAAGAGTTTAAAACCGCTACCGACAAAAAGAAAAAAGACAAATCGGTTGTGTTTATACCCAAAGGCAGCAACACCGTTTATTTTAGCAGTTACGGCGATAACGACCAAAACGGAAAAGATATTTACACCGTATCTAAAACCGCAGACGGTACTTACGGCAAACCACAACGCTTGCAGGGCATTAACACGCCTTACGACGAGGATTATCCTTTTATGCACCCTGATGGCAAAACACTTTATTTTTCGAGCAAGGGCTATAACAGCATGGGGGGTTACGATATTTTTAAATCTACTTACAACGAAAACACAAACTCTTGGTCAGCTCCCGTAAACCTTGAATTTCCGATTAACTCGCCCGACGACGATTTTTTGTTTGTAACCGATTCATTGGAACAAATTGCGTATTTCAGCACCGGCAGACAAAGCCCGCAGGGAAAAATTGATGTGCTGAAAATAAAAACCGAACGCCGCCCGATTGATTTCTTGGTAATTAAAGGCACAGTTACCAAAGAAAGTTCGGAGCAGAATGTGAACAGCGTAATCAGCATAAAAAATGAGGCTAATAAACTTGATGTGGGCACATTTAATGCCGAAGACAACGGCGACTATACACTGGAACTGCCCAACGGAGCAACCCTGCTGTTTACCGTAGAAACACCCGGACAAAAAACACAAACACAAAAAGTTTCGCTGCCAAAAATAAATACCTCTAAAGCCTACCGTCAGCTTATTTCTTACGAAAGCGGTGTGTTGCAAATCAAAAATTATTTTGACGAAACATCGTCTGACGATGATTATTTGCAATACCTGAGTTTAATTGAAAAGAAAGCCAAACTTGATGTAAACGGCAAAGATGACAGCGATGAAAAACGCCCTGCCGCAACAACGCAGGAAGAAACGGAAACTGCCGAGAATAACGTTGCATCAAACAACACTACTTCGTCGGACAACAGTTCATCAGACAATAGTTCTTCGGAAAATAACACTTTGAGCAATGAGCAGCCAAACGACACAGGCAGCGAAAGCGACGACACGACAACCGCCGTAGAAAACAAAGAAAAAGAAATTGAAACCGCCGAAAAACTAAGCCAAGAAACACAGGCAGAACTTGATGTTATAAAAGAAACGGTTTCAGCCAAAGAAAACGAGCTTGCCGTAACCAAACGAAAAATAGACCAAGATGAGTTGAAAAAATTTATTGACGCTTTAAAAAGCGAACAAACTGAAAAAGAAAAACAGTTAGCCGAAACCAATGCCGACATTGAGAAGCTGAACGAAGAATTGCTTGTACTGAAAAGCGAGGCAAATATGGCTTCGGGCAACAAAGCGGAAAGCAATTCGGCAGACAAAAATTATGCAAAAGCACAACGCTTAAACAAACAGGGCGATGAACTTCAAAAGAAAGCAAACGCTTTAAAAAACACGGCTAACACCAAAAGCGGTACTGAAAAACAAAATTTACTGAACGAAGCAAGAAACATTGAAGACAAAGCCACCGAAAAATATTTGCAAGCCGCCGACATTACCAAACAAGACAACGCCACGCTGTACAAAACAAATGCAAGCAACGTGGAAGTTTTATTGAAAAGCAATCCGCTTTCGGGCACGCAAAAAACAGCAGCAAAACGTTTGAGCGATGAAGCGAACACCGCCTTTAAGCAAGCTGCGGAAATGAGGCAGGAAGCACAAACACTCACAAGCAGCGCAAAACTTGGCGCATTAAGTAACGCCGAAGAAAAAGAAGCCGAAGCCATTTTAAAACAACAGCAAGCCATTGATATTCTTGCACAGGAAAACTCAAATACAGCTCAAAATCCTGCAAAACAAACTGCGGAACAAGACAAAGATTTTGTGGATATGCTTGATGAAGATATTGTTACCATAGCCACACAACATCCAGTAATTACAAATGACGACACTACTGACGATGCTGTTTCCGATAATAATTCTTCCGATAACACAACTACTACGCAAACAGAAACAAAAACAACATCTTCCGAAACTCGGGAAGGCACATCATCAGGCATAAACCCCGACCAAAACAAAGATGCCGTGTTGAGCAATCTTGAAAAAGAACATACCACCGCAGGGCAGGTGGCTGATTATTTTTCGGCAAACAAAAGCACCGTAAGAAACCGACAGGCAAACACCACACTTAACAATGCCGTTTCGCAACTTCAAAACATGGAAGAAGAAAGCAAGCGCATTGATACCGAATTAAAAAATTACACAGGCAGCAGCTTTAGCGGAAGCGTAGAGGAAATGCAAAGCAAAGCAAGTATGCTGCGCAGCGAAGGGGAAAATTTAGACAAACAGGCAGCAGATTTAAGGGCAGAAGCCAAAACAAAAACAGGGTCGGAAAAAGAACAGTTGCTGCAAACCGCGAAAAACACAGAAGGACAGGCGCAAAGCAATATGCTGCAAGTGGCATCTATTAACCGTGCGGTGAACGATGCCGAATACGAAGCCGCGAACAAAACCCTTGCCGAACTGATGGTTAAACTGAAAACAGACAAGCCAAGTTTGTATGCGGATTTGCAGGAAAAAGTGAGTGCATTGCAATCCTTAAACAATCAGGTGCAGGATTTATATACCGAGTCCATGACTATGGACGATTACGCTTCGCGCTTAGGCAACATGAGCAATGCGGAAGACAAAGCGGCATTGCTGCTTCAAAACCAAGCCGAAATTATGGAAGAATTGTTGAGAGAATATCCTAATTACGAAGTGGAAACACCTGAAACCGTTGAAGTGAACAACGAACAACCGCCTGCTTTACTGAAACGGAAAAAAGAAATCCGTGAAAAACAACACTCTGAACTCGGCAACATAACCAATGCTTTGAGTCTGGAATACGAAACATCTAAAAGCTTTGTTCCTAAAAATTTAAGCAGAGAACAAAGCAAAATTAAACAGGTAGCCGATGAACTGAACGCAGAATCTAAACGCCTGCTTATGCGCTCTGCCGCAGAAAGCAACGAAGCCG
>JAHBTI010000036.1 GCA_019638705.1 Bacteroidota bacterium
CAAACAAACTGTAATAATTTTTCACCTTAGGTTCGTTATCAACAATTCTCAGTTTCAATTTTAAACTGCCGCCTATATTGATTGAAGTACCCATGCCGTTGTTATAAGTGTATGTAGTAATTGCATAATTTGTTGTGTCGTACCGTTCAATGTTGGTAACACTAAGTTGGTCAGGAACGCTTGTGCTTCCGCTCACGCCATCGTAACCGGGTGCAGAAACTTTCAGTTCGTATTTTTTTCCTGTCTGTGCCACAATGCTGCTTGTGTAATTGCCGCTGCCTGCGGCTGTGAGCTTGCCCACATAATTGTCATTTTCATATACATCGCACACGGCATTATCAACGGTTTTGTATGGCTTTCCGCTTAAAATACTTTTGCTTAACGTAATGCTGGCGGTAATGGCAGAACCCGAATACACAATGCAGTTTACCACCACCTGCGGGTCTTGTTGCGGCAGTTCGTTTGGTTCTATAATGCGCTCGCAAGCCGATGAAATTATCAGCATCAGCACCACGGAAAAGGTGATTGTTAAATTTTTCATTCTAATGTATTTTATAAATTCTAAATTCTAAATTAATTTTCCATTTCTTTTTCAAACTCTTCCAACTCTTCATCGTCTTTAAAAATTTCTTTAAAGTTTTTAAAGTCAAATTTAAAATTCCAGCTCACCATGGGTATTACCGAAAATAAACTGACTTGTTTTAATTGTGTGCGCTTGTACTCATTGGTACTAAAATAAAGGAAGTACGGATTTAATCGTCCGTAAACATTATACAAACCTGCACTCCACGTTACTTTGCCCCATTTCTTTTTTGTGTGGCGGTTAATGCTGAAATCCAACCGGTGGTAGGGTGCCATGCGGTAATTGTTTTTTCCGCCGTAATACTGCACCTGATTGGTGGGCATAAACGGCATATTAGTTGCTGCCACATAACTTTGCAGGGGCAGGCTTACCGCGTTGCCTGTGCCGTAAACCCACGTTACGCCAATATCTAATTTATTGCTGATTTTATACAGGTTTACAACCGAAAGGTCGTGGCGGCGGTCATATTTGTAAGGATATACTTTTCCGAAATTAATTTCTGCAAACTGGCGGTTTGCCCACGACAAAGTATAGCCAATCCAACCTGTGTATTTTCCTTTTTTCTTTTGCAGTAAAAATTCCACGCCGTAACTCCAGCCTTTACCCTGAGCCACTTTCTGCTGCCAGTCGGTAGAAGAGCCTATGAAATCTGCACCGTCTAAATAATCAATAATGTCGCGCATTTCTTTGTAATACCCCTCAATGCTCAGCTCGTACATATTTTTATTTAAACTTTTGGCAAAGCCTGCTGCGCCCTGATATGCCCGCTGAGGTTTAATTAATTTTGTTGCCGGCACCCACAAATCGGTAGGCAAACCAATGGTTGAATTGGAAAGCAGGTGAATAAACTGCATCATGTTGGTGTAAGATGCTTTTATGCTCCAGTTATGAGGCAACATATAGCGTATGGAAAAACGCGGTTGCAGCGATTTGTAAAAATTTTGCTGCACAAAAAACGCTGCGCCGTGAAGCCCTGCATTTACTCTGAACTTGTCGGTAATTTTCCAGTCGTCTTCGGCGTAGAGTGCAATTTCGTGGGCGTAAATGTCAGGGTTGCCAAATGTGGCGTTGCTGTCGCGGTCAAAGCCCTGTGTTTTATACTGGTTTGCGCCTGTTTTAAAGGTGTGGTAAGTGTATCTTCCGCCATAGCGTATGTAATGATTTGGCGAGGGAATAAAATCAAAATTTACGTTTCCTGCCCAGTCGTTAATACCGCTGAAATAATTAAGCGTTTGTTTGGTATCCTGTGCAAGGTCTTTTATCTGGGCAAATATGTCAAAATGATATTTTGTAAACGTAACACTTGTGTTGCAAAACAGGCGGCTGTTAAACACATGATTCCAGCGCAGCGCACCCACGGTGTTTCCCCATTTTAACGAATTGCTTTGGCTGATGTCGCCGCCCGAAGCCGCGCCGTTAATGGTGGTGTAAAATTTATCCAAGCCATTGTACGCACTTAAAAAAATGCGGTCTTTGTCGGATATTTTATGATTTACTTTTAAGTTTACATCGTAAAAATAATAACCTGCTTCGTATGCGCCCCGCGATGCCAGCCTCATAATGGGCGAAACAAACCTGTCTATATACGTTCTGCGTGCGGTGAAAATAAAGGAGGTTTTGTTTTTCCAAATCGGTCCTTCAATCATAATTTTACTTGACACAATGCCTATTGAACCCTCTACATTATAGCGGCGCATATTGCCCTCTTTCATGTTAATGTCAATTACCGAAGAAAGCCGTCCGCCATAGCGCGCAGGAAAACCGCCTTTCACAAGTTCTACGTTTTTTATGGCATCGGCATTAAAGGTGGAAAAAAAACCGAACAGGTGCGAGGCATTGTAAATGGGTGCGCCGTCAAGCAAAATTAAATTCTGGTCAGGTCCGCCACCGCGCACATACAAGCCTGTTGTGCCCTCGCTGCTTTTTACGCCGGGTAACAGTTGCAATACTTTCAGCACATCCACTTCGCCCAAAAAGGCAGGAATTTTTTTAATCTGCTCAATGGGAATGTTGATGGTGCTCATGCGCGCTTTCTCTTCAATGGTTTCTTCGGCAACAATTTCAATTTCTTTCAGGTTGTTGTTGGGAACAAGGTCAATGTTCATTGACATATTTTCGTTCAGGAAAAACGTTTTTTTCTGCGCTGCAAAGCCTATGTAAGAAATGATGAGTTGAACGCTGTCGCTTTTTAAAGTAAGACTAAAAAAGCCAAAATTGTTGGTGGTGGCGTTTTGCTTGGTGTACGCATCGTAAACTACTGCGCCAATTAGTTTTTCCTGCGTTTTTTTATCGCCCACATAGCCGCTAATGGTAAACTTTTGAGCAAAAGCTAAGTTGATGATGAAAAAAGATAAGAGTGTGAGTGTCTTTTTTATCATGTTTTTTATGTTGTTACAAGAACGCGATATTGTTTGAAATATTGTTTGTAAGAAAAAATTTGAGATTTGACAAATTCAAAAAGTTGTCAAATCTCAAACCCGATAACATTAAGCAAACAAAGGATATTTCCCCATCATCGTGTTCACTTTCTTTTTCACTTTGGCGAGTTCTTTTGCGTTGTCTTTGTTTTTCAGAACGTGGTCAATCAGTTCCACAATTTTCAAACACTCTTTTTCTTTCAGTCCGCGTGTGGTAATGGCAGGCGAGCCAATGCGAATGCCCGAAGTAACAAAAGCCGATTTGTCGTCAAACGGCACCATGTTTTTGTTTACGGTAATGTTTACCTGTTCCAAAGCAGCAAGCGCATCTTTGCCTGTTAAATTTTTGTTACGCAAATCAATTAAAAACATATGATTGTCCGTGCCACCCGACACAATGTTGTAGCCCAAATCCGTAAACCCTTTTGCCATAGCCTGTGCGTTTTTTACCACTTGTACGCAATAGTGCATATAGTCATCGGTTAAGGCTTCGCCGTAAGCTACGGCTTTTGCGGCAATAACGTGTTCCAATGGTCCGCCCTGTATGCCGGGGAAAACAGCCATGTCTAATACATTGCTCATCATTTTGGTTTCGCCTTTCGGTGTTTTTTCGCCAAAGGGATTTTCAAAGTCTTTGCCCATCATAATCATGCCGCCGCGTGGTCCGCGCAGGGTTTTGTGTGTGGTGGTGGTAACAATGTGGCAATGCGGAAGTGGGTCGTTTAAAATGCCTTTGGCAATTAATCCGCTCGGGTGCGAAATATCTGCCATTAAAATGGCGTTTATTTTATCTGCAATTTTTCTCAAACGCACATAATCCCAATCGCGCGAATAGGCAGAAGCACCGCAAATAATCATTTTTGGTTTTTCGTTGAGGGCGGTGGTTTCCAATGTATCGTAATTAATTCTGCCTGTTTCTTTTTCAACGCCGTAAAAAATTGGGCGATATAGTTTTCCCGAATAATTTACAGGCGAGCCGTGCGTTAAATGTCCGCCATGCGAAAGGTCAAGTCCCATAATGGTATCGCCGGGTTTTAAGCAGGCAAGTGCAACGGCGGCATTGGCTTGTGCGCCCGAATGGGGTTGCACGTTTACCCAAGCTGCGCCAAATAATTCTTTGGCACGGTCAATAGCCAGTTGCTCCACTTTATCCACCACTTCGCAGCCGCCGTAGTAGCGTTTAAAGGGTAAACCTTCGGCGTATTTGTTGGTTAAAACGCTGCCCATAGCCTGCATTACTTGGTTGCTCACATAATTTTCTGATGCAATTAATTCAACGCCTTCGGTTTGGCGGTGCAGTTCTTCTTTAATTAATTTAAAAACGGTGCTGTCTTTTTTTATCATGATTGAAACGATTTGTTATATAATTTTTCTGAAGCCAATAAAAGTAAGCAAATAACGGGAGATTGTGCAATGCCCATGAGCCAGCGGCTTAGGGTGTATTCATCGTCAATAATGCCGTTGTTGAAAAAATAACCGTAAACGAATGACGAAGCAGCTAAGGCAAACATGGCTGCATAAGCATAAACAAGAAATTTAGTTAAGCGCGGACTTGCACTTAATTTTTTTAAGGCAAAAAAATTAACCAAGAAAAAAATGCTTACCCACACTACAGTGAAAACGTATTTGGAGTAATACAGGGTTTCGTATGAAAAACGGCGAAACACGTTCATAATTTCAGGAAAGGGCGCATCTGAAATCCGGTTGTAATATTTTTCAAAAAGAATAACGTTGAGGTGAACAAAGAAAAATTCGCGGCAATAGCCCAAAACTGCAAATGCAAACACAAACAAAACCATCTGCCAAATTTTTTTATTCATGCGTGTTGTTGCTTTTAGTGTTTGCAAATTTGTTTACCCACAGCAACCACAAGCCAAAAATAAACAGGTACACAAGAAATGTAAAGGTGTAGGTGTGGTTAAAATTTAATACCGCAGGCGGAAAATGATTGGCAATAATTGCCAAAACTGTTACCCGAACAATGTTTAAAATGTGGATAGCTGCAATACCTGTGGGAATAAACCACCATTTTGCTTTTTGATTGCCGGGGTAAGCAATAACAAAAATGGAAAACAGAATAAATAACGAAATGGCGTTGCAGGGACCGCCCACCCACACGCCATTTGAGCCGTCAATGCCAATTACCTGCATATCGCGGTCTTGCAGCACGGTAAAGGTTTTGTAACCGATGAAGTTTAAAACGGTTTCGGCGGAAACAATAATGGTGCTGATGAATTTTTGGTCGTAATAGGTGTATTTTTTAATAACAAACTGATGAACAAAAAAAAGCAGCAAGTATAACATACCTGCTGTAATGATAAATCTTACAAAGGCGTTTGATTTTAAAGTTGCCTTCATAACAAGAAAAAATTAAGAAACCGTTTTTGTTTTTTTACGAAAATCGTAAATGGTTTTTGCACCCAATAGCGCACCTGCCACAATTAATACAATAACACCATTATCGGCAGGAATACAAGGTGGGGGCCAGCACGGCGGACCAACCGGACCACCGCCACCACCCGGAGGACCGGGAGGCGGTGCAAATAAACTGCTTTGTGTTAGTAAGACAAAAACCGCTAAAAGTGTGGATTTTACATTTTTCATCGGTGGCAAATGTACAAAAAATATTGTGGCAAGCAAGCTGTGGCTGTATATGCTTTTATATTTAATTATATTTGTTCGTTTTAAATTAAGAGTGTGGCTAATTCCGTTGTAAAAAAGCAGGCAATCGTTTCTGCAAAAGACCTGAATCTTGTTGTCAGGATTTTAAAATCAAACTGGTGGATACCTTTAGTTATTTTGCCCGTGTTATACGCCATAGGAATGTTTTATGTGTATCGCCTGACTACCATATACAAGGCTTCTACCGAAGTTTTGCTTAAATCTGAAGACACCTATTACAGAAGCAATGTATTAAGCGATGCCAATTTTTATTCTTATATAGATAATTCAAACGAAACCCGCATCATTCAGTCTTACGATATGGCAAATGCTGTTGTGGATAAACTGATAGACAGGCTTCAGGTGTCGTATTTTATTGTGGGTAAAGTAAGAACCTCCGAGTTTTTCAGCGGAATGCCTTTTCGCATTACTGTTAATTCCATTAATCCTGCGTTTTACGAACAACCTTTTGATTTTAAACTGTTGAATTATAACATGTATGAAATTACATACAAAAAAAACGGCGAAGAACGTGTTATAGAAGGCGAGTTTGATAAACCTTTGCTTGATTTGGATTTGAGCATACAAATAGACCGTGACGGAAATCTTTCGGAAAAAACAGCTCAGTCTTTCAAATTTATTTTTTACCAGTTTGTCGTTCACAGCAAAGATTATCTCATTTCAAAAATAAGAGGCAATCTGAGCGTGCAAAATCCCGAATACACACAAATATTAAGAATAACGTTAAGCGATGCCATTCCCGAAAGAGCTGTGCTGATTTTGGACACACTTAATAAAGTGTATGCCGACAGTAAGCTGCAAACCAAGTACGAGCTGAACGACAGAACCATAGAGTACATTGACCGGCAACTGAACGAGATTACATTTTCTTTAAAGAGCATAGAAGACACTATGCAAAACTATAAACAGAAAAAATCCATTATCAATTTAGACTGGCAGCAAACTGATTTCTTGGGCAAAATTGGAATTTATGATGGACAAAAATCTCAGTTGAAATTGCAATTGCAGGCTCTGGAAGATTTGGAAAAATATATTATAGAAGATAAAGACCCGCAGTTTTTGCCGCCCAGCGTGTTTATCAGCGAAAAAGACGGTTTTATGAACCATGCAGTTACCGATTTGTACAGCAAACAAATAGAGCTGAATAAAATGACCGGCATTGCCAAAGAAACCAATCCGGTGGTGCAGGAGTTAAGAAACAGCATTACAAAAACCAAACAAGACCTTTTGGTGTATATTAACAATACACGCAAAGCTGCCAAGCAGCAAATACAAAGCATAGAAGCCGAGATTTTTGATTACATTAACGAAGCAAGAATGATACCCGGCAAGCAGCGCGAATTACTCAACATTCAGCGCAAAGCCGATGTGAGCGGTAAATTGTACGACTTTTTGCTGGAAAAGAAAGCCACCACCAAAATTGCCAAAGCCGGCATTGTGTCTAACATTAAAATTGTGGAAGCACCGCGCTACACAGGTATAGATTCGCCCGACAGAAACAAAATTCAAAAGCAGTTTTTATCGGTGGGATTATTGCTCTCTGTTATCATCATCATTTTACGCTCTGCTTTATTTCAAAAAATTAAAACCGTTGCTCACTTGCAGGATTTAACGTCTTTGCCTTTGGTTGGCGTGTTGCCGCGCATTAAAGATGCTGACAGCAACGGCATTGTGGTGGAGCAAAGCCCTAATTCAGCCATTGCAGAATCATTCAGAAATTTCAGAACCAATTTGCAATACGCCGCCATTAACGAAACCAATAAAACATACCTCATTACTTCGTTTTTACCCGGTGAGGGAAAAACATTTACCAGTGTAAACATTGCTTCTGTTATAGCCAAAAGCGGAAAGAAAACCCTGATTATGGAGCTTGACCTGCATAAACCGCGTGTGTATATGCGTTTTGGCTTGCCTGCACAAACAAAAGGCATTACTACGTTTATTAATGGAACAGATACCTACGAAGACATTATCTCTCCTACACACATACCCAATTTGTATTGTATGTTTTCGGGTCCCGTGCCGCCAAACCCTTCGGAGTTTGTGCTTTCGGAGCGTATGAAAGAATTAATTGAAAAAGCCAAATCAGAATTTGACTGCGTAATTATTGACACGCCGCCTGCCGGCTTGTTGTCAGATTCTATCTACTTAATGCAGTATGTAAATACATCGGTGTTTGTGTTAAACACACAAAGCAGCACTAAAAAGGTAATTACTTTTTTGGAAGACATTGTTCAAGCCAATAAAATAAGCAATATATTATTGCTGCTTAACGGCGTAACAGGTTTTACAAAACGCCGCTATTATTATCAGGGTTACGGATACAGTTATGGTTACGGCTATGGCTACGGTTACGGCAAAGGCTACGGTTACAGAAAGTAGAAAGTGAAAAAATTAAATTATTTACTTTTTGCCTCGCTCCACGCTTTAGGATTGCTGCGCCACTCATTTAAACTGCCAATATCTTTTTTGTCAATGTATTCGTGTTGCAGTGCCGTATCAATCAGCGCGCTGTAATCCGTCAATGTTTCCATTTGACATTTTGCTTTTTTAAAGGCTTGCACCGCTTCGTCAAAACCATAAGTAAAAATGGCAACCAAACCCTTTACATCGCAGCCTTTTTCGCGCAGCGCTTTTACAGCTTTTAAACTGCTTCCGCCGGTGCTTATTAAATCTTCAATTACCACCACACTCTGTCCGCTTGCAATTTCACCCTCAATGGTGTTGGTTAAGCCATGTTTTTTTGCTTCGCTACGCACATAAATAAAAGGCAAGCCCATTTCCTGCGCCACCAATGCACCAATGGCAATGCCGCCTGTGGCAACGCCTGCAATCACCTCAGGTTTTGAAAACTTTTGGTTTATTACATCAACAAAATGTTGGCGAATGTAAGTGCGTATCTGCGGATACGACAAGGTTTTGCGGTTGTCGCAATAAATAGGCGATTTTAAACCGCTTGCCCAGGTAAAAGGGTTTGCTGGTTGAAGTTTTACTGCTTTTATTTGCAGTAGAAATTCAGCAACTTTATATGCGGGGTCGTCAAAAGAGGTCATAATTTTTTTCGGGCGCAAATTTAGATGTAAAAATGATAGAATTTATGAACAGGAAAATATATTTTAACGACAAGTTTATTGAACTGATTGAGAGTGATGTACAACCGTCAAACAATCAGGCAATTAATTTTTTTGATGTAAGTAATGCAAAAAAACAAGCGGTAAAAAAAATTATTTCCGACTTTTTGAAGTCTGAAAACAATACTTCCATAACGCTGAACATTGAAAATTTCAACGATTTTCTTAGCGTACTAAAAAAACAATTTTATTACATAGAAGCGGCAGGCGGTTTTATTGAAAAAGAAAATAAATATTTGTTTATTCACAGGCATGGGCGTTGGGATTTACCAAAAGGAAAGCTGGAGGAAAATGAAAGCGCAGAGGCGGGGGCAATTCGCGAATGTGAAGAAGAATGTGGGGTAAAAAAATTGAAAATTGTAAAACAATTACCTTCTACGTTTCATATTTATGCTTACAAAGACGGCTTTGCTCTGAAACAGGCGTATTGGTTTTATATGCAAACCGATTATGAGGGAAAACTTATTCCGCAGACAGAAGAAGACATTCACGATGTGAAGTTTTTTTCCAAAAAAGACATTCAGGGCATTGTTTTGAAGGATACTTACTATACGATTTCAGATGTTGTTACATCGGCGGTAAGTAATTTTTTATAAAGTAAATCCATGTCTTTACACAAACGCTCGTAACTGAATTTTTCAATGACGGCTTGGCTTGCCGCGTTTGCTTTTGCGCTCACTTCATCAAAATTAGTTACGGCATACAAGAGATTTTTTTTGTATTTATCTTCATCATTTGCCTCTGAAAGCAAACCGCAGTCTGTATGTAAAATATCCTGTATGCCGCCCACATTGGTACTCACAATAAATTTTGCAGCGGCTTGCGCTTCAATTAAACTTACGGGCGTGCCTTCGTTTTTTGAAGTGAGTGCCACCAAGTCCAAGCCCGCTAAAGCACAATCCACTTCTTTAATCCAGCTTGTAAACGTAATTGACTGTTGCATTTGTTTTTGCTGTATGTAAGACATCAACGCTTGTTTTGTTTCGCCGTCGCCAATAATAAAGGCTTTTATTTTTTTGTCGGAATGTTTTAAAACAAATTCAATGGCATCAATAAACAAAAAGTGATTTTTAATAGGAGCTAAACGCCCGATAATGCCAATGGCGATTTCATCACCGTTTACTTTCCATTTTTCTCTGAATGTTTTGCGCTTTGTTTCCTTGTTTTCGGTAAATTTTTTCAAATCAAAACCAAGCGGAATAACATGAATTTTATCGGCTTTGCAAATGTTGTGGATTGCACTCAATTCTTGTTTTTGAATGTTGCTGATTGCCACAATGGCATTACTTTTTTTTGCAAGATAACGCTCAATGATTTTAAAAACAGTGGTTTTAAATTTCCCGAAATAACCGTGAAACACATGACCGTGAAAAGTATGAACAATGACGGGAACTTTGCAGCCGATTGCCGCCAGTCGCCCTATTGCACCTGCTTTGCTGGCGTGTGTGTGCACAATGTCGGGGTTAAATTCACGGATTAGCTGTTTGATTCTGCGGTATGCAAAATAATCTTGCAAGGGATTAATGCTTCTGCGCATTTCTTCCACCAACAAAGGCTTTAATCCCAACGATTGCGGAATGTATAACGAACTCTCCTCGCCCTCCTCGTGTGTGCCGCCTGCTAAAAGTGTTTCATATTCCTGCGGCAGGTATTTGCTTAAATAAGAAACATTGTAAGTAATGCCGCCCAAATTAAAACGGTTAATAATGCGAAGGATTTTTGGCATAAATAAGAAAAGGCAAATATAAAATTGAATACCAAAAAATGGGTAAAAACATGGTTGTAAAAAGTTTTTTCGCAAGAACTTCGTTCGTATTAAAATAATTGTTTCTATATTGCAGCACTTTTCAGAAAGTGGACATTTTTGATATATACGACAAAATGGAGCGAAACAATATTTTGCTCTCGTTCAAAGGCGAAGTTACGTCAGATTTGCTTACTTCCATTCTCCAAATTATGGAAAACAAAATGGAAGATATGCAGGAAGATGTAAAAACCCGCAAGAAAGTATATAACGTATTGGTAGAATGTTTACAAAACCTGTATCACCACATGGACGAAATAAGCGAAACCGAAGATGAAAAAGTGAGGTCGGCTATTTTTACCATTGGTAAAATGGATGATAAATACACCATTATTACAGGCAATTATATTGGTAACGAAAATATTCAGGGATTAAAAAAACGCATTGATGATGTAAATGCGCTAACCAAAGATGAACTGAAAGATTACTATAAAAGGATACTGAATAACGGGGAAATGTCCTTAAAAGGCGGCGGCGGATTAGGCATGATAGACATTGCCCGAAAAACAGGTGAAAAATTGGAATATAATTTTTTGGAAATTGACAAGAAAGTTTCTTTCTTTACGCTGAATATTAAAATCTCAAATCAAAATTAAAATATAATTACTATGGAAAAATACGCTGTAGAAGGCACGCCAAAAACCCCAAGCATCAAGTTTGATTTAGCTAATGGAGTGTTAGAAATTAAAGGACGTTCAATTCCTGAAAACTCTATTGAGTTTTACAAGCCCTTGGTGGATGCTTTGGATAAATACGCAGTAGCCACAAAACCTGCAACAACCGTAAATGTGCAGTTGGAGTATTTTAATACTTCATCGTCTAAATGTATTTTGGACGTTTTCAAAAAATTGGAAAGCATTAACAAAAGCGGTAGCGCAGTTACCATTAACTGGCATTATGAGGAAGACGATGAAGATATGTTGGAAGCAGGTGAAGACTACCAAGCTATCATTAACGTGCCATTTAAAATGACAATGGTAAACGAATAAAATTCATGTTTCAAAACTAAAAACCCTGCCTGTGGCGGGGTTTTTTGGTTATATTTGTTGCCCTAAAAAAAGATTATTATGTCTGCTAAAATAACAGAACTGCTTGGCGCAAACGCCGACACACTTTTAAATCATACTTGCAAAACCATTACCAAAGAAAACATTCATTTACCCGGCGCAGATTTTATTGACCGCAGCTTTGCATACTCAAACAGAAATCCGCAGGTATTAAGAAGTTTACACCAATTATATAATACAGGTCGCTTGTCGGGTTCGGGTTACATGAGCATTTTGCCTGTTGACCAAGGTATTGAACACAGCGCGGGCGCAAGTTTTGCCCCCAACCCAATTTATTTTGACAGCGAAAATATTGTGAAACTTGCCATTGAAGGCGGTTGTAACGCGGTGGCTTCCACTTACGGTGTGTTGGCTTCGGTAGCAAGAAAATATGCACACAAAATTCCTTTTATTGTAAAAATAAATCACAACGAATTTTTGACCTACCCCAACAAGTTTGACCAAATTATGTTTGGTTCTGTGGAAGAGGCTTGGAACATGGGCGCGGTTGCCGTTGGTGCAACTATTTATTTCGGCTCACCCGAATCATCGCGCCAAATTGTGGAAGTAGCGCAGGCATTTGAACGCGCTCACGAATTGGGTATGGCAACAATTTTGTGGTGCTACACACGCAACAGCGCATTTAAAAAAGACGGCGTTGATTATCATACGGCGGCAGATTTGTCATCACAGGCAAACCATTTGGGCGTAACTATTCAGGCAGACATCATTAAACAAAAATTATCCGACAAAAACGGTGGATATAACGCTTTAAATTTCGGAAAAACACACCCGAAAGTATATTCGGAATTATCGTCCGAAAATTCGATTGATTTGTGCCGTTATCAGGTTGCAAATTGTTACATGGGTCGCATAGGCTTAATTAACAGTGGCGGTGAAAGCAAAGGCGCAAGCGATTTAGCAGAAGCTGTTACAACCGCAGTTATTAACAAACGCGCAGGCGGACAAGGATTAATCAGCGGACGAAAAGCATTCCAAAAACCGATGAAAGAGGGCGTGAGTTTATTAAACGCTATTCAAGATGTGTATTTGGATAAAACGATTACTATTGCTTAAAAAGCAGTTATTAATTTTGAGTGTTTAATTTTTAATAACTAAAAACTAAACATTTACAACTAAAAACTTTAAAACATGGCTTGGTTTAAAAGAACAAAAGAAGGAATTACCACTTCCACAACCGAAAAGAAAGAAACACCCGAAGGCTTGTGGTACAAATGCCCGTCTTGCAAAAAAACGCATACCTCGCAAGACCACGCTAAAAATAAATATGTTTGCTCGGAATGTGGTTATCACACGCGCATTGGCAGCAAAGAATATTTTGAAGTTATTTTTGACAACAATCAGTTTACCGAATTGCACGAAAATTTGGTAAGCGGCGACCCTTTGGAGTTCTCCGATACAAAAAAATATACGCTGCGTTTGGAAGACACCATTAAAAAAACAGGCTTGAAAGACGCACTCCGAAGTGCATACGGACAAGTGAACGGAAACGAATTGGTGGTTTGCTGCATGGATTTTAATTTCATTGGCGGCAGTATGGGCAGCGTGGTTGGTGAAAAAATTGCACGTTCCATTGATTTTTGTTTACAGACAAAATCGCCCTTATTGATTATTTCTAAAAGCGGTGGTGCGCGTATGATGGAAGCAGCATTTTCACTCATGCAAATGGCAAAAACTTCGGCAAAACTGAGCCAGTTGGCGCAAAATAAAATCCCTTACATTTCTTTATTAACCGACCCCACCACAGGTGGCGTTACTGCAAGTTATGCCATGTTGGGTGATTTGAATATTGCCGAACCCGGTTCATTAATCGGTTTTGCCGGACCCCGCGTAGTAAAAGAAACAATCGGAAAAGATTTACCGAAAGGTTTTCAAACCGCAGAGTTTGTGTTGGAGCACGGTTTCTTGGATAAAATTGTTCCACGAACCGAACTGAAAGAAAAATTAGGCTCGCTGTTAAAAATGTTCAAGAATTAATTCTTGAACATTTTTGTTTTAAGGAGTTTCTAATAAATCCATGTTAAAATGTATAAACATGAATTTTGTTAAGAAGTAAAAGCAGCAAGAAAAAAAAAACGTTGCCTTCCGTTTATTTTTGCTTCGGCTATGGCAGCTAAACGTAAAACGGACATAAGTTTAAAAGAAGTCATTGCGCTCATCACCTTGCTTGATGACCCGGATGAGGATATATATTCACAGGTAAAAGACCGCTTTGTAACGCTTGGTTATTCTACTATTCCGCATTTGGAAACCGCTTGGGAAAACAGTTTGGACGCAATTATGCAAAAACGCATTGAGAGCATTATTCATATTATTCAGTTTGAAAACCTGCAAAAAACCCTGAAATTGTGGGCAAAAGACGAACAGGACGATTTGATAAAGGGTGTTTTAATTTTAGCGCGTTATCAATATCCTGACCTTGACGAAAATAAAATCAAAAAACAGTTACATCAAATTAAACAAGATGTTTGGTTGGAACTTCACGAAGATTTAACGGCTTTGGAGAAAGTGAAAATTATTAATCACATTTTATTTGAAGTACATCAGTTTAGCGGAAACATTACCAATTACCACGCGCCGCAAAATTCGTTTATCAACAATGTGTTGGAAAGTAAAAGAGGAAATCCTTTAATGCTGAGCGTGGTGTATATGCTTATTTGTAAAGAGTTAAACATTCCTGTTTACGGTATAAATTTACCGCAGCACTTTGTATTGGCTTACATAAACGATTTTGCCAACCTAATTGACGTAAACAACAAAACGCTATCCAACAATATTTTGTTTTACATCAATCCGTTCAGCAAAGGTTTGGTGTTTAATCAAAAAGACATTGACCAATTTCTCAAGCAACTGAACTTAGACCCCGAAGCGAAATACTATTTGCCTTGCAATAATGTTGAAATTATTAAACGCTGCCTCAACAATCTCATTTTCTCTTACGAAAAATTAGGCTACATAGAAAAAGTAGCCGAATTGAAAGATTTGGATAAACAGTTGTAATTCATTGTTTTATCTATTTTTCGTGTCATTTTACATTTTTTGGCATGGTTTTTGCTATATTGCAAGGGGAAAATCTGCCATGAAAAAATCACTTTTATATTTTTTCTTATCCTTCTCTCTTTCATCATTATCTGCGCAAGTTTGTTCGGGTTCGTTGGGCGCGCCTGTTTTTTTTGAAGATTTTGGTTCAGGTGTTGCTTTGTACGGACCTCCGTTACCAGCAAGTGTAACGGCGTATCCATTTGTATCGGGCAGCCCCGTTAATGGAAGTTATGCCATTTCCAAAACCGCAAATCCCGCCAATATTCTTGGCTATGTTCCCGATGGTGACCACACAGGTAATCCCAATGGCTATATGATGGTAGTTAACGCAGACTACGGAAGTACCAATGTATATAAACAAAATGTAACAGGCTTATGCCCTAATACTACCTATGTTGTTTCTGCATTTTTTGCAAATAACAATACACCAAGTGCTGCTACCTTAAATTGTGGTGGTGGTTATATTTACCCGAATATCAAAATTCAAATTGAATATCCGGCTTCTGTTTTTCAGGCTTCCACTTCCACAGGTAATTTGCCGCTTGCAGCAAATAATTTAACACTTAATTGGCAGCAATCCGGCTTGGTATTTACAACAGGTCCTTCACAAACAAGTTGTGATTTTGTATTGATAAATAATGCACCCGGCGGTTGCGGAAACGATTATGTGGTAGATGATATTTCTTTTTCGCCCTGCGGACCGGGAATAGGATTAAACGTTTTACCCACAAACAGCCTTTGTGCAGGGCTATCTGCAACCATACAATCTTCATTTACGGTTGGGAGTTATACAGTGCCTCAGTATCAATGGCAGTATAGCAACGATGGTGGAGTATCATGGACAAATATCGGTGGTGCAACTACATCAAGTTATGTAGTGCCTGCCATGTCAGCCACTAACACAGGTTTATACAGATTGTTGGCAGCAGAAAACGGCAATATTAATTTACCGAATTGCCGTGTTATTGCGGGACATGTTACATTGACTATGTCTTTGCCAACAACAACTGTTGCTGTTACAAATGGCACTTGTGGCACAAGCAGCGCAAGCGTTTATGCAAGTGGTGGTAGTGGTAGCGGCTATACTTACACATGGTTGCCTGCGGGTGGAAATCTCAGTCTTACTGTCGCCAGCCTCGCAAGTGGGAATTCGTGTGGCGGTATAGGGCTTACTGCAGGTATTTACACCGTTCTTGTAAAAGGTAACGGTTCAAATTCCTGTACAACAAGCAATACCCTTGTTCTTGCGCCGACTTCAACAATTTCATTAAATGTATCCGTTTCATCTCCTACAGTTTGTACAGGAAGCGGGCAATTTACCGTAATAGCATCATCATCATATTCGCCTGGATTTGCTGAATGGAATATTCCGAACCCTAATGCACCTTTCCCCGCTCCAGCGGGCGGTAATACTATATCTCAAACTGTAAACCAGACATCATGGCTGTTCCATTCTGCAATAAGTGGCATTCATACGTTTACGGTGAAGGCGTGTAATTATATCGGTTGCTATGCAAGTCAGGTTTTTTCAATAAACGCTTTGCCGCAACCCACACTAAACGTTTCATCAACCCCTGTTTTATGTAACGGGGAAACGAGTACGCTTACGGTAACAGGAGCAAACACTTACACTTGGCTTCCCGCAAACATTTCAGGAGATACATTTACGGTAAATCCACTTGTTAATACAACATATTCAGTTATCGGTACAGGCACAACTGAATGTAGTCCTAACCCCAAAACGGTAACCCTAACCGTCCCGCCCCCCTTACAAACCATCCTCACCGCAAGTACACCAAGCATTTGTATAGGCTCATCGCCTATTATATTAACGGTAAATTCTTCAGGCGGCACAGGCACACATTCCTACACATGGAGTACAGCTTCAAACTCAAACACCATTTCCGTCAGCGAATCCGCAGGCAATTATATTTACTCCGTTCAAACCCAAGACGAAAATTTATGTACCGATACCAAAACCATTTCGCTTGATTTTATTGCCAATCCTACGCTTACCGTACCTAATGCTACCGTTTGTAAAGGCTCTGCCGTAACGCTCACCGCAACAGGCGCAAACGCTTACGTTTGGAACACAGGCTCTACTTCAAGTAACCCTGTTGTTTCCCCGACAATCAATTCTGTTTACACCGCAACAGGCTCTGTCTTGGGCTGCACGGCTGTGGCTTCGGCTTCGGTGGAAGTTTTACCCGTGCCTGTTTTATCTTTTTCATCAGCCGCTATTACCTGCACAGGCTTGGGCTCTGCTACGGTGGAAGCAAGCGGCACAACAGGACCCTATTCTTACACATGGACACCAACGGCACAAACCACTTCAAACGCAATAAATATGTACCCGGGTGTGTTTACTGTTTCGGTGCTTGATGCAGGTAACGGTTGTTTGTCTTCATCATCAGTAACCTTTACGCCCTTGCTGCCATTTACAGGCACAGTTTCGGCAACCAACAGCTTAACGTGCCATGGTGCAACCACAGGCACGGCAAGCATTGCAGTAAGCAACGGTTCGGGTTCTCAAAATTATGCGTGGACAAATATTTTAGGAACTCAAACAACGCCCACCGCCAATATGCTCGGCGGTGGTGTTCATACCGTAACCGTCATTGACAATTTAACTTACTGCACGGTAACACAAACATTTTTAATTGCACAACCGCCTGCATTTACTTTAAATGTAACGGCAAGTTCGCCCACCGCCTGCACAGGGCAAAGCATTACACTCAACGCCAACACAAGCGGCGGAACGCCAAACTATTCTTACACATGGACACCGAATATTTTTTCAAACACACAGGTAGTTTCCTTTACAACGGCAGGTTTGCATACTTACACCGTAACAAGTTCAGATTTTTATGACTGCAAAATCACAAAAACCATTTCGGTACAGTTTTTGCAAACACCAAGCGTTTCGGCGAGTAACGCTACTATTTGTCAAAATGCAGTTGCCACCTTAACGGCAGTTGGTGCAAATTCTTACACTTGGTTTCCAAACCTTGCCGTTGGAAACACATTTACCGATAGTCCGAATAGCACAAGATTTTATACCGTTACAGGAAATTCACTCGGTTGTTTTGCTTCTGCAAATGCTTCTGTTTTGGTTTATCCTTTGCCAACAGCAAAAATTTTAAGTAATGCAAGCAATTCAAACATTTGCAGCGGATATAATTTAACGCTCACGGCAAGCGGTGGTGCAACTTACAGTTGGAGCAGCATATCGGGATTATCTTCATCTTCGTCATCGTTGGTTATTCCGAATATGTCTTTTTCCAACGCAGGAACATATTCTTTGACTGCCTTTTCACAACAGGGTTGCATGGCTTCCACACAAACGGATATACACATCATTCCCTCGCCAACACCTGCCGTTAGCGGCGCAAGCGTGTGTATTGGCGAAAGTGCAGTCATTTCGGTGTCGGGTGGCATGATGTATCAATGGAACGGGCCAAATTCATTTTCTTCGTTTCAATCAACCGTGTTTATTTCATCGGTAAACGCAAACTCCATGGGTATTTATACGGTTGTGGTAACAGGAACAAACTTGTGTAAACATTCTGCAACCGTAAACTTGTTGGGCTATCCTTATCCTTTGCCAACGCCTGTCATTTCGGGCAATACAAAGGCTTGCGCAAATTCTCAGTTTCAATTAAATGCAGAAGGCGGAGTAGTGTATTATTGGCAGGGTGCGCAAAATTTTTCTTCTTCAAGTCCAACCATACATCTTTTTGCCAATGAAAACACAAGCGGCATTTATACTTTAACCGTTCGCAATGCCAGTAATTGCGCAGCGAGTAAAACCGTTGAATTAATTACATTACCATTGCCAAATGCCTTTATAAAAGCAAGCAACGATTATTTGTGTGTGCCGTTTTGCACCAATTTTTCTTTACAAAATCAAAATAATTCATCGCCGATTACAAGCGTAAATTATCGGGTAAATGCAGTAAACACACATTCAAATTATTGCATAACACAAGCAGGCGCACATCAAGTAAGTGCAACATTTAAAGATGCGAACGGCTGTGTAAATTCTTCTCAACTAACTTTGAGTGCTTACCCTAAACCCGATGCCGATTTTCATTACTCACCGCAAGAACCTTTAGAAGGCATGGATTTAGTGCAGTTCAGAGATACATCAAGAGGCGAAGACATTACCAAATGGCGGTGGTTTTTTAAAGACAGCACCACTACTGTTTTCAGCGAACAACGTTTTCCGACACATTTGTACGAAAACGCGGGCATTTATCCTGTGGCGTTGGTTGTTGAAAACCGTTGGAATTGCGCAGACACCATGATAAAAGCCATCAGCATAAAAAGCGATTACAGTTTTTATTTACCAAACACATTTACACCCAACAATGATAATTTAAACGATGTTTTTCAACCCAAAGGTTTTGGCATAAAACAATACCACATGAGTATTTACGACCGTTGGGGACATCTTATTTTCACCACCGATGATTTTTATCAGGGTTGGGACGGCACGCTTAAAGGCGAAGAATGTCCCAACGATATTTATGTGTGGAAAGCAACTGTTATCACCGCCACTATGGAAGAAAAATCCTTTGTGGGGAGTGTGAGGTTGGTGAGGTGAAAAATCAGTTCACACATTAAAACAGCCATTTCACACAGTTTTTAGTGCATTTCGCACAATTTCCAGAAAATCGTTTAAATGAATAATTAAATTTGATAACAACAAAGCTATTGTATGAAGAAAACAGTTTTATATTTTTTATTCTTCTTCTCACTTTCATCATCATTTGCTCAACTATGTTCAGGCACTTTGGGTGCTCCTGTTTTTTTTGAAGATTTTGGTTCGGGTTCTGCTTTATATGGACCTGCCTTACCTGCAGGTGTAACAGGGTATCCATATCAGCAGGGGAATCCAAGCAACGGAACTTATGTAATTTCCAATACAGCCAATCCCGCCAATATTCTCGGCTATGTTCCTGATAGTGACCACACAGGAAACCCTAATGGATATATGATGGTTATTAATGCGGGTGCGGGCTCTGTTCAAGTATATAAAAAGAATGTAACAGGCTTATGTCCCAACACTACCTATGTTGTTTTGGCGTTTTTCGCAAACAACAATACACCTGCGTCTGTATCTGCCAATTGTGGCGGCAGTTACATTTACCCCAATATCAAAATTCAAATTGAATATCCCGCTTCGGTTGTTCAGGCTACTACATCTACGGGTAATTTGCCGCTTGCAGCGAATAATTTAACGCTTAACTGGCAACAATACGGCTTGGTATTTACAACAGGACCTTCACAAACAAGCTGCGATTTTGTATTAATAAACAATGCCCCGGGCGGTTGCGGAAACGATTATGTGGTAGATGACATTTCCTTGTCGCCCTGTGGACCGGGAATAGGATTGAATGTTTTGCCTTCAAATATCCCACCATGTGGTTCATCTGCTACTATACAATCAATATTTACGGTCGGGAGTTACACAGTACCTCAGTATCAATGGCAATATAGTAACGATGGTGGCGTAACATGGACAAATATCGGCGGTGCAACTACTTCAAGTTATGTAGTGCCTGCCATGTCAGCCACTAACACAGGTTTATACCGCTTATTGGCAGCAGAAAACGGAAATATTAATTTGCCGAATTGTCGCATTATTTCTGCCCCTGTAACATTGTCTATTTCTGCTTCTCAACAAGAATTAAATGTATCTTCAAGTTCGCCGACTGCTTGCATAGGTAATTCTATTACGCTCACCGCAACAGGC
>JAHBTI010000037.1 GCA_019638705.1 Bacteroidota bacterium
ATCATCTGAAAGAAAATTGCCAAGTAATAAATATTTTTCTGTGCCGTTTGCAACAAATGTGCCTGTGATAGCTACCCAATTTAAAGTATCGGTAATAATATTACCCTGTGGGTTCTGTACTTGTGGCGTTAGGTAAGTTAAAGGGACAAAACAATAATTTATGGTATCTATTTCACTACCGCAAAAATACGCCCCAAAGCCATCTATAGCATAAGTACTCGGATTTGCAATGTTTACATAAAATTTTACACAATAAGTTATCCCTGCTTGTAGCGTAGCTTTTAAACGATTTTTGGCATACATTCTTTTTGTAGAGAGAAAGCCTTTATAATAAAAAAGCGTATAAAGATACGCTTCTCCCGAACGGGGGTATTGATACCTGCCTCCATAGGACGGTACAGTATTAAGGCAGACACTCTTCCATATTGGCGCAGGGTCTAAAGAATCAGGACAGGGACTACCCCAATTTTTCAAAAGGTATTTAGGAAATGGGAAAGATTCACATATATCATATTCCTCAAAACTTCCATTAGTAACATAATTCCCTATGTGTTGCGCTTTAACATTAAAGCAAAATAAAATATAGAAAAAAACTAATTTTCTCATTTTGCAATTGTCAGTTTTTTTACATTTATTTTTCCTTCGGTATTAGTAAAGCGTATAAAATATACACCATTCAGCAAATCCACGTCCATATCTGTTGTGTAATCTTTTATTTTTACTCTTGTGTTTACTAATTCCCTGCCCATTACATCGATAATTTCCACTTGCAAATCTTCTTTTTCGTTTTTGCTTTTCAGGGTTATTTTATTTTGCGCAGGGTTTGGAAATAAATCTATACGCCACCTGTCTGCCAATTTTGTATTAGGATTTTGATTTTGCAATTCTGCAAGCATTCTTCCACCCATTTCTCCCACATTGCAATCGTCGTAGCGTATAAACACGCTGTATATGTCGCTGTACAAAGCCCGCGCTTTATATATGCTTGAACCGTATTCAATAGGGCACATATATGTCATGTATAATAAGGCAAGGCTGTCATCTTCCGTGTATCGAGTGTTTTCAGTCAAGGCTTCCAGATAGTTGGCGTACAAATTATAATAGTTGATGTCATTACCTTCTATATCATTGTCGGCAATCAAACCGTCCAACAACTCGCGCGCGCCCGAAAAATTACTGTTATACAAACGTTCCTGTGCGGTTTCTATATATCCGAGATTGCTGTTGCTTGTCATATCATTGTACCAATCATTAAATTCCGCATTGCTTGCTCTAAAGCTATGGTTATATTTTAAAAAATGATAAAAATTGGCACGGGTTAAATAGCTTTGATAGCTGTTGTCGGCAGCAGAAGGAGTAATGGCAATAAGCGGTGCAGGTGGGTTGCAAAGGGTACAAGCCCCCCAACCCCCCAAGGGGGGATTTAAAAGCAGTACTATCAAAAAAACATTTTTCATTTTGAAATAATAAGTTTTTTCGTAACATTTCCATTTTGTTTGGTGTTGATGTTTACAAAATACATTCCATTTGGTAAATCCAATTTCATATTAGCCGCATGGTTTTTAGGCTTCACTTTTTCGGTTAAAATAATTCTGCCTGTTACATCATATATAGAAACAGTTAATTCATCATATTCGGTTTTACATTCAATCTTTATTAAATCATTCGCAGGGTTCGGGTATAATTCAACTTGTAAATTATTTATTACATATTCTTCAATCCCAACATACCCCACATTCACAACCACAGTGTCCCACTTTAAACTGCTACATTCTAATTCTTGTTTTACAACGTATGTTGTTGTAACGCTTGGCTTAACCCATAAACCGCTTGTCGTATCAATAGCATTTGCTGTATCAGGTAGTTTGTACCAAACGCAATAAGGGTCTGTGGCAAAATCATTTTCTCTGCCTATATATACGCTATCGCCATACATTATAGTGGTATCTCTGCCTGCGTAAGCCTCTAAATCTATGGGTATGCAGGAAACGTCGTCTATACCTAAGTTTGTATATATTGCTGGCAAATTTGTTGGATTTATCATTAGTGTGTCTGTGTCTTCATTCGATAAAAAATTACCCAACATTAAATACTTTTCTGTGCCATTAGCCATAAATGTTCCTGTTATCGCAACCCAGTTTAAAGTATCTGTTATAATGTTGCCTTGTGGATTTTGGATTTGCGGTGTAAGATACGTTAATGGAATATTGCAGTAATGTATTGTATCAATCTCACCTCCGCCAAAATAAACACCAATGCCATCTATAGCGCACGGACTAGCATTATAAAGATTTACATAAAATTTTACACAATATGCTTTACCTGCCTGCAAATTAGATTTCATACGATTTCTTGAATACACTCTCCTTAAAGGGTCTATATGATAAAAAAGAGGCAATAGATATGAATTTCCTGAGTGAGGGTATTGATATCCACCTCCACTACCACCGCCGCCAAACACAGGAACAAGACTATTACATGTGCTTATAAGAATCGGTTGAACACTTAAAGAATCAGGAGGACTCCAGTTTGTCGTAATATACTCAATCAAGGGGGGAGCTTGGCACTTATAATGTTCTTCAAAACTGCCATTACTTACATAATTACCTATGCGTTGTGCTTTAACACTAAAGCAAAACAAAAACAACACTATCAATGCGAAATTTTTCATTTTGCAATCGTCAGTTTTTTCACACTAATTTTTCCCTCGGTATTCGTAAAACGTATAAAATATACACCGTTCAGCAAATCCACTTCCATATCTGTTGTGTAATCTTTTATTTTTACTCTTGTGTTTACTAATTTCCTGCTCATTACGTCAGTAATTTCTACAAGCAAATCTTCACTTTCGTGATTACTTTTAATTGTTATTTCATTTTGCGCAGGGTTAGGGTACAATTCAATTTGCATATTACTCATTGCATATTCATTTAATCCCACATACCCCACACTCACCACCACCGTGTCCCATTTCAAACTGCTACATTCTAATTCTTGTTTTACAACGTATGTTGTAGTAACGCTTGGCTTAACCCATAAACCACTTATGGTATCAATAGCATTTGCCGTATCAGGTAGCTTGTACCAAACGCAATAAGAGTCTGTGGCAAAATCTTTTTCTCTGCCTATATACACGCTATCATTTAAAAATATGGTGGTATCTCTGCCAGCGTAGGCAAGTAAATCTATTTCTATACAGCTCACATCGTCTATTAAAACATCACTCCATATTGCAGGTAAATTTGTTGGGTTTATCATCAAAGTGTCTGTGTCTTCATCAGATAAAAAATTACCTAATACTAAATATTTCTCTGTGCCGTTTGCTGTAAACGTACCTGTTACAGCAACCCAATTTAATGTATCGGTAATAATGTTTCCTTGCGGATTTTGTACTTGCGGGGCAATATAACTGAGCGGTATAGTGCATTTTGTTATCGTGTCTATTTCGCTACCACCAAAGTATGCGCCAATGCCATCTATACCATGTGTACTTTCATTTGTAACATTGATGTAAAATTTGACACAATAAGTTTTACCGACTTGTAAATTAGATTTTAAACGGTTTTTTAAATAGCCTCTTAAATAATTATCTATATGAGGCCAATAAAAGATTGAACCAACACACGCATTACCTGTTTTTGGATACTGAAACCCTACTCCACCATTAAATGGTACTCGCGTATTACACACAGCATTATATACCGCTCCGTAACTTAAAGAATCTATACTTAACCAATGTTTTACTTGTTGTAGTGAATTAGAAAAAATGGAGCAATCGTGGTGTTCTTCAAAACTTCCATTAGCAACATAATTTCCTATACGTTGAGCATTGCCTTTACAACAAACCAAAAAACATAGTATCAAAACAAAATTTCTCACCTCGCTATCACCAACTTTTTACTGATTGTTTTTTGTTGATTGTTTGTAATTTTAAGAATATAAACGCCGTTTGACAAATTCAATTCAATGTCAGCGGTATGATTTTTTATTTCTAATTTTTTATTCATCACCGTTCTGCCTGTTACATCAACAATTGAAATATTCAATTCTTCATTTGGTATGTTACTTTCTATCTTTACTAAATCATTCGCAGGATTTGGATAAACTTCCACTTGCATATTGCTCATTACATACTCATTTAATCCAACATACCCCACATTCACAACCACCGTGTCCCATTTCAAAGGGCTACATTCTAATTCTTGTTTTACAACGTATGTTGTGGTAACGCTTGGCTTAACCCATAAACCGCTTGTCGTATCAATAGCATTTGCAGTATCAGGTAGTTTGTACCAAACACAATAAGGGTCTGTGGCAAAGTCTTTTTCTCTGCCTATATACACACTATCGCCATACAATATAGTAGTATCTCTGCCTGCGTAAGCCTCTAAATCTATGGGTATGCAGGAAACGTCGTCTATATTTGCCTCTGTGGCATATATCTCAGGATTAGGCGAATTTATCATCAATTTATCCGTATCTTCATTAGACAAAAAATTACCAATAACCATATATTTTTCCGTACCATTAGCAGTAAACGTACCTGTTATGGGTATCCAATTAGATATGTCTGTTATAATGTTGCCCTGTGGATTTTGTATTTGTGGAATTAAGTAAGTTAAAGGAATAGTACAATAACTTATAGTATCTATTTCACTACCACAAAAATATGCCCCAAAGCCGTCTATACCATAAATTGTAGAGTTTAAATAGTTTATATAAAACTTCACACAGTATGTTTTACCAGCCTGTAATGTAGCTTTTAAACGATTTTTGGCATACATTCTTTTGTAAGGAATAGTGCCTGCATCATAAAAAAGTGTAAGAAGAAAAGCTTCCCCTGAATGAGGGTATTCATGGCTCGCTCCGAAATACGGAACGTTATTAAGACAATAACTCCTATATATTGGTGCAGGAAGTAAAGAATCGGGGCAGGGACTTCCCCAATTTTTTACAACGTATGTCGTTGTAACAAGTGGCGGAGCTATACATTTGTAGTATTCTTCGAAACTGCCGTTGGCAACGTAATTACTTATTTGTTGTTGTTGCGCCTTGCTGCTAAAGCAAAACAGAAATAAAACTATCAACGCGAAGTTTTTCATTTTGCAATTGTCAGTTTTTTCACATTAATTTTTCCTTCGGTATTAGTAAAGCGTATAAAATATACCCCATTCAGTAAATCCACGTCCATATCCGTTGTGTAATCTTTTATTTTTACTCTTGTGTTTACTAATTTCCTGCCCATTACATCAGTAATTTCCACTTGCAAATCTTCTGTTTCGTTTTTGCTTTTCAGGGTTATTTTATTTTGCGCAGGATTAGGAAATAAATCTATACGCCACCTGTCTTTTAGTTTGGAGTTTGAAGTTTTCGTATTTGTGTTTGGAGTAGTAAGTCCCGTACCCTCTCCAAAACATTTACAATCTTCATACTTTACAACTGTTTTATAAAGACTGTTGTATAATTCTCGCGCTCTATAAATGTTTGTACCGTATTCATTAAAGCACAGATGAGCCATGTTTAATAAGGTAAGGCTATCATTAGGGCTATATCTTGTTCCTTCTTTTACGGTTTGAAAATAATTTGCATACAGGTTATAAAACTTAATACTGTTTTCTTCTACTTTATTTGCAGCCGCTATGCCGTTTAGTATTTTCCGAGCGGTTTTATAATTTCCATTAAGCAGGGTTTCTAAAACATTTTCTAATCGCCCAAGATTAGTTGTTGCGGTCATGTTATTGTACCAATCGTTGTAATACTTTTCTCTAATAATCTTATTATATCTCAAATCGTGATATAGGCTTTCATCTCTCGCGTAGCCTTTAGGGGCTTGAGAGTACAATGAAAACACATCACATTGCGCTTTACCACCAACACAACACAAAACCAACACTATCAAAATAAAATTTTTCATCTGTTAATCACCAATTTTTTTACTGCGCTTCTTTTTTTACTGTCTGTAAATTTAAGCGTATATATACCGTTCATCAACTCACTCACATCAATTTCCCCTTTGCCGTTTTTTAATTCTAATTGTTGGCTAAGAATATTTTTCCCTAACACATCAAAAATTGTAACTGTTCCCCCTTTGGGGGTTAGGGGGCTTTCAACATTTAACATTCCATTCGCAGGGTTCGGGTAAACTCTCAACTCTAAACTCTCATCTTTCAACTCTCCAATCCCAACATCATTTTTCACATTCACAACCACTGTGTCCCACTTCAAACTACTGCACTCCAACTCCTGCCTTACCACATAAGTATGCGTTCCTATGGGTGGCTTTACCCACATACCACTTATAGTATCTATGGCTGTTGTGCTTGGCAGCTTGTACCACACGCAACCTGTATCAATGGCAAAATCAGGCTCTCTGCCTATATGCACACTATCACCTATAAATATGGTGGTGTCTCTGCCTGCGTAAGCCTCTAAATCTATGGGTATGCAACTTACATCGTCTATGTTTACGTCTGCATATATTTGAGGAAGATACATTGAATTTATCATCAAGGTATCTACATCGTTATCCGCTAAAAAATTACCAATTAAAGCATATTTCTCTGTACCGTTTGCTGTAAACGTACCTGTAATAGCTACCCAATTCAATGTATCGGTAATAATATTTCCTTGTGGATTTTGTACCTGCGGTATAATGTAACTTAACGGCACATTACTCTTTGTTATAGTATCTATCTCATTACCGCCAAAATATGCCCCAAATCCGTCTATGCCGTAAGTACTTGCATTTGTAACGTTGATATAAAATTTAACGCAGTAAGTTTTGCCAGCTTGTAAATTATATTTCAAACGGTTTTTTAAATATCCCCTTAATAAATTTGAATTAAGCCAATAAAAAGTTGAAACAACACACGCATTACCTGTTTTTGGATATTGATACCCTGTCCCATTTATTGGAACTCTTGTGTTGCAGATAGCATTATAAATAGCACCAAGACTTGAAGAATCTATACTTAACCAATGTTTTACTTGTTGTAGTGAGTTAGAAAACATAGAGCAATCATAATACTCCTCAAAACTACCGTTAGCAACATAGTTACCAATACGCTGCGCTTTGCCGCCAATAAAAAACAAAACCAATACTATTAAAACACAATTTCTCATTTTGCTACTACCAACTTTTTAGTTACCATTTTTTTTACCTTATCCGTAAAACAAATAGTGTAAATACCATTTCCTAAATTCAGTTCCAAGCCTGTAACGTAATTGTTTATTGCTACTTTTTTATTCAATACTGTTTTTCCTGTTACATCAAAAACAGATACGCTTATTTCTTCTCTGTACTTATCGGTTTTTACCGTTATCATATCACTTGCAGGATTTGGAAACATCTCTACCGCAAACTGCCTGCTGTTGGCAATTAATTCTTGAAGCCCTACATCATTTTTCACATTCACCACCACCGTGTCCCACTTCAAAGGGCTACATTCTAATTCTTGTTTTACAACGTATGTTGTTGTAACGCTTGGCTTAACCCATAACCCGCTTGTCGTATCAATAGCATTTGCCGTATCAGGTAGTTTGTACCAAACACAATAAGGGTCTGTGGCAAAGTCTTTTTCTCTGCCTATATACACACTATCACCATACAATATAGTAGTATCTCTGCCTGCGTAAGCTTCTAAATCTACGGGTATGCAGCTTACGTCGTCTATGGTTATGTCTGTATATATCATTGGTAGATGTGTTGTGTTTATCATTAAAGTATCTACATTATTGTGTGCTAAGAAGTTTCCGATTAAAGCATATTTTTCTGTGCCATTCGCCGTAAACGTACCCGTTATAACTACCCAATTTAAAGTATCGGTAATGATATTACCCTGTGGGTTTTGTATTTGTGGAGTAATATAGCTTAATGGAATAGTGCATTTTGTTATCGTGTCTATCTCACTACCACCAAAATACACACCAAACCCGTCCATGCCATAAGTACTCTCGTTTGTAATGCTGATGTGAAATTTAACGCAGTAGGTTTTACCTGCCTGTAAAGTAGATTTTAGGCGGTTTTTTAAATACCCTCTATTAATATTTTCCCCCTCTGCGTTAATCCAATAAAAAGTTGATGCTACATAAGCGTTACCTGTTTTAGGATATTGATACCCTGTTCCATTTAGAGGTACTTTTCCATTACATACAGCAATATACCTACCATTATAAGTTAAGGAGTCTATGCTTAACCAGTATTTTGCTTGTTGTAGTGAATTAAAAAAAATAGAGCAATCATAATACTCTTCGAAGCTACCATTATTCACGTAATTCCCTATACGCTGTGCACTAACATTACAACAAAACAAAAACATAATTATTTAGCAATAAGTAATTTTTTTGTAATGCTTTCATGGTTATTATTAATGGTTATTAAATAAGCACCGTTTAATAAATTCAATTCCATGTTACCAACAAACGATTTTGTTTTTATTGTTGCGTTATAAATAATTCTACCTGTTAAATCTTGTATGGCAATGTGTAGTTCTTCGCTTTCATTACTGCTTCTTATTGTTATTTTATTTTGCGCAGGGTTGGGATATAATTCTACGTTCCAAATTTCAGATTGATTTAAAATTTCAGGTTGCGGTGTGTTTGCCGCAAATCTTCCGCCCATTTCCCCCACATTGCAATCGTCGTACCGTATAAACACGCTGTATATGTCGCTGTACAAAGCCCGCGCTTTATATATGCTTGAACCGTATTCAATAGGGCACATATATGTCATGTGTAATAGGGCAAGGCTGTCATCTTCCGTGTATCGAGTGTTTTCAGTCAAGGCTTCCAGATAGTTGGCGTACAAATTATAATAGTTGATGTCATTACCTTCTATATCATTGTCGGCAGTCAAGCCGTCCAATAGCTCGCGTGCTCCCGCAAAATTACCGTTATACAAACGTTCCTGTGCGGTTTCTATATATCCGAGATTACTGTTGTTCGTCATATCATTGTACCAATCATTAAATTCTGCATTGCTTGCTCTAAAGCTATGATTGTACTTTAAAAAGTGGTAAAAATTGGCACGGGTTAAATAGTTTTGATAGCTGTTGTCTGCAGCAGCGGGGGCAGCGGGAATAAGTGGCGCAGGCGGGTTGCAAAGGTTACAAGCCCCCCAACCCCCAAAGGGGGAATTTAAAAGTAATAGTATCAAAAAAGCATTTTTCATTTGTTAATAATCAACTTTTTCGTTACGCTTCTTGTTTTCTCATCAACAAAGAAAATCATGTAAACACCGTTTGGTAATCCGCTCACATCAATTTCCGTTTTCCCATTCTTCATTTTTAATTTTTCATTCATAATTGCCTTTCCAAGCACATCAATTATTTTCATTTCCACTTCCCCATTCAAAATTTTGCTTTCAACATTTAACATTCCATTCGCAGGGTTCGGGTAAACTTTCAACTCTAAACTCTCAACTTCAAACTCTCCAATCCCAACATACCCCACATTCACCACCACCGTGTCCCACTTCAACCCATTGCACTCCAATTCCTGCCTTACCACATAAGTATGCGTTCCTATTGGTGGTTTTATCCATAAACCGCTTGTCGTATCAATAGCATTTGCCGTATCAGGTAGTTTGTACCACACGCAGCCGCTATCAATGGCAAAATCTACCTCTCTGCCTATATACACACTATCGCCATACAATATAGTAGTATCTCTGCCTGCATAAGCCTCTAAATCTATGGGTATGCAACTTACATCGTCTATATTAATTTCTGTAAATATTGTTGGTAAATGTGTAGGATTTATCATCAGAGTATCGGTATCATCATCAGATAAAAAATTACCAAATAACAAATATTTTTCTGTGCCGTTTGCTGTAAACGTCCCTGTTATAGCTATCCAATTTAACGTATCGGTAATAATGTTCCCTTGTGGATTTTTCACTTGCGGTATAATATAATCTAATACTGTATTACAGTATGTTATAGTATCTATCTCGCTACTGCCAAAGTAAGCACCAAAACCATCTATACCGTGTGTACTCGAATTTGCAATATTTACATAAAATTTAACACAGTAGGTTTTACCTGACTGTAAAACAGTTTTTAAACGGTTTTTTTGGTATCCTCTGTAATTCGGAAGTTCATAGTTGTACAAAAGTGTAAGAGCATATGATTTTCCTGAGTGCGGGTACTGATATACATAGTTCCACTTAGGTACTGTGTTTTTACACACAGACAACCAAACACCACCATTGCATACAGAATCAATACTTAACCAATTTTTCACTTCAAGTAGTGAATTGTAATTATTAGAAGAGCAACTGTAATGTTCCTCAAAACTGCCGTTGCTTATATAGTTAGCAATGCGCTGTGCTGCGGTGTTAAAACACAACACAACACAACACAACACAACTAATAGAGTTTTCATTTTGCAATCAGTAATTTTTTAGAAACAATTTTGTTTTGATTATTCGTAAGCCTTACAACATATGCACCATTCAGCAAATCTAATTTTACATTGGCAACAAACGCATTTATTTTTAAATGTGTTTGTTGTACTATTCTGCCTAACACATCAGTAATAACAATATTCAAATCTTCACTTTCGTGGTTGCTTTTAATTGTTATTTCATTTTGCGCGGGATTAGGGTATAATTCCACATTCCAAATTTCAGATTGATTTAAAATTTCAGATTGCTGTGTAGTTGCCGCAAATCTTCCGCCCATTTCTGCCGCATTGCAATCGTCGTAGCGTATAAACACACTGTATATGTCGCTGTATAAAGCCCGTGCTTTATATATAGTTGAACCGTATTCAATAGGGCACATATATGTCATGTCTAATAATGCAAGGCTGTCGGCAGAGGCATACATTGTATTTTCATTCAGGGCTTCCAAATAATTGGCGTACAAATTATAATAATTGATGTCGTTACCTTCTATATCATTGTCGGCAGTCAAGCCGTTCAGCAGTTCGCGCGCCCCCGAAAAATTGCCGTTATACAAACGTTCTTGTGCGCTTTCTAAATATCCGAGATTACTTGTAGCTGTCATGTCGTTATACCAATCATTAAACTCCGCATTGCTTGCCCTAAAGCTATGATTATATTTTAAAAAGTGATAAAAATTGGCACGGGTTAAGTAGCTTTGATAGCTGTTGTCTTCAGCAGCGGGAGTAATGGCAATAAGCGGCGCGGGCGGGCTGCAACCATAATTACCCGTAGCAGAAATAATTCCGTTACCAATTCCGTATATCAAAGATGAAATCCCATTACCATTACTCGGATTTGGCGGCATATTGCTTAACGTGTTAGTATATAAAGGCGATAAAGTAGGTGAAGAATTATCGGTAAGAATACCATAATTAGTACCTGTCCATGAATAAGTACCAGCAGTCCATTCATTGCCCATACCTGCCGTAGCATTGCCTTGTGGGCTTATAACCCCCTGAACCGTGCCGCCAAAAGCACTGGCAAATCCTTTCAAATACATACCCCTGTTAAGGTCTTCCATTTTATTGCCTAACCATTGCGTACCCTGATACGGATAATACGGCGTGGTAAGCGGCGCATTTTGCCCTGCAAAGGTAAAGCCCTTATGAGCGTATTTTACGGTATTGCAGCTTATTAATGGCGACATATAGCCTATGTTATTGTTGCCGTACACAAGGCTCATGTTGGTTTTGGTGTAGGTGCTGCTTGGGCTTATGCCATGCACGCTGTTTAAGTAAATGTGTTGCTGTTCATCGGCATTTGCCCAAAGGTTTAAAAACTCAATGCCGTGTTGCGTGGTAACCCACGAATCATTGTCATCGGTTAAGGTAACATCGTTGGCGGCAATCCACGCAGGGAGGTAAGAAGTGCCGTTTATGCCAAAGCCGTTCCACACGCCGCTTACGGTATTGTTTACTATGGCAATACCCTTAGGGATTAAAGTTGTACTTGGTATTGCAGTCAAATCATACATACCCGTAGTGTTAGACGGCACACTTAAGCTGCCCAAAACATAAGTGGCTGCGCCCATAAAACCTGTGCTTGGCGCACTAAATTTATTGTTATATACCGCAAGCCCCGAAATGGCAGTACCTCCGTAATAAGTAACAGGTATGCCAATACCCACATTAAGGTTGGTAAACTCGTTATCCTTAATGTTGTAATCTATTCGGTTGCTGTGCAGGTTTACGCCGTATTCGCCCCTCGCCACATACGATTGTCCAAAAACATCAGCCGTCCAAGTGTGCGCGCTGCGCATAATGGCTTTCGTCATGCTGAATTTATTAATGTTTCGTCCCTCCACGCCGCGGTTACAATCCCAAAATCGGTTGCCTCTTTCGGTGCCGAATGCACTGAATGTAGTCATGTCTAATTGCGTTTTGCGGTTGTCATACGTTCTGTGCATAACTGCCGCCGCAGGGTGTCCGTACATAACAGGCGCGCTCGGCGCAATGGGCGTTACTATAAATCCGCCCACCTGATTTTGAAACACGTTGTTATACAAGGCAAGATTGCTGTTTTCGGCGTTGATGAATACACCGTGATTGTCAAATAAATTAAAAGAATTTGCGTTTAACATATCTCCTATTATTATACCCTCATAAATGCCGCTTGCGGTTACATAACCCACATTGCCCAAATATATGCCGCGTGGCTTACCCATGTAGCCGTAAGGCAGTTTCAAAATACTTGTGCTGTATGTTTGTAAATACGGCGCAGCCAAGCCTGTGGTGGTGGAGGTAGCAGAGCGTAAGTCATAAATGCTGCTACTGACACCAAAAGACAGGTTGCGGCAGGTAAATACGCAGTTGTCTATGTACATAACATCGCTAACACCGGCGGTGGTTGTGCTATAATTGGTCAGGGCAATGTCAGTATAATTTTTATTAAAAATAGCGTATTGGGCTAAAATTATGGGCTGTACCGTGCTTGTGTATTGGTTGCTTGCGTCAATGGCGGTTACGGCATCTTCTATCATGCTGTCGTTAAAAATGTACACCGCCCCACCGTCTTGCACCACTATGCCCTGCCACATATAAGCGGCACAGGCAAACAGGTGAGCATGGTTAATGTTAAGCACGCTGCCTGCGGTTACAGTAATTTTTACGTTAGGCGCAAAAATAAATTCCGAATGTTCAAAATTAACCACTCCGTTTACCGTTACATCGGCATTAACGGAATAAACTTCTGACCAATTACTGGTAAAATTTGTAAGTGTTGTGCTTAATTGGTTTACGGTAGTGTTAGTGCCTATAGGGGTGGCTAATACGGTTATGGTTGCTACGGCACTTACACAGGCAGGATTGCCTGTTACCGTGTAAACAGTGGTTACGGTGGGCGTTACAACAATTACACTTGTTGTATAATCACCCGGCTGCCACAGGGTAGAAGTTTGGTTGCCTATGGCACTCAATGTAACCGAAGCTCCGGGACAAAGAACACCGTTGGCGGAAGATGAAAGGTTTAATGTAGGCGCAGCCACACTCACCGTACCCACATCAAAAGCTAACGTTTGTGTAACAGGGCTGCAAAGCGGGTTGGCTATTACCGTGTAAACAATAGCTGCCGTAGGGCTTACAACAATGGCACTTGTGGTATAGCCGCCCGGCTGCCACAAAACAGAGGTAAACGAACCAGCCGCCGTGAGTGTAGTGGTAGCACCCAAACAAAGCGTTCCTGTGTTGGAAGCTGAAACTGTCAGCGTAGGAACGGGATTAACATATATGTTTGCGCTTGGATATGTGAATGGGGGTGCAGAGGCAATATGACCGCAGGGGGTAGCCCCGGTCAAAAGATAACTTGTATTCACCGTAGGGCTTACTACAAGGGGATTAACATTAAGGTTGTCCCACGGTGACCCCCACATAAAACCGGTGAGGTTTCCTATGGCAGTAAGCGTAACCGTTTCTCCTATGCAGATAGTATTACTGCTTGCAACTATGGCGGCAGTAGGGCTGATAAAACTAATGTTTTGGTATAAGGTATTTACGCAGCCACCCATAGTGGAATATGTAAATGCTATCGGATAAGTGCCTGTCGTTAAAGTGCCACTCGGGTTAAAATGGTATTGCCCACTCGTGGTATTTTGCGTTACACCCACTCCCGAAAACGTTCCTGAAACAGGCGAAGCGTATTGAGCAAGGTTAGTAAACGAAGGTGTCGTAATCGTATAAGCAGGAGCAGGGTAGGTGCCGCAAACTGTGGAATTTGGAATGATGAATGTAGGCGTAGATAAGGCGTCTAAAAAAATGTTGTCTATGCAAGCGTAGCCAAAAGTACTGCCTGCCCCCACTAAAGAATGTGCAAACACGGTAATAGCACCGTGTGGTACAGTGATAGAGGAAGGAAATACAAACGTGTTGGTTAGTGTTACCCATGTATTTAAAGAACTTACCGTAAACTGCGTAAGCACATTTAAGCTAAGCACAGGGACTGCCGATGCTATCTGTTGTGAAGCAACCCTGATAACAATAGGTCTCTGACCGAGATTTGGTTCCGGTGCCGGCGCAAAGGTTGATACATTATACGCAGCAAGAGACAGTTGATAGGAGTGTCCCGGTGATAAAGAAGTGGACAGAATAGTTGATACACCCTCATAAGAAATTCCGGGACTTACCCCTATGCCCACAACATTAGCACCCAAGCTGCTATTGTAATCACTCCCCATAGCGTTACCCGCAAGATAGGATTGTGGAAAAGAACAAGATGAATAAGTATGTAAATCTGGCGTATCTACTGTTCCCCAACAACTAAGGGCTGCCGGAAAATTAGGGTTAAAACAAGTGCCACCACCCGAAATTTGTCCGCAAACTCCGTTTCCACACATTGTATTTTCAAAGTCGCCGTTTTGTACCATATTACAAAAGTTGGGCGGGCTGCAATTTCCCGGCACAAAATAAACATAAATGTAGGTGGCGTTTCCTATCACACCGCCCGATGTTTCAGGGTAATATTTAATCAATACCAAACCCGTTACACTTAGGCTTGCTGTTACAAGTAAATCGTTGCCTGTGTTGGTGTAAGTGGCGTTGTTATATATCACCTGCAAGCCGCCAATGGTTGAAGCAGTAGTCGCATCGTTAGCCAAAATTCCTGCTGTTCCGGTAATGGGTATGCTTATGGTGTTTACCCCTACGGCAGAGGCGTAGGTATATAGTCCGTTTTGTATGCCGTCGTTTACACCCCACACACCTATACCACTGCACGCGCTGCCTGTGTATGTATGGTTTGCATCCGCTGCGGTACTGGTATAGGTATTGTTCACCTCATAACCCAAATCACATAAGGCATAGCGTTCTTCTTCTTTCGGGTAACGCCTTATATTACATGAACCTGTACCTGCTCCGGCGTGCATCACAAAGTAGTTCGGCGAGAGAGAACAGCTTGGCGCAGGTACATAATTAGTCGGCGTGCTGCATGCATCATCAAAATGACTTAAACTGCTGCCGGGTGAAAAAACAACAGATGAGTTTACTTTTATATTGCTTATACTACTGCTGCTGTAGGTGGCACTTGTTGAGCAAATTGAACCGCTTTGAATAGCCAAAGTAGAACCCGAAAAAATAAAATCAGTAACATTATAAGGAGCGGTTAATGTAGTTGCACTTGTTAAAAGTGCTTGTCCTGAAGCATTGCGTAAATATTGGTCGTAAATAGAAAAGAAATTATGGCTCGCTCCTGCTTTTGAAACGCCGTTACCGTCAATCATAGACATAAAGCCCAAAGCATGCATAATTTCATGTAAAAAAACAGTATAAAAATCAATGTCTGTGGAACTGACATTTGTGGAAGTGTTGTCCAAATGCCAACCTACTGCCCCTGCCCCACCCACAGGTGCGGCATTAATAGTAATATAGCTGTGATAAAAACTACTTGGTGCAAACTGTGATGATGTGCTGCTGCTGTAAGGGTCTTGCCCCGAAATAATCATTTGCTGCATCACATTGTTCATAATTCCCTGATTGGGATTACTCGGGTTATTGGGAACTAAAAAAAAGGCGGAGGCTGTTCCTAAAGTAGTGCCGCCACTTGGAATGGTATCGCAATAAATGTTTATTTTATTTCCGTTGCCCCAAAGCGGTGAAGGAATGTGATTGGAAATATCCAACAACACTTGGCACAGGGCGGTTTGCGTGGCGACAACTGTTGTCCAATAAGTGTTTGGTGCATAATACACATTAAAATAGCCTGCTGAACACGAGGCTGTCGGCAAGGAATTAATAGTTTGCCCGCCACCGCCAATGGTTTTACCCATAGGATTGCCTGAGGTTAAACTCAAACCTGCCAAGTTATATGGATTACCGTATTGGTCATATACTATGTCAAAATAGCCGCCCGGCGTAATTTGCGGCGCAGGCGTTACTGTGTGTTGCGCAATCATGTTTCCCGACATCATCATCAGGAAAATAAAAAATAGAAAAATGCTTTTTGCGTGTGTGTTTGCGGTGTTGTAAGTGTGTTTTTTCATTGTGTTTGGTGTTTTTATATGTTTATAATTTATTTTCAAAAAGAATTTTTTTAAATGGATTTATGTTGAGGTTTTCTTTCCGCACCGGAAATTTTTAACTCATACGAAAATAGTGAGAAAAATTAATCTTTTAAACTTTTTAACACTTTTCCAAATTTAAACATAAAATTTTAAATGTAACACAAGTGATACAAAATATTTTTTGAGTTTTAAAAACTTGCAGCGTGGTGGGCAAAGCAAGAAAAACAAAAAAACGCAAACTCGTTTTTGACAAAGAAGGCGTAGAAAAATTTGCGCTGCGCTTTACCGAAATCAGAAAACGTGAGGGATATACCCAAGAGCAACTTGCTTTTGAGTCAGGTATTTCAAGAATACAAATAGCAAGAATAGAAACCGCCCGCATAAATCCTACAATCAGCACTATTTTTACAATAGCACGGGCAATGGGAATTGATACAGACGAGTTTTTTAAGTTCAGACTTTGAAAAAATTAAAATCAAACTCTGTGTAATCTGTAGCGGATTATATTTTTGCTAATTACCCCAATAAATCTACCTTTGCGCCGCTCAAAAAGGCAGATAGTTATGTTGAACAGAAGATTTTTAAGAATAAAGGTAATGCAGGCTTTGTATTCATTTTTCGCGGTAGAAAAAGGAAACGCAAAGGACTTTGAAAAAGAAATGTTTAAAAGCCTTGACAAAATTTCTGATTTGTACTTTTACATTCTTGCCTTGATAAAAGACATTCACCATGTGGCAATGGTGATGATTGACGAAAACAAAAACAAACGCTTGCCCTCCAAAGAAGATTTAAGCCCGAACATGAAATTTGCCGATAACATTTTGTTGGTGAGTATGGCAAACAGCAAAGAATTAAACACGCAATTAGAGAAACGCAAACTTTCGTGGCAAAGCGATTTTGATGTGGTAAGAAAATTGTTTAACGAAATCAGAAACGGTGATGCGTATAAAACTTACATGGCTTCGCCAACTTTAAGCGCAAAAGAAGACAAAGATTTTGTAATTGAACTTATCACCAAACATTTAAGCGAAAATCAAGTATTGGCAAGTTTGCTTGAAGAAAAAAATATTTATTGGGCTGACGATGCGTTTGTGGCATTTAACTCTGTGATTAGAACCATTGAAGATTTTAGCGCAGATTTTAAAACATTGCCTTTACTAAAAGACGAAAAAGACGATTTGGAATTTATGAGCCTCTTGTTTAACAAAACTATTTTGTACAAACAAGAGTTTGAAACCCTGATTGACAAACACACAAAAAATTGGGAATTGGAACGCATTGCCAATATGGATATGTTGCTTATGGAAATGGCTTTGGCTGAAATTCTTCACATTCCAAACGTTCCGGTAAAAGCCTCGCTGAACGAATACATTGACATCAGCAAAGAATACAGCACGCCAAACAGTAAAACCTTTGTAAATGGTGTTCTTGACAAAATCATCGCCGAACTGAAACGCGACAACAAAATAAACAAAGCAGGCAGGGGATTAAAAGAGAGTTAAACGCGCTCTTTTTTGTTTGATGTTATTCTTTATCAAAAAGAGCTTTTAATTCCGTTGCATCTTTGGCTTTCATTCTTTTTGCAATTACCAAAGAAAGTTGTCTTCTTCTTAATGCACCGTCAAAACGTTGTTTTTCTTCTTCGGTTTCAGGTATAAGCGGCGGAACGGGCAGGGGCGAGCCGTTTTGGTCAATAGCCACAAAGGTGAGAATAGCTTCGTTGCTTTTTGTTTTTGCACCTGTGGCGGGATTTTCAACAAACACATCCACATAAATTTCCATGCTTGACGTGAAAGCGCGGCTCACTTTTGCTTCCAACGTAACTACACTGTTTTGTTTTATGGGGTTATCAAACGACACATGATTAATTGCTGCCGTAACCACCACACGACCGCAATGGCGTTGCGCACATATAGCAGCGGTAATGTCCACCCACTGCATTAATTTTCCGCCAAACAAATTGGCTACATGGTTGGTATCGTTTGGCAACACCACTTCGGTATTAACGGTTAAACTTTGCGCAGGCGTTTTGGCTTTCATAATCGTGTAAAAAAATTGGAACGCAAATTTAAGTATTTTCGCGGCATGGATATTTTATACGTTAAAGCTCTACACATTGTTTTTGTAGTTTCTTGGTTTGCCGCGCTGTTTTATATGGTGCGCCTTTTTATTTACACCGCCGAAGCGCAGACAAAAGAAGAGAATGAAAAAAATATCCTCACCAAACAATTGCTGTTTATGCAAAAAAGATTGTGGTACATCATTGGTTATCCTGCCATGATTGGAACGCTTGTGTTTGGTTTGTGGTTAATTTACCTCAATCCGTTTCTTCTCACACAATCGTGGTTTTTGCTTAAATTAATTTTAGTGGCTTTGCTGTTTGTATATCACACACAGTGCCAAAGAATGTTGATGCAACAAAGCAAAGGTATTTTTAAGTGGGGGTCGTTTAAGCTGAGAATGTTTAATGAATTAGCCACCGTGTTTTTGGTTGGCATCGTTTTTTTGGTGGTAACAAAATCCAATTCGGGTTTTCTTACAGGAATTTTAGGGCTAATAGGATTTGGGCTTGTTTTAATGTTGGCGGTAACACTTTACCGAAACAGCAGAAATAAGAAAGCGGACAGTTGAGAATTAGAAAATTCTTATCCGTTGCCCAACGCGTAAAACAGAAGTTGGTTTAAGTTTGTTTTTCTGACAAAGTGCTTTTACCGTTGTTCCGTTTCTTCTTGCAATTGCTCCTAAGGTATCGCCCTTGCGAACTTTGTAGTAACCCGATTTTCCTGCATAGCCGTCTTTTCCGTACAAATCCTGCAAATGGCGGGCGTGCAGGGCGCGTAAATCGTATTTATTTTCAACATCGGTTTTGCGAACGGTAAATGTGTTTGATTTGAGATTGCCTTTTTCGTAGTCAATAAAATCTTGTGTGTCTAACGCCTGACCGAGATAACGGATTTCAAAATGCAAATGCGGTCCTGTGGAACGCCCTGTGTTTCCGCCGCGCCCAAGCAAATTGCCTGCCTCCACGCTATCGCCCGGTTTTACCAAAATTTTTGAAAGATGCGCATACACCGTTTCCAAACCGTTGCGGTGGCGTACTACTACACAGTTTCCGTAGCCGTAACAGTATTTTGCGTAGCGTACCATGCCGTCAAAAACCGAAACAATGCTGTCGCCCGTGGTTAAACGAATGTCCGTTCCATAATGCGGACGGTATTTTCGCCAGCCGTATAAACTTGTAAGGTAATTGCCTTTGTGCGGCATTGAAAATCCGCAATCTTCGGGCTGAATAAGGGTGAGTGTTATGCTGTCTTCCTTAAATGCTTCGTTAAAATTATAAGGGTGAACTTTGTCGGTGTTCCAGTTGTCGTATAAATCGTGGCTCGGAAAATCGGCAAGCGTGGTGTCTATAGACAGATTGTCTTCGCCAATGTCAGACAGTTCGTTAAAATCGGCGTGGTTTACAACAAATTTTGTGCTGTCGGGCGTTTCTTTTTTTGTTTTGGCTTTTTTGTCATCACCCGGTTTTTTCTCGTCGGGTAATGAAAAAGAGTAAGCATTTGCTGTAAAAAGCGCACTAAAAACGATAAATACTATGTAAATTGATTTTTTCAATTTTTTCAGCGATTGCAAAGATGCCCTTTTTTGTTAAAAAAACAAGTTTTATTACAGTTTCTTTAACATTTATCTTGAAGTTCTTTAAAGTTCCCTGTCACTTCGAGTAGCCCGAAGCATGAGGGCGTATCCTTTGTCATTTCGAGTAGCCG
>JAHBTI010000038.1 GCA_019638705.1 Bacteroidota bacterium
TAATATTCCCTCTGTTACTTCTTTCCATTCTTTATTTCCCATTTGCTTTTTATTTTTTCTCTGACAAAAATTTAAAAACACAAAATCTTGTTTTATCAATCGTTGGTGGAATTATATTGTCAATGGTTGTAAATGGTGTTTTGTTCAAATTACAGTATTGGTCGGGACACGGGACTGCTCAATTGATTACTGGAATTATTTTAACTCCTGTACTATTGGGTGTATGTTTTTCTATGAAAAAGAAAGCAGACGAAAGTTTAACACAATATTACAAAAATTATATTTTGAGAATATCTTTTTGGTTAGCATTATGTTTGATTTTTCTTGTTACTCCAACGAAAGTGCTGATGAATATTCAATATCATAACGAGCCTGAACGGTTAGAACTTAACATACAACAAATGGAAAATCCTAACGAGGATATTCAAACACAAATTGATAATTATTACAAACAACGAGATTCTTTATCTTTAGCTAAAGAAATGGGAAGTTAAGTTTCTATGCATAAACAAAAACGCCGAAAGAAAATTTTCCTTCGGCGTTTTAATTTTTCAAATTATATTTTGCTTACAAAGTTCCTCTCAATGCTTGTTCACGTTCAATGCTTTCAAACAAGGCTTTAAAGTTGCCTGCACCAAAGCCTTTTGCACCCATGCGCTGAATAATTTCAAAAAACAAGGTTGGTCGGTCTTCCAAAGGTTTGGTAAAGATTTGCAACAAATAACCTTCCTCATCGGCATCAACCAAAATAGAAAGGTCTTGCAGTTTTTTCAAATCTTCTTTCATCATGTCTTTATGAACGCCCAAACGTTTTGGCACTTCATCATAATAGGCTTGCGGCGGCGGCGGCAAAAATTCAACACCACGCGCTTTTAACTGGCTTACCGTATGAATAATATCGTCGGTTGCCAAAGCCAAGTGCTGAACACCTTCACCTTCATAAAAATCAATGTATTCTTCAATTTGCGAGCGTTTTTTCCCTTCGGCAGGTTCGTTAATCGGGTATTTAATGCGTCCGTTGCCGTTGCTCATTACTTTGCTCATCAAAGCCGAATATTCGGTAGTGATTTGTTTATCGTCAAACGACAAAAAGTTTACAAAGCCCATGACGTCTTCGTACCATTTCATCGCCACGTTCATTCTGTTCCAACCTGTGTTTGCCACCATGTGGTCAACATATTTAAAGCCCACAGGACTTGGGTTGTATTCTGTTTTCCATTCTACATAACCCGGCAAGAAAAGACCTTTGTAATTTTTACGTTCTACAAACATGTGAATGGTTTCGCCGTAAGGCGCGTAAATTCCCGCACGCACCACTTCGCCGTGTTCGTCCTTTTCAACGGTTGGCTGCATAAATGGTTTTGCGCCGCGTTTTGTTGTTTCTTCAAACGATTTACGCGCATCTTCCACCCAAAGTGCATTTACTTTTACGCCATCGCCGTGTTTTTTAACGTGCTCGCCGATTGGTGAATTGCTGTTTAATGCCGTAGTCAGCACAATGCGAATTTTATCCTGCACCAACACATACGAAGCCGCTTCTCTGTTTCCTGTTTCCAAGCCGCTGTATGCAAGCGATTGAAACCCAAATGCGGTTTTGTAATAGTGCGCCGCTTGTTTGGCGTTGCCCACATAAAATTCTACATAATCCGTTCCCAATAAAGGCAAAAAATCCTGTGCGCCTTCAAATATTTTTTCTAAGCCGTATTCTACGCTTTTTACTTCTTTACTCATTTTTATTTACAATTTTATTACATCAAAGATAGGTATTCCTAACATTCAAATCAATTTTCCGTACAAATCAAAATCACTTGCTTCGGTAATTTTTACATCGGCAAAACTGCCTGTGCTTATATAGGTTTCGTTATCCGCTTTCACCAACACTTCGTTATCCACATCGGGGCTGTCAAATTCTGTGCGCCCGATAAAGTAATCGCCCTCTTTTCTGTCAAACAATACCTTAAACGTTTGCCCGATTTTTTGCTGATTGAGTTTGTATGAAATTTCCTGCTGAATTGCCATAACCGCATCGGCGCGTTTACGTTTTGTTTTTTCGCTCACATCGTCTTTCAATGAATGAGCGTGTGTATTTTCTTCATGCGAGTAGGTGAAAATTCCCAAGCGTTCAAATTTTGTGTCTTCCACCCAACGCAGCATTTCCTCGTGGTCTTTTTCGGTTTCGCTTGGATAACCCGCTATCAGCGTGGTGCGCAAAGCAATGTTCGGCACTTTATCACGAATTTTATTTACCAAATCAATGGTTTTTTGTTTGGTAGTGCCACGCCGCATACTCGTGAGCATAGTATCGCTGATGTGCTGCAAAGGCATATCCAAATAATTGCATACGTTGTTTTTTGCGTTCATCACGTCCAATACTTCCATAGGAAAACCGCTCGGAAACGCATAATGCAAACGTATCCAATCAATGCCTTCGGTGTCGCTGAGTTTGTCAATTAAAGCAGCGAGTTCGCGTTTTTTGTAAATGTCCAATCCGTAATAAGTCAAATCTTGCGCAATGAGCAACAATTCTTTTGTGCCTTTTGCTGCAAGGGTTTTGGCGCGTTGCTGCAATTCTTCCATACTCACGCTGATGTGTTTTCCGCGCATTAAAGGAATAGCGCAAAAAGAGCAAGGTCGGTCGCAACCCTCGCTGATTTTAAAATAGGCGTAATGTTGCGGTGTGGTTAATAAACGCTCACCAACCAATTCGTGTTTGTAATCCGCTTTTAATGTTTTTAAAATCTTAGGAAGTTCGCGTGTGCCAAAGTAGGCATCTACTTCAGGAATTTCAACTTCCAAATCTTTTTTATAACGCTCGCTCAGGCAGCCCGTAACATACACTTTTTCTACTGCGCCCTCTTTTTTGGCTTCCACATAACGCAAAATGGTGTCAATGCTTTCTTGCTTGGCATTGTCCACAAAACCGCAAGTGTTAATGATGACGATTTGGTGGTCGTCATCGGTGCTTTCGTGTTCCACATTAAACTTGTTGGCTTTCAGTTGCCCCATCAGCACTTCGCTGTCCACAAGGTTTTTGCTGCAACCAAGCGTTACAACGTTTACTTTATTTTTCTTTAAAGTTTTGGTTTTCATTATTTGGAAAGGGCGTAAAGATACTGATTTAATACTCTTTCGCTTGAAATCAGGCTCACATAAATAATGCAAACATTTTATTTTTTTCATTCAAAACATTTTACCTAATATTGCACCATGTTTCGCGGCTGCCTTTTTTTCTTGCAGCCAACAATCCAAAAAAATATTGAATTCTAAATTGAAAAAATTCTTTTTTATTTAAACTATGTTTGAAGTTATTGACTTGAGTTCGCGCCCTGTGCCCGAACTGAAAAAAATTGCCAAAGCCTTTTCTGTGGAAAGCGAGGGTTTGGGCAAAGGCGATTTGGTGATGAAAATTATTGATGCCCAAAGCGCAAATGCCGAACTGGCAAAAGAATTGCTTGAAAAATTTTCCAAAAAAGAAATGCAGGCAGATGCCAACGAAAACGGCGCACCGAAAAAAGAAAAACGCCCGCGCCGCGTAAAATTAGACCCCATTATTGAAGATACCGTTCAGGATACCGTTTCAACACCCGACAGCGATGAAGAAATGAGTGCGCCCGCTGTTGTGAGCGAAGAAGCGAAACCCGAAGAAACATCTGAAACGGAAAGTGTTTCGGAAGAAAATCCGCAGCAAGGCGAAGAAGAAATGCCCGCCAACAACGAACAGGAACAAAAAGAGGAATTTAGAAAACCCGAAAAAGTTTATTACAACTTTGACAACATTGTGCTTGTTACAGGCGTGCTGGAAACCATGCCCGACGGTTACGGCTTCTTGCGCAGCGCAGATTACGATTATTTAAACTCACCCGATGATGTGTATGTGTCGCAATCGCAAATAAAACTGTTTGGTTTAAAAGCGGGCGATGTGGTTACAGGCGGTGTGCGCCCGCCAAAAGAAGGTGAAAAATATTTTCCTTTAATTAAAGTTGACCAAATTAACGGACGCGACCCCTCGTATGTGCGCGACCGCGTAATTTTTGATTACCTCACGCCGTTGTTTCCGTATGAAAAAATTAAATTAACAGGACATCCGCAGGAAACCATGAGCACCCGCGTGATGGATATGTTTTCGCCCATTGGCAAAGGGCAACGCGGCTTAATTGTGGCGCAGCCAAAAACAGGTAAAACCGTTTTGCTGAAAGATGTGGCAAATGCCATTGCTTACAATCATCCTGAAATTTATTTGATTATTTTATTGATTGACGAACGCCCCGAAGAGGTTACCGATATGGCGCGCAGCGTAAAAGCCGAAGTCATTTCAAGCACCTTTGACGAACCTGCAGAAAAGCACGTTAAGATTGCCAACATTGTTTTGGAAAAAGCAAAACGCATGGTGGAGTGCGGACATGATGTTGTGATTTTGTTGGACAGCATTACTCGTTTGGCTCGCGCTTATAATACCGTATCGCCCGCAAGCGGCAAGGTGTTGACAGGTGGTGTTGATGCAAACGCCTTACACAAACCAAAACGTTTTTTTGGCGCAGCGCGTAAAGTGGAGAACGGCGGCTCGCTCACCATTCTTGCAACTGCTTTAACTGAAACGGGCTCAAAAATGGACGAAGTAATTTTTGAGGAATTTAAAGGAACAGGTAACATGGAATTGCAGTTAGACCGAAAATTATCTAACCGAAGAATTTATCCTGCCATTGATTTGCTGGCTTCATCAACGCGCCGAGACGATTTGTTGATTGACAAAGAAACGCTAAGTCGCTTATGGATTTTGCGCAAACATTTGGGCGACATGAACCCGCAGGAAGCTATGGAATTTTTGCTTGACCGCCTGCGCCGCACACAAAGCAACGAAGAATTTTTAATCAGCATGAACGGCTAAGAACATGAACAAACGCGCACTAAATTTTGGTTTGCTGTACTCTCTTACGGTAATTGTTTTTAAATTAATTATTCTTTTGGGCGGTTTTACACTCACCAAATTCGGATTTTATTATTCCAACATTGTGAGCGTTTTTCTTATACTTCCGTTTTTCTACCTCGCCATTCATCAGGTGCGCGACAAAGATTACGAGGGTGCTATCAGTGGGCGCGAGGCTATGCGCATGGCACTAACCGTGTTGGCGGTGGGAATAGTTGTTTTGGGCGTATATCACTACATTGAATTTAATTGGAAGTTTAAAGAAATTGCCGTTCAATATTATAACAGTAATGACTATTTGGAAGTTTTGCAAAGAATGCAATCGCAACTGCCCGATAAAATAAATACCGAAGATTTCCCTAAAATTATTGAAGAGCAAATTCAGGATTTATCGGCTTTTAAAGCCTCAACAGGAAAATTATTGCCTTTGCTCATTATCGGTTTAAGCGGCGCGTTTATTACTTCGGCGTTGATGAAGAAACGTTAAAGAACTTACTATTTCCTTTTCCGCCTTTTTTGTTTCGGCTTAAACACTTTCAGCCATGACGGGCAATTATCAACACTGTTGGCAACGCGGTCGCAATCGCGATTGATAAAGGCTGTTGCACCAATGCTGATGTACACGTTTGCGCCGTAAGTGTTTTTCTTTATAACAAGCGGAAACACATTATCAAAACCCAGCACAAAACTTCTGTATCTGAACGCAAAACCCAATTGCGGATATAAAAACCGATGAAGCGTAAGCGGCAACGACACTTCAATCTGTTTCATTTCAAAACGCGGTGCAATGCAAATTAAATTCGCGCTTTGCACCCCCGTCATTCTATTAAGCACCAAATTTTTTACAAGCGTAACGTTTACAAATAAATTGTTTTCAAAATTGTAATCAAACTGCGCCGAAGCCGACAAAGGCAGAGAAGCCATAATTGCAGCATTGGTAACGGTAGAAGTGCTGAAATTGTTTTCCAAAATATCTAAATATCCGCCCGACGGCATGAACGGAAAAAAACGCGAACCGCTTACATCAAACTTGTTTGTGTTTTTGTTGAACCTCACAAAACCTGCATCGCGTAAGGAAATGCCGAACTTGTATTTATAATCCACAAATTTGCAGTTTGATTTTGGCGAGTGCGTATAATAATTTTTTACCACGCCAAGCATTTTTTTGTAAGTAAATCCTACGTCTAAACCCACGCCTTTGCCGCTGTTTAGCGCAGATTGGTTGTAACGCACTTTGCCTTTCAGTGATTGAATGTCGGTAGTAGATTCGGTGTAAAAACCTCTCAATTCCTGCAAGTAGCCGTAAGCAATGTTTATCCCCGAAATGTATTTTAAATTTCCGCCTAAGGTCATCAGCGTAAGTCTGTCGCGCCTGATAATGCCGCCAAAATTTAAACCTGCTTCTATCCAGCTCATATTACTGAATCGTAAATTTTTTTGGTTCAGCTCCCCCGATGTTTGGGCAGACTCATCTTGCGAAAACATCATATTTGTTAGTTTATACGGCAGGTTGGTAAAATTGGCAACTGTTCTGCCTCGCACAAACAAACCGCCGCCAAGCAAGCCTTTGCTTATAAAGTAAGAGGGGGCAAGGGCTTCGGCATTGGCAAACAAAAATTGTTTCAGCTTTAAATTGCTTGGTTTCACACTGCCGAAATCCTGTGTTTTTGCCAAATTCCACACGCTGAATTTTGGCAGGTAGGCAATGTTATTCATAAAGTACGCATTAATGCCCACGAAATTTATTTGTTGATACGTCCAGTTATCTACGCTGTTTGAAGGATTTAAAAATACACCATACGAGGGCATATAATTGCTGTTACTCATGCCCAATTTTTCCTGCGCCGAGATTTTTGCGAATGTAAACACACACAACAAAAAAACACTTTTTCTCTTACAAATTTGAATTAACATGAGTGCGGAAAATAATCAGACTAAAACAAAAGTAGAAAAAAACAAAGCCAAAGAAAAAAACGTGGTATCTATGTTTTAAGCAGAGGGTTGTGAAAAGCACAAAGGAAAAAAATTTGCATCTGTCATTTTAATGGAATTTCAGGCAATGTGGTGAAGAAGTAATTTCATTTCCGTTATATTTGCCCAAAATTTTTAAGTATGAAATTTCATAAAGAGGGTAGGGCGAGCTTATTACTCGTTCTTGTTTTCAGCGCAATGATTACGTTTATTGCACATTATTTTTTTCCTGAATATACTATTGCGCATTGGTTTGCATACATATTAAGTGCATTTTTAATCATTACCATTTTGCAGTTCTTTAGAAATCCTGCACGGAAATTTACACAAGGCGAAAATTTGATTATTGCGCCTGCCGACGGTAAAGTGGTGGTAATTGAAGAAACCACCGAGCAGGAATATTTTAAAGACAAGCGTTTGCAGGTAAGTATTTTTATGAGCCCGATTAACGTTCATGTTAATCGTTATCCCATTGGCGGTGTGGTGAGTTTTTTTAAATATCACGAGGGAAAATTCCTTGCAGCTTGGGAGCCGAAAAGCAGCACCGACAACGAGCGCACCACCATTGTAGTAAAACACCAAAAAGGCACAGAAATATTATTCCGTCAAATTGCGGGGGCATTGGCGCGCCGCATCGTGTGGTATTGCAAAGAGGGCGATAAAGCTGAACAATGTGCCGAAATGGGTTTTATTAAATTTGGTTCGCGCGTTGATTTATTTTTACCGCTTGGCACAAAACTGAATGTGAAAATCGGCGATGTGGTGAAAGGTTCGCAAAGTGTGATTGGAGAGATATAGAGTTTTATTCAACGTTTTTTAAATTAAAAAGCCCGATTGATTTTAATCGGGCTTTTTATATTTTACTGTTTTATAATTTTCACCATTTTATTTTGTGTGTCAGACTGAATATGTAAAATATACACTCCGCTTGAAAAATTTGTCAAATCAACAGTTTCAAAATTTGATGCGGTTTTTGTTTCATAAACAATCTTTCCTGTTATATCAATCAGCATGATTCTTTTCTCTAAACCATTATTCAATTCTATGTTAATTCTACTTTCGGTTGGATTTGGATATACCATTAAACCGGATAAGTGTGAATTTTCACTTAATCCTGTGCATGCGCTCACTACTATTGAAACGGAAGCGGTATTTGAACAACCTGTGTTTGGGTTGGTATATGAATAGGTTGGTGCAAATGTGCCTGTACTTACAGGTGTAAATACCGAAGAAGAAACGTTTGTTCCGCTGTAAGTTCCGCCCACAGGAGAACCGCTGAGCGTTACAGCAGGTTCATTTAAACAAACGCTGCTGTTGGCTGATGCTAATGAAACCAAAGGTAAGGCAATGGCTGTTACTGAACTTATTGCTGTATTTTTGCAGCCGTTACTGCCTGTTCCCGTAATCGTATAATTCTCATTAGCCGTTGGAGTTACCACATTACTGCCACCTGAGTATGTATAATTAATTGCTCCCGTTGGAATTATAGTGAAAGAATTGCCCACACATACAGCTCCGCTGTTTACACTCACATTTGGAAGCGAGATTACAGTTACCGAACTTATTGCCGTGTTTTGACAGCCGTTGGCATCTTTGCCCGTTACAGTATAGTTCTCATTACTTGGTGGGTTTACATTACTGCCGCCTGAAGAAAACGTGTAACTGATTGCATTGCCCAAAGCAATTATTGTGAAATAATCGCCTGCACATATTGAACCGCTATTAACGCTGATAGTAGGTAAAGCGAGAACTGAAACTGAACTTACAGCCGTGTTTAAACACAAGTTGGCATCTTCGCCAGTTACCGTATAATTTGTATTAACGGTGGGGTTTACAACAGAACTTCCTCCCGAATAGCTATAGTTCAATGCGCCACTTGGTACTATGGTAAAAGAATTGCCCATACAAACAGCACCACTGTTCACATTAATGACAGGCAAGGAGTTTACCGTTATGGAAGCAACTGCTGTGTTGCTTGACAAGCAACCGTGTGTGTCTTCTCCTGTAATGCTGTATGTGTTTGTTGAGCTTGGACTGAATGTAAAACTGTTTTCTGCCACGCCATTTACAGAATACGAATTTGCACCATTCACACTCATTGTATAAATGTCTCCGGCACAAATAGAGCCACTGCTTGCACTAACAATGGGCAAGGTGTAAACTGTTACGACACTTATAGCAATAGCACTATTGTCACCCGTTACCGTATAGTTTGTGCTTACAGTAGGACTTACAACTGCACTGCCACCGGAATAAGTATAGTTTGTTGCCCCGCTTGGCGTGATTGTAAATGAATCTCCGAAACAAATAGCACCGCTGTTAACGAATATAACAGGACCTGTTATCGGTTCATCTGCACCTCTGTATGTGGACAGAGGGCGAGCAGCTCCATCAATATCTGTGGTAATGCCCGATACCTGAGGAGCTAATAAATTTGTGTTGGTAGGAGTACTCAAATGCAAGTCGTTATTGGAAACATAACTAAACGCAGCATTATTTGCATTCGGTTCTCCACCCGGCACTACCCCTTGCCACCCTGCAATGGTATTGTACGCGGTAGTTGTCCAGCGCGCTAAATCTCCTGATGTTGAATTGTAAGTGTTATCTTGAATAGTAAATGAAGGGGCTGCATTTGTAACGTTAAACCCCACATGTTGCACGTTTGTTCCTCCCGTGCGTTCATTTACAAAAAGATTATTTCTTATTTCGTAACCCGAAAGTGCCGAAGTGCTACTTAAAACTAATGCAGAAGAATTTACCGCACCATTTGTTCCGGCAGCAGTTTGCACACCGCCTACTCTAAAACTGTTGTGAATTACACGGGCGTGTGCATCTGTTCCTGCAAATCCCACCAAACCAATGTTTGTTTGAGCAAAATTTCCTGTCATCAAAGAGAAAAAATTATTTTGTACGTCTGTGAAATTAACACCCGTTACAGTGCGCACGCTGATGTACTTAAATTCTCCCGTGCCTGTATGCTGAAAATCATAAAAGCGATTATTTTTTATAATGGCACTGTCTGTTTGCGAATCATAAAGAATACCGAAATACAAACCGCTGCCAACGGGGGTTGTTGCAGAAAAGGAGCAAGAATCAAAGGTAACTTTTTTAGTGCCTGCTTGTCCCCAAAAAGAGGCGAACACAGAGTTTTGAAATGAGCAACCAAAAATTACATTTTCGGTATTGGCATTTAATGCTGTTCCGCTTGAATTAAACATATACCTTCCGCCGATTAAGGAAACATACTTAAATAAGTTATTTGAATTACCCGAAACATTGTTTGCAGAAGCCGCCAAAAATATTCCGCGCCCTGTACCGGTTGTGGTAGCGTTTAAAACAATGCAATTGCGCATAACATTATTGCACGCGCCATTAATAAACACTACTGTATTACCATTGGCTGCCACACTTAAATTACTAAATACCAAAGCACTTGTATTTCCTGTACCGCCCGGTCTTCCGTCAATAACAACCCAATCTGCATCGTTTAACACAAACACACCCGAATTTGCCACAGCTATGGTTGTTTGTATGGTTAATGAAGTTACTCCCAATGTGGGGCGCAGCGTAATTGTGTTTACTGCGCTTGCTCCGGTTTTGGCTACAAACGTAATAGGGTAAGTTTCCACACTTCCCGTATATGTAACATCAATTTCAATGATGTAAGGTTGTGTGAGTGTTCCCGGAATAGCTGCGTAAGCATTACCAATAGAGTTGTGCGAACTGATTAATGTTCCTGCTCCGTCTTTTAATAAAACAGAATTTGCTTGTGCATTTACTTTAATGATGCTTGCACAGAAAAGCAATGCTAATGTGTAAATAAAACGTGTTCTCATGATGATTTAATTTTTAAACTCCACCAATATACAAAATTAAAATGTTAATTACTAATTTTAGATTGGATAATTTTCTGAATTTGTCAAATCTAAAAAAACGCCCGTACCTGCGCACCACCCAAATGCACAGCAGCGGTATTCGGCGTTTTTCTTCCGCTGTAATTTATGCTGATTTGAACGTAAGTGCCAATGTTGCGCTGATATGTGAGTTCCCAGGTAAAATTGTTGCCTGTTTGTAAGCCGTTCAGCATTTCGTAAGCTACTGAAGAATTGGTATCATCGTTGTAACTGATGTTAATGTAATCCACGCGCCCCGTCAAACTTCCTTTTTCAGTTTGATTATATTTTAATTCCATTGCCACAGTATTGATGTAGGCTTGCTGAAAATTTCCGTATTCGTTTTTAATGGTGTTTTGTTTGTCGCCGTATTTGTAAATGCCGCTTATTCTAAAAATCGTGTTCGGCTGAAAGATGAGTGTTTGCTCGGTTTCCAAACCTTTGATGTGATAATTTCTGCTTGCGAAAAATTTGGAATTATTTCCTTTCACGCTTGTGGTATTGCTGCTGTTTATTGACCATGCTTTAAAAAAATTAAAACGCCACTTTACTTCGTGCGAATACAAAGTTTTTGCTTCCAAACCGTAAGTGAGCAGTTGCACGGATTTATTTTCGGTGTAAGTGTAATCTGCGCCAAACACGGCAGAGGTTTGATTAAAGAAAACACTTTGGCGTAAATTATTGTTTGCGCCGAGTAAAAACGTGTCTGCCACAGTTGCAAAGGGATTGAGAGCTTTTATTCGTGTCTGAACGGTATCTTTAATTTTGTTATCAATGCGCAAAGCGGTTTGCAAGCTCCAGCGGTTTACAAATTTCACAAATTCATTTTTTGTATCTCGCCAAAGCGAAGCAGGGCGCACATTCAACGACACACTCATTTGATTTTGCAACACTTTTTGATATTGATTTGTTGGCGTGTAAATGCGAATGTACTGTGCTTGGTCTTTAAATTGTGCAATCTCAAATTCGTTCACTTCTTTAATTCCGTTACCGTTGTAATCGTTCCAAGCGTATTGCCCTTGCCCCGCCGCAACCTGCAAATAATAAAACTCCTGCTTGTTTTGCATGCCGTAACCTGTTTCATAAAAGGCATTGGAAGTAATTAATCCTTTAAACCAGCGCGGATTGTATTCCACACGGTTAAGCAAAGTATTGTCGGGTTTTAAATTCATGTTGTTGCGTTTCAGTTCTAAATTTCTGTATGTTACCAAAACGGTAAACGGATTATTTTTTATGGAATAAATGCTTGTTTGAAAACCGATATTGCGCGCAAAGGTACTGTCTTGCAATCTGTCGGAATAAGCAAGTTTATCGCGGCGTTCTCTGTAAAAAACTTTCACATTGTTTTTTGAACTGTCGGCGTTTGAAATGCTTCCTTCCCATTCCCAGAACTGATAAGCATTCGGGCGTAAGCTGTCATTTTTAGAATTTACAAAAATGTTGTTTTCAAACTCATCGTTGTATGCAATTTTTACGCGCTTAATTTTTTGCGACAACAAAGTTTTGTGTCTGTAAAAATTTGAATTTTGAGAAATGGATTTGTCTTGCGTGGTTAAATAAGCTCCTGAATAATTTCCGCTAAATTTTTTGTCTTGATAATTGGCTGTTACGTTGTGCCGCAAACCCTCGTAATCTTTTCCTTCGTTAAACAAATTCAACGAATATAAAATTCCGTTGGCGTTTTTCATTAAGCCCAATTCTGCGCTTGCAATACTTTGGTCATTCTTCAAAACGCCCGTCAGTGGTCTGTTCCAGTCGCGGTCAAACTCAATGCTGCGGAAACGTTCTATTTGTTTGAAACGTTGCTGCACAAATTCATAATTCACGTTATAAATTAATTTTGTTTGTTGCTTCAAACTGTCTTCACGAATTACGGTTTGATTTCTGCTGCTTAGTTTCACGCCGCTGCCTTCGTCATTGCCTTTGTCTTTTGTGCTGAATTTATTTACATCGTTTTTTGTATAAACGCCCTCAACATTTAAAGAGTTGTTTTGTGTGAGTGAATACGAAACTCCGCCCGTGAGCATTTGCGATTGTTTTGGCGTTACCAATGGAATAACAGGCTCATAATTTCCTTGCGGAATGCCGTTTACAGGCGCAATCCATTGATATACTTTTCCGTTGGCGGCAGAACTTATTTGAATGTAATTGCCCTTATTCGTGCCCACATTGCTGAATGTTAAACGGTATTTCGCCACAACAGAATCGGTGCTGTAAACAAAAATGCTGTCGTGAAATCCGTTTACAAGTGTGTCTGTTTTTTTATAAAACACATCGCTGCGATTAAAAGGAACTTGCGCCACACCGCTGTAAACGGCATCATTCAAAGAATCGCCAACGCCAATCAGCACATTTTTTTGTTCCTGCGAAATTTTTTGGTCTTGCGAGAGTTGTTGTTGCAATGGTCTGTTTTTATTGTCTTGTTCGTTGTAGGCATTAAAATAAAAGCGGGCGTTTTTTGTTTGCACTTCTTCGCCAAAGAAAAATAAGGAACGCGAATAATTCCGTTCGGCGTATTGAAATTCCGCTACAATGCGTTTGTCTTTTGTGATGAGTTGCCTTGCCGTAAACGTGAGTTCGCCTGTATTGTAATCAATAATGTAATCGTTTTCCTGACCGCGTTGTAAGAGCTTTCCGTCAATGTAAATTTTTTCCGTGCCGCTTAAAATAATAATAAAAGGTTCGTTATCTGCGCCCCGTAAACGATACGGACCTTGATTGCCTTCCGTACCGAAAAAAATCTGACGCGAAAATTTCCCGCGTGAAACTGCGCCCGACACCTGTGTTTTAAAAATCAAAGGCTTTTTTGCCGCGCTGTCCTGATAAGAATTTTCCAAATACAAACCTTGCGCACGTTTGTAGAAATTCATAAAGTAAGAATTTTGCGGACGCGAAAGCTGATAATCGCCCACAATCATCTTTGTATTGTAATTGCTTAACTGAATGTAAACTTTGTCAAACTCCTGCAATTGCGCCGTTGTGCCGTCAGCCTGAAACGGAATGTTGTTGTCGGTTGCCGCCATGACTAAATCAATTTCGGGCGTAAGTTTTCCGCTTACCTGCAAATTCAAATTGGAGTTTAAAACCACGTCTTGATTGTTGCCAAAGGAAATGCCGCGACTAATGTTTCCGTTTTTTGTTAAGCCGTCGTTCTGCAATAAATTTTGCTGAGTGTTGTCGTAGCGAATGGTAAAAGGATTGTTTGGTCTTGAAAAATCGGTATAGAGCGCATTTGGGTCTTTGTGAAAATATTCCTTTTCAAAATTGTAAGGAAAACGCTGATACGAAACCAAAATGCTGTCGGGCTTTTTTCCGTGAAAAATAATGGCGTGATTTTTATAATCAATTGTTGGCTGCTCTGTACTGTCATTCGCCGAAAAGCCGCTGAAATTCACACTCCCCGGAACAAGGCTTAAACTGTCCAGCACCAAGGTATCGCCAAAAATTTTGTACAATTTTTTTTGTTTGGGATTAAATGGCTGCGCGCTTCCTTTTATCACAAAAAAAGAAAGCACAATCAGGAAACCTAACCGCCGCAAAAAACGCACCATACAATAACGATTTTAAAGGTAGGAAATTGTGTGAGTGCTGCCACGATTAGGTTAGGATTTAGAGTTTTCCAACTCATTCAGAACAAGCCAAGCCAAAAGCCCCACACCCGTTTCAAGAGCGTGTTCGTCAATGTCAAACGTGGGGGTGTGAACGCCTGAAGTAATATTTTTTGATGTGTTGCCTGTGCCCAAACGAAAAAAACAACTCGGCACTTTTTGAGAAATGAAAGCAAAATCTTCGGCGGTCATGCGCACAGGCAATTCTTCCACATTTTCGTTTCCTAAATAGTTTTTCGCAGCTTCACGGCAACTTTCAGTAAAATTTTCATCATTTACCAAAAAAGGATAGCCGTGTTCAATGCGCAACGTAATTTCTGCATTATTTTTTTTCGCTACGGCATTTACAATTTCTTGTAATTGTGTATGAACATTGCTTCGCCATTCTTCGTTCATCGTGCGGAAAGTTCCCGCCAATTCAACCGTTTCCGGAATAACGTTGGTTGCGCCTTTACCCTCAATTTTTCCAAAAGCTACAACGGTTGGAATAGTATTGTTTTTAAAACGATTATTTATTTCCAACAGCAATTCAGAAGCAATAATCAGCGGATTGTTGTAATCTGCGGGAATGGCGGCGTGCCCGCCTTTGCCTTTCACGGTAATGTAAAGTTCGTCGGTGCTTGCCATATACATACCGCTTTTAAAACCAACTTTACCTACTTCCATACTCGGAAAAACGTGAAGTGCCAAAGCCTTATCCACTTTAGGATTTTCAAGCACACCGTCTTTTATCATTAAACCTGCGCCACCCGGCAAAACCTCTTCACCCGGCTGAAACATAATTTTTACCGTGCCTTCAAATTCATGTTTCAGTTCGTTTAAAATAAACGCCGCGCCCAACATACAGGCAGAATGAACATCGTGTCCGCAAGCGTGCATGACACCTGTGTTGCATGATTTGTAATCAACATTGTTTTTTTCTTCAATGGGCAGCGCGTCCATATCTGCCCGCAACAGCAACGTTTTTTTATCTGGATTTTCACCTTTGATTAAAGCAATAATTCCTGTCCCAACGTGCCCCGAAGTAAAAGAAATAGTTGCTTCTTTTAATTGCGCTTGAATATATTTTGAAGTTTCAAATTCTTTAAAAGACAATTCGGGATTTTGATGTAAATGCCTTCGTATCTTCAAAATTTTTTGAAAATAGTTTTGTGCAGATTGCTTTATTTGTTCGGGATTGAGCATAGTGTTTGGATTGAAAAAAAACGTTTTCAAAAGTAAGAAATTTGTTTTCGACGTAGAGACAGACAATTGTTCATTTCTACAACATAGCTGTAAAAAAATTGTTTTTACAATTTTTATGAAATATCTTTAGCACTGAATTAAAAACAAGAAATTATGATGAAAAAATATTATTCTCTTATTACAAAAACAACATTGTCTTTAATGTTATCATTGGTGTTTTTTAACGCAAAAGCGCAAACACCTATCACTTATAGTTATACAGGTGCGGTGCAAACCCTCAATGCTTCGGCAGGTATGTATAGATTAGAATGTTGGGGTGCGAATGGCGGTACTGCTAATGGCGGGAAAGGTGGTTATTCAACAGGTACTATCACCCTATCATCACCAACAACGTTATATATTTATGTTGGCGGTGTTGGTGCGGCAATCAATGTAACAGGTTCGAGTAACGCGCTTGGCGGTTGGAACGGTGGTGGCAATGGTTCATGTAATGCAAGTTATGGTACGAGTGGTGGTGGAGGCGGAGGCACAGATGTTAGAACCACTTTAAATGCTGTTTATGCAAACAGGGTAATTGTTGCCGGCGGCGGCGGTGGCGGTTCTGTGCCCGGTCAATATGGATATACCGGTGGTCATGGCGGTGGTACTAATGGAGGCAACGGTGTAGCTTTTGGTAGTTATTGGATAGGTCAAGGAGGAACTCAAAGTGCAGGTGGCGCAGGAACAACAGAATCTAACAGTACTGTTGGTGCAGGAGCTTTAGGTGTAGGAGGTTTTCATTCAAGCACGGCTGCATCAAGTGGTTGGACAGGATGTGGTGGTGGTGGTGGATATTATGGCGGCTCAGCAGGAGGGGCTGTACATAGTGGCGGCGGCGGCGGTTCTTCCTACATAGGCGGTGTAAGCAACGGCACAACTATCATGTTCGGTCAATCGGGTTTTGTAACCAACCCCGTAAATACAGGTGACGGCTATGTCATTATCACCCCCTTAATATTTATAAATATTGCAGCTTCACCAACGGCAATTTGCTCAGGCAACAGCACTACTTTAACAGCAAGCGGTGTAAATACATACACATGGCTGCCTGTGGGTAATTTTGCAGGTTCAAACTCGGCAAGCATTTCGGTTAGCCCTACGGTAACAACTGTTTATACTGTGCAGGGCACAAACACTTCGGGTATGTCCACTTCCAATACTGTTCAGGTTACTGTTTTTGGAAGTCTGCCGAGCATAATAGCCAACGTCGCCCCAAACAATCTGTTATGCAGCGGCAACACGGCAACGGTAAACTATACTGGTACTGGAGTTTTAACCCACACTTGGAGTAACAGTTTGCAAACAGGCGTATCTTTTATCCCCGCCACAGGCGTTAATAATTACACTTTAACAGCAGAAAACAGCTGCGGCACAACCTCGGCAGTAACAAGCATTACGGTAAACCCAACGCCGACATTGGTGGTTACAACCACCACCAATCAGGTGTGTACAGGCGGGACAACGACCTTATCGGTAACCGGTGCAAACGCATACACATGGACAACCGTTAGTCAGACAGGTTCGCAAGTGGTGGTTAGCCCGGGTGGCACAACCAATTACGTAGTAAATGGTTTGAGCGCATTGGGCTGCCCGTCGAGTACCACGCAGCTTATCAACGTGGTAGCTCCTCCCAATGTTCAAATATCAGGACCAAGCACCAGTCTTTGTGTTAATTCACCGATAACGCTTAACGCATCAGGTGCAAGCACTTACACATGGTTTTCAGGTTCAAATGCCACCAGCGAAACGACTGTGGTAACAGGCTTTACCACTTACACCGTAGTGGGTATGAATGGTAATCCTTCAAACAACTGTATAACAACTGCCGTTTATAATGCTTCGGTGGACTTTGCTGTGCCGACACCAACGGTAAATGCCAGCGCCACGGTAATATGCAGCGGAAATCAGGTAACCCTGTTTGCCATAGGTGCTA
>JAHBTI010000039.1 GCA_019638705.1 Bacteroidota bacterium
TCGTTCATCATCTCATCAGAAACATACAAATCAAAATTTCCGTTTTCGTTGCTTACTGTTCCAATCAGTTGTTTTTTTAATGACACCGAAACAAAAGGCAAAGGTTCTTTAGTTGCGTTGTCAGCAATGTTTCCTGAAATCAAAATTTTGTTTTGTGCCTGCGTTGCAAAAGAAAACAGGCAAACAAAAAGCGATGTGATAATTTTTTTCATTCAATAATGTTTAATCTATTATGCGATGCAAATATAAATGTTTTAAATAGTATTATGCAATACATAGTATCTTAAAAACAAAAATTATTTTACAACAGATTGATTTTCAAATTAAAAAAATTTACGTTAGGAGGTGGAATTTGAATATCTTTGTCCGAAAATTCTGTAAAAATGCACGATTGGTCGGCGGATATTTCCGCTTTATTTACGCTTCAAGGTCTTATCGGGTTAATCACTCTGTCCATTTTAGAAATCATTCTTGGCATTGACAACATTATTTTTATTTCCATTGCCGTAAACAAACTTCACATTTCGCAACGGGCTAAAGCTCGCACTATCGGACTTTCGTTGGCATTAATCATACGTTGTATTTTATTGTTTTTTATCGGTTGGATTGCAGGCTTAAAAGACGCGCTTTTTCATATCGGCAATTATGGTATAAGCGGCAAAAGTTTAATTCTAATCGGCGGCGGTATTTTTCTGCTCGTTAAAACATGGCAGGAAATACGGGAAAAAATTTACAGCGACGAAGACGAAATTGAACACAACGAAAAAAAAGGCAAAAGCACATTCAGCACCATTATTCTTCAAGTTATCATTATTGATTTTGTGTTTAGTTTCGACAGTATTTTGGCAGCCGTTGGCGTAAGCGGTGTGGTGCTGATTATGATTTGCGCCGTAGTCATCAGCATGATTTTAATGATATTGTTCAGCGGCAGCGTGGCAACATTTATCAATAAAAATCAGGGCATTAAAATGATTGCCTTGGCGTTTTTATTAGTGGTAGGCGGCATACTTCTGGGCGAAGGTTTAATAGATTGTTACAACTTCAGCTTACCCGAAAACGAACACATTGAGCTGAACAAAAATTACGCTTACGTTGCCCTTGCCTTTGCTTTGCTGATTGAACTATTTAACATGAGAGAGAGAAAAGTGAAGCGCGAAAAAGATTTAGGCTTAAACGACAACGAAGAAGAATAAACCATGAAACATTACTCTGCCGAAACCATACATCACTTTACAAAATATGTGTTTAACGAGGTGGCTTCGTTTAACTGGTTAATGAATAACGGCTACCGCGAACTCATTGCCACGCTTGATGCCATTCGCGATGATAAAATTGCCTTTAAATATTTAATGCTTAAAAAGCACCTTATTTTAGCCGCTTTTGTAAACGCCATTTGGGACGATGAAAAAGCCTTTCAATTTTTAATGAAAGCAAAAGCCTTTGAGTGGGCGGCTTGCGCCAACATTATTAACGGCGATGACAAAGCCGAGGAGTTTTTAAAAAAAGCCAACCGCGAACATTTTGTGTTGCTGGCACACGCCATACAAAGCCGTATTCACGAAGACGGCGACCGCAACACAGGACCAATTAGTGCCTTTAAAAACTTGCTGGATTTCAGAAAAGCGTTTCAAAAAGTGCGTGAAGCCGAAATTATTTGGGAAATTGAAAACAGAGAAAAAAAGAAAAAATAATTTTTTGTATGAGAATAATTGACAGCATACCGCACGAAAGCATGACAATCAGCATTTTTCAAATGAACGATAAATTTCAGGTAAAATTTGAAGCAGGAGCAATGGAACAAACCTTTAAATTTTATTTGGAAGACGTGAAAAGCGTGGAAAACCTGAAAAAACTAATTACACCCGATTTTATTGAAACCACCCGAAAACGTTTTAACGATATGTTTTTGCAGATGAAAAGTGTTGTTTCTTAGTCGTTAGTCATAAGTCGTAAGATTTTAGTCCTTTGTTCATATAAGTAAGACTTACGACTATAATCTTATGACTTACGATTAAACAAAAATTTCCTTAAAAAGAACAAACACCCCAACACAAAGCGTAAACCAACCAAAAGCAGGTTTTAGTTTTCTTCCCGAAATTTTTCCCGATAACAAAGAGCCGATTAAAATTCCAAGAACTGAAATGGCAGAAATGATGATTAAAAATTTCCAGTCAATGTGCTGATTACCGATATTACCTGTAAAACCAATTAACGAATTGATTGCGATAATGCACAAAGACGTGCCGATTGCTTTTTTGAAATTGAGTTGCAGCACAAACATTAAAACGGGAACAATGATAAAACCGCCACCCGCGCCAACAAAGCCTGTAAGAATGCCCACAGCAATTCCCAACAAAATAATAAACGGTAAACCCACAGGACTGCGGTTAAACTCTTCCCACCTCAAGCGACTTAAATTAGTTGCTTTGCGTTTGCGTATCATGCTGTAAGACGAACCAAGCATTAAAACCGAAAACACAATCATAATGAGTGTGTGTTTTGAAATGTACGCACCAAACAACATCATCTGTTCAGGAATGGCAGGCATAATAAATTTGCGTGTGCAAAACACCGCCACCATAGAAGCCAAAGCAAAACGCAATAAGGCTTCCGCGCTTAATTCGCCTTTGCGTAAATAAGAAAACGCACCGATTAAAGAAGTTAATCCCACAACAAACAAAGAATACATGGTTGCCGTTTCAGCACGAAAATCCATAACATACACCAACGCGGGAACACCAAGTATAGAGCCGCCGCCGCCAATTAATCCGAGAATAATGCCGATGAATAAAAATGCTATGTAGCCGAACCAATTCATTTTTGATGAACAATTGTTTCAATACTTAACTCTTTTAATTGTTCTTCGCTGATTTCACTTGGCGCATCAATCATCACATCGCGCCCCGAATTATTTTTAGGGAAAGCGATAAAATCGCGAATGCTGTCTGCGCCGCCAAACAAAGAGCATAAGCGGTCAAAACCAAACGCAATGCCGCCGTGCGGAGGCGCGCCGTATTCAAAAGCATTCATTAAAAAACCGAATTGTTTTTGCGCTTCTTCTTTGGTAAAGCCCAACACTTCAAACATTTTTGCCTGTAATTCTTTGCTGTGAATACGAATACTTCCGCCGCCGACTTCTACGCCGTTAATTACCATATCGTAAGCATTGGCGCGAACTTCCCCGAGATTTGATTTCAACCTCTCAATGTCTTCGGGTTTTGGCGAAGTAAACGGATGATGTTTCGCCACCCAACGCCCGCGCAAGGACTCTAATAAATTAGTATCGTTTTCGTTCCACTCCAACAAAGGAAAATCAATGACCCACAAGCACGAAAATTTATTTTTGGACAAAGGGTTTAAAACATCTTCAATTTTATCACGAACAATTTTTGTTTGACTTAATGCGTCATTACCCTCAATCAATACAAAGTAATGAAGTCGTATGCGCTGTTCACCTTTTCTACCATACTTACAATGTTTTTCTTTAACATCTGTACTAATATTAGAAACTTCCCCAAATAGACTGACAACCTTACCATTTTCATATTTAAGTAATTCTATTTGATGATTAGGAATATTTAGTTCTTTTACAATGTTCACTATTTGAATATCACTATCAACTTTTCTACTATCAAATCTGAATATGCGTACTTGATTTAAGTTTGCTATTTTAATTACTTCCGCTCGTTTGAATAACCTTTTTGCCATTTCCAAACGCAACTCACTCATAGCTTTGCGCGTTTTTTCTTCCTTGCCTGCTAAAATCAAAATCAAATCATTTGCTTGTGCGTTACAAGCCTGCGCCCATTTTTTTAAATCTTCTTCGCTGTAAAATTTATCCACGCTTGATTTAATTGTTCCGTCTGCGTTCACTCTTGCATACACCAAACCTGTTGCACCAATTTGCGGGCGTTTTACCCATTCAGTTAATTCGTCCAATTGCTTGCGTGTGTATTCTGCTGCTCCTTTCGCGCAAATGGCAACGACTAATTCTGCATCATCAAACACTTTAAAGTTTTTTCCTTTTACAATTTCGTTGAGTTCAACAAACTTCATTTCAAATCTCGTGTCGGGTTTATCGTTACCGTAATATTTCATTGCTTCTGAATATGTCATTCTTGGAAGCGCAGGAATATCAAGGTTTTTCACGGTTTTAAATAAATGTTTTACCAAACCCTCAAAGGTTTGAATAATATCTTCCTGCTCCACAAAACTCATTTCGCAATCTATCTGCGTAAATTCAGGTTGGCGGTCGGCACGCAAATCTTCATCGCGGAAACATTTTACAATTTGGTAATATCTGTCAAAACCGCTCACCATAAGCAGTTGCTTAAACGTTTGCGGACTTTGCGGAAGCGCGTAAAATTGATTTGGGTTCATGCGGCTTGGCACAACAAAATCGCGCGCACCTTCGGGCGTTGATTTAATCAGCACGGGCGTTTCTACTTCCAAAAAATTTTGCTTGTCCAAATAATTGCGTGTTTCAATCGCCAAACGATGACGCAACTCTAAATTTTTTCTCACCACAGCACGGCGCAAATCCAAGTAACGGTATTTCATGCGCAGTTCATCACCGCCGTCGGTTTCGTCTTCAATGGTAAAGGGTGGCGTAATAGCGGAATTTAAAACGTTGAGTTGAGAAACTTTTATTTCAATCTCGCCTGTGGGATTATTTTTGTTTTTGCTTTCGCGTTCAATCACCGTGCCTGTAACCTGCAACACACATTCGCGGCTCACCGTGCGGGCAAGTTCCGCCATGTTTTTATCCCAACCCAAATTAAAGGCTAATTGCGTAATGCCGTAGCGGTCGCGCAAATCGATAAAAGTCATACCGCCAAGTTCGCGGCTTTTTTGAACCCAACCGCACAGGGTTACGTTTTTGTTTAAATCGCTTAGTCTTAATTCTCCGCAGGTGTGAGTACGCAACATAGTTTAAAAATTGAAAGGCAAAATTAGGGTTTTTGGAACAACAACCATTAAGATATTAAGAAAATTAAGGCTTAATAAACTTAATTTCTTAATGGTTCATTAATCAACGTTTACGTTGGGTTCAAGCGATTTTATTTTTTCCCTTTGTGCAGAAATAAAATGCTGTAATTTTTTGTATTCAAGGCTGTGTTCGTTCATTACGCGGTGTTTAAGTGCAGCATTTAGTTTTTCAATTTCCTGATTGACTTCCATTGTTTTTTCGCTGAAATATGTTTCGGAAAATTTTTGCCAAACGTATTCAATGGCTTGCTCGTTGGGGTGTGCGAGGTCTTCTTTATAAAAACGGTAATCGCGCAAATCGTCGTTTATCAATTCGTAAGCGGGAAAGTAAAAACAATCTTGCGGAAAATTTTCCACTAACCGGTGAATTGCCAAAAGCAAAATAGATTTACTGATATTATTTTGCACCACGCCGTCTTTCAGATATTTTACAGGCGAAACGGTGAAAATGATTTTAAGTTTGGGATTAAGGAACAACAAATCTTCAATTAATTTTGAGTAAGTTTCAATAATTCTGTTAATGTTCGTCTTTCTTTTTTCAAATAAATCACTCGGCTGCTTGTGGCAGTTGGCAACGCCTGCGTTTAATTTTTTATGATGATAATAAAATGCCGTGCCAAAGGTGATGATTAACACATCGGCTGTTTTTAATGTTTCAAACGATTTTTCGTGCTTTGAATTTATTGTTTCAATTAAATCGTCTTTCTCGTGTGAGCGAATGTGAGAGTGGTGCTGATAGCTGTAAAAGGTATCGTGATGTTCCAAGAAAAATGTTTCGTCGGCTTTGGAACAATTCAAGATGTTTTGAAGCGAATGTAAAATGCTGTTTGGCTCAAACAACACGCCAAAAGAATTATACTGCGTTTGAAATTTGTGCGCACTCAAATACTTTCCCATATTCTCCGAAAAGCAAGAGCCAATCATAAAAATTTTATGACTGTGATTAATTTCAAACTCTGATTTGGGCGGAGTATAGTTTAAATGGAATTTCATGTTTTTATTGTTATTACCAACTATCACGCTGTATACCAATCAACTTATCTTTATCATTAAAACCTATGATAAAATTCAAATCCCGCTTTCGTTGTATTTGTATATAACTCACATTAAAATGAACGGTAGTATCAAGATTTGGCAACTTTATTTTAAATGGAAAAGTATCAAGATTGAATTTATTATTTCGTTGAATTGAAGTTAATAATAAATCAAAATCTTCCTGATTTACCTTAAATAAAACTGTTGCAGAATAATCACCATGAGTATCTGGATAGCTGGCATCTTTCGCTATAATATCGCCTGACTTTGGAAATTTAAGTCCTGTGTTATTTTCAAATTCATCTTTGTAAAAACTATCTGTCGGATAAAAAGCTGTATATGTTTGGAATAAAGCAAACACGATTACGAAACAAATCAAACTAATTTTAAGTTTTTTCGGTGTTAGCCATATCAAATGAAAATATTTATTATTAAGATATTTTAAAATAAAAAATAATGGAATGGCAATAATACATGCTACCGCCGAAGTAAATAAGAAAGTAAATATTACTAAAGCTATACTTATTAAATAAAACATTCGTTATATATGTAATAAATTTTTCTCCGTGCCTTAATGTTTAAACTCCAAAAACTTCCTATCTAAAAATTCTTTCGCGCTATCGTAATTATTTTCCACTTCTCCGTCTAAAATTGCATCTTTCAAAGCATTTTTCAAAATGCCTATTTCGCGGCTGGGCGGCAGATTGTAGAGGCTCATAATTTCTTCGCCGCTAATGGGCGGTTGCCAATTTCTGATGCGGTCTTTTTCTTCCAACTCCACTAATTTTGTGCGCACAATTTCAAAGTTCTGCATGTAGCGTTTCACCTTGTTCGGGTTTTTGGTGGTGATGTCGCTTTCGCACAAAAGCATTAAATCGTCAATGTCATCGCCCGCTTCAAAGAGCAAGCGACGCACCGCGCTGTCGGTAACTTCGGTTTTTGCCAACACAATGGGGCGCAAATGCAGTTGCACCAACTTTTGCACATACTTCATTTTTTCGTTGAGCGGCAATTTTAAATTGGCAAAAATTTTAGGTGTCATGCGCGCACCTCTGTCTTCGTGTCCGTGAAAAGTGAAACCGTGTCCCTCTTCAAAACGTTTGGTGGCGGGCTTGGCAATGTCGTGCAAAACGGCAGCCCAGCGCAACCAAAGATTGTCGCTTTTCTTGGCGGTATTGTCGAGCACTTCAAGCGTATGATAAAAATTGTCTTTGTGCGATTTACCTTTTATGGTGTCCACGCCGTGCAGCTTCACCATTTCAGGAAAAATTAAATGCAGCAAGCCCGTGTTGAACAACAATTTGAAACCCACGCTTGGCACAGGAGACAAAATAATTTTGTTCAGTTCGTCGGCAATACGCTCTTTAGAAACAATGTTAATGCGCTCTTTGTTTTTTGAAATGGCGGCGAGCGATTTTTCTTCAATGGTAAAACCAAGTTGCGAAGCAAAACGAATGGCGCGCATCATGCGCAGAGGGTCGTCGCTGTATGTGATGTCGGGGTCAAGCGGGGTGCGGATAATTTTATGTTCAAGGTCGCTGATGCCGTTAAAAGGGTCAAGCAATTTCCCGAAATTATTTTTTGAAACGCCGATTGCCAAAGCGTTAATGGTAAAGTCGCGGCGGTTTTGGTCGTCTTGCAAAGTTCCGTCTTCCACTATGGGTTTGCGCGAATGGCGGTTGTAACTTTCTTTGCGTGCGCCCACAAATTCAATTTCCAAATCGTGAATTTTTACCTGAGCCGTTCCAAAGTTTTTAAAGGTTGCTATCGTTGCTTCGTTTCCTAATTTTTCGTGAACTTTCGCAGCCAAGTCAATGCCTTTGCCAATGGTAACAATGTCAATGTCTTTGCTGTCGCGCTTTAAAAAAATATCGCGCACATAGCCACCAATCACATAAGCGTCCACATTCAAATCGTCGGCGCATTGCTGAATGGTTTTAAAAATAGATTGTTTGAGAAAGGTGTACACGGGGGCAAAAGTAGAAATTAATAAAATTCTAAATCCTAATTTCTAAATTCTAAATTTGCACATCATGGAAATTCAACAATTTAACAGAGAAAGCAAAGGGCATTTTAAAGCCGTAGAAAACGGAAAAGAAGCGGGAATTATGACCTACTCATGGGCGGGGAAAGACAAATTTATTATTGACCATACAGATGTAAGCCCTGAATTTAAAGGCAAAAATGTGGGTAAACAATTGGTAATGGCTGCCGTAAATTATGCCAAAGAAAACAATGTGAAAATTATTCCGCTTTGTCCCTTTGCAAAAAGCGTGTTTGACAAAACACCCGAAATAAGAGATGTGTTGGCTTAGAAAAAATCTAAATCCTAATTTCTAAATTCTAACTTGAACGACGTTTTTTCTCTTTAATAATCAAACTCAACTCTCTGCCTGTTTGACCTTTTACGCTGGTGTTTTCCTGTGCGCGGCGAATGAGGTAAGGCAGCACTTTTTTTACCGGTCCGTAAGGCACATATTTTGCCACATTATAACCGTTCAGCGAAAGATTATAGCTAATATGGTCGCTCATACCGTAGAGTTGCGAGAAATACACGCGGTGGTCGTTAGCGGACATATTTTTTTCGCTCATCAGTTGCAACAAGATTTCGTTGCTTTCTTCGTTATGAGAACCTGAGCAAACAGAAACCATGTCTATATTTTTCATGCACAATTTTAACGCTTCGTTATAATCTCTGTCCGATGCGGCTTTGTCTGGCTGAATGGGCGAAGGATAATTTTTCTTTTCGGCGCGTTCGCGTTCTTTTTCCATATACGCACCGCGCACCAATTTTGCGCCCACGAAATATGAATTTGTTTTAGCGTGTTGAATGGTGTCTTCCAAAAATTGCAAACGGTCGGTTCTGTATAATTGAAAAGTGTTGTAAACAATAGCCCTTGTTTTATTAAAACGCGCCATGTTTTCATTTGCCAAATTGTCAATGGCAGGCTGTATCCAACTGTCTTCGGCATCAATAAAAATGGGTTGATTGTGTTCATACCCGCTTGAACAAATTTTGTTTACACGGTTTTTCACGCGCTCCCATTCGGCTTTTTCGGTTTGGTTCAGCGTTTGTTGCGCACTCACTTTTTCCAATAAGGCAAAGCGCGCCAAGCCGGTAGTTTTAAACACGCAAAAAGGAATGTTTTTGTCGTTCTTTGCCAATTCAATGGTATCAAGCGTTTCGGCAAGGCAATGGTCAAAGGTTTCTTCGGTTTCGCTGCCCTCCACGCTGTAATCTAAAATTGTGCCGATGTTGTATTTTGCCAGTTCTTTTACCGTTTCGGCACAGTCGCGGATTGTTTCACCACCCACAAATTGTTTAAAAATGGTGTTTTTAATTAATCGTTTAAAGCCGATGTTTAAAGCCACAGGCGTAAGCACAGCACCTGCCTTAACCAAAGCAGGATTGCCAATTAATTTAAAAAGCAGGTAAGAGCGATTTAATTCCGCATCGGTTTTTGATTTGAATGCGTTTTCGGTGTTGTCAAAATTTACCATTATGTGTAAGTTAAAATTCTAAATTCTAATGTCTAAATTCTAAAAGTTGCGGCACAAATTTAACCACATAGAAACATAGTTTTCATAGTTTTTTCACCACAGAGGCACAGAGTACACAGAGTGTGTCGCGAAGCGACAATGCTATGTTTTCCTTTTAGCAAATTACGCATACTATGAAACTATGTGTTTTATGTGGTTTTAAATTTTTAATATCCAAATACATCTTTCAGGGTTAAAAATTTTACCGTGCCGTATTGTTCCAAAACTTTTAAATCCAATTTGTCTTTTTTGCCAAGCACTAAAATCGTTGTTGGTTTTCCTTTTATGTATTTTTCTTGGAAAGCCTCAATATCATTGAGCGTTAACGTTTGTCCTTTTTCAAAAACGGTTCTGCGAATGTCGGTGTTGTTACCAAGATTTTGCGCATTCAAATAATTAAACAGAATATCGGATTTTGTAATGCGCTCGGTGCGTATGCCTTGCAATACGCCGTCTTTAGCCACATTAAAGGTGCTTTCGGCTTTGGGCATATTGTTCAGTAAATCGCTCATACCTTTTAATGCTTCGGCTAATTTATCGGCTTGCGAACCAATGTAAGACATATTGAAATAATTTTTTGTCAGTTTATTTGGTTGTCTGTAACCAGAATACGTTGAATACGCCAATGCTTTTGATTCGCGCAAATCCTGAAACACAATGCCGCTCATGCCGCCGCCAAAATAATTATTGTAAAGCGATATTTGCGTCGTTAATTCAGGCTTGTAGCTTTCGCCGTTTGAAAGCATGATGATTTCCACCTGCGTCATGTCGTAATCCACCACATAAACGGTTTTGTCCAACGTTTTTTCAGGGAAAGATTGCGGCGGCGGAATTTCATTCAGTTTTTCGGGAACGTTGTGATAAGCATTCAACGTTGTTTTTACCTCATCAATGGTTTTAGAACCGTAATACAGCACTTTGTGCTGAAATTTGCTTAACGATTGAATGATACCTTTAATGTCATTTACGCTGATGTTATTTAATTCTTCATCGCTGTAAACGTAAGTGTATGGATTTAACGCTCCGTAACGTGCATAATTTACCATACCATGATTTAAAATATTACGTTTTTCCAATTTCTCATCTTCGCGTTCTTTGCGGTAGTCTGAAATTAAATTTTTCAAAACGGATTCTTCTACCACAGGATTAGCCAATACTTTTTCAAACAAAGAAACGGCTTTGTCAAAATTGTCACTCAAACCTGTGAGGCTTATCCAAATATTTTCAACATCGCAATACACATCAAACGAACAGCCAAGTTTGTACAATTCCTCTTTCACCTGCGCCGCTTTCATATCAGGCGTTGCAAGGTAAGGAATGTATTTTATGGCAATGGGGTAAATTTTGCGGTTGTTGCTGCCCATGTCAAATTTGTAGTAAAGCTGAAACAAATTGTTTTCTGTGTTTTTGTTATACAACAATGGAATACTTGAACGAATGTTTGTTTGCGTAATGTCTGTATTGTAATCCAAAAATTTCGGTTCAATTTCTTTTGGTTTAGCGTTGCTGATGTCTTTCACAAATTGCGAAGAATTTTCTCTGTCCACGTCCACAGGCGTAATGGCAGGTTTTTCTACTTTCTGAATGTTTTTGTCTTCGCCCACACGCTTATAAACTACTACATAATTATTGGCAGTAAAATTCTTTTTTGTGAAATCAATCAATTCCTGTTTTGTGATTTTAGACATGCGCTCAATGTCTTCTATGGTATATTTCCAGTCTTTTCCATTTACAAACGCATTCATCATTTTAAATCCGCGCTGCCAATTTTGTTCCAATTCTTTGGTTTCTTGTAATTTTAAATCTGTTATTACCGCGCTCATCAGCCAATCGGGAAATTCTCCTTTTTTCACCAATTCAATTTGCCCTAAAAGTAATTTCTCAACATCTTCCAATTTTTGTCCTTCTTTTGGATTACCTCCCAAAACAAACGCGCTGTAATCTTTCATACGCCCAAAGCCGTCGTAAATAGCATAGCCGCCCAGCACTTTTTGCGCTTGGTTTAAGTTAAGGTCTATCAAACCCGCCGTTCCGTTATATAAAATGCCTGAAAGCAAGGCACAAAAATCCGCATCGCGCGAATTATCGCCTGCAAAACGCCAACCCATATTGATACTCGCAGCTTTAGGTCCTTTTACTTCTTTCACAATTTTTTTTGTGATTGCTGCTTCGGGAACGAAAGTGTAAGTCTCAACAGGCTTTGACTGAAAGCTGCCGAAGTTTTGTTGAATTTGCAAAATCACTTCATCGGGATTAAAATCTCCGCTCATAATTATTGCCATATTGTTTGGCACATAATGTTTGTTGTAATATTTGTTTATTTCAACCAATGAGGGATTTTTTAAATGCTCAATCGTTCCGATACCTGTTTGCGTGCCGTAAGTATGTTTTTGAAAAAGTCCTGCATACAAGGCTTCCCAAGCTTTCCAGTCATCGTTATCCAAACTGCGGTTTTTTTCTTCATACACTGCTTCCAATTCGGTGTGAAACAAGCGCAGCACAGGTTTGCGAAAACGCTCGGCTTCAATTTTAAGCCAGTTGCTTATTTGGTTGCTCGGAATATCGTTGATGTAAACCGTTTTGTCTTCGGCGGTGAAAGCGTTTGTTCCCTTTGCACCAATAGAGCCTACCATTTTGTCGTACTCGTTGGCAATGGCATATTTTGCCGCCACGCCGCTAATGCTGTCAATTTGGTGATAGATTTTTTTACGCGAGGCTTCGTCTTTTGTTTTGCGATACACTTCATACAAATTTTCAATTTTTGCAATTTCGGCAGTTTCGGCAGCAGTATTTTTTGTGCCGTAAATGTCTGTGCCTTTAAACAGCATGTGCTCCAAGTAGTGCGCCAATCCTGTGGCATCGGCGGGGTCGTTTTTACTGCCTGCTTTTACGGCAATCATGGTTTGAACGCGTGGCGCGTTTTTGTAAACCGAGAGATACACTTTCAAGCCGTTCGGCAGGGTGTAAATGCGCACGTTCATCGGGTCGTTGGGCACGGTTTCGTAAGGTAAATCAGTTTTTACCGCAGCAAGGCGCGCAGCAGTTCCCTGCATTTGCAGCCGGTCTCTGCTCATATTTACCGGAGCAATTTGTAATTCGTTGCTTGCAGGAACAACCGCATCTTCTTCTGCCGTTATTTTTTTGTTTATCCTAAGCGTGCGGGGGTTGCTCGGCTCGTTTTGTATCACCTTTATCCGTGAGCCGTCAGATGTATCATCGGAAGTAACGGTGTTTGTTTGTATTTGCACTTGCGCGTTGGCGGTTAATACAACAAGCATTGCCACAATGCCTGCCGTAAATTTGTTGAGGAAAATCATGTTTATAACGTTAAAGAATGAATGTGCTAAATTAAGAAATGATTTGGGAACGAAATCTGCGACATAAAAACTATACCGCCACGTTGTGTTCTCTTAACACATCGTTTAACGAAGTTTTTAAATCGGTGCTTTCTTTGCGTTTACCGATAATCAAGGCACAAGGCACTTGAAACTCGCCCGCAGGAAATTTTTTGGTGTAGCTTCCGGGTATTACCACCGAGCGTTCGGGAACATAGCCTCTCGTTTCAACAGGTGAACTTCCTGTAACATCAATAATTTTTGTGGATTGCGTTAAAACCACGTTTGCGCCCAGCACCGCTTGTTTGCCTACACGCACACCCTCCACCACAATGCTGCGCGAACCAAGAAAACAATCGTCTTCAATAATTACAGGCGCGGCTTGCACAGGCTCTAACACGCCGCCAATGCCAACGCCTCCGCTCAAATGCACATTTTTACCGATTTGCGCACAACTGCCCACCGTAGCCCAGGTGTCCACCATAGTGCCGCTGTCCACATACGCGCCAATGTTTACATAACTTGGCATCATAATCACGCCGCTTGCCAAAAACGCGCCGTAGCGCGCTACCGCGTGAGGTACAACGCGCACACCCAAGGCAGCATAATTTGTTTTCAACGCCATTTTATCATGAAACTCCATGGGTCCCACTTCAAAGGTGCTCATCTTGCGCGTAGGGAAATAAAGTATTACGGCTTTCTTAACCCAGTCGTTTACCTGCCACGCATTGCCTGCAGGTTCTGCCACACGCAACATTCCTTTGTCTAATTGTTCAATAACTTCGTTAATGGCAGTAACGGTAGTTTTATCTTTTAAGAGTTCTCGGTTTTGCCAGGCGGCTTCAATAATTTCTTTCATAATGCTTAGTTGAGCGTTGAATGTTTAAAGTTTACAGATTTTGAAGCGCAAAGAAAATAAATTACTTCAGGATATTAATTAAAAACAATATATTTGCAGCCTCAAAATGGTTGCGTAGCTCAACTGAATAGAGCATCTGACTACGGATCAGAAGGTTAGGGGTTTGAATCCCTTCGCGACCACTCTAAGGGAAGAAACTGAAAAACCGGTTTTCTTCCCTTTTTTATTTCCGCTATAAGCCCTGCCAATTCTATCAATCAGAGATAGGGTATTTATTGTTTTTTGGGTTCGGTATTCTGTTCTGTCAAAAACGAGCTTTTCGGAAAAGAAGGGAGCGATTACGCAAGGGTTATGGATATAGAGAATTTCTTTAAATTTCATTCAATTATGCTGTTTTTGCTTGTGTTTTCAGAGGGTGTAACGTGAAATAACTTACTTTTTCTGTTTACTACGCTTAATCTTAATTAATAATTTTATTTTTATACTTTCAGCAATTAACT
>JAHBTI010000004.1 GCA_019638705.1 Bacteroidota bacterium
CTGCTGTATGTTTGAGTGTTTGTTATGCCCTGCCATAAGTAACTAAAAGTACCGACACCGCCCGAAGTATTGGCGTTTAATGTTACGCTGCCACCCGCGCAAGCGGTGGGCGAACTTGAAGAAATGTTTACGGTTATGGCGGGAGGTTGGGTGATTGTGAAAACACTTGATGAGGTACAGCCTAAAACATCTGTTGCTGTAACGGTCCACGAACCTGCACTTATATTGTTGATAGATTGTGTGGAATAACTTGTTATGCCATTGCTCCACGAATACGTTGGTGTACCCGAATTGCCCGATACACTTAATATACTTGCGCTGCCTGTGTTTGCACCATTGCAAGCCGCATTAGCACTTTGCGTGGTAAGGGTAAAAGTACACATAGGCACCATATTGGGTAATCTTGTATTAATGTTTGTTGTGGCAGTATTGGCAAGTTGCCCGCAGTTAACATAATTACAAGCTAAACCCGGTGCATTTGGGTTGTTAATTACAGAAAGCGAATAAACAGACGGTGATAAAGAACCACATGTGTATATTTTTCCGTCTATAGCTAACTGCATATCACTATATGTGGAATAATTATAAATAAGATTATTGGCTATGCTCACAGAAGAAGATTGAATAGCGAGGGGAAGACCTGCATTTACATCCCATTGTATGATGTTATTATTTACTTGATTTTGATAAAATCTTGAACCGTCGGGAGAAAATTCGCAGCCCCAACCACCGGCAGCATAGATATTAGATTGATGATTATATTGCAGGGAGACTGGATTACTAACCACTCCGGTGCTGTTATTAAAATCATATAATTCTGCTACCACAGTGCTGGAAAAATTACCCGTTGCCATTAATGCCGTCCCTATTTTCTGTCCTGAAGAAGAAAACTTCAGTTGCCCGCTGATACCATAATTAGAATGATACGCCATGCCTGCCGAAGAAACAACAGCAACGGTGTTTATCCCCCCGGCAGTAAATAAATAGGCTCTAAAATTATTTGTATTATCTTCATGGGTCATTATCCAGTAATCAATACCATTGGCATGTTTGGCAGCATGAAGTTTACTGGCACAATGTGGCAGGTATATGGGTGCATTTTTTACGGTAACTGAGCCGGCACCGGCAGCCAAACTCATATCTACTACCGAATAATGGAAACCCATTCCTCCCGGAGTGCCTTGTACCGTAAAAATATAATAAACAGAGTTGCTGCCCGGTTGCTTCACAATAAGCGCAGTTCCATACACAGTAGCGAGCAAGCCGGAGCCATTAGCCATAACAATATGCTGATTGTTCCATACGGTTTGCCCGTTGGTATAAAACAATAAATTACCAAAAGCATCAGCTATGCTTGAGCAGCCCCAAACAGACCAACTAAAGGAACTGTTGCTTAAAACGGTAGGCGGGGTAGTTATAAAATCCAAAGCAGCATCAACACCAAAATACCACTTGCTGTTTTCGTTTTGGCAAAAGAGAGAAGTGTTTGCGAAAACACAGAAAATAAAATAATATTTAAAAAACGCTTTCAATGTTTATTTAAAAATAGAAACAACAACAGTAGCCCCGCTACTGTTGTTGTTTTTTGTGCATTAATTAATCTTCGTCTCAGTAACACTCCATGTTAATTGATAGGAATAAGTTCCCCCCACACAGTGTGTAACCGTAGCACTACTATTATTCTGCATACTTCCACTTACCGATACTGGAGTGAAAGTTCCACTGCCAATGGCTTGCAATAAAGTTACCCTTACATCGCAGGCTGTTGCAGTAGAGTTACAAACGTTAAAATCACCATCTACAATTGAAAGATAACTACCCGCAGGAATGGTAATACCTCCGCCAGAGTTATTACATTGGGCACAAGGGTTTCCGTCTGCTAATGCCCATGTAACTACCAATGGACAACTTGTGTTATTATAAATATTGTACGGTGAAGATATTTGTCCTACCATCTCCATTTGTGTAAACGCAGTTAAAATACTTGCTATAACTATGCTTTTAAAAATTGATTTTTTCATCTTTGTTTAATTTTTTAATTAATTTTTACTGTTGTTTGTGTAGTTCTGTGAAGTTTAATATAAAAGGCGGTGAGCGAGCGTGTAAGTTTTGTTGCATGTCAATAAAGCCACAAACTACTTTTGTGCTATTGATAGTAGTGGTTTGTAGATTAGTCATAAAATCCAATGCCACATAGTTACCAAAATACCATTTGCTATTTTCGTTTTGCGAAAAAGAAAAAGCAGCACAAAAAATAAAAGCAATAAAAAAATATGTTTTTAACTGTTGCAAAACGCTTGGTTTAAAATCGGTTGAAAAGGTACAAAAATTAAATGTTGTATAAAAAGGGGGTTGTTTTGTAGAGATTTGACAACTTTAAAATTTGCCAAATCTGCGCCGTTGCGATTGCGCCCTGAAAGGGCAGCATAAACAAAACGTAAGGCAACGCCTTGCGTTCAATACCCATACTTCTCTTTCCACAATTTTTTTAAGTAGGCTCTTTGTTCTGCTTCCCGCGTGTTATTGCCGGGTTCGTAAAATTTTGTGCTGCTTATTTGTTCGGGTAAAAATTCCTGTTCGGCAAAATTGTTTTCGTAAGCATGTGAGTATTTGTAATCTTTTCCGTAATCCAAATTTTTCATCAGCTTGGTGGGCGCATTGCGCAGATGCAAGGGCACGGGTAAATCTCCGCTCTTGTCCACTTCGGCTAAAGCCGCATCAATAGCCATATAACTTGCATTGCTTTTTGGGCTGCACGCCAAATAGGTTACGCACTGACTTAAAATAATTCGCGCTTCGGGATTACCGATAACATTTACCGCACTGAAACAATTATTTGCCAAAAGCAAAGCGTTTGGGTTGGCATTACCGATGTCTTCACTTGCCAAAATCACTAAACGGCGCGCAATAAATAAAATATCTTCGCCGCCGCGCAACATTCGTGCCAAATAATACAAAGCGGCATTCGGGTCGCTGCCGCGAATGGATTTGATAAATGCCGAAATGATGTCGTAATGTTGTTCGCCGCTTTTGTCGTACAAAGCCAAGTTTTGCTGAATAACATTTAACACCAATTCGTTGGTAATTTCAATATCGTTTCCTTGCAGGCTGTTTATCGTAATTTCCAAAGCATTCAGGAGTTTGCGGGCATCGCCGCCGCTCACACGAATTAAGGCTTCGTGTTCTTTAATTAAAATATTTTTTTTGGAAAGAACGGTGTCTTCTTTAATGGCATTTTGAATGAGCGTAAGCAATTCGTTTTCTTCCAACGATTTTAACACATACACCTGACAGCGTGAGAGCAAAGCAGGAATAACTTCAAACGAGGGATTTTCGGTGGTTGCGCCAATTAACGTAACAACGCCTTTTTCCACCGCGCCCAATAACGAATCTTGCTGCGATTTACTGAAACGGTGAATTTCATCAATAAACAACACAGGTTTGTTTTGATTAAAAATGTTATTGTCGCTTGCTTTTTCAATCACTTCCCGCACTTCTTTTACGCCGCTGTTTATGGCACTCAGCATATAAAAAGGGCGTTGCAGTTCGTTGGCAATAATTAAGGCAAGCGAAGTTTTGCCTACGCCCGGAGGTCCCCAAAAAATAAGCGAGGGCAGCAAATTTTGTTTTATGGCGTTGCGCAACGCGCTTCCTGTTCCAATAATGTGTTGCTGACCGATGTATTGGTCAAGATTTTTTGGTCGTATTCGTTCGGCGAGAGGTTGCATTTTTTTAACTGTTAAATATGGCAGAATTTCTTAGTTTTGGAAACTAAATTTAGAAAAGAAATTCTACACAGAGAACTTAAAAACATGAACAGACTAAAACTATTTTCTTTCCCGCAATTTGTAACGGCTGCCGCTGTTGTTGTTTTACTTTTGGCTTTTAAAGGCGATAAAGACGCTTTGCACAAACGGATTTTCTTTGTAAACCTTACCGAAATAAAGGATTCGGGTCCCGTTAAAAAAACAATATTTGACGAAGTTGAATTTAAAGACGGAAAAATGTTCAGCGAATATTTGTTTGACAAGTTTAATTACAAATGGATACGCTACCGCATTAATAAAGACACGGTGTATGTGGATTCTACCAACACCAAAGTGCGCCGTTTAGATGTGGAAGCCTCGCACACAGACGATGAAACCGACCAAACCGTAACCATTAATTTTACTACCGTAGAGTGGGATTTGGAGGGTACGGTGAAAATAACCAAAAAAGACAAATTGAAAAAATATTTCGACATGACGGGCTTTGAAAAAGGCGGAAAACCCAAGAAAGAGAAAAAGAAAAAAAATCCGAACGACACCATTCCGTTGTTTGAACTTAAAAAAGAGTAATGAATTTTTTTCTCAACATAAATTTTAAAGCAGTTGTAACCCTTGTGGCGACTGCTTTTTTTATAAATGCCTGCGGGCAAAACAAAACTAATGTAACTATGCAACAACAAGAAAATATACCGCAACAAAGTTCAGGAAATATGGATACCGCCACGTTTGGCGCAGGGTGTTTTTGGTGTGTGGAAGCGGTGTTTCAACGCTTAAACGGTGTAATGAGCGTAAACAGCGGTTACAGCGGCGGCACGGTAAAAAATCCATCGTACAAAGAAGTTTGCACAGGCACAACGGGACACGCCGAAGTTGCCCAAATTGTTTTTGACAAAACAAAAATTTCGTTTGACGAACTGCTGCAAGTGTTTTGGAAAACACACGACCCCACAACATTGAACCGTCAGGGAAACGACATTGGCACACAATACCGCTCCGCCATTTTTTATCACAACGAGGAACAAAAACAAATTGCCGAAAAATATAAACAGGCGTTAAACACCGAACAGGCTTATCCCAATCCTGTAATTACAGAAATAACAGCGTTTACAGAGTTTTATCCTGCCGAAGACTATCACAAAAACTATTTTAATTTGCATGGCGAGGAACAGTATTGCAAGTACGTTATTCAGCCCAAAGTAGAGAAATTTGAAAAAGTGTTTAAGGAAAAATTGAAGCGTTAAGCCTCACAAAGTCAAAGCGTTTGTTTGAGTAAAATTTAACAGTTTCTTATGATTATGAAAATCAAAAGAAAAAAGTATTTTTGCTTCATCTAAAAATTATATCAAGAAATATGAAAACAGGTTTTAAAGCCATAATTTTTTCTTTGTTTATGTTTTCCGCGCCTGTGTTTGCGCAGGTAACTCCCTCGGCGGAGGACGGCGGCATTCCCAAGAAAAAAGAAGAATTTAAGATACAGGAAATAATAACCACCGACTCGTTGCCACCCGAGGAATTGGCAAAACGCGCAGCGGCATGGGTAAACGAAGAAAATTTAACCTATGTAAAATCAGGAGGTTCAAGCACAGGCAGCAAAGTAGAATGTGTGGCTACGTTTTCAATTATGCCTAAGGAATTAAACCCAAAACCCGATTACACAGGGAAATTTACCATGAATGTGGTTATTGAGTGTAAAGACAGCCGTTACCGCTACACAATTTCTCAGATAAAACATATCAGCAAAAAAGGCGATTACAACGGTGGCGATATTGGCAATTCTACCCCTGAGTGCGGCAGCATGATAATGGATGACATTATGTGGAAAAAATTAAAAGGTGAGGCTACGAAACGCGCCTATAAAGTAGCGGCTGACTTAAAAGCAGCTATGGCTATAGAAGCGGCTGAAACTAAAAAAGATGATGACTGGTAGTTTGCTCTCTACTGCTCCAAAGATGAAATAAGACATTTTGGAATAAACCACGATGTTGAGAAAACAGTCAAATCAATTTCGTTGTTGTTGCAATCTACATAACGGGCAAGGGAATTGCGTTTAATAATAAACACATTCCCTTTTTTTATTTCTGAAATTACCAGCGTTTTTAATTCATTTAAATTTATTTTTTTGTTGGCGTGTCCAATTGCCAAACCAATGCCGTTATTTCTTAAATCCATTACACAAGCTATGCTGTCAGGGCGTTCGTTATCTTCCAACTGAGATTTAAGAAACTGTCGGTAATTGCCTTTTTCGTGTGCTATACCAAGTTGGCGTAATTTTTTGGTGTTTATTTTTTGAGCATACGCCGCCATAAAAAACGTATGCCGAAACGCATCTAATTTACCGCCGTTTGCAAAAGTATCTAATTGCGTTTTTATGTCGGGGTGATGATAAACGGAAAAACATTTTTTAGTAAGGTTGTTTACGCGCAGGGCAGCAAAGGGGTGAAACACAGCCCAGCGTTTTTCGTACTTGGATAAGGGCGGCATACTTGCCATACAACACGCAGAGCAAAAAAACAGGCACAGTATAAACACAGGTTTTAGCATATCGGCATGAAACTAAAAATTTTTAAAGCCTGTTTAAATGTAAACACTTTCTATGCAGTATTAACATTCTCTTGTACAAAATTTCATCAACTAAGTTCTAAATCAAGAACTTCTTAGTTTTATTTTTAGGGGAAGTGAAATTTACCCGATATAGTTTTTTATTGCTGATGTTTGTGTTTGCCTGTAAACACAAGCAGGTTACTACGCATAATAAAGAAACGGTAAAGCAAAATACTGCCAAAAAAACGCAATCCCAAAAAAGCCCTGTTCAGGAACAAATGGGTATGACCAACAAGCAGGTACGCGACAGTAAACTGTATTCTTTTATTGACGAATGGTACGGTGTGCCGTACAAATACGGTTCATGCCAAAAATCGGGCATTGACTGTTCTTGTTTTGCGGGCGTGCTTTGCGAAAAAATATACAATCAACATTTGGCGCGAAGCGCAGGCGAAATTTTTAAGCAATGCAAACAAATTTCTTTGGAAGATGCAAAAGAAGGCGATTTGTGTTTTTTTAAAATCGGCGGAAATCAAATTACACACGTTGGGGTTTATTTAAAGAAAAAATTATTTGTTCACGCAAGCACAAGCAAAGGTGTTGTTATTAGCAGTTTGGACGAAGCCTATTACAAAAAATATTTTTTCAGCGCAGGCAGAATAACAAAAACGCCCATTAAAGATTAAACATGATTGAAGGATTACAGTTAAGCATTCCGCGCCGCATGGCAATACTCAAAACAGTATTGCTTGTATCGCTGGTTATTTCTGTTTTTTTGACCTTTAATTTGTGGGGCGGCTCACGGTTTTTTCCTTGTACGCCTGTGTTTATAAACAATCCCGTGCAAGCACCTTATGATTATGTGTTTATTATTTTAGCTGTGTTGCTTTGGGTTTCGGCTTTGTTTTTACGCATAGAACGTTTGCTGTTGTTTCTTGCTTTTCTGTTGAGCGTTGTTTTGGTATTGTTTGACCTTAACCGTTTGCAAACTTGGTTTTATGTTTACAATGCCATGCTGTTGGTGTTTGTGTTTTACAACGGGCGGGTTGATGATGCCAATAAATTCACCTCGCTGTTTATTGTATTGCAGCTTATTTCGGCTTCGGTTTATTTTTTTTGCGGCTTGAGCCAACTCAACGAGCATTTTATTGAACACTCCTTTGCCGAAATTATTTCTCCGCTCCGTAACATTATGAGCGAACGCCAGTTTTTATTTATCAAAAGCATGGGCGTTGCTTCGCCGTATCTCTTAATGTTTACAGGTGTTGGGCTAATGGTTACGCCTGTGCGTTATCTGGCAATTACTACGGCGTTGGTAGTTCATGTGTTGCTGCTTGTTTTTTTATTTCCGAGTGAAAAAAATCAAAATTATGCCTTGTGGTTCAGCAATTTTTCTATGCTTGTGGTTACCTTGCTTTTATTTTCGGGACGAACAAAACAACGTTATTTCAGCCCCACATTTTTGTTTAAGCAAGTCATGTTTTATCTCATTGTTCCGTTTTTTGTCATTTTGCCCTTTTTTAATTTGGATAACCGCTATCCCGATTATTTGTCTTTCAATTTTAAAAGCGGAAAAGACAAAGCCGATGTTATCGTCATTCAAAGAACAGTGTATGATAACTTGCCCGAAAACCTGCATCAATACTGCCATTTCATATCTTCAATGGATATGACCTTTGACTACAAAAAATTGTGTTTAGATGAATTAAATACCGATTGTATTTCTTCACCCGAAGTAAAGCAAAATGTGAGAAATTATTTAGCTAATCATCGTTAAGTTCTTTCAAATTCAAGCTCTGAATTTGAACTTAATAGTATCTTTGCGGCAATGAATAATTCAATGAATAAAATTTTAATTGGCGTAAATGCCTTGCTGGTAGCCGCCGTGCTGCTTTTGTTTGTAAAAGTAAACGGAATAGCAAACCATGAAAAAAGTGAAGAAGCAGAGGAAAGCCATAAGTCGGAAATTGGCGGGCAGCAAGGTGGAAAAAACGAACCTGTAAAAGAAGTTGGGAACATTCCCACGGGAAAAATTGCTTATGTAAACATTGACCGCCTGAACGAAGAAAGTTTGGAAATTATTGATTTGGTTGCCGAAGCAAAACGCCGTAAAAATAATTTGGAAGCCAGTGTAGAAAGTTTGAGTATGCAGTATCAGCAAAAAATTGAAGAATATCAAAACTCTGCAAAAGCGGGCATTGCACCCCCTTCGGAAATGCAAGCCAAAGAACGTGAGATTATGCAAATTGAAAAAGAAGCGCAGAACAAACAACTTCAAATGGACAATTTGACTATGGACATCAGCGAAAAAAATGCGAAATTTCAAAAAAATGTGCACGACTATTTGGTGAAATGGAATAAGGGAGAGTATGATTTTATTTTTTCATACAGCGAAGCCGTGCCAACGCTTTTGCTTGGTAATTCAACGCTGGAAATTACCGATGAAGTGATTACGGGATTGAATAAGGAATACAAAGAAAGCAAGGGGAAAAAGAAATAAAAAACATTGTCATGCTGACGAAGGAAGCATCTTTTTTAGTAAGGTATAGATTCTTCGTTCCTCAAAATGACAAAAAAAGAGTATTAAGGATTATGAGCAAGCTTTACGAAAAAATAAAATCGGTAGAAGAATTTCACAACGTGTTTCAAATCGGAAACGCCAATGAAATGAAGTTGATTGACGAAAAAGATTACACCTTGCGTTACAATCTCATAAAAGAAGAAAACGACGAATATTTGGAAGCCTGCGAAAACGGCGACATTGTTGAGATTGCCGATGCTTTGGGCGACCAGTTGTATATTTTGTTCGGTACAATTTTAAAACACGGGCTTCAGCACAAAATTGAAGAAGTGTATGACGAAATTCATCGCAGCAACATGAGCAAATTAGACGAAAAGGGGCAACCCATTTTTCGCGAAGACGGAAAAATTTTAAAATCTGATTTGTATTTCCGTCCTGATATTAAAAAGATTTTGGATAAATAAGATTGCCTCAAAACGCCCCCACAATCTGCGCAATAAAATGTTTTAACATCATGGGTTTTAAAATCAAAATAAACGCTACGCCAAACAGCGCACCCCAAAAGTGCGATTCGTGACTGATGTTGTCGGTATAATTGGAAGTCTTTTTTCTGCGGATTAAATAATAACTCACGCCAAGCAGCAGCACACCTGCAATCCAGCCTTGCATGGGGAAAAAGAGTAAATAAATTTTACTCAAAGGGCTTACCATAATGTAACAAAACAAGATGGACGAAATTGCGCCGCTTGCGCCCAGCGAAGAATAATCGGGATTGTTTTTGTTACGGAAATATTCGGTAAAGGAAGCTGCGTAAATACCGCCTGTAAATAAAAGTATGTAATAAATCTTGCCGAGTTTTTCGCCGAAAAGCTGCGGAAAAAAATGGTTTTCAAGTGCCATGCCAAAACCGTAAAGTGCAAGGCAGTTAAACGCCAAGTGCATAAAATCGCCGTGAATAAAGGCGTGCGTAAGAAAACGGTAATGCTCTTTGTTGTGATAAATAGAGTAGGGGTGAAACAAATATTTTTTCATGGCATTTTTGTTGTTAAAACAATACAGCGAAAAAACTATGATAATTGATAAAAGTGTGAGTGTAATCATAAATACAATAAATACTAAATTCTAATGTCTAAATTCTAATTTGCTAAATTCTCTGTGTTCTCTGTGCCTCTGTGGTTTCATTAGCCTTTCTTTAAAAATTTACCGATAACAAAATGCCCCACATAAATAAGAGGAATTAAACACACCGCCACTAACAATTTAAAGGCATAACCCCAGGCAGCGTTGGTTAAAAATTCATCAAATGTCCATTTAGCAGGCAATACAAAAGCAATGTACTGAACCAAAAACGTGTCAAACAGTTGGCTGACAACGGTGCTGCCTGTGGCGCGCAGCCAAATCATGCGGCTTCCTGTTCTGTTTCTGAAAATCCAAAATACATACACATCAATTAACTGCGAAACCAAAAATGCAATAATGCTGCCCACAATAATCCATTGGCTTTGCCCGAACACCGTTTGAAAAACGGCATCATTTACAGGGCTTGACGGCACAGCCTGAATATGCAAGGCAAATGAAAGCAGAACAAAGGTATAAGCAATTAACCCCACTGTGATGTAAGTGAGTTTGCGCACACCTTGTTTCCCGTAGTGTTCGTTAATTAAATCGGTGAGCAAAAAAACTACGGGCCACAAAATAATGCCCACACTTTGATAAAACAATCCGAAAAATTGAACGATTTTTCCGCCGATTAATTCGGCTACAATGGCATTGGTGATAAAGAAACCCGCCAACACCAAAAACACCAGGTCTTTTCGTTTTGTAAAATCCATTAAGCAGCTTTAAAAATGTAAAAGATGAAAAGACAGGCAAGGGTGTTGAATAAAATATTCATGCCTGCGTAAAAAAACTGCGCTTGTTTCAGCAGCAAAAATGTTTCGTAACCAAAACTTGAAAAAGTGCTTAATCCTCCGCAAAAACCTGTAATGAAAAGGAGTTTAAGAGCATGTGTGTTCATGTCTTTTGCCTGCATTAACCAAAGCGCAAATGCAAATAAAATGCAAGCTGTAACATTAGCCACAAACGTAGCCCAGGGCAATGTGAGTGTAGTTTTTTGAAAACCTACGCTGATTAAGTATCGCACAATGCAACCAAACCCGCCGCCTACAAAAACCAAAAATAAATTTATCATAGCTTCAAATGTAAATGTTTAACTGCTCAAAACTTCAATTAATTCTTCCAAATCTTTATTTAACTTTTGATGATGTTTTACGGCTTTTTCAAACGGAGTAAAAGTTATTTGTTTGTTTACAATGCCAATCATTTCTCCGCTTTTCCCGTTTAACAAGGCTTTTACGGCGTTGAAACCTACAATGCTTGCGTTCACACGTTCCATACAACTTGGGTTGCCGCCGCGCTGAATGTGTCCTAACACACTCACGCGCACATCAAACTCGGGATTGTGCTGTTTCACAATGTCGGCAACTTTATACGCACCGCCGCTTTCATCGCCTTCGGCTACCACAATAATTTTGCTGCTTTTGGTGCTGCGCCAGTTTTTTATTTTCTTTATTAAATCATCGGTGTCCTGTTTTATTTCAGGAACTAACACCGCTTCCGCGCCGCTTGCAATGGCACTGCGAATGGCAATTAATCCCGCATCGCGCCCCATAACTTCCACCACAAAAATACGGTCGTGGCTTTCGGCGGTATCGCGAATTTTGTCAATGGCTTCAATGGCGGTGTTAATGGCGGTATCGTAACCGATGGTGAAATCCGTCCCGACCAAATCGTTGTCAATTGTACCCGCACAGCCTACAATCGGAATGTTTGCGTGTTTGCTTAATTCAATTGCGCCGCGAAAACTTCCGTCCCCGCCAATCACAACCAAAGCCTCAATGTTGTTTTCTTTTAAATGGTTTACGGCAAATTGCATTCCCTCATCAGTTCTGAAACGCTCGCTGCGCGCGGTTTTTAAAATTGTACCGCCTTTTTGAATGATTCCCGAAACACTTTCGCGTTTCAGTTCTAAAAATTTATTGTCAATTAAACCTTCGTAACCTCTGATGAAACCAAGCACTTCCATGTTATTGTAAATGGCGGTGCGCGTAATGGCGCGAATACAGGCGTTCATGCCCGGCGCATCTCCGCCCGAAGTGAGTATGCCTATTTTTTTAATCATAATGTCAAAGTAAGTAATTTAGCTCCGAATATGGGAAGAATTTTAGCAATAGATTATGGCAGCAAACGTTGCGGCTTGGCAGTAAGCGACCCGCTGCGCATTTTGGCAACAGGTTTGACAAACGTGCACAGCAAAGATTTGATAAAGTTTATTGAAGATTATCTTGCCAAAGAAAACGTTGATATTATTGTAGTTGGCGAGCCGAAAACCTTGCAGAATAACAAAAGCGAGAGCGCACGTTTTATAGACCCTTTTGTAACGCATCTCAAAAAGAAATTTCCACACATAAAAATTGACCGTTTTGACGAGCGGTTTACAAGCAAATTAGCCCACCAAACCATGCAACTCGGCGGCTTAAAAAAGAAAGACCGCCAAAATAAAGAAACGGTGGACATTATTAGTGCCACCATAATTTTGCAGGATTATATGCAGTATTTAAGCATGAAAGCATGAAGTTGTTTAAAGACCACCTGTTACTTCGAGTAGCCCGAAGAATGAGGGCGTATCGAGAAGTGAATTTCGTCGCAATGACATGATATCTTGCCTCATAATATTTTCTTGAAATAAAATTTAAACAACTTTTTACATAGCTTTGCCCGCGTGCAAATAGTTGTAAATACAAGGCTTTTACTCAAAAACCGATTGGACGGTATCGGTTGGTTTTCTTATCAAACGTTGAAACGCATCACGCAAAACAATCCCGATGTACATTTTGTGTTTTTGTTTGACAGAAATTTTTCGGAAGAATTTATTTTTTCAGAAAATATTACGCCGCTCATTCTTTCGCCGCAAGCGCGACATCCGTTTTTGTATTACGCATGGTTTCAGTTTTCGGTAAAAAATTTGCTTAACAAAATGCAGCCCGATTTGTTTTTGTCGCCAGACGGATTTTTGTCTTTGGGTGCAAAATGCAAGCAATTACCCGTTATTCACGATATTAATTTTGCACATTATCCGCAAGATGTAAAATGGCTTACGGCAAAATATTACAACCGTTACTTTCCGCGCTACGCAAAAGAAGCCGCACGCATTGCAACAGTTTCGCAATTCAGTAAACATGATATTGCAAAAACCTACCACATTGCTCCCGAAAAAATTGATGTGGTGTATAACGGCATTAATTCTTTTTTTAAACCACTAAGCGAAACCGAAAAACAAAACACCAAACAAAAATTTTCGAAAGGCAAAGATTATTTTTTGTTTGTTGGTTCTTTAAGTCCGCGCAAAAACATTCCCAACTTAATAAAAGCCTTTGCGCAATTTAAAGCTGAAACAACATCAGACATTAAATTGTTGCTCGCAGGTTCGGAGTTTTGGGGCATGAGCGACATTTACCAAGTAATTGAAGAAAATAATTTGCGCTCTGAAATTATTTTTACAGGAAGACTAAATGACGAAGATTTGGCTTCGGTTCTCGGCAGCGCACTCGCTTTAACTTTTGTGCCTTATTACGAAGGTTTTGGTATTCCTTTAATTGAAGCCATGCAAGCGCAAGTGCCTGTTATTACAAGCAATGTAACAAGTTTGCCCGAAGTAGCAGGAAACGCTGCCTTGCAGGTAAATCCATTTGATACTAACGAAATAAAAAACGCACTGCTTCAAATTTCTACCAACGAAAATTTGAGAAAAGAGTTGATTGAAAAAGGCAATTTCCAAAAACAAAATTTTTCTTGGGACAAAACGGCAAATTTGCTTTGGAAAAGCATTTTAAAAAGTGTGGAAATTTGAAATAAACATTATGTCTTAAAAAAATCCCACCGAGAGAGCAAGCCTGCCCGACTGCCTAATTCTCTATTTCTTTCATCAAATCAGACATTTTTATTTCTAAAGCATCGCAAATGCTTTTCAAGACTTTTACGGAAATGTTTTGTTTACCAAGCAAAATACGGCGAACACTACTCTCGTTAATATTACATACATCTGCAAACTCCACGTTAGATTTAAACTTCTCTTGCGCTCGTTTGGCAATAACTACACTCATTTTAACAAGTATGTCTTTTTCCTTTGACATACTCTAAAAGTCATTTTAAAGTGCAAATTTATCTCGTCATATATGACGAATTTATTATATTTGTAACTGTTAATCAATAAAAACAAAAAAGTATGACAACAACAATTACAAAAACAACAAAAGCAATGGCAATATTATTTGTTGCTTGCAGTTTAATTTTTTCATCTTGTAAAAAAGGTGACACCGGATCTCAAGGTCCTGCGGGAAAAGACGGAATTAACGGTACAGACGGTAAGGACGGCACAAACGGAACAGATGGCACAAACGGAACAAATGGCACGGATGGTCAAGACGGAAACGCTAATGTTAAGTCAGGAACTGCGACTATTTCTAATTGGACTTACGATGGAAATAATAAACGGTACACAACAACATTAATTGATAATAGAATAACGCAAGATATTGTTGATAATGGAGTTGTTATAGTTTATTTATATCAAGAGGGTGTGAATGTGGTATTACCTGTAACCATTTATCCAAGTTCTCTATATTCTAGAACTTTAGGCTTTATTTATGGAGTACAGCAAGTTATTATCAGAGTACAAGACTCTGATTTAACTCAACCCTCAAATCCCGGTACTCTAACTTTCAGAATTGTTGTAATAGAAGGCTCTCAATTTTCAAAAAGTTCAAATGTAGATTGGAACAATTACGAAGAAGTAAAAGCAACTTACGATTTAGTTGATTAAAATTCTAATACATCTAAACAAAGAGTCCCGATTTTGTCGGGACTTTTTAATTTCTAATAAATTTCAGGAAAACGTTCGGGATTTGCCTCTCGCATTAAATTATAAATGGTGTCAAACACATCATCGGCATTTGGTTTGCTGAAATAATCGCCGTCGCTGCCGTAAGCAGGGCGGTGTTCTTTTGAAGTAAGCGTTACAGGTGCAGAGTCTAAAAATTTGTATCCGCTCTGCTCTTCCATAATTTTTTGAAGAATATAGGCACTTGCGCCACCCGGCACATCTTCGTCAAACACCACCAAACGGTTTGTTTTTTGCAAAGACTGAACTAAGCTGTGATTTATGTCAAACGGAATCAAGGTTTGTAAATCAATTAACTCAACCGAAATGCCGTGTTTTTCCAAGTGCTTTAACGCTTCCTGCGCTACGCGAACGCTGCTGCCGTAAGTTACCAAGGTTACATCAGTTCCGTTATTTAAAATTTCGGGAATGCCCAAAGGCATTTTGTATTCACCAAAATTTGACGGCGATTTTTCTTTTAAGCGGTAGCCGTTCAATGGTTCAATAATCAAAGCAGGTTCATCGGCTTCTAACAACGTGTTGTAAAAACCTGATGCAACAGTCATGTTGCGCGGCACACACACATTAATTCCTCTGCACGCATGAACAATCATGCCCATTGGCGAACCGCTGTGCCACACGCCCTCCAAGCGATGACCGCGTGTGCGGATAAGAACAGGTGCTTTTTGTTTTCCTTTGGTACGCCATTGCACGGTTGCCAAATCATCGCTCATTACTTGCAAAGCATAAAGTAAATAATCCAAATATTGAATTTCGGCAATGGGGCGCAAACCGCGCATGGCAAGTCCTATGGCTTGTCCCATAATGGTTGTTTCACGAATACCTGTGTCAAAAACGCGGTGTTCGCCGTATTTTAACTGCAATCCTTCCAAGCCCTGATTTACTCCGCCGATTTTTCCCGAGTCTTCTCCAAAAATCACCACTTCGGGGTATTTTGCCAAAATCGCATCAAAGTTATTGCGCAAAATTTCACGTCCGTCCAATAATTTTTCTTCGCTGTATTCAACGGCATTTGCAGAAATATTTTGCACACGTTGCTCCGATTGCGAATACAGATGCGAGCCGTAACGTTCGCTGTTTACAACACGCTGATTTTCCAACCAGGCAATTAAATTTTGTCGTGCGGGATTATTTGACGAAGCCGTTAAGCGCAATACCGATTTTACGGCTGTGTGTACATCTTTACGGATTGGTTCTTTAATACTTTGCAATTCTTTTTTGATTGGCAAAATTTCTTCACCGCCAATTTCGTCAAGCAAAGAAGCTACTTCTGAAATTTCATTTTTTATCGGGGTGAGATAATCGTTCCAAGCCGCATTTTTAGCCAAACGCACGGTTTCTTTGGCTTGCTCTTCAATGGCGGTTAACTCTTCTTCGTTTGCCAAAGCGTTCTTCAAAATCCATTGGCGCATTTGCTTAATGCAATCAAAATCGGCTTCCCATTGCAAACGCTCTTTGCTTTTGTAGCGTTCGTGCGAGCCGCTTGTACTGTGTCCTTGCGGCTGTGTTACTTCTTCCACGTGAACTAAAACGGGAACGTGTTCTTCGCGGCAAACTTTTATGGCTTTCTCATACGTTTCGCACAAATGCGCGTAATCCCAACCTTTGGTTTTAAAAATTTCGTAGCCTTTTTGTCCGTTTTCTCTTTGAAAACCTTTTAATGCTTCGCTGATACTTTCTTTGGTAGTTTGAAATTTTTTAGGAACAGAAATGCCGTGTCCATCGTCCCAAACGCTCATCAGCATTGGCACTTGAAGCACACCTGCCGCGTTCATGCTTTCCCAAAACGGACCTTCGCTGGTGCTTGCATCGCCTATTGTGCCAAACGCCACTTCATTACCTTTGTTGCTGAATTTTTGAAATTTATCGGTTTGTAAATCTTTGTTTATCCTGTAAAAATGTGAAGCATACGCCAAGCCCAATAATCGCGGCATTTGCCCAGCGGTGGGCGAAATATCGCTGCTTGAATTTTTTTGTTCGGTTAAGTTCTTAAACGTTCCGTCTGCGTTTAAAGAATGTGTGCCGAAATGTCCGTTCATTTGGCGACCTGCACTCATGGGTTCTAAATCATCGTCTGCATGACCGTATAAGCCTGCAAACCATTGCTGAACGGTGAGCGCGCCGATTGCAAACATAAAAGTTTGGTCGCGGTAATAGCCGCTTCGGAAATCGCCGTTTTGAAACACTTTGCTCATGGCAATTTGTGCTACTTCCTTTCCGTCTCCGAAAATGCCGAATTTGGCTTTGCCCGTCAAAACTTCCTTTCGTCCCAACAAACTTGCTTGACGGCTTTCGTTTGCCAATGTATAATCGTTAAGCACAATGCTTTTAAACTCTTCAAAACTCAAATTGCCTTTTTTAGCGGCTGTATCTTGTTTACCCATAAAGGCAAATATAATAGATTGAGGGAAATAAGAGAAATTTTTAAGCAATCGTAACGTTAAACCAACATTTTATAAACAAAAACACCCTTTTTGTATAAAGTTGTTTTAACAGATGTTTTATTTTGCCTACATTTATTGGGTTAAATTTTTTATAAAACACAGAAATCATGCGTATTTTATTTTCCACCATTGCAGCCTTTGTAGTATTAAACGCTGCGGCTCAAGATGACCATTTTCGCTGCGGCACTACCGAAATGCAAGACAAATGGTTTGCCGAACACCCTGAACTGAAAGCCGAGTTTGACAGACTTCAGCAAGAAGCTGCCGAACTTGACCGAGAAATGTATAAAAACAATTACGGACAACAAAACACTAATCAGCAAAAAACAACGGCTGCAAGTTTATACACCATTCCTGTGGTGTTTCATATTTTGCATACAGACGGCGAAGAAAATATTTCTAACGCGCAGGTAATTAATGCCGTGAATATTTTAACCCGTGATTTTAATAAACTGAATGCCGACATTGCCAATGTGGTGGGTGCGTTTCAGGGCATTACCGGCAATGCTCAAATTGAATTCAGGTTGGCAACCAAAGACCCACAGGGGAATTGCACCAACGGCATCATTCGCCATTACGATGCAAACACCAACTGGACAGGTACGCCTTCAGAATACATTTACACATGGGACAGAACACGTTACATGAATGTGTATGTAGTAAAAAGCATCGCTTCGGGAGCGGCAGGTTATACCAATTACCCGGGTGTTTTTGATGCTATCAGAGATGCTATTGTGATTTTACACAGTTATGTGGGCAGCATTGGTACAGGCAATGTACAAAGGTCGCGGGCATTAACGCACGAAGTGGGACATTGGTTAAACTTGCAGCACGTTTGGGGAAATAATAACAACCCGGGGCAAGTTTGCGGTGATGACGGTGTAAGCGATACGCCTATAACAAAAGGACATACCTCGTGTAACCTAAGTTCGGCATCGTGTGGCAACGGCGTTGAAAACGTTCAAAACTATATGGATTATTCATATTGCTCTAATATGTTTACCACAGGGCAAGCTGCCCGCATGACAACGGCAATAAACAGCAACGTAAACTTTAGCGCAAGAAGCAATTTGTCTTCGGTAACCAATTTGTTTTTTACAGGAATTACAGCACCCGGCTGCCCGCGCTTTGATATAGCCGTTCAGCCCTCTGCCGTAGTTTGCCTTGGGCAACCTCTTAGTTTTGCTACTCAAACATTTAATAACATAGCTCCCACTTCTTACGAGTGGTCTGCCACTAACAGTGCCAACATTATTAATGTTAATTCACCAAGTACCCCGATTACTTTTTATACTGCGGGCGAGGCAGTAGTAAGTTGCACCATTATAAACGAAAATGGCGTGGCAGAAGTGCAGAACACAACCGTATATGTTCAAAACAGCGTACCTGAGGTAACACACGCTTACCGAGAAGGCTTTGAAGAAAGCCACGAGTTTCCGGCAGGCTGGCGCGCCATCAGCATGAACTCAACCACCGATTGGGTATTGAGTTACGACGGTGCATACGACGGTGCAGTAAGCACCATGGTGCAAGGCGAACTGGCAGCACCAAACAGCACCTTAATTTTAGAATCGCCCTCGTTTGATTTCTTAAACAACCCTGATGCTACCTTTACTTTTTATTATGCTTACGCCAGACAAAGCAGCCAGCATCAGGACAGGTTAAGGCTGCAAGCCACTATGGATTGTGGTGCTACATGGAAAAATGTGTGGGTAGCAAATTTGGTAACTGCGGCAAATTCATCGGGGGGTATTACTTCCGAGTTATTTTATCCTCAGCCTGAACATTGGATTTATCACGATATAACTAACATAGCAGCTTTTAACCAGTTCAAAAACCAAGAAAGTGTAAGATTTCGTTTTGTGTTTGTTGAAAATCAAAACGGGTCAGGCTCAGGCAACAGATTATATTTAGATGAAATTAATTTTACAGGAAGAGAGGTAGAAGTGGAAGACGATACCGCCATTAATGAATTGGCAAAGGCAATACGCCTGAATGTGTATCCTAATCCTGCAAGTTCGGAAGCAAAAATTCGTTTTACTTTGGCTGATGCAGCTTTAATTAAATACAGCGTTACCCATATTACAGGCGCATTGCTTGTGGAAACTGCCGTAAGCACATACACACCCGGCAAGCACGACATAAACATTAGTACCGAAAAATTACAGTCAGGAATTTATTTTGTTAATCTTGAATTAAACGGCGTGAAGCTGACCAAAAAATTATTGGTGAACCATTAATTTCTTTTTTGTGAATATGAATTAAAAGGCTGCTCAAAAACGGGCAGCCTTTTTTGCAATAAATCCTTACTTTCGCCGTTATTATTGCGTTGAAAAAAATTGTTCTCTTAATATTTGTTTTACTTTCTTCGGTTCGTTTTCAGGCGCAAATTGGCGGTACTAAGGCTTACAGTTTTTTAGATATTCCCATGACGGCGCGGGCTGCTGCCCTTGGCGGTAATAATATGGCTATCTGGGGCGAAGACATTAATTTAATTCACAGCAATCCTGCGCTGCTTAACCCAAGCATGGTAAAGCAACTGGCACTTAATTATTCAAACTATGTGAGCGATTTGAATTTTGGTTACGTTGCACTTGCAAAAAATTTAAAAAAACAAGGCACAGCCGCCGCAAGCATACAGTTTTTTAATTACGGAAAATTTACAGCTTACGATGAGTTTGGGCAAAACACAGGAAAATTTGTGGCAAACGACATCAGCCTGAATTTTACTTACGCCAAGCCTTTGGCAGACTCTATGTTTAATGTGGGCGGTGCATTAAAAACAATTATTTCTCAGTATGAGAGTTATGTTTCTTTAGGCAACGTGATTGATTTTGGAATAACCTATCACAACAAGAAAAATTTTGTGGCAAGTGTGCTGGTAAAAAACATTGGCTTTGTTTGGAAAGATTACACGAAAAATAATCCTATTAACAGTAATCAACTGCCGCGCACGGTGCAGTTGGGCGTAAGTTACAAACCCGAAAAAGCACCGTTTAAATTATTTGTGGTTTACGACCAGTTGCTGAAATGGAATTTAAAATACATCAGCCCCGTGGATACCGCAGGACAAAACAGTATGCTTGGTTCTAACGGATTACCGAAAGATTCTACAAGTTTTGAGAAATTTAAAGTGCGTTTTGGCAGCGGTGCAGATAATTTTATGCGCCATTTTACCTTTGGTACTGAAATTGTTTTAACCAAAAACTTTAACATTCGCTTGGCTTATAACTACCGCCGTCAGCAAGAAATGACCCTGCCCGAACGGCGCGGTGCAAACGGATTAAGTTTTGGTTTTGGGTTTAAAATAAAACGTTTCGGCATTTCGTATTCTTTTTCAAAAATGGCTTTTCCCGGAAATTCAAGTATTTTGGGCGTAACGCTGCTGCTGTAAAGCGGTGTTTTTAACAAACAATTTATTCTGTTGATAGATTTTTTTATGGGTTTGGGCGTGTTTGTTATTGCATTTTACTCACATTGAACTATATTAGCACGCTATAAAATTTTAAAATGAACACAAAATCAATTTTTTCGGCACTTGCTTTTTGTCTGTCCCTTTCGGCAGTCGCACAAGAAGAAACATTAATTAACGGCAGAGGCTGCGGAACAGAAATTCCTTCGGAAGAATGGAACATTGTTTTTAATAAACAGGTAGAAGAGTTTAAACGCAACCAAGCCCTTGCTAAAACAGCGGAGAACACTTACACCATTCCCGTGGTAGTACACGTTATATACGGTGCGGAGGCGGTGGGCACGTTCCCCAATTTATCGCAGGCGCAAATTAACTCGCAGATAAGTGTGTTAAATGCAGATTTTGCAGGTACAGGTTTAAATGCAGGAAATGTCCCCTCTATATGGGCAGGGCTTGTGTCTAATACAGGCGTTACGTTTTGTATGGCAAAATATAACCCTGACGGCGATACTTTGGCTGAACCGGGTATTGACCGCGTAAGTTACAACGCGCTTGGGTTTCCAAATCCTGCGGCTTCTACCTATTCAACACCTGCTGCGTTTCAAACGTATATGAACGGAACTATAAAACCTGCCACAATATGGGACCCTACACGTTACCTTAACATTTGGGTAAGCAACCGCCCCAACACCAATGGCTTATTGGGCTATGCCACGTTTCCTGCCACATCGGGCTTGTCGGGTATTCCGGGAGCTATGGGAACTGCTACAACCGACGGCATTTGGGTGTGGTCAAGAGCTTTTGGAACTGTGGGAACTTTGTCCTCGCCATACAACAGAGGCAGAACAACTACGCATGAAATAGGACACTGGCTTGGTTTGCGCCATATATGGGGCGACAGCAACTGCGGAACGGATTATTGCAGCGATACACCGCCTTCGCAAACACAAAATGGAGGTTGCCCGGGTTTTCCGTATAAATCAGGTGTTTGTTCGGGAAACACAACAGGTGAAATGACCATGAATTTTATGGATTATACCAACGACCAATGTGCGTATATGTTTACGCCCAACCAAACCTCGCGCATTCACGCAGCCATGACCAACGGCATATACCGCAAAGATTTAACCGCAAGTTCGGCAAACCTTTGCACGTTTGCCACCCCAACGGTAGTGCCGCTTGACCCTCCTGTTGCCCAGTTTGCTTTATCGGCACTTGAGGGCTGCATATATGACCCGATAGAAATAAGCAACAGCACCACAGGTTCAGATACCTTGATTTATGAATGGCTTTTGTCGGACGACACGAATATTCTTTTTACCTCTGACGAGGCTGCCCAAACACCCACGCTTTACTTTTTAGATGCCGGCACATACACCATTACCTTGGTAACATCTAACTCGGCAGGTTCAGATACCTTGTCGCAAGAGATTACTATCGGGTATTGCGGACGAGATGTGGGCATTGCCAAAGCTGAGGCGTTGAGCAAAAAAATAAGTTTAGTACCCAATCCGAGTTCGGGCATGGTAAACATTCATGCCAAGTTGCCCGATAACACAGGCGTTGAACTTGCCTTATACAATATGCTCGGGGAACTGTTACTCACCAAAACGTATCATCACATTTCGGGCAGTGCAATCAGTTTAGATTTGAGTGCTTACCCTTCGGGCGTTTACAGCTTGCTGATTAATACAAACGAGGGCAAAGTGAACAAAAAATTAATATTGAGTAAGTAAGAGCCTTAGTTTATTCAGCTACCATTTAAAGCTAACGCTTTTCTTTTATCAAAAACAAGGGCGCATTTATTTGGTACGTTTTGCTTGAACCATAAGAAGAAATACTTTGGAAAATAATTTTTATGTGATATTTACCTAAATCTTTTTCCACCGCAAGGTCTTTTACTTTCACGGTTTTACTTTCAGTATGGTTTTCAAAAAGATTTTCTATGGACGGAAACACATCAACGGTTTCATCACCGTTTAAAGTCAATCTGAAAAAACCTTGCGCGCGCGCACCAAATAATACAAAGCTAAATTTAATTTCATCGTTATTTATTTTGAAATGGTTTTCCATTGACTGTTTGCCTGTCCAACTATATGGTACGGCATAATCATATCCTTTAATGTTTGTTGTGAAACCACTTTCATTTTCTAATATTACAAATATATTTTCGCTGCTATTTGAATGATTTTTGCCGCCGTTAACAGTATCAATGCTTGCACGGTTAAAATAGCCGTTCAGCCAAAAAGTAGTGTGGTTATTATCAAATTGGGCGTGTAAGTTCTCGGGCAAAAAGTTTTTTAAATATTCTTTTTCCTTGCGTTTGTTTAAGTAATTAAACTTCTCGCTTATTTCAATGGAAGTATTGCCTATGTATTTAGTGAATTTGATTGTTCCGTTTTCCAACAAATCATTTTCCGTTAATAATTTTTCAAATTCATGTTTTTGACTGCGTATTGATGTGGAAAAGACATTGAAATACGGAAAAATTAAGGCAAACAATCCGAATAAAAACAAGGACATGGGAATAAACTTGATGTTTGCTTTTTTATTCAGCACAAAATACAGCACCACTGTTGCCAGCCACAACGCCAAGAGCAAAACAAAATAACGCGGTTCGGTAAAACCGTACTGTAAAATCCGTGTAAATATTGCCACGAAGAGCAAAACAAGTAAGGGAATTAAAGCAACATAAAACACTTTACCGAAAATTTTTACCCACGATTTTCCGTCTTCATCTTCTTTTAAGGGGTGAACCAACAGTAAGGCTAAAATTCCAACCGAAGCATAAGCTAATATGAGATAAGAAACCCAACCGCGCGGAAGCTCCCACGCAAGCAAAATTTTTGCCGAGTAGAGATACAGAATAACCACATAAATACACAGCAGGGGAATAAGAATAAACTGCGTGAAAAATTTTAACACCACAGGATATTTTGTTTCCTGTTCCAAAGAAGAAAGTCCCTCGTCATTAAACAATAAAAAAATAAAGGTGCTGCCGAAAATCGTCAGGGCAAAAAAAGTTTCCAAATAAACATTAGAGCCAAAATCAACATTAAAAAGTTGTTGAATTGCCACAATAGCGAGTTCAACACCGCCTGTAAGCACCTGCGTAAAAATTCCTGTGAGGAAAAAATTGACAAACAAGTTTTTGTTGTATTCCCAAAAGTTTTTTTCGGAATGTCCGGCGCGAAAAAACGCTGCCACCGCCACCAACAAATGCGATAATATGAACGTGGGAACAAGTACAAAAACGTATATATCCGAAAAATCTTCGTTTTTTGTTGGCAATACCAAAAAATAAAAACCAAGCAAAAAAATAAGTCCCGAAATCTGTATTAAAATTTCTTTGCCTTTGCCTATGCGCTGCGCCAGCATTTTAAGCGCAAACATTAAAGAAATGCCAAGCGCGGAAACAATGACGAGTTTTACTTGTATATAATTGGCTTCGTCATCATATTGCCTGTCTTTAGCTTCAGTCATATAAATAACTACCGAAGTCATAATAAACGACATCAGCAACACCATAGGATAGCGAAGCACCACGCCTTGCGCTTTTTGTAAGAAAACAGATAACTTTTTCATGCTTTAAAAATTGATTTATTGAAACAACGCAAGTTTAGTGAAAATAGTATTCGAAAATCTTACAATATGCTACATATTATAGCAACAGATAAGTAAGCGGAGTATTACCTTTATACTTCTAAAATTGCTTGGAGTATGGCAAAAAATAAAAACACCGAACCAAAAGAAGGCTTTAATGAAATACTGCTTTATACCACGCCCAACGGCAAGGTAAAAGTAGAGATGTATTTGCAAAACGAAACCATTTGGCTCACACAACAAAAAATTGCCGATTTGTTTGGCGTTCAGCGTCCTGCTGTTACTAAGCACCTGAAAAACATTTTTGATTCAGGCGAATTAAAGGAAGAAGTGGTTAGTTCCATTTTGGAACATACCACTCAACACGGCGCAATTACAGGGAAAACGCAAGAAACAAAAATAAAGTATTACAATCTTGATGCGATTATATCTGTCGGATACAGAGTAAACAGCTCACAGGCTACATCGTTTCGCATTTGGGCAACCGAGCGATTGAAAGAATACATCATCAAAGGCTTTACTATGGACGATGAGCGGCTGAAAAATCCCGACAACATTTTTGGTAAAGATTATTTTGATGAACAACTTGCCCGCATTCGCGACATACGCAGCAGCGAACGCCGTTTTTACCAAAAAATCACCGACATCTATTCGCAATGCAGTGCTGATTACAGCAGCGATAACAAGATTACCAAACAATTTTTTGCTACCGTTCAAAACAAATTGCATTGGGCAATAACAGGACAAACTGCCGCCGAACTTATTTATTCAAGAGCCGACAGCACGAAACAAAACATGGGCTTAACCACATGGAAAAATGCACCGCAGGGAAAAATAAGAAAACCCGATGTGAGCATTGCAAAAAATTATTTGTATGAAAGTGAAATGACCTCGCTTAACCGCATTGTAAGTATGTATCTTGATTACGCAGAAAATCAGGCAAATAAAGGCGTGGTCATGTATATGAAAGATTGGGTACAAAAATTAGATGCTTTTTTGCAATTTAACGAAGAAGCAGTTTTGAAACACACAGGAACTGTAACGCATGAAGTGGCTCTTGCTTTAGCTGAAAAGGAATTTGAAAAATATAGCATCATTCAAGACAAACTTTTTGAAAGTGATTTTGACAAAATTGTACAACGCATTAAGAAGTAAAATTCTAAATCCTAAGGTCTAAATTCTAAAATGTTACTTAGTAAGGCTTCCCCACACACCCAAAGGCAATTTCACGCCGCTTTTGGCATTCAAAAAAAGTTCACCTATTTCCAATTGAGATTTATGTTTTTGCGCAAAAGGTTTCAATAAATTTTCGGGTACTAATGCAGAGAAGCCCAATGAATAAGCGTTTAAAATCAACAAATGTTCTTTCGGGTCAAGAATTTGCAATACGCTGCTCATCATTTCGGCAATGTTATCTTCCAATTTCCATTTTTCGCCGTTTGGTCCGTGTCCGAAAGCGGGCGGGTCAAGAATGATGCCTTGATATGAATTTTCGCGGCGAATTTCTTTTTTTACAAACTTCAACGCATCATCAACCAACCAACGAATGTTATCCAAATTGGATTTCTGCATATTTTCATTTGCCCAAGTTACCACTTGCTTAATGCTGTCCACATGGGTAACATCAGCCCCCGCAGCCCTTGCCGCAATAGACGCACCGCCTGTGTAAGCAAACAAATTCAAAAATTTTGCTTTGGGTTTTGTGTGCAGAAAAGAATAAATTTTATCCCAGTTCACGGCTTGTTCGGGAAAAATACCAACGTGCTTAAAGGAAGTTAGTCCTAAACGGAAAGTTAATTCAGTTGGCAGTTTTGAGTTTGCAGTTCTCAGCCCTGACTGCAAATTGCCGTCTGCTGACTTCTGACTTTTAACTTCTGACTTTAAACTTTTAACTTGATACTTCACCTCCCATTGGTCGGGCATTTGTTTTAGTTTTTTCCAGTCGCCGCTGCTTGACGAACGCGGAACAAATTTTACATGCGCCAATTTTTCCCATTCGGAATTTGAATACACTTTTTGCCACACGGCTTGCGGCTCAGGACGAATGGTAATGTACTTACCAAAACGTTCCAACTTTTCAAAGTCGCCGCAATCAATCAATTCGTAATCGTGAAAATGTGAGGGAGTTAATAGCTGCATAAAATTTTAAAGCACGAAGTTAGAGATTTATTTACGATTTGCTTATTGACAATTTACGATTGAAGCAGTTCGTCATGCTGACGAAGGAAGCATCTCTTGTCTTTGGTTTTAGATTCTTCGTTCCTCAGAATGACAGCACTCATTTTAGATTGAAGCAGTTTGTCATGCTGACGAAGGAAGCATCTCTTGTCTTTGGTTTTAGATTCTTCGTTCCTCAGAATGACAGCACTCATTTTAGATTGAAGTAGTTTGTCATGCTGACAAAGGAAGCATCTCTTGTCTTTGGTTTTAGATTCTTCGTTCCTCAGAATGACAGTACTCATTTTAGTTAAAATTTTGCTGTTCAAATTGTCAATTGTAAATTTCAAAATTGTAAATCCGAAAAGCGTATTTTCAACAAAAATTTATTTTATGCAAAACAAACGTTCGGCTCTTATTACTTTAATTTCTGTGTTTTTCTTTTGGGGATTTGTTGCGGCAAGCAACGATATTTTAATTCCTGTTTTTAAAGAGAAATTAAATTTAGAACAATGGCAAAGTCAGTTGATTTCTCTTGCCTTTTATGTGGCATATACCGTTGGTTCGGTGATTTACATTTTGCTTTCCAAATTTTACGGTGGCGATATTTTAAATAAAATCGGTTACAAAAACGGCATTGCGCTTGGACTTTGCATTTCGGCGGCTGGAACATTGTTGTTTTATCCTGCGGCGCAAATGGTGTCGTTTAATTTAATGATTACAGGTTTGTTTATTGTTGCGCTCGGATTTTCGCTGCAACAAACGGCTGCCAATCCTTTGGCAATAGTTATGGGTGAGCCGCAAAAAGCCTCGCAACGTTTGAGTTTGGCGGGCGGTGTAAATAATATCGGTTCAATTATCAGTCCGCTGATTTTGAGTTACGTTATTTTTGGTGCAGTTGGCGGAGAACACAAATTAGAAAGTATTGATGCGGTAAAATTTCCTTACTTGATTTTGGGTGCGGCGTTTTTAATTGTGGCTTTGATTTTTAAACTGTCTTCTTTACCAAATCAAATTTTTTCAGAGCAACATAAAAACAAAAATGAAAGCAACACAAAAACAAGCTCGTTACAATATCCGCAATTAGTTCTCGGCATGATTGCCATTTTTATTTATGTAGGTGTTGAGGTGGCAACGGCTTCCAACTTGCCTGAATATATGCGCCAATACAACAATATTTCTGCAAGCGAAGTTGCGCCTTTTATTTCTTTGTATTGGGCAAGTTTAATGATTGGACGTTGGGCAAGTTCCGCAAGTGCAATTTCAAAAAACAAATTGTTGCGTTTTGTGTTGCCGTATTCGGCATTTGCAGTTTTCTTATTGGTAAACAAAATTGCGGGCAGCGACTTAAACATATTTTATCCTTACGCAGGAATTATTTTAATTATGATTGCCGCCGATTTATTAAGCAAAGGAAATCCCGCCCGTCAATTAATTATTTATTCCGTTTGCGGAATTGCCGCGCTCATTATCGGAATTTTAACCTCGGGTATTGTGAGCGTTTATGCTTTTATCAGCGTGGGATTATTTTGTTCAACATTGTGGCCATGTATTTACACATTGGCAATCGCAGGTTTGGGCAAACACACCAATCAAGGTTCAAGTTATTTAATTATGATGATTATGGGCGGCGGTTTAATCTCTTGGCTGCAAGGTTGGCTTGCGGGTGATGACCTGATTGGCATTAAAGCAAGTTATTTGGTTGGCGTAATTTGTTTTGTGTATCTCGCGTTTTATGGTTGGAAAGTGAAACGGATTTTGAATGAACAGAAAGTTGAATTTTAAAATAAAAAACATGAAACAACTCGCTGTAATATTATTGGCAATTGGATTATTTTCTTGCAATTCAAACGAAGACATCAGGGAAAATAAAGAAGCAAAAATTCAAGATAGTGTAATAGAATATTTTAAAGACGATATTTTTCAATTTAGTTTGGCAGGAAATATTTATACATATGCTCCAAAACTTGATAGTACCTGTCAAGCCTATGGAGAGTGTGATTGCTGTTCAGGGAATTATCTATTTATTAATGAAACAGATTTTATAATTATTGATTACTGTGAAGCTGACTATATTTACTCAAAAGGAACTTATGAATTAAAGGGTGACAAAGTATTTCTTCATTATAGCGGTATAGTTATTGGAAAAAATTATAATTGGGAAAAAGAAACAGATACAACCAATACTGTGAAACCTGATTATTTTATCAATGAAAATACAACAGAGCCAACGACGCGAATTTTAACAAGAATTGCCTGTGCAAATAACATTTGTTTTAATACAGGTATGGAAGAAATGCCTTATGCAGCACTTGATAAAAAGCAAAAACTCGAAGATTTAGTTTCCCAACTTAGAAGTGACGGTATTTGGAAAAAATTAAGAATGGACAAAAATAGCCACGAATAACACAAATGATTGTTTTGTGAAAATTAGTGCAATTCGTGGCTCATAATTTTAATTCACTTTCACTTTAAACTCAACCATTACATCGGTTTCTCCCGGTGAGTAAGTGCCGTCTTTTTCATCAGGCTGATGTTTTAGCGTAATGATAAAAGGAAATTTTCCTGAAGTAGCATTGCTTGTTTTCAGATACGTTTCCAAGCCAATGTTTCGTGTCTGTTTTCCATGTTCCGCACCGTTATCTTTGTCAATGTAACGAATGCGAATATCAGAGCCGTTCAACTTCACTGTGTAATTCGGATAGCCTGCATGGAGAATTGTGTTTCCTCTGTTGCCGGAAGCCTCGTCAAGATTACCGTTGTAGAAAATCATGTGTTCATACGATTCTTCTTCAACCTCATTGGAAATGGAATCCACAGGATTTTTGGTTTCGTCCAAAATCACAATTCTTGTTTTGTAAGTGGTGTTGGCTGAAAGATTAATTACGGAATCCGCACCGTTATTAAGGAAAGCTCCCGCTTGTCCGCCCTCGCCGTCAGGGTCTTTAAAGCTGAAAGGTGAGCCGCTGATTTCAGCATTTGTTATGGAATCCCATAAGTAAATGCGAAGCGTGGTAATTACTTCCTGCTCATTTTGAACAGGCGGTGCAGGTTGTTCAGGCTCAATTTTCTTTTTGTTTTTATCGCAGTTTGAAAATGTAAATGCGAGTAATGTTGCTAATGCAATGTGTTTCATATTATTTAATTTTTACTTGTTTACGTTCTGTCATTCTGAACGATAGTGAAGAATCTCAAACAATAGAGATGCTTCGTTCCTCAGCATGACAAAACACGTTTACTTTTTATCATATAAAATTAACGGCAGAGTAATTCGCAGATTGTACGATACGCCTGCTGCATCGCAGAAATATCTAAATCTGTCCAAATATTCACGATACCGTTGGTTCAGCAAATTAGTTGCGCTTAAATGCAACCGGATTTTTTGTTTTTTGATTTGTATTTCCGAAGCTAATTCAATTCCGAACAAATAATAAGCATCGGGCGGCGGCGCAAAATCCACATTTTTCGGTGCGCGCCATTGTTTTGCTACAAACTGATTATTGATTTGCAAATAAGAATTTGTAAACATTTTTGTTGAAGGTAAGTTTGTTTTCAAATTCAACTCCGCTCTGTCAGAAGGCATATAAATAAGATAATCGTTCACGGAATAATTCCAGCCTCTCACTATCATGCCTTTTGCGATGAAAGAAAAAAAGTTGTTCAACACATATTCCGTTTTCAAATCAATGCCGCTGATGCTCACGTTGTCTTGTCTGTACAAAAACACAGGAAACGCGCCGCGTATGGTCAATTCCAATTCACCCGAAGGATACAAGTAAATGTAATTCCTAAATCTGTTGTAATACGCCGTTAGTTCCGCATTTAATTTTTTTGATTTGTAAATGCCTGTTGCGGTAACATTATAACATTTCTCGGAAACAAAATTTGCATTGCCGCGCTCAATCGTTCCTGCGCCCTGATGAAGCCCGTTGCTGTAAAGCTCATTGGGAGCAGGCGCACGCCATGCCGAACCTGCATTTACAAACACATTGAAATCCGTGCGCGGTTTCCAAATCATTCCTCCGTTGTAAGTGAAATTTTGGAAACTTCTGTCGTGTCCTGTCCAAATTTTTCCTTCGTAGAAATAAGATTGCAAATGCTTTTCGTCATAACGCATTCCGATTTCAAACTCCGCTTTTTGCATTACATAACGCTCTGTTGCAAACATACCGAAAGAATTGCTCAAATAATTCGGAACAAAAAACCGTCCTGTGTAAGTGTTGGCTTGGTGCATATAGCTTGCGCCAAACATGCCTCTGAACGATTTGATGTTGTCGTGTTCCAAAATAGCATCGGCGGTTTGCGAAACGATGTGCAAATTCATGTCGGGCAAAACAATACCTGTTTGTTTTTCAGTTGTTGTTAAGCGGCGTAAATCATATTCCTGCCTGATGTTGTATTGCCGCGCGTATTGCAAGGCTGCTCTCCATTTCGGTGAAAAATGATAGTGCGCTTCTCCTTTCATCAATTCGTGCATTACCGATTGTTTGGGACTTGCAAGTACATAAGAAAAAGAAGCGAGGCTGTCCACAGGTTTTCCCAATTTCAAAGCATTGTTTAAGTCGGTTAAATTGCCGATGTGCGAGCCTTTAAAAATTCCGATGTCGGAATTGAAGCGTGAATAATACATTTCAACGCCCCAACGTTTTTTGTGATAACCCAGAGCGGCAGAAAAATTTTTTTCTTCCAAGCCTGTGTTGTTCAAATAATAATCGGGTGTTTTTATGTTACCGCCTTTTTTCAAGCTGCCTTGCACACGCCAACTGAACGTTTTGAGTTTTTCAAAATTTCCCTCTAACATTCCTGAAACCGCGCCTGAACGTCCATTACTCAATCCGACTAAATTTACTTCGCCTGTCATGGCAACAGTGTCGGGCAGCTCATTCGGCTCTACCAGCACCACGCCCGCTATGGCATCGCTGCCGTAACGAATAGCACTTACGCCTTTTATCACCGAAATTTTTTTCGCCATAAAAGGGTCTATTTCGGGCGCGTGTTCGTTGCCCCACTGCTGTCCTTCTTGCCGAATACCATTATTTAAAATAAGCAAACGATAACCCTGCATACCGTGAAGCATAGGTTTTGAAATGCTTGCGCCTGTGTTCAGCGCGGTAACGCCGCTTATGTTTTTCAAGGCTTCGCCCAAACTTTGACCTTTTGTTTTTTGCATCTCCTCTTCGGAAAGCTTGTCCAATGTTTGCGTTTTTTTCATCTCCACACGCTTGTCCATAATATCCACTTCTTCCAAATTATTAAGGCTGTGCGGCAATTTCAACAAAACGCTTTTTGACTTTGACAAACTGATATTAAAAATAGTGTCTTTGCAACCGACGTGCTGAACCATGATTTGGTAATCGCCTTTGCAAAGATTTTCAAAACTAAATTCCCCTTTTTCGTTTGTCTGAATTATTTTTTCGGGCAACAGCAATTTTACCACCGCAAAACCAAGTGTTTCGTGGTTGTCTTCGTCTTGCACCACGCCGCGCAAAGTCAAATTGCAAGTTTGCGATTTGAAAATTGTGGGAGCAAATACAAGAGCGCACAAGAGTATGTGTAATCTTAATTGCATACGCATTAAGTCCGCCAAAGCGAACTGAAAAAATATTTGAAAAAGGAAAAGGAAAAAATCAGGAAATCATTTGAGGAGGACCTCGCAGAGAAATTCTGAATTTGGAAGAAGTAATTACATCTGATGAAACGAATTTTGTAAACTCATTCTCGTAATTTAAAAACAGGTGAATTTGCTCCTGTGTTTTTGGTGCGCCTGCGCAGGTAGAAAATACATAATCGCAAATGTCGCAAGTGTGCTCTGCCTCACAAAAGTGTTTTTCGGTAATGCCGCAATGTGCATCGTTCAAATGTTCAAAATCGTGCTGTACTTTTTCCGCTACCGGAAAAAGCAGCAATGCCAACAGGAGCATTGAACTATATGAACGGAATTTTTTCACTTTTGTAAAGCAAAGTAAGAGAATTAAATGTTTATGGGCAAAAAAATATTTTGTTTTTTACAGGTTGTCATTCTGTTCTGAAACAAGTTCAGTATAATATTCCAATAATGTTTTTTTTCGCTGAAATTTAAACAGTTTCTTAATAATTTGTTGCCTCAATTATTTTCTTTAGTTTTGGGTTACACAAGAAAAATTTGCCTATTGATTAAATAAAAAACACAAAACATAAATTACGTTTTTGAACTGAACTCGTCTTACTCAATCCACCAAAATTATAACAATACGAAATTCAGTGAGAAACGCCCGAGAGGGCGTTGGCTTACTGTTCGTATTGTAGGGCTTGGTGGCTCTGAGTGAGATGCAGTATAGTTTAACGCCCGATTTTTTTTGTGCTTACCACAAAGAATACAAACACCATAATTTTTTTTGCTTTATGAAAAACATAAACCTAAACAACAAAAAAATACTTGCCATTACGGGCGAGTTTGTTAAAACCAAAAGAAAACAACTCAACTATTGCCATGACGGAGTGGCGAAAGCTGTAAACATTTCGCAACCCATTGTGAGCAAAATAGAGCACGGCATACACTCGGGTTTAAAATATACTATGCTTCACAACATTCTTGATTACTTAAAAACAAACATGGCAGAGCTTGACGAATACATTAAGCAAAAAAACGCCAATGATAATTTAGTTGCAGAGTAAAAAATATGCCTGTGAGGAATAAAAACCAACAACTTTATAACTGAGGGTTATAATATAACTCAGAGTTATAAAGTTTACCCTTTGTTTTTTGAATTTTACGCGGGTTTCGTAATAGGTTTGTGGCATAAATTTTTAAAACCAAATTTAGTATGCAACACATTACTCAAAACATCAGAAACACAAACGCAACAAGCGTATGTAAAAAATTAATTTTCGGCTTGGCATTTTTTGCTGCCACCGTTACGGTAAAAGCGCAAATCGGTTGGCCTTGGCCTCCCGATTTACCTGTTTTTGAAAGCCCCTATCAACCTCTTGAAGAATACATACAGTCATCAAGAGCGTGTTATGTTAATTCTGTGCCTTGGTATGAGGGCGGAAATACAGTTGCAATGAATCCGGCTACCAGCATTTATGCTGCCACGGTTAATTTAACCCCCAACGTTATAGGACCCTGCAATAATGTTGATTTTATTTTGCAGGCAAACAGCAAAAAAACAGTTTTTTTGAAAACAAACGGAAATGTAGGTATAGGAATAGATAACGATAGCCCAAGCGCGGTTTTAGATGTAAGCGAATTTGCGGGTGCAGGCAATCCAAGCTCTCATTTAAAAATATACGGCGATGCTGACGGAAGCATAGAAAGCACAGGCAATATGCACTTATACGCTGCGTCAAGCTCTCTGTTTCAAGTTACGTTTGGGGAATTTGGAAACCCAAACGGCAATAATCATAATGTCTTGACAATAGACGGAACAACTAACGACATCTCTTTAAATGGCACAGGAAACGTAAGTGGAGATTTAAACGTAAACGGGTACACAAGTGTACATTCAGGTTTAGGTGTAACAGGTGGTTTTGGTGTGAACGGTTCAGCTGCCATTACAGGCGCGGCAAGCATTGGTGGCAATGCAAATGTGGGCGGTGCAGCAAACATTACAGGCACGGCGAATATTGGCGGTGCAGCAAACATTGCAGGCAAAACAATTATTGGCAACCAACAAGGAGCAACAAACTCAGCCACATTAAACATAAATGTAAACGGTGGCAATGCTATTGAAGTATTTGACCAAGCAAGCAGTGGAAGTGGCAATGCCAAAGTAAATTTTAGAGTAAAAGCAAACGGTATTGTTTACTCACGCGAAGTAAATGTACAACTCACTAACTTTCCTGATTACGTTTTTAATAAAGATTACAAACTGCCAAGTTTGGAAAGCCTTGACGAATACATTAAGCAAAACAAACATTTGCCTAATGTGCCAACTGCAAAAGAAGTTGAAACCAACGGCGCAAACTTGGGCGAACTAAGCCGCATACAAATGGAAAAAATTGAAGAACTGACTTTGTATGTAATAGAGCTGAAAAAAGAAATTGAGGCTTTGAAAAAACAACAAAGCAAAAAATAATTTCTGATTTATTCATCTTTAAAAAAATTAGAATTATGAAAACTCTTTTTTATTCATTATCATTTGTATTGTTGTTACACAACCACACAAATGCGCAAAACCCCGGCTGCCCCAGCCCAAACACACCGGGTTGGTTTGATACGGATTGGGATTGGACAATTTCTACCAACACGCAAGATGCCCCTTACCGTTGGAAAGCCTATGTAAACAGCGGCTCTCCCACTCCGACTTTAGATGTACTTTCTCCTTTTACTAACGGTGGAACAAATGAAGTTGACGATTTGACTTATACACAAGATTATAAACCAAAGCAAGGTTGGGTTCTTTTGTATAAACATTTTGGCTATATAGACCCTTTTGGACTAAACAACATACCTGCTCAAAATGATGTGCCTACATTTATTTTGTATAATAAATACCGTAGCTTGGTGCGTGTGTTTATGTACGCAAATACGGGAAACATTAATTACGCCTACATGAATGCTCAATGGCAAAGCCCGACAGTAAGTCAATACAACAACAGTATGCTTACTATGGGACGAACCAATTTATTGCCAAGCAGCACATATTCCACAATCGGCACTAATAGCGATAAAATTTCGGTACACATTAACGACTATACAAATCATGAATGGATGGTGGCAGAATTCCCCATGCACTTTGACCCTACTACCAATCCGCAAACTTTTGGGCAAAGGTTATTGTTTTATTTAAGAAATGGAACGACTTCAAATATTGATATGGACGGAAATTACAGTTTTAGCACTCAATCTGCGGCAGCAAAAGACCCGCCAAATGCTGCCAACAATACTTCCAATGGAAATCCTGTGTATGATTATGTAAATCAAGCCAAAGAATTTATAGGGAAAGTGCCTACGCGAAGTGAATTGTCGGCTAATTTTACTAAAATGGCAAATGCTTCGGCAAGTTTAAGCGCAAACCCTAAGTTTAAAGGCAAGTTTACAGACGGCATTGCAACAATTAATACTGCTTTACAAGGAGATTTTAAAGACTATTTGTTGGGAATTGCCGATGTGGCTGAATTTGCAGGTGGAGCGGTGGGGTTGGCGGGCACTTTGCTGAAAACCTTTATTGGCAAGGCAGACCCTGATAAAGCGAACGATAGCGAAAAGTATATTGAGCCAACAATATCTTCAGGTTTTTTAACTCTGAGCGGAACTATACAGACAGAAACCAATGCACGCATTCTTGATTTTCAAGTGCCGGGTACTAAGCACAAGGACGGTGCAGGCTGCGATAATTATTTTGGAATGCCTTATTACGACTGCCCTTTAGGTGTATTAGCAATAGAAGAAACGCCAATGTTGAACAAAAAAACGTGTTTTGTGCCCAAGCAAGAAAGCTATGTGAACGTTTGGGCAGAATTTTTTGTGCCTGCTGTGGTTTTAGGAACAAGTTGCGACCCCGCTAATATAACATTACCACCAAACCAAACTCTGACACCGCTACAAGATGTTTATCATCCGAATACAAATATTTTTACAGGCAGAATAATGAGAAGAACAGGCAATTATGGCTTGTCTCACGATAGTATGCGCATTAACAGCTTTCAACTTGACGGAAAAGTAAAGTTGGCTTTAAATGAAGCAGCAGGCTTGGAATTGGTATCTGCCAAAGCAGCCCTGTATTTTGAAATTGATAAAAGAGCAAATAATCAACCTGCTGTTGCCTTACAATCTTATTCTTATGCGCCATACATTGATACCACTTTTTTTCCTAACGGAAGCTATGCTGTTACATATATAGGAACACCCGCAGATTTAACAAATAATTGGGGCAGCCCCACTTGCGATTTTATTGCTATTAACAGTTTCCAACATCAGGGAGGCGGCATACAAGAAATAATTTTACGCCCTTACAGAAATTTGGCTGTGGATTTATTAGACAGAGAAGTGTTGGATTTGGCAACGGCAAATGACAACGGCAGACATAGTTTTCAAACGCCTTTTATTGATTTGGATAAATTTGACGGAACGGCTATTACCATACAAGACAGCATAACACCATACATAAAAATATTGGCAACGCTAAAACCTACTGACCCCAATGCCGACCAAACGCCTGTGGTGTATGTATTAACGTATGAAATACCTGCGGCAAAAATTAATACTATTGACAATGGTACAACTTTATTAACGGAATATCCTATGACCTGTGAGCAACGCATGAATGATACGCTTGGTATTACAAAAATTCCGGGCGTGGCTTCCGTAAATACAGGCACTACCCAAAACTTGGCAATAATTTTGGGCGATAATTCCAATAATGCCGTTACTCTGAATGCCGCCAATGGCGTTAATTTGGTGCAGGCAGATAATTATATTAAAGTAAAAAGCACAATTACTACCGCGCTTTCGGCGGGTGGCTCTGTACAGCTTAAAATTTCGTCAACAGGTGCTTGTGTGGCAGGTGGCGATGCCAAAGAGATTACGGGTTATTTTGGTAATTGCAACGTTAATCCTTTGGCAAGGCTTATCAGATACGATGAAGACGAAACCGCAGCAACTGAATTAAATAATGAAATAGAAACACAATTGAAATTATTTGATAACGTGGCGTATTTGTATCCTAATCCCAATAACGGTAATTTTACTTTAGCTTTTAATAAAACCATTGTTTCGGCAAAACTGCTTGTAACAAACGCCATAGGAATGATTGTGTATGAAACAACGATTGAAAACTCTGATAAATTTGATTTATCTTTAGCAGGTATTTCAAAAGGGATTTATTTTTTAGCGATACTATCCAATGAAAAAATTAAACCGATTAAATTTATTGTACAGTAATATTGGGTATTGTGTGTTGGGCGTTTTTATTTTGTTTCTGTTATCTTGCAAAAAACCGAAACCCGATATACCACAGCCTACACCCATAAATACCGACACAATAAAGCCAAAAATAAGTTTTGTGTTTGTAAACCGCTTGGGTTGGAAACAGGATAGTAATAGTGTGAGATGGTTTTCAGGAGTTAATTTTCGTGGTAAATTTTATAATCCTGAAACAAATAAAAGTAATCTTAGGTCGGCGGTATATATCCGAAATTATTTAACGGAAGAAAATAGACTAAAGGATAGCATTTTATTAAGTCAATATATTAGTACAAAAAATGCACATTATACACTTCAAGTCGGCTTGTATTGGGATTATCAATACGGCACAAGTAATTTTGCGTTTAAAGAAATGATGTGTGAACTTCCGAATTATCCCAATGCCTCTGATACAATTAAAGTTGTAAGAGACACGATAATTAAGTTTGTATATCCCGATGATACATGTAGCGGTAGGTTTAATGTGAGAGTGGATTTTAGATGAGAATGAAAAAATTAAACCGATTAAATTCATTGTGGATTAAGAGTAGTGTTTATTGTTCATTGCTTCTTCTTTTGACTAATATTTACGCTTGCAGAAAGAAAGAAAAAATTGTTGAGATAGAAAAAATCGTTTATCAAGAAACTGTACATAAGTGGAAAAGGGTTGATTATTTTACCCAACTTAGCGATGAATTTATTAAGAGCGTGAAGTATGTGGGTAAAGGTTTTATTTTTTTCTCAGCAACTTATACCGATGTGATTTATGATTCAACAACTAACCAATTTACTGCGTTAGTCGGTTTTATGCGAGACCAACAAATCCAGCCTCTTATTACAGAAAAATACAAATTAGAACTTTATACGCATGGCTTCAATCTTGTTCCTCATAATAATTTACCGAGCTTTCCGATAGATTACACGGAAAAACAGGTATATATAGAAAAATATGATAGTACCTTTTTAGGGTTTGTTTTATTTAATTATCCCGAAATAATGGGAACTGGGAATAACGTGTTGTCAGTATATCAAACAAAATCAGGTGGTGTTTATAATTATATGGGTTTTAAATTATCTTATAATGATTTTTACTTATATGCAGCAAATGGTAAGTATATACAAGTTGATAGTGTCAAAGTTTTTCAAGCACCTCTATCTTATGCAAGTAATAGATTTCTTGGTACAGTAGGGACAAATATTTTATTTGTAATGGGAAATGAAAGAAACTATGCTCTTACAGAGAATTTAGATACTGTATTTATAAACAATACATATTCTTTCAAGGATATATTTCAATATAAAAACACTTACTATGCCATAGCTCGCACAACTTTAGCTTCTGGTAATGCAGGCGAAAATTGCTTAATACAAAGCAGCGATAATGGATTAAGTTGGCAAGAAATCGCTAAAGGGCTTAATTATGATTATACTTATTTGAATTTTGAGCAAATAGGCGATAAATTAATTGCGTACTTCAACAACCAGATATGGGAAATGGCTATAACAAGTGATAATATTTCAACTAAAGAACTTGATAATGACGGTTTGAAAAATAAACGCATAAAAGGAATTACAATGTCAAACAATCGTGTTTTTATAAGCACAGAAAGTGGCGTTTTTGAAAGACCATATCAAGAGTTTATTGAGTATAAATAAAGGGTCTGCTTATATGATTACCCCCCTCGCCCTTGTTTGAGGCGGTAGCGGAAACGAGGGTGGTTGAACAGCTCATTATTTGTAATGCGCATCAAAGATTGTTTAAAGGCGTTACAAACGCCGTTTTCAAACGCACTTGTTACGCTGCGTTAAACGAGTTACGAGGGTGGGGATTTTGACAAGAATATTACTCTTATGCGCGATTAGAAAGTGCGATTAAAGTCAAAACAAACACGATAAATGAACCGCCAAAGCATATCAACACTATGACTGATACAGAAAGTAGAGGAAGCAAAAGTCCTAAAGACATGATTAATATAGTACCTGTCAGCAAAGTTAAGAATAAGGCAGCCGTGAACAGACAAAATCCTACCAATATATTTCCCAAAATGCCTCTGTCTTTACTTTTCTGCTCAACAAATTGTTCATGTTTAGTTTCTGTTTTTGCCGTTAATGTTTTACTTTCAATTAAGCGAATTTCTTTTTTTGATTGGTTTAATAACGTAATGGAATTTTTCGCGGCAGCAATAAGTTTTGGTTCTTCTGTTTCATTGTGAATTTTCTTTTTAATGGTATCAGCAAAATAAACTTGCTTAGTGTTTTCTGCAACAGAATTTTTGTTGTTTGTTTCCTTATGTTTTTTAGCGGAGGAAATAAAATAACCTTTGGTGTATCTTCTCTTTAATATGCTGTGTGTGGCACACGAAGAAAACAAAACCGAAAGCAGTAAAAAATATTTTATTGTTTTATACAACATAAAAAAGTTACAACCAAATGTAGGCAATTTTAAGTTCTTCTTTGTAAAACAAATTACGAGGATTATATACTTGCTGTACAGGATAGAAAAAATAAGAATACTTTTGTAAGCAAAGTAATTTTTTAATGAGATGTGTAAAATCAAACATATTGAAAGCAAAATAAAAAAGCTGTCTGTATTTTTTTTCATTTTGTTTTTGTGTATTTCTTCTTACGCTCAGGATTATGTTAAAGAGAAGAAAAATGATATTTTCTTTAATGGATTTTATGCTTCGTTAAACAGAACAACTTATTTTGATACAAACACAAAAAACAGATTTGGTTTTAATATTGCTGTAACCCGTGTTGGTCGTTGGAAAGAAGATATGAGTGGGGTTTTATCGTTAGAGTACAGTATGCTGCGTTTTTTTGAAAAGTCTGTTTATATATACGACAAGTTTGGCAGCACCTTTACTAATGTGGAATATAATATGCAAAGCATGACAATTCCTTTGGGTATTCGTTTCAGCATAGATAAAAAGAACAGTTTTTTTATAGAAGGAGGAACTATTATAGGTGTGATTGTGAACGGCAGAGCAAGGGGTACATTCCGAGGCGGTTATCCTCCTAATATGATAAAAGAAACCGATATAACTCAAAAATTTAGCGGAGGGTTTGTCGGGCTTTATTCAGCAGTAGGTACAAATATTCCTGTAAAGAAAAATAATTTGTTTATAAAAGCAGAATGCAGAGCAAGCCTAAACAGGTATCAACGGAGGTTGAATAAATACGCAACAATAGTTGTTGGGTTAAAAGTATAAATATTGTAACAGGCTGTACGGTTTATGTGAAGCTGCATTTTTTTTTCACCTCGTAAATCAACTTTCTAACTTTTCCCAAACCAAATCCCTTTCAAATCCCTTTGAAATGGCGTAATTCACAACGGCATACATATTTTTTTGTGTATCATTTCCTTTCAGCAGTTTTAATTTTTTATCCATCACTTTTTGTAAAACAGCGTTGTATTCGTTCTCATCAATGCTTTGCAAGGCTTCATTTATTAAGCGTTCAGAAATGCGGTGTTTTTTTAATTCTATTTTAATTTTGGTTTTTCCCCAATGTTTTATTCTGAATTTTCCGCTTGTAAGCGCATTGGCAAAACGCGCTTCATTCAAAAAATTTTCTGAAATCAAGGTGGCAATTATGTTTTCCAAATCATCGGCTTGCAAGCCGTATTCGTGTAATTTTTGTCGCGTTTCGTGCTGCGAACGTTCCTGATAGGCGCACCAATGCTTGATTTTGTGTAAAGCCAATTCGGGCGTGAGTTTTATTTTATCTTTGCGTTCCACCATTCACGCGAAGATAAACAATGCCGCAAATACCACAGCAACTTTTAACCAGTTTATCGGCATTGCCCCAATTTGACGAAAAAAAATTTGTAGCGGCGCATGCCGAAGAACATAAAATTACCTCCGTTCGTTTAAACCCGTTTAAAAAAACGGATTTGGATTTTGAACTTAACGCGCCTGTGCTGTGGCATTCGCAGGGTTTTTATGTGAATGAAAGACCATTTTTTACGCACGACCTTTTGTTTCACGCGGGTTGCTATTATGTACAGGAAGCGGGCAGTATGTTTATTGAACAAGCATTAAAACAAACATTGGATTTTTCGCAAACGCTTAAAGTGCTTGATTTGTGCGCCGCACCGGGCGGAAAAAGTACGCTCATCAATTCTTTGCTCAACGAAAAAAGTTTATTGGTGGCAAACGAATTTGTAAAATCACGCGCCGATGTGTTGGCTCAAAACCTTTCCAAATGGGGAACTCGCAATACTGTTGTTACAAACAATGCACCCGAACGGTTTTCAACTCTCAACTCTTTTTTTGATGCCATTGTGGTTGATGCGCCTTGCAGCGGAAGCGGTTTATTTCGCAAACAGCCCGAAGCTTTTGAGGAGTGGAGTGAGGGCAATGTAAAAACGTGTGCGTTGCGCCAGCATAACATTTTGCGCGACATCATTCCCGCGCTGAAAGAAAACGGAATTTTGGTTTACAGCACTTGTTCTTATTCGGTTGAAGAAAACGAAAACATGGTGAATTGGTTAATTGCCGAACATCAGTTGGAATATGTTCCTTTAAAAATTGGCGCAAATTGGGGCATAGTAGAAAGTGAGCGCGGTTATCGTTTTTATCCGCATTTAACGCAGAGTGAGGGATTTTTTTGTGCAGTGTTACGAAAAAAATCTTTTGAAGAAAACATTTCTCTGAAAAGGAAAAATAATTTAGAAAATGCTTCCAAAGCTGAAATGGCAATGCTTTCGGAATTTATTCAAACCACACACGAAGAATTTGTTATCAAAAAAAACAATCAGTTTCATTGGCTGAATACTTTGGCAGCAGAATTTTTAAATGTGTTTGAAAAACAATTTTACTTTAAAAAAGCAGGCGTAACTGTTGGCGAAATCAAAGGCAAAGATTTAGTTCCCAATCAAGAATTGGCTTGGGCTTTGAACCTGAACGAAAAAATAAATTCCCTTAATTTGGACAAAGAAACCGCTTTGAAATTTTTGAAAAAAGAAAATTTTTCAGCACCTGAAAACGCAAAAGGATTAGCTTTAATTCGCTATAAAAATTATGGTTTGGGTTGGGTTAAAATTTTGCCTAATCGCATAAATAATTATTTGCCACCGGAATTGAGGGTGTTGAAATAAAAAGACAACCGGTAGAGATAGTTTTTTTGAGTGCGGTAGTATTTTATGAAATTAATAAAATAGGTTCAAGATGTGTTTCTAAAATTTTAACAATATCATCCTTACATTCTGTCTTAAAGCTCTTAACCAATAACGGAAAGATATTTACCTTATCGTGTATATCTATATGCAAATAACCGTTTTCATATAAAATTATACTGCCTAATACTAATTTATTTTCAATATCTATCCTATGAAAAATATCATTTTCTGTTTTTTCAGAAATATGCTGAATTACTTTTAATTCTAATGTTTTTACAAGAGCATTTTTTTTCTCTATCCAATCTATAATTATCATTTTTCTATTATTTTAATATTACTAATTGATGGCTGAGAAACATATAGTCCTCTGCTCAATATAATTTATATTGAGGTGTGACAGCACAAAAAAGCCCATAAATACTACAATTTACAGGCTTTTGATTTGTTCTGTTGAGAGCGGAAAGTGAGGGATTCGAACCCCCGGACCTGTTACAGTCAACAGTTTTCAAGACTGCCGCATTAGACCACTCTGCCAACTTTCCGGCGCAAAAGTAATGTTTTTTTCATTTGTCAAACATTTCTTAGAGAAAAAAAAACTAATTTTATCAAAATGTTTTTTCGTTTGCTTGCTAATACGCTAAAATCCTTGCTCTTACTCGTTTTTACGCTGTTTCTGAATGTTAATTCATCGGCGCAAATAAATGCGTATTTCAGTAAAGCGGTGTTTAACACGCCTCAAAATCAGCCTTTTTTGGAAACGTATTTAACCGTTGTAGGTTCTGAACTCGCTGCAATGCCGGTGAAAGAAGGCTTTCAAAATTCGGTAAACGTTTCGCTTGTTATATATAAAGACACAGGCATTCTAAGAGCAAACAAATACAATGTAATCAGTCCTGCGTTTACAAACACAAATGTTGCGCCCTCGTTTATAGACAATCAGCGTTATGCTTTGCCAAATGGAAAATACATTTTGGAACTAACCTTGATTGACAATTACAGCCCCTCCACAAAACCTTTGGTGATTAAATCAAACGTGGAAATTAATTTTTCCGCAGAGGGCTTGCAAAACTCCGACATTCAGGCTTTGGAGAGTTTTAAAAAATCGGAAACGCCGAATGCACTTTCAAAAAGCGGATTTGATTTAATTCCTTACACCGTAAATTATTATCCCGAAACAAGCAACGAATTGAGTTTTTATTTTGAAACATATAATGCCGATGTTGCTTTGGGAAAAGACAAATTGTTTATTTACGAATATTACATTGAAACGGCAGACAAATTTGAAAAATTAAATTCTTACGGCTCTTTTAAGCGACAACAAGCAAATTCTGTAAACCCTTTGTTGGCAAGGCTTGACATCAGTAAACTCGGCAGCGGAAATTATAATTTGGTAATTGAATTAAAGAGCGCGGAAAATAAAACAATGCTGCAAAAAAAATATTTCTTCGCGCGTTTAAACAAAAGTGTTGACATTGTTGCTTTGCAGCAATACAGCGAGAACAAAACCGTTCACGATTATTTTGGTAATTGCAACAATGTTGATACGCTGAAAATGTTTGTGGAATGCCTATGGCCCATTGCCAATGGGCTTGACAAAGAGCGCATCATTAATCAGTCCCTTGCAAAAAATCCCGATGTGATGAAACAATTTGTGATTGATTTTTGGCAACGCCGCGCTGCCGATACCGCCAATCCTTTAAATATGTGGGCAAATTATTACAGGCAGGTGCAGCAGGTGATGGTGTTGTTTAAATGCGGAAAACAAAAAGGCTATTACACCGAACGCGGAAGAGTTTATTTGCAGTACGGCGCGCCAAGTGTGCGCACACAAATGCCGAATGAACCCAACACATACCCTTACGAAATTTGGCTGTATTACCGCACAAGCGATGCCAGCACAGGGCAATTTTTCAGCAACCGGAGATTTGTGTTTGCAAGCCGTATGTTGGGCGATGACTGCTATAATCTTATTCACAGCGATATGAGAGGCGAAATAAATAATCCGCGCTGGCAATACGAGTTAATCCGCAATGGCGACAGGGGCGGCGACAATCTTGACAACAATATACCCAAAGGCACAGAGTTAAATCAGTTCAATGAAATTTATCAAAGTCCGCGATAATTAAAGCCACGAATTTCACGAACAAACACTAATCTTTTGTGTAATTAGTGAAATTCGTGGCAGAGAAACAAAAATATGAGTGAGGTGAAAATTGCAGTTGTTATTTTAAATTTTAACGGAAAAAAGTTTTTTGAAAAATTTCTTGCCGATGTGGTAAAATATTCTGCGCCACACACGGTTTATGTGGCTGATAACGGAAGCTCGGATAATTCTGTTGCTTACCTTAAAGAAAACTTTCCGACTGTGCGCATAATTGAAAACAAAGGAAACTTTGGTTATGCCAAAGGTTATAATTCAGCGTTAAAGCAAATTGAAGCGGATTATTTTGTGTTGCTGAACAGCGATGTGGAAGTAACTGAAAACTGGATTGAGCCTGTGATTTCGCTCATGGAAAAAGATAAAAGTATTGCCGCTTGCCAGCCCAAAATTTTAGATTATCAAAACCGAAATTTGTTTGAATACGCGGGTGCAAGCGGCGGCTACATTGACCGTTTCGGTTATCCGTTTTGCAGAGGCAGAGTTTTTAATTCCATTGAAGAAGACAAACATCAGTTTGATGATGTAACTGAAATTTTTTGGGCAACGGGCGCGTGTATGTTTGTGCGGGCAAAAGCCTTTTGGCAAGTTGGTGCGTTAGATGATGATTATTTTGCGCACATGGAAGAAATAGATTTATGCTGGCGGCTGAAAAATTTTGGTTACAAAATTTATGTGCAGCCGCAATCCTGTGTTTATCACGTTGGTGGCGGAACTTTAAATAAACTTTCTAAACAAAAGACATTTTTAAATTTCAGAAACAATTTAACTACGCTCACCAAAAATCATCCGCCGAAACATTTATTCCCAAAAATAGTGTTGCGCTTGATTTTAGACGGCATTGCTGCCTGCAAATTTTTATTTGAGGGGCAACCAAAACATTTTTTTGCGGTAATAAGAGCGCATTTTTCTTACTACGCTTGGCTTCCAAAAACTTTACAAAAACGCAAGCAGTTAAAAAATTCCGAAGGTTTTAAATTTTCTTTTTCAAAGGTGTATAAAGGAAACATTGTGAGCGAACATTTTTTGAAACAGAAAAAAACGTTTAAGGAGTTAGAGAAGGATTTTTTTTGATACGTTGTTTATAGTATTTGGTTTGTTTCCCGTATTTCATGGTGATTAAAAATTTTTCACGATAATGAAGTAAGGGAGCTATTCCATATATTCCTATATCATCATTAAAAGATATTCTAATATCTACAGATAACGGATTTTCACGGGAAGAAAAATAATACTTCCCTACACGAATACATGAGTCCAATATCTTGTATGCGTTTGAATTCAGATATACAGAAGCTTCCTCTAACGTTAATTTCAGCCAAGATAATGTATCGTTATATGCAGGCAGTAGGGCATTACTATATATGTATAACTTCCCATCTTCTAACAAGAATGCGTGTAGATTTCCGTTTTTTGTTTTCATATCATACTGGTTAAAATATGCGTTCCATGTATAAGAACTTAACCCCATTTGTTTGACGGCATCAAGAGTTTTGTTTGTGTTTTCAAGCCGTTTTTTAATAGAAGCACGGTTTTTTGCGCTGCTAATTTCGTCATTTACTTTTCTGCCGGCTATAAGAGTAGCGGGTATAATAATAGACCAAACAGCAAGGCTCAAAATGACACTAAAAAATAATCTTTTTCCATTTTGCTTATTCACCAATAAAAGAACTAAAAATGAAATCAAAATAGAAATAGCGGCTGTTGTTACATAGGTGAATATTACTCCTAAACCGGCTAAAGTATCACCGGCGAATTTATCTTGTGCCCAAACTACACTTAGCACACCAATTAAAGTTTGCAACCCAAGATGAATGAGAATAATTAGCCAATTCTTTTTCACGACATTATATATTAATCTCACCCCTCAAATTATTCCCTAATAATTTTTTGATTTGAGTATTGTTTAATTTTTGTCCCAACAAAAACATCAATTTGGTTATGGCACTTTCAAAAGTCATGTCTGCGCCGCCGATGACGCCGAGTTTTTTTAAGTGCGAGCTTGTTTCGTACATGCCTTGAATTACTTTGCCTTCCAAACATTGCGTAATGTTTAAAATAATAATGCCTTTGTTTATGGCGCGTTTTAATTCTGCAATAAACCAATCTTGCGTGCTGGCGTTGCCCGCGCCAAAAGTTTCTATAATAATGGCGCGTACATTCGGTGCATTAATAATGGCAGAAGTAATTTGTTGATTTATGCCGGGGAATAATTTTAAAACTGCAATATCATTATTCAGCGAAATATGAATTTTTAATTTTTTTCCTTTGGGTTTCAGTAATGCGTTTCGGTTGTAATCAATATGCACGCCTGCTTCCGCCAAGGCAGGGTAGTTGGGCGATTTGAATGCGTCAAAATGTTGGCTGTTGTATTTAAACGTTCTGTTGCCACGATAGAGTTTGTATTCAAAATAAATACACACTTCGGTAATAATGGGTTTGCCTTTTTCTTTAGCGGCGGCAATTTCAATGGCGGTAATTAAATTTTCTTTTCCGTCGGTGCGGATAGTGCCAATGGGTAATTGAGAACCTGTAAGCACCACAGGTTTGCTTAAATTTTCAAGCATAAAACTCAATGCGCTTGCCGTGTAACTCATGGTGTCGCTGCCATGCAGAATAACAAAGCCGTCGTATTTGTTGTAATTTTTTTCAATGGTTTCTGCCAACTCCACCCACACTTGGGGTTGCATATTGGAGGAATCAATCGGTTTTTTAAACGCAATAGAAGACAGCGCGATGTCAAATTTGTTGAGTTCGGGAATTTGCTGCGCCAAGGCTTTAAAATCAAAAGGTTTGAGTTCACCGCTGCGCAGGTCTTGCATCATGCCGATAGTGCCGCCTGTGTAGATTAAAAGCACCGATGATTTCTTTTTCATTTTAGTTTAAAGTTGAATGTTTAAAGTTGAAAGACAAAATAAAAAGTTCAAAGATGTAAAGATTTTTTAATGTCCCTCATCTTTGAACTTTAAACTTTGAACTTTTGAATTTAATTAAAAAGGTAAATCATCATTATCGCTCACATTGCCTGTAAACACAGGGGCTGCCGAAGCGTTGCCGATGGTGTTGTTCGGCTGACTTTGCTGTGCGGGTTGCGCAGGTGCGTTTCCGTTGCCTTGCACCTGTTCCAAACGCCATGCTTCCAAGGTATTAAAATACTTAATGCCTTGCGGTCCGTTCCACTCGCGCCCGCGCAAATTAAATTGCACACGCAGTTCATCGCCTTCGTTATATTGGTCAAGCAACGCGCATTTGTCTTGCGTTATTTGAAAACTAACGTATTGCGGATAAGGCGTGTTGGCTTCCGTTGTCAATACAAAATCGCGTTTTTGAAATCTGTCGCTTACTCGTTGTGTGTCAAATTTCACTTTTAGTGTTCCTACTACTTCCATGATATATTTATTTTTTATTTGTTACTAATTTTAAGGTAGCTATAAAGCTAAGGAGTTTTTTCAAAAAAAAACAAAAGGACTTTTTAAGGTGTTGCTAACACAAGAGCACATCTTCGTCAAATCTCGGGTTTGTAGCCAATGTGTTTTCTTTCTTTTTGTAAAATCTCACGTTTGTCTTTTTGCTGTAAATAGGTCAAAACATCATTAATATCTTTAAACTGCATATCATATTTTATTTCAAGTTCCTTTAGTTTATCGGTTAAATCTTTATGACTTAAAGCATATTGCCTGATAAAAACAAAAGCCCGCATAATTAAGATGTTTACTTCAATGGCTTTGTCGCTTTTTAGTACGCTTGAAAGCATGGCAACACCCTGTTCTGTAAAAGCAAATGGTGTTGAAGGACTGTACTTTGCAGGCAGGTTATCCCAATTTGGGATAAGCTCACAATCCTGCTTGGTGAGCTGAAACATAAAATCTTCGGGAAAACGTTTTAAATTTCTGCGCACCGCACGTTTTAAAAGGCGCGTTTCCGTTTCATAAAGCTCTGCAAGGTCAAAATCAAGCATTAATTTCTGTCCGCGCAGCTCGTAAATTTTTGAATGTATGTTTTGGAGTTGCATAACACAAAACTAAAACCTTATTTAAAAAAGCCTTGCCACAATTTGTAGCAATTTATTAATTCGCATAAAATTCGCGGCAAATCGGGGGCAGATTTGACAACTTTTAAAAAGTTCTCACATCTTTGTTAAAAGCCGCGCTGTTCAGAAAAGTATATTCGCTGTTCAATAATTGAATTATGATAGATTTTTCGCGTGCGCAATTAACGCATTTCACCGTTCACTATATAGGAAACAAAGGGCTTGGAGAAGAACTCACGTTGAGTGAAAAAACCATTGAGTTTAAAGATGATTTTGTAAAAGAAACGCTGTTGCGGTATTTTTTGTCGCCGTTTAAAACAGACATTTATCATCAGTTTAAAGGCAAAGTTGATGTGTCGCTTGCCTCTGTTGCCAATGCCTGCGAAGATTTGTTCAATTCGCGAAAGGAGTTTATTGAACACAGCAAACAAGCGGCTTCGCATTTGTATAATCAAAGTATGCACCCAAAAATTAAAGGCGGCGAATTTTACGTTTGCTTTTTTAAAGATGCCGTTGTGGACGGCGAACTCTGCGATGCCATCGGTTTTTTTAAAACAGAAAACAAAGAAACCTATTTAAAAGTGTATCAGCATTTGGACGAGTTTGATATTGACTGCGACAACGGCATTAACATTAATAAATTAGACAAAGGTTGTTTGGTGTTTAATACCGACAAAAAAAACGGCTACAAATTGAGCATTATTGATACCAACAATCGCAATGCGGAATGTGCTTTGTATTGGGAAGAAGATTTTTTGAACGCCACCATAAAACCAAATGCCTATTATCACACCAAAAATTTTATTGATACTTCACGCGGCTTTTGCGAAGAAATTTTAACCGAAGCAAACAACGTAAACAAGCAAGACCAAATGATGATGCTGAACCGCAGCACATCATACTTTAAAGAAAAAGACAAATTTAATTTACAGGACTTTGAAAAAGAAGTGTTGGTGCAACCTGAATTAGTTGAGGCTTTTCATGATTACCGCACAGATTATAATAAACGTATGGATTTAACCGCCGTTGATGAATTTGAAGTGTCGCCTACGGCTGTAAAGAAAAACCAAAAATATATGCGCAGTGTGGTGAAATTGGATAAAAACTTTCACGTTTACATTCATGCCAAACACGATTATGTTGAGCGCGGATACGATGAAGAACGCGGCTTGAAGTTTTATAAATTGTTTTATGTGAATGAGGAGTAGCTTTTCTTTTCTATTTTATAATGTTTATTATAATAAACAAATTGTGTATTTTTGCATGAAATAATAAACATTATTTTATTATGGAATCGCGTAAAATTACATTAACACCGTCATCGCTCAAAGTGCTTGGGGAATTTGGTGCAAACATTAAAATGGCTCGTTTGAGAAGAAAGCTAAGTGCAGAGCAAGTAGCGGAACGAGCCGACATTAGCCGTGCTACTTTGTGGAACGTTGAAAGAGGCTCGCCGAGTGTGGCTTTAGGCATTTATTATCAAGTATTGTTTGTGTTGGGTTTTGAAAAAGATATTTTAAAAGTAGCAGCTGACGATGTTTTGGGAAGAAAACTACAAGACGCAGAATTAACCGTAAGAAAACGTGCGCCTAAAAAATAAAACATGAGCGATAAAAAAAACATAGTGGTGTTTGCACACTGGGAAGATTTTTTAAATCCTGTGCTTATGGGAACGCTTACAGCTACCGGCTCAAGAGGTAAAGAAACATTTTCTTTTGAGTACGCCAAAGAGTGGTTAAATTCAAAATTTACACATACTATTGACCCCGATTTGCAACATTACGCCGGGCGTTATTTTCCGCGCAATGAAAAATCAAACTTTGGAGCTTTTCTTGATTCTTGTCCCGACCGTTGGGGGCGTGTGCTTATGGACAGAAAAGAAGCTGTTATGGCGCGAAAAGAAAAACGACCGTTAAAACACTTGTTAGAATCTGATTATTTATTGGGTGTGTATGACGAACATCGCATGGGGGCTTTGCGTTTTAAGTTAAATGTTGAAGGAAGTTTTTTAAACGATGATAAAAACATGGCTGCACCGCCATTTACATCATTGCGGGAGTTGGAACACGCCAGTCTTAAATTTGAAGAAGATAATATTGATGATAAAAAATACATAGACTGGATAAATTTGCTGATTGCACCGGGTTCTTCGCTTGGAGGTGCAAGACCCAAAGCAAGCGTAACAGACGATAAAGGTCATTTATGGATTGCAAAATTTCCAAGCATTAAAGACGAAAAAAATACCGGCGCGTGGGAAATGACGGTAAATGCACTTGCTGCAAAAGCAGGATTAAACGTTGCCGAAGGTGATGTGAAAAAATTTAATAACAAACATCATACTTATCTCACCAAACGATTTGACCGCAACAAAAAAAACCGGCGTATTCATTTTGCTTCAGCCATGACTTTATTGGGTTATACAGATGGGGCAGGAAAAGATACAGGTGTAAGCTATTTGGAATTGGTTGAATTTATAACAAGGCACGGCGCAAATACACATGCCGATTTGGAAGAATTGTGGCGAAGAATTGTGTTTTACATTTGCGTAAAAAACACCGATGACCATTTGCGCAATCATGGATTTTTATTGACCTCACAGGGTTGGCGCTTATCTCCTGCCTATGATATAAACCCTAATGAATACGGAACAGGACTGAGTTTGAATATTTCTGAAAAAGATAATTCGCTTGATATTGATTTAGCACTAAGTGTGGCAGATTATTTCAGGGTAAATAAAACCAAAGCAGGCTTAATTATTAAAAGAATACAAAACTCCGTTGCTTTGTGGCGGGAAACGGCAAAACAGTATGGTATTTCAAAATCAGAACAAGAAAGAATGAGCAGGGCTTTTGAATAATCAAGTATCGTTTGTTTATATCTGCTTCGTAGGATTTTTGCATTGCGCTTGTAATACAATTTTTACTTTTTACATACTACCGCAGGATTAGCTCTGCTCTTGCTTGCGCTTAAAATCCTGCGGAGCGGGGAATTTATCGGAAATTTATTCCTAAACAGTTATCTCTTCAATGTCTATTGTATTTGTTTTGCAAACCCTTAAATCATCTGTCAAAATTAAAAGATTGTCATAAACCTCCGCTTCCATTCGGTTTCCGTTCAAAATTTCATTTTTGTATGTGCCGTCTGTTCTTGAAAATTTAATTTTTTTGATTTTCTCCTGTACATAGTGTTTTCCTACTTCATCTATATAATTTTTCAGGCTCATCAATTCACCTTCTTTCATTTCAACAGGTTCTAATTTCTCTCTTCTTAGTATTTCAAACACAACATCTATCAAATCAATTTCAGTAACCGAAAGTTTCACTTCTCCGCCGGTTACGTTATAACGGATATTAACCTTGTTTTTTTGAGTTTCTGTAAGTTCAATGAAATTGATGTTGCTTTTTATTATCAATGAACTGCTGCTAAATTCAATGCTGTGATTGAATTTGTCTGCAAGAATTTTGATATGTTTTTTTCTGCCAAAGAATTGCATTGTTTCCTGTTTTTATTTCTTTTCTTCAAATGCTTTCGGATATTTGAATTCAAGCAGTCCGTAAACATAGATGCTGTAATACGCTATGTTACCAATTATTGTATCCACTTCGCGTTGCACCAAATCATCTGCATTACGCAAAGTCATCACAAAATACCATTCGCCTTTTTTGCAAATCCTGCAACCACGCAAGGAATAAGCAAATTCCAATAAATCCGTTTCAATCTCACTTTTATTAATTTCAGGAACTTTAAATAAAGGCGACATGACTTTAAAATAATATTTTTCGGGTTTGACTTCAAAATTAAACGCATCAATGTAAGCCGTGCTGTCTTTAATTTTCACGTTCCATTCTCCTTTTTTTTCGCCAAGACAGGCAGCGAGGTCAAGATTTAATCCTTTTACACTTGTTTCAATAAGGCTGTTTAATTGTTCAAATGTCATTTTTTCTGATTTTTTTTAGTGTGAGGTAAAAATAAAAAATATAAAACAAAAAATTGGCGGTTACCCTTAAAAACTTATTTTTGTAACTCTTTTAAAAGAACAAACAATGGCGAATTTTGATTTGATTATGCCTAAAATGGGCGAGAGTGTGGCAGAAGCCACCATTATTAAATGGACTAAAAACGAAGGCGATAAAATTAAAGTTGATGAAACTGTATTGGAAATAGCCACCGACAAAGTGGACAGCGAAATTCCCTCGCCATTTGAAGGCACATTGGTAAAACGTTTGTTTAACGAAGGCGATGTGGTGCAAGTGGGCGCGGTGATTGGCGTGATTAGCAATGAAAACGGTGCAGCCGCCACAAGCGAAGCAGCAAAAACATCTGCACCAACCGAAACTAAAAAAGAAGTTGAAACCCTTGCTGCAAGTGCAAGCAAACCTGCCGTTGCCGCAGCAAAGAACGATTACAGCCAAACCGAAAAATTTTATTCTCCCTTAGTAAAAAGCATTGCCAAAGAAGAAGGTATTTCTCTTGCCGAGTTAGACGGCATTAAAGGTACGGGTCAGGACGGGCGCGTAACCAAAGCCGATATTTTAGCTTATTTACCAAACCGCAATAAACAAACGGCAAGCGCAACAACAAGTGCTGCTGCACCTGCAAAACCAACTGCAACCATAGCCGCAGGCGAAAATACCGTCATCGTTAATCGCCCTGCCGTAGCCGTTGGCGCAGGCGATGAAATTATTGAAATGGACAGAATGCGCAAAATGATTTCTGACCACTTGGTAATGAGCAAGCACGTTTCGCCGCACGTTACATCGTTTGTGGAAGCCGATGTTACCAACTTGGTGTTGTGGCGCGATAAAGTGAAGAAAGAATTTGAAAAACGCGAGGGTGAAAAATTAACCTTTACACCTTTATTTATTGAAGCTGTTGCAAAAGCCATTAAAGATTTCCCGATGATTAACGTGTCGGTTGACCAAACGGCGACTAAAATTATTAAACGCAAAAATATTAATATAGGTATGGCAACTGCCTTGCCTTCGGGCAATTTAATTGTCCCTGTAATTAAAAACGCCGATGAAAAAAATCTGTTGGGAATAACAAAATCTGTAAACGATTTGGCAAACCGCGCACGCAACAACAAACTTGCTCCCGATGAAATTCAGGGCGGAACGTTTACTTTAACCAACGTTGGCGGTTTTGGTAACGTTATGGGAACGCCGATTATCAATCAACCCCAAGTTGCCATTTTAGCGGTAGGAACTATTAAGAAAAAACCTGCCGTGATTGAAACACCGCAAGGCGACATGATTGGCATTCGTCAGTTTATGTTCCTCTCATTAAGTTACGACCACCGCGTAGTGGACGGTTCATTGGGCGGCAGCTTCGTTCGCCGCGTTGCCGATTATTTGGAGCAATGGGATTTGGACAGAAAAGTTTAAGTCTGTCGTTTCTCGATACGCCTCTTGTTGTCGGCTACTCGAAATGACATTACCTTTCCGCTTCCCTGAAAATGCAACGTTCGTTTTTCAGCATATTACTTTCAGGTTCTACCAACAATTTTATGCGCACGGCTTGCATTTCTTTTTTGTAAGAATTTTTTAATTCCTTGCGTTTAATGGCTTCCAAAAAACGTTTTACTTCTTCTTTACGCTCTAAAATTAATCCCGGAACTTGTGTGGGTTTGCCGTTTTCGTTTTTGGCAACCATAGTAAAATAAGAGGTGTTGGTGTGTTTTACCGTTCCTTTTTTAAAATCTTCGGCAATTACTTTAATGCCCACAATCATGGAGCTTTTGCCCACATAATTTACCGAAGCATACATCGTAACCATTTCGCCTACTTCCACAGGTTCAAGGAAATCAACATTGTCCACCGACACGGTTACGCAATAATTTCCCGCGTGCTTGGAGGCACAGGCGTAAGCCACTTTATCCATAAGCGACAACAAAATGCCACCGTGAATTTTTCCGCCGAAGTTGGCATAAGCAGGTATCATCAGCTCGCTTACCGTTGTTTGCGAGTAACGCACTTCTTTGTAATCTTCTTCCATAATTAGTGTGTGTTTTAATTTCTCAAAAAGTACAGTTTTCTTTTACGCCAAACAAATCAGAATTTAGAGTCTGCTTTAAATTTTATCTGATTTTTTTGTTACATGTTTAACCCCGAAGGGGTAGCATGATTGTAAAAAAAACAATTAAACCAAAAACAAGAACCCCGAAAGGGGTGAAATATTAAAAACCACACTGTATCACCCTTTCAGGGTTTTGTGTCTTGTTTTTTATTGCATTATAATCATTTCATTCCTTCGGAATTTTTTCGCCATAGCATTTTTCCCGAAATAAAATTTAAACAGTTTCTTATTATGCCTTTGAAAAAAATGCTCTTATAAAACCTGATTTATGTCAGTAAGAAAACATGACATAAATCATATTTTTTTCTAAAAAAAATTGTGCAGTTTTGAAAAAAACAAATGTGAAAGCAATTGACAAAACAAACCATGTAAGTTGCGCTGTCATACTATTGAGCGCGTAAAGGTAATTAAAGACAATACGGAGGCGCGATTTGATTAAAGTTTTCAACAAACCAAAAAAATCACCATTTTAGGGGATAAGGAGGTATAAATTTTTAAAATACATTTGAACTTCATCGTTTCGAAATTTTTTTTAAGTGAAGAAAGACTACCGAGATATAAATATTGCTGCCGTGGTATATGCGCTAAGGAAGTGGAAAAAACTGCCCCAGCTATATTTTGCCGATACGCTGCACATAGACCGTACCAACTATGGCAGAATGGAAAGTGGGGAAACGGTTATTTCGGGTGTGAGGCTCAAAGAAATTGCAGATTTGCTGGGTGTTAGCATTGCAGCCATACACACGTTTGCCGACAGCATTGTGCATATTGATTTTAAAACTATGAGCATAAGCCGTATGTTGGATTTGTTTGAAAGCGGAAATGCTGCCGAAAAAGACAATTTTACTGCCGAAGAACTCCACATTATTTATTCGTATATAAAAGCCTATTTTGGAAATAAGGCTACACCTCACCCATAGCAGGTGCGCAAAGGTGCAGATTATGCACCCGAAATTTCAGCTAATGTGCGCAAAGGTGCATAAAGGTGCGCAAAGGTGCGTTTTATGCACCCGATTTTTCTTGTTTCTCTAACTTTTACGTTAAACCTTTGCTGCCATAACTTTTTAAATTTAATTAGTATGAAAAAAGTAAAACTAAAATTGGGCGCAACCATAGTTGCTTGCGCGCTAACAACAGGACTTATAGTTGTGTCCTGTAAAAAAGACAAAACGTATACTGCGAACAACGAAACAACGCCTGTAAATGCAAAAAACGGGAAGATTAAATCTCTGCAATGCAGTAACCTGTCGGGCAAGCAGGTTTTACAAATGGTAAAAACCTTTAAACAAAGCTCGCAAAATGCGGCAAAAACAAGCAGTTTAGATGTAGAAGATGCTTTGCCACTTGATAGTGCCGAGTTTTTAATAGAGGCTACGCTTAATTACGACTTTGACTACCATGCAGACTCTATTATAGGCAACGAAGAACACTCTGACACGTTTACCTTTACTACTATGGCAGACGGAAGAATTGCCGTAGATGAAATGCAGCGGTTATATAGCGTAATGGGGAGTGCTATTAGTGACTATGTGAGTGCAGACCGAAAAATTGCTGTGGTAGATTTAGAAACATTTACTGAAGCAGGTGGTGGCCATTTTGAACTTACAACAGTAGTAATAAAAGGACCTATCCGCGTTCCTTTTCCCCCTGCTTTACCCCCTTGCGGTTTCCCTATAGGTGCAACTGTTTACGCGCTTGATAATCCCACCACTATTAACAACCAAATTGGTTGCACATATGTTGGAAACCCTGTAAACGCCGCACCTATTTACCGAAATTGCTTAGAATGTTTAGACCCCGATGAAATTTGCACGGACATTAATGGTTATCCTGTTCCAATGCAAACTTTTTATTGGGGCGTATTTAATGCTCCTGCCCACAGATTTATTCCAAATAATACCCAAAGTGTACCGAGTACGCCTTATTTGCATATATCGCAACTGTGCGTAAACGGCAACTGGAACAACGCGCTTTATTTCTATAATAGTTCAGGCAATTTGCAGTTTAGTAATTCTCTTAATTCCTGCTATAATTTCTTTGCTAATCAATTTACCGGCTTTGTAAGGTGCGATAATACTTTTATGATTGATACGGATTGGGCTTTTAATGGTGCTCCCCAAAATCATGTAACTCAATGTTGGGATATAAAAGTAAAATATGCACAGGGCTTCTATTGTTACGATTATATAGATTAATTCTTAATTTATTAAGTAAAAACAAAAGAGAAAACTGTTTTCTCTTTTGTTTTTACTTTATTTTTGTTATCACCAAGCCATTATTAAAAACAAACAAAATGAAAAAATTTATTCTTTTTATTATTTTATTTTTTTGTGCGCTTGTTGTACCTGCACAAAACGAACTTACCAAATGGTATTTTGGCAATCATGCCGCATTGGATTTTATGACCGACCCGCCAACCGTTTTAAATAACAGCGCAATGTATCAGGTTGAAGGTTCTTCAAGCATAGCCGATGCCACAGGTAATTTATTGTTTTATACCAATGGCAGAACGATATGGAACAAATATCACGCCGTAATGGATACGGGATTGTTGGGACATTTTTCTACGGCTCAATCTGCGCTTATTGTTAAGCAGCCCAATAATCTCAATTTGTATTATGTTTTTACAATGGCGGTTTGTGGAGATACGCTTGGTTTAAATTATTCCATAGTAGATATGAGTTTAGCGGCAGGCGCTGGTTCTGTTATAGCAAAAAATATCCCTTTATATAGTGCCTCATGTACCGAACAACTTGCGGCTACCAAGCACGCCAACGGTGTAGATTGTTGGATAATGATACATGAATTAGGCTCAAATAATTTCAGAGCCTATCTTCTTACTGCCGCAGGATTAAATGCTACGGCAGTTATTTCATCTGTAGGGACAATTTACCCATTTGGACAAAATCCACCGGGTTTTTTTATGGCTGAAGCAATAGGTTATATGAAATTTTCTCATACAGGGGCTAAAGTTGCTTCTTGTATGCCGAATGTTCTGCTTAATTGGAATGATAGGCTTATGGAGTTATATGATTTCAATAACAGCACAGGTATAGTCAGTAATCCGTTAACTATAAACGTTCGTAGTTATGATTGCGAATTTTCACCTGACGGAACAAAATTTTATTCTGAAGGTGAATATGTTTTTGTAACACCCGTTGAGTATGTAACACCCGTAATACAATGGGATTTGAATGCAGGTTCAAACGCTGCTATCCTTTCTTCTTCCGTAACCATAGCTGTCGTTAGTCCAACACTCTCTTACCCTGCAAACATGAAGTTAGCACCTAACGGGAAAATATATATTTTGGAATCCTCAGGTTCCGCACATTATTTTAGTGTTATCAATAATCCCAATGCCTTAGGAGCAGCTTGTAGTTTTTCTTATGCGGCGCAATCTGTTAGTGCCGTTATCAATCCTACTCTTACTTCCGATGCGCGACTTAGTATGCCTAATATGCTCTCGCCTTGTGCTCTTTATATTACAGGGTTAAACGGTAGTAGCGGTATTTGTAATAGTGCTACAACAACAACTGCCTCGCTCAATGTTTTAACCACCAATTTAGGTGATGTTAATTATCGGTGGAGTAACGGAACTACAACTTACACTACATCTATGCCTCAAATAAACAACCTAATAGCAGGACATTGGAGTGTTACAGCAACAAACACAATTGGTTGTGCTGCATATACAACATTTACTATTTCGCAATATGATTCCAACATCATAAATATTTCAAGTACTAATACAGATGTAGTATGTGCCGGAAATACAATTACACTTACCGCGAGTGGCGCAGATACTTACACATGGAATACCTCACAAACAGGGGCAAGCATAACTGTAACCCCTGCTGTTACTATAATATATGCCGCGTATGGAACTGATGAATACGGTTGCGAAAGCAGCAGCAATCAAATTCTTGTTTCTGTTTCGCCTTGCACAGGTGTTGATGAATTAGAAAATGGGAATGATGAATTGAAAATTTACCCAAACCCTGTAAATAAAATTTTAAATGTTGAAAGCCCCCTAAGCCCCAAAGAGGGAACAATTAAAATGTATGTGTACGACATTTTAGGCAATGTGATTTTGAATGAAAAAGTAAACATTGAAAACAATGTGGCGCAAATAAACATAAGCGCATTAAAAAGCGGAATGTATTTTATAAAAATTGGCAACGCCACACAAAAGTTTGTGAAAGAATAGTCACTTCTCGATACGCTCTCATTCTTCGGGCTACTCGAAGTGACAACTGTCAGTTCGAGTAGGTTTGCTGCCTCTTTGCAAACCGTATCGAGAACTGAAGCCGTAAAATCACTTCTCGATACGCCTCTTATCGTCGGCTACTCGAAGTGACAGAGCTTCTCGATACGCCCTCATTCTTCGGGCTACTCGAAGTGACAGGGGGGATACGCCCCCGCAACATTTTCTTGAAATAAAATTTAAACAGTTTCTTAGAATTTCATTTATGTTTGCATTTCAATTTGAAATCTTTAAAAATATTCATCATCGGACCTGCGTTTCCGTTGCGTGGAGGTCCTGCGCAGTTTAACGAAAATTTGTGTGCTGAACTAAACAAAGCAGGACACGATGCGCAAATAATTTCATACTCGTTGCAATACCCTAATTTTTTATTCCCCGGTTCAAGTCAGTATGAGCAGAGTCGGGAAGCACCGCCGAATTTGAAAATTCATACCTTGATTAATACCGTAAATCCTTTTAACTGGTTTAAGGTGGCGGCGTTCATCAAAAAACAAAAACCCGATTTTATTTTGTTTCGTTATTGGTTGCCGTTTTTTGGCGCATCGTTGGGAACGATTGCGCGTTTGGTAAAATCAAAAACTACGGTGTTGGCGTTAACGGATAATATTATTCCGCACGAAAAACGTTTTGGCGATAATATTTTGACAAAGTATTTTGTAAAAAGTTGTCACGGGTTTATTGCCATGAGCAAAACGGTATTGAACGATATTTCAAAATTTTCCAAAACAGAAAACAAGGCTTACAGTCCGCACCCCATGTACGAAACCTACGGACAACCTGTTTCAAAACAAGAAGCGCGACAAAAATTAAACTTAAACCAAGACGATAAAATTATTTTGTTTTTTGGCTTAATCCGTCATTACAAAGGCTTGGATTTTTTGATTGAAGCCATGAGTGCCGATGATATAAAAAAGCAAAATATCAAATTGCTGATTGCAGGCGAATTTTACGAAGACAAACAACCCTATTTGGATTTGATTGCAAAACATAAGTTGCAGTCGCACATTATTTTGCACGATACATTTATTGCCAACGAAGATGTGCGGTATTATTTCTGTGCAAGTAATTTGGTGGCGCAAACCTACCGCAATGCCACCAACAGCGGCGTTACCATGGTTGGTTATTACTACGAAAAACCCATGTTGGTAAGCAATGTAGGCGGCTTGGCTGAAATTGTTCCGAATGAAAAATGCGGTTATGTGGTTGAAACTTCCGTTCCAAAAATCTCCGAAAAAATTTTGGATTACTTTTCTCAAAACAGAGAACAAGCCTTTACTCAAAATGTTATTGCCGAAAAGAAAAAATACGAGTGGAGGGCGTTTATTGAGGCTTTAATTGGGCTTTATGGGAAAGCGAAGCGATAAATTATTCTATATCACCTACTTTTTCGTTCCTTTTTAACAGCTTTTTTTATTTGAGATTTTTTACTCCATTGATTTAATTCAGAGTTAGAATCATTGGCTTGCTCGTTAAGTTCGGCTTTAGTTAAGCCTTTGAAATTCTTTTTTGTTATATGAATGCTTCTTGACATCGTAAAAATTACACAAAAGAATATTTATAATCCTCGTATCTTCCCAAAAGTTCGCTTACATGAATAACTTCATCTGCGTTATCAAAAATAATTGTTTCGCCGTCGGCAATAAATATTTTTCCTAATCTACCTTTTAAGAATGGGAATAATTTTTTAGGCGTGTAAAGTTCTCGTCCGTCTTCAAACTTTACAAACAATTTTGAGCCTATCACTTTAGCTTTTAATATTTGCGGCTTTACGCCAACTATGCCTAATGTCATGATTTATAATTTTATAGTTTTTACTTTTATACCACGTTTAAAGTTAGCAATTGCTTCTTTAATTTTTTCAGAATTATCATTAATAATTTTTAAAGCGATGTTTAATTCTTGTTTCGTTAAAGCACCTTGCTCAAATACTTCTACAGGGTTAAGCCAAATTTTAGCTGCCGCTTCTCTGTTTTTGTTTTTACTGAAAACGTGCAGATGCAAGCGTTCGGTCAAATCAAAACTTACCAAAAAGAAAATTAAATTTTTATAGGTTAATATTTTTGGCATTGTTACAAGGTACGTTTTAATTATACAAATTTACAATCTCTTTGCGAAAATCGGAAAATGAGTGCTTGGTTAAATACCCGCTCCACTTTCTAACACCTACTATTTTTTCAGTTCCCAAATTGCTCCGTTTTTGGTGCTGTGTTTTTTCAGTTTTCCTTTGTCGGAAAGCTCGTTTAGCTGCTTTTCGCTTTCTGCCCTTGGTGTTCCCGAAAGCTCGGAAAATTCCTTTGCCGTGAGCGAATTGTATTTTGAAAAAAGTGTTTCCCAGTTTTTGCTGTATTCGCTTTTAACGACATTGGGGTTGAGTTTTAAAACGGCTGTTTCATAAAAGGCATAGGGTTTTGAGCCATACACAATTTCTTTGTTGCCCGAATTATCTGTAAAAAACATGGTAGGAAATCCTCTTACGCCAAATTCTCTTGCCAGCTTCAAATCATCTTCAAAAAGTGTTTTGGCTTTTCCGTTAACATCAGTTTTTAACTGTTCTGCATTTAGTCCGACTTTTTTAGCTGCTGTTTCTATATGTTCCCATTTTGTAATGTTCTTTTTTTGCAAAAAAACCATTTCGCGGATTTCTCTTAAAAACAAAATTGCTTTTTCTTTGCTCTGCATTTGCGCGGCTTTAAAGGCAATGGAAGGCGGATAAGAAGAAGGCAAAGGGTCTTCTAACCAAACATCGCCGTCAATAGGCATATCATAATGTACACTCACTTCGTCCCAGTGGTGTGCCACGTCAGACGGTTTGCTGATGCCGCCACTGTTGTAACTCCAGTCGGGCAGCAAGCCTCCCATTCGGTATTCAATTTCTGTGCTGTTGCCGTATTCTAATTTCAGCTTGCGTAATTGCGGCTCAATGCCCCAGCACGAAGAACAAATCGGGTCGGTAAAATAAATAAGCTTAACGGCTTTTTCGCTGCTTTGAGCAGGAACGTCGTGTTTTGCCGTGCTGTCGGGTAGTCCGCAAACTCCCTCAACAGGGTCGCACATAAGCGGATTGTTTTGTGATGTTTCGTTTGTCATATTTTTTGAGTTATCGGTTTGTGCCTGACAGTTGGTTAATGTTGCTGCCAGTAAAAGTGAAATGATTGTTTTAGATTTAGTCATTTAATCAAATTGAAACAGTAAAACCCAAAGATAACTACTGTGGCGTTATTTCCCTCTTTTCAACACCTGTTAATTCTTTTCCCGCTCTGTTGAAAGTTTAATTTTCTAAAAACAACCTTTCAAAATCAGGCACTTGTTTCTAAAAAGTTAATTACTTAATTTTTTGTTGATAACCGCGTTTTACGGGCTTCCCAAGCCTTTGTATATTTAATTCGTTAGCACAGCTTATGGCATTACAGGTAAACGTAAACGATATTTTATCGCAACTATATCAGCACCGCAATGTGGTTGAATTTTTGTTCGCTAACCGTGAAAACATTACGGTAAACGAACTTTTGGCGCGTGAAGATATTTCGCACGAGCAGTTTCAAAAACTCAAATCACTGGATTTGATTTATGAATACGAAAACATTGTGAGCCTCAACGATGCGGTAGTCGCCATGTTTGAAGATTTTATGGAAATAGGCGAAGTAACGCCCGGTTTCATTAACGATTATTTGAACGAACTCACGCGCCACATTCGTTTTTATCAGGAAGCCCGCGAACTCCGCTTTTTGCGCAGCATAAAAAAATATTTAAAGCGCATTGATTCCACACTGACACGCGAAATTATCAAGCTGCAAAAAAATGTGGACGATACTTACAAAAACGAAAGCAATTACCGCATTAAGTTGCACAAGCTGGAAGACTACCGCGAAAAGCGCGACACGATTATTGATTTCATTAACCGCACCTCGCAAATTGTGGAAGAAACGCGAAGTTTGTTTACGCTCACTAACGACACGGAACTCTACGGCATTGTACAATCGCTGAAAGCAGGCTTGATTGAAAACTTGGATTTCCTGATTGAAATTCAAACCGACATTACGGATTTCATCAACAAAATTCAGTTTCAGTTAGACGTTTACAAAAAAGCGCAACGCCTCAAAGAAATTAAAGACACAGGCGCGTTGCATTACAAATCTAATTTCAAGGAAATGGTGAGCAACATCAATACCATTCGCCACAACGGACATAAAACACCGAAAACAAAAATTGCGATTGACTTTTTATACACCGACGACGGACATATTATTTGCCGAAAAGTTGCCGATAAATACAAAATTACACGCCTTATGGTGCGTGGCTTGGCAGACAAAATGCAAGGCAACTTTAAAGAAAAAGGTCTTGAGCAACAAATAAAATTAGATACCGAAAAATTGGTGGAACGTTTTTTAAATCAAAACAAACAAAACCTGTTTGAGTATTTAATGGATTACAAATTTCCCAAAGCCATTGGCACGGTGAGTTTTGAAGACCGTTTATCTCTGTTCGTTGAAATTGCCATGGAATACCAAAACAAATTGGATTTTAAATACCGTTTAAATTATTATGATTACGAAGACGCGAACAAAAACAAAAAACGTTTGGGGTATACTTTGATTTTACCTGAATTTGAGGAGAAAGAGAAAACGAAGAAACAAAAAGCGGCGTGATGATTAGGCAATTTGACAATGAGATAATTTGAAAATGAAAATCTGTTTAACAATTTTGATGTTTTTATTAATCTGTAATACTGTTTACGGACAAACTTGCGATTGCCCAAAAACAATGTACGCAGGAACAAAAGCAGATACAATATTTCATCTTTCTAATGGTAAAACTATTGTGTTGTGCGGTTGGAAAAATCCAAATAGTAATCCAATAACCTTTTCCGAATTTATCCTCTCTGTTTGCGGACAAGACACGATTATTGATTTTTGGGGGGCAGTTTTGACTTGCCGATTAAAAGTTAATGCTGATACATTGTTTGTTGAACAAATTGAAAAATTTCCGACAGGAGAAAATTTCCAAAGACAAGAAACCGTTTGGACAAGGGAAAAAATTTATTTCATTGGGCAAAAAATTTCAAGAAAGGTTTTTGTAAACAAGCAAATCAAAAAATACAATCAAGACAAAATTAAATTGGTTTTAAAAGAGTACGAAACAACACCATTAGGACTTGACGATAATAAAATGGAAATTGCCAATAAACTTTTTATAGCAACTCTTTCAGGAGACAAAACCGCAAAACAATATTTCAAAGAATTTAAAAATAAGTTTGGAGTGCTTGACGGCGCGTTTGCAGAAGAATATAAAGACTTGGCAGCAATGTTAGGGTTATGGGAAAAGAATTAAAAATAATAAACAACAACCATTTAGAATTTAGACATTAGAATTTAGAATTTCAAAATTATGACAACAGAAGACTTCAACCTCCCAAAACAAACGCACGAAATATTTTCAGTAATGGCGCGCGGAAATTTTATTTCAAGCAACGGCACACGCGACGGCATGAACCGCTTGTACGACATCATTAACAATCCCGAAAACTTTGACCGCTTGCAAGCGTATTTCAACGTAATCCGTTACAACATTGAGCGCGGAAATAATTATTTCTACTTCTCAAAATTGCATGAGCCAAACAGCGAGTTGGAAAAAAAGTTAGAACGCTTTGAACGCTACATTGACATTGTGGATTTGTTGGCAAGCATGGACAACAAAATCACAATCGGCAGCCGTTTCCGTCCGGGTGAAATTGCCGAAGAATGTAATGCCAATGTGCGCTTAAAACAAAAGCTGCAAAAAATTCCACTCTATCGTTCGGAAACATTGCATAACAAAGTGCGTGAAATTTGCGATTTAATGAGCCGCGATTCTTTCTTGGAATTGGAAGATGAAAAAACAGAATCATACAAGGTGTTGGATTCTTATGCCTATTTGTTAGATGTAATTAATTCGGTTGCTATTTACGAAGACAGCGGAAATACGGACGATGCGCAGGGGTTGATTTATAATTAGTCAATTTGAAGATGAATTGATTTGAAGATGGGCGAAATCATTATATATCAAAGCAAAGAGAATACCGTTAAAATTGATGTTCAATTTGAAAACGAAACCGTTTGGCTTACGCAAGAACAAATGGCAAACTTGTTTAATAAAGCAAAATCAACAATAAACGAGCATATAAAAAATATTTATGAAGAAAAAGAGCTTGATGAAGCCGCAACAATGAAGAAATTCGGAATTTCCGAATTTCAGCAGAAAGCCCATAATTACTACAATCTCGACGTAATTATTTCCGTTGGTTATCGTGTAAAATCTCAACAAGGCACTCTGTTTCGTATTTGGGCTACTCAGCGTTTAAAAGAATATTTGATTAAAGGTTTTGCAATAGACAGCGAGCGTTTAAAAAATTTGGGTGGCGGCAATTATTGGAAAGAATTGCTTGATACCATTCGTGATATTCGCAGCAGCGAAAAAGTAATGTATCGTCAGGTGTTGGATTTGTACGCTACGGCAGTTGATTACAATCCAAAAGCAAGCGAGAGCATTGAGTTTTTTAAAATTGTACAAAACAAATTGCATTTTGCGGCACACGGACAAACCGCCGCCGAAGTGGTTTATTTTAGAGTGGATTCGGATAAACCTTTTGTGGGATTAACCAATTTTAAAGGCAATCAGCCAACACAAGCCGAAGCCTTAATTGCAAAAAATTATTTGCAGTTAGAAGAATTAAAAGTGCTGAATAATTTGGTTTCGGCTTATTTTGATTTGGCGGAAATTAACGCCATAGAACAAAAACCAATGACAATGGCGGATTACACAAAAGAGTTGGATAGGATTTTACTTTCGGCAGGAAGAAAATTATTAACTAATGCCGGAAAAATTTCTCACGCCAAAGCCGAAGAAAAAGCAATTTCAGAGTTTAGAAAATATCAGGTAAAAAACTTGAGCGAGGTAGAAAAAGCATACTTAAACAGTTTAAAAGAAATAGAAAGCAATCTGAAAAAAGGAAAGAATTAATTTGAAGATTTGACAATGAAACAATTTGAAGATGACAATAACCAAGATAGTGCGCCGCGCAAGTCCCTCTCCTTTGGAGAGGGATTTAGGGTGAGGCTTCTACTCCTAATCATCGCAACCTCTTTCATTTCAGGTTTTGCGCTTAATACAATACTGACACATAAACAACAAACAAAAATGAAAAAAGTAACAGGCATAGGCGGCATTTTCTTTAAATGCAAAGACCCAAAGAAAATAAGAGAATGGTATCAAACAAATCTTGGATTAAACACAAACGAATACGGCGCAGTTTTTGAATGGTATCAGGGCGCAGACAGCACAAAGAAAGGATTTTCGCAATGGAGTCCGTTTGGTGAGAAAACAAAATACTTTGAGCCTTCAACCAAAGAGTTTATGATAAATTACAGAGTAGAAAATATAGAAGCATTGGTTGAAGAATTAAAAAAGAACGGTGTAACAGTTTTGGACAGTATTGAAAGTTATGATTACGGAAAGTTTGTTCACATACTTGATATAGAAAACAACAAAATTGAATTGTGGCAAGCTAATGATATTGAATATGAAAAAATGGGCAAACAAATGGGCAGTAAAACAACGAAATAAATGAATTGATTTGAAAATTTGATGATGAATTACAAATATTTTTAAAGACAAATTAAAGTATGACAATAAATATTCAGAAATTAGATGGGCATTGGACTGAAGGTTTTGCGTTAGATTATCATACAAGATCAAGTGTTCCTAAAGAATATGCTAAGAAGTTTGTAGATGAAAAAAATCTAACCACAGGAGAGATTGAAACAAAATTGATTGAAGATAAAGACAGAGTTTTAAAGTGGAACACTACTTATACTGAAATTGGTTATGAGACGCATCATTTAAAGTACAAAGGAGAAAAACATCGTGTTCAGACAATTGCGAGTGAAGTTGCAAGTTTCTTGAATAATAAACAAGATTGGAAAATTGATTTGATAATTCCGATACCACCGTCAGATACAACAAGAAGTTTTCAGCCTGTTTATGAATTAGCTAAAGCAGTTGGAGATTTTTGTAACTTAGATGTGGACTTCCACATTTTAAAAAAAATCAAAGAAACAAGCCAACTTAAAGATATGGAAGTTCCTGAACAAAGAAAAGAAATTTTGAAAGATGCTTTTGATACGATACCAAATTCCTTGTCAGGTCAAAATGTTCTTTTGTTTGATGATTTATTTCGTTCAGGCGAAACACTAAATGCAGCAAATGACATATTGAAAAACAAAGGAAAAGCTGCAAATATTTATGTATTAACAATAACTAAAACACGTTCAAAAAAATGAGAAACAAGGAATATTCATGGTATATGCTGACAAACGCACCCGGCTTTGGCGCAAAAAGCATTCATTATATCTACAGAAATCTTAGAGCAAATAACAGAATGATAAATGATTTGTTTGATATGTCTTCTGACGAATTACAACGCCTTTTCCCTGAAATTGGGCGCGGAAAATTATCAAGAGCGAATTTTTCTTGCTTTCCTGCGTTAGAAGCAGACAATAAACTTTATGAAAATTTTGAAAAATTAAAATCAGATGGAGTTATTTTAATTGGGCTTGATGATGACAGATACCCGAAGTCTGTTATTGAAAATATGCAAGATGATGCCCCGCCGATTTTATACTGCAAAGGTTATTTACCATTACTCAATGTAAAAGGTGTTTCTATTGTAGGGGCAAGAGATGTTGGGGAATTTGAAATCACAATTACAAAAAGCATTGCACAAAAATTAGCTGAAAATGGATTAAACGTTACATCAGGATACGCAAAAGGAGTTGACACATCGGCTCATTTGGGAGCGTTAGAGGCAGGTGGGACAACCACAATGATATTGAGTTTCGGGACAAATCATATTTCCATAAAAAGAGAAATGAAGATGTTGAATTGGGAAAAAAATTCTTTGTTTGTTACACAATTTGCACCGTATGAAAAATTTTCGGGACAAAACGCAATGGCAAGAAACAAACTTGTTTGTGCCATGTCTCAAGCTATTATCGTGATAAAATCAGGACAAGAAAAAGATACTGACGGAAAAATGAGTGGGACTTTTGACGCAGGAAAATCAGCGTTAAATATGGGAATACCTGTTTTTATATTAAGTCCAAAAGTTTTAAATCCTGCACCTCAAGGTAATATTGACTTAATAAAAATGGGGGGTATTGAATTTTCAAATGGAATAGATATTGTGAATTTTATAGAGAAGCACCCACAACAAGAACTTATAAAAACAAATAGGTCGCATAGTGGAAAAACAAGAATGGGTGCAAATATTCAGATAAGTTTATTTTAAGATAAAAACAAAGAACGAAGATGATAACAAATAACAGCAGAATACTAAACAGAATTGTAGAAATAAACATTTCAAACGTAAAGTACGCCGACATTGAACTGAGCGGAAACACTTGCTTTGTGGGTACAAACAACTTTGGTAAAACATCGTTGCAACGCGCTATTTTGTTTTTTTACAGCGCAAACTCTCGCGGATTGGGAATTTCCGCTTCGCAAAAACCTTTTGAAGAACACTATTTCCGTTACGAAAATTCGTATTTGGTTTATGAAATCGCCACGGAAGAAAAACCGTTTTTTGTAATTGTGTACCGCCACAACAAGCTCGTGTTTCGCTTTGTGGACGCGGCTTACGACCCAGATTTCTTTTTCACCGCCAATGATGAGGCGATGAAGATTAAGGAAATTATTTCCAATCTTGAAAAACGCGGCATTTATATTTCCAATCAAATTGACACCTTTGAACGTTACCGCAACATTATTTACGGCACGGAAACCGACAAGCAATTGTCTAAATTCCATTTGCTGAAAGGAAACGAGAAATATCAAAACATTCCCAAGTCAATTACCAATGTGTTTTTGAGTTCAAAATCTTCCATTGATTCGCGCTTCATCAAAGATTTTATTGCGAACTCGTTAACGACTGAAAACAGTTCAATCAAGTTGGAACAAGTGGAACGCCAGTTGCGACAATTCAACGAAAAATATTCTGACATTGAAACGTATTTGAAAAAAGAAACGCAGCAACTCATTGAGTTGATTGACACCAAATACGACCAAGTGCACATGCTGAAAGGCGCGCAAATGGAAATGGCTGACAAGTTGGGAAGCAGTTTGCGATTTGCCGAAACGCAAAACGAAGCCATTCGTGAAGCCGCAAAAAAGAAAGAAGATGAGTTGGAAACCTTGGCGCAGGAACATGAAAGTTTTCAGGACAATATTACCGGCAAACAAAATAATCTTCGTGAAGAAATTGGTTATTATGACCGCAGCATTCGTGATGCCAACAAAAAACTGAAAGACTACAAAGAAAAAAATATTGACGAAGCCGTTGAAAAAAATGCAGAGCGTGAAAAACTGCAAGTGGAATTAAACATTGCACGCCGCGAGTACGAAAGTTTAACCTCAAATGTGTCAAGCATTGAATTAAAATATGCTTCGCTGATTGAACAACTTCGTAACGACAAAACCGCTTACATCAACAAAGTAAATTCACGCACGGGCGAAATTTTTAATCATTACAACGAATTGCAACTCTTACAAAAAAATGAGTTGAGCAAAAAAGATGCAGAGTTAAAAGAAAAACGTGAGCAATCGTTAAGCGAAGTAAATGCTGAAATGCAACACAAGCAAATTGAATTTAACGAATTAAAAAGCGAAGAAAAAGTAATTCGCAACACCCGTTTTTACGAGCAGGAAATTATTGCTTTGCAAAACGAATTGGCTGAATTGCGCGCTGTGAGCTACAAAAACAAAAGCGAGCGCGCCATTAAGCAAAACATGATACAAACCGTTACGCGCGAATGGGAAAATTTAGAAACCAAATTAAAATCGTCGCTCTCTAACCGTGTTAATCAAACCAATAATGAAATTATTAAAATAAAAAATGAGATTAAAGAGATTGAAGAAAAATTAAATGTTCAGCACGATGCGTTTTACGGTTTCTTGGAAAAGAACGTAAAAAACTGGCACAATACCATCGGAAAAGTAGTAAACGAAAAATTGTTGTTCCGCACCGACATTACGCCCGAACTGAAACAGGAAACAGCAGATACATTATATGGTATCAGCCTGAATTTGGAAACGGTGGAAGTGGTTTCAAAATCCATTGAAGAATATCAGTTTGAAAAGAACGAACGTTTGGCGCAAATCCGCGATTTGGAAGAAAGTTTAAATCAATTTCAAACTGCCAACAACGAAGAAAAAATGTTGGCTGCCGATAAATTTGGCAAGCAGCTCGGCGAACTGAAAGAAGAAGTAAAAGTGTTGGCGTATTCTTTGGAACTCGCTGACAAACGCGAACACAAATTGGCGCAGGAGTTGGAAGACTGGAACGGCAGAGCAGGCAAGGAGGTTGAGGACTCATTGACAGGAAATCGCCAACGTTTAAATATTGTGGAAGAAGAATTGGCAATCCTGAACAAAAAGAAAAATAATTTGCTCAATGATTTTAACGCGCAAATAGAAAAATTAAAATCGTTTAGCGAAGAACGTTTGCGTGAGTTGAAAGAAAAACAGGAAACTGAAATTTCGGAGCTGGAAGTAGAGAAGAAAAACCATGTGAAAGAATTTGAAGCCAAAGAAGCGGAGTTGGTAAAAGAAAAAGACAGCAATTTTAAAAGCAAAGGCGTTGATGCAAAACAACTCAAAGTGGTGGAAGAAAAAATGCGCGAACTGCAAAGTGAGTTGAAAGACATTGAGCAGTATTCTCAAATTGTGAGCGATTACTTAAAAGACAAACGTGAAATTTTTGACAAGCTGCCTGACCTCATTCAACAAAAAGATGAGTATGTGAAAAACAATAATGATTTGAGTATTCAGTTAGACGAAGCCGCACGCAAGTTTAACATCAAGCGTATGGAATTGAACAAACAAAAACGTGAGTTTGACGAAGAGTTGATTGCGTTTAACAACGGTATTCAATTTTACAACAATAATTTCCGCGATACGCCTGTATTTACCAAGTACGCCGACATTATTGACCGCGCAGAGCCGAAACGTACCAATTACGACATTATGGATTTGTGTACGCAATTATTGAAAAACGATTCGCATTTTAACGAGGAATACGGCGCGTTTCAGCGTTATGTAAATGAGTTTGCCGGAAAATTCAGGTTTGACAATCACTTCAACTTTGTTATTCGCAACGATGCTTCGCAAGGCGAGTACGAACGTTTTGCGCAAAACTTGCGTTCTTTTATCAACGAAAATAAAATTGAACTCTCGGTTGCTGAAACTGCCACGCAAATTGGTTTGGTAACGGACAGCATTGCGACTAAAGTAAAAGAGTTGAGCGGACAAAAAGATAAAATTCAGCACATCATCGGTTTGATTGCCGAAGACTTTAAAAAAGCGGAGTTTGAAGAAAGCAAATTGATTGAGTTTATTAAAATCCGTTTGGAAGAATCGGACAATAAAGTTTACAAACTCTTAAAACGCATTCAGGAATTCCGCGAAGAAAACGGATTGGTGTATAACGAAGGTTTGTTTAACACCGATTTCGCTACGGGACAAAAACGTGAAATCAGCACCCGCGCCGTGAAACTTCTTGAACAACTTCGCAACGCAATTAAAGAGCAAGAGCAGGAAGAAATTAAGTTGCAGGATTTGTTTGAACTGAAATTCAACATTAAAGAAGGTATGAACGAAACCGGCTGGACACACAAAATTGACAGCATCGGCAGCACGGGCACGGATATTTTGGTGAAAGCAATTATTTACATCACGCTCTTGCATGTGTTCATCAAAGAATCCTCGCACCGCAGCAGCAAAGATTTTAAAGTGCATTGTATTATTGACGAAGTGGGACAAATTTCCGCGCACTACTTACGCGAACTCTTGCGCTTCGCCAAAAACAGAAATATTATGATGATTAACGGTTTGCCGAACAAATCGGGCTTGGAAAGCCATTACAAATACACTTACCAGTTCCGCCGCGAAGAAAACAACAACGTAAGAATTTTCCCGAGTATTGTTACGGAGGTGGAAGCGTAGTGTGGTAAAAGCATTATGAGATTATGACAGAAAAACGAATTAATAGCTTTGCGGATTATTTAGCGATAGTAGATAAAATGGTTAAGAAAAAACCGCATTTAATTTTATATAGAGGTCAATCTAATAATTATTCACTTATTCCTTCTGTAGCAAGAAAAAATCCTCAAGTAAATACTACGAATATTGAGAAGCAAATGTTGGACGAGTTGATTAGAACAAGTCAAACTGTTGTTCGTAATCAAAATTTTGACAAATGGGAATGGTTGATCTACGCGCAACACTTTGGAATGAAAACAAGATTGCTTGATTGGACTACTAATCCTTTAATTGCACTTTGGTTCGCGTGTTTTAACGAATATAAAAATACACAAGATTCTTTTGTTTATGTTTTTGGCGGCGCACAAGATTATATGTTGGATAAGAGTATATATGCAGACCCTTTTATGCCATCAAAAACGATGGTATTTAAACCAACAATGAATAATGAACGAATAGTTGCGCAAGCAGGTTGGTTTACTGCACATCAATATTCAAAAAAAGCGAGGCGTTTCGTTGATTTAAGAACTAATCTTGAAATCAAAAATAACATAATGGAAATAACAATTCCCGCAGCTATTAAGCCTAATATCATAGAGAACTTAAATGTGTTTGGTATAAATAACCGAACAGTATTTCCTGATATTATAGGAATATGTAAACATCTTAATTGGGAAAATGATATTTAATATACATTCTATTCGCCGCATTTTACTTGGCAAACAAAACATTTCCGTAAAAGTTCTCAAAAGCATTTGCGATGCTTTAGAAATAAAAATGTCTGATTTGATGAGGGAGGTTGGGAATTAAGTATGTTGCTATATTTACTCAACTAAATATTAATTATTCACTTAACTTCGCGAGCATTTTTTCACTGTGTTCAAAAACATCAACAAACATTTTTTACTGCTGCACTTCATTGTGTTTATTTGGGGATTTTCGCCTGTGTTGGGGCGTTTCATTACCGTTGGGGCGTGGCAGTTAGTTTGGTACAGAATTTTAATTACGGTAATTGCCATGTATGCGTACTTAAAAATTTCAAAAATTGATTTGAAGATTTCGCGTAAACATTTTTGGCAACTCTGCGGCATTGGTACAGTTATTCTCATTCATTGGCTCATGTTTTACGGCGCAATAAAAGTGTCAAACATCAGCGTAACTATGGTGGCATTTAGTACAGGAACTTTATTTACCTCAATCATTGAACCGATTTTTTACAAACGCAGCATTCGTCCTTATGAAGTAGTAATTGGTTTCATTATTATTGCGGCAATTGCTCTCATTTTTTCCATTGAAACACAATTTTGGTTGGGCATACTTTTGGGAATTGGTGCTGCTCTTACATCGGCAGCGTTTGGTGTGTTTAACGGATTAATGGTTACAAAGGTGCGTTCGGGATTAATCAGCTTTTATGAATTAACGGCGGCATTGCTTGGATTGAGCATTTATCTGGCATTAAGCGGAAGTTTTTCAGAAAACTTTTTTGTGTTAGACACAAATTCCATTATCGGGCTTTTATTGTTGAGTTTGGTGTGTACGGTGTTTCCTTTTATTTCGGCGGTAAATTTAACAAAGCACATTAGCCCTTATACCATAACGCTCGCCGTAAATTTAGAAAGCGTGTATGGAATTATTTGGGCAATTTTGTTTTACAAAGAAAATAAAGAAATGAAACCTACGTTTTATATTGGTGTGTGTATTATTTTATTTGCAATTTTTTTAAATTCGTATTTAAAACGCTGGGTTGAAAACAGGAAAAATCTTGCTTAACACCTGTCACATCGAGCGAAGTCGAGATGTGCTGCCGAAAGTTCATTTCTCGACTTCGCTCGAAATGACAAAATTTGCGGCAGAAACAAAAAATGAAAAAAATTCTCATCATACGCTTTAGTTCCATTGGCGATATTGTGCTTACCACGCCCATTGTGCGTTGCGTGAAAAAGCGATTTCCAAATGCTGAATTACATTTTGTAACCAAAGAAGTTTTTAAACCCATTTTAATTCATAATTCTAATATTAATAAAATTCACACCTTTAAACATGATGTTGTGGAATTGTACGATGAATTAAAATCTGAAAATTTTAGCTTAATCATTGACCTGCATAAAAATTTGCGCAGCTTGCGTTTAAAAAAACAACTGAATGTGTTGAGTGTTTCGTTCAAAAAACTGAATTTTGAGAAAATTTTGGCTGTACGGTTAAAACTAAAAAACGCGCTTCCGAACGTTCACATTGTAGAGCGTTACTTTGAAAGCCTTTTTCCGATTGGTGTTGAGAATGACGGAAAAGGTTTGGATTATTTTATCGGCGAAGAAGAAAAAATAAATGTGGGAAAAGAATTTTTCAATGGAACAGGAACAAAATTTATTGCCTTAGTCATTGGCGGCTCGTATTACACAAAAAAAATTCCCTTGAACAAACTGCAAGAAATTTGCACAAATTCAAAATTACCGATTGTGTTAATGGGCGGAAAAGAAGATAAAACTGTTGCCGAAGAATTACAAAAACAATTTCCGAATTTGATAAATGCTTGCGGAACTTTCTCAATCAATCAAAGTGTGTCAATTATTCAGCAAGCGGAATGGGTAATTACATCTGACACAGGCTTAATGCACATTGCAGCAGCTTACAACAAAAAAATAATTTCGGTGTGGGGCAATACCATTCCTGAATTTGGCATGAGCCCCTACAAACCAAATGCCGAAAATAAAATTTTGGAAGTGAAAAATTTATTCTGCCGCCCTTGTTCAAAACTTGGTTATCACAAATGTCCGAAAGGACATTTTAAGTGCATGAACGACATTGATTTTGAGTTTGTGAAAGAATTAAGCACAGAGGCACTGAAACACAGAGGCACAGAGTAAATTTTCTCTGTGCCTTAGAGCCTCTGTGTCAATAAAACTTCTTCTTCTCATTCACCATTTTTTTCAAAATAGGACTTGTCCGATAACGGTCTTCTTCGTAAAAATGGTTTAAGGCGTTGAGTTCGTTTACAACGGTTTCAATGCCTAATTCGTCAGCCCAGCGCAAAAGCCCTTTGGGATAATTTACACCTTTGGTCATGGCTAAATCAATGTCGGCAGCAGAAGCAATGTTTAAATACAAAGTATCAGCCGCTTCGTTAATGAGCATGGCAAGAATGCGTTTGAAAATTAAATTTCCCAATTCAACATCTTTTTTTGGTTCTGGAATTTTTGCATCGGGGGCATAATTATAAAAACCTCTTCCGCTTTTTCTACCGAGAAAACCCGCTTCCAATAAGCGTTTTTGAGAAAGTGCGGGTTTAAATTTCGGGTCAAAATAAAATTGCTTCCACACGGTTTCGGTTACAACGTAGTTAACATCATGCCCTATTAAATCCATGAGTTCAAACGCGCCCATTTTAAAACCGCCAATTTCTTTCATTGCCCAATCTATGGTTGGCATATCGGCAATGCCCTCTTCGTAAATGCGCAATGCTTCGCTGTAAAAAGGTCGTGCCACGCGGTTCACAATAAAACCCGGTGTGTCTTTTGCAATCACCGTAACTTTTTCCCAACTATCAATTAATTTTTTTGCGGAAGAAACAATATTCTCATCAGAAGCAATTCCACCGATAATTTCTACCAAAGGCATCAACGTAGCAGGATTAAAAAAATGTATTCCTAACACACGCTCCGATTTTGCGCAAGCCCCAGCAATAGAAGTAATTGACAAAGAAGAAGTGTTTGAAGCCAACACGCAATTTGGCGAAACGATTTTTTCCAATTCGGAAAACACAGATTTTTTTACCTCCAAATTTTCTACAATGGCTTCAATAATTAAATGGCAGCTTGATAAAGATGTCAGTTCATGTACAAATTGAATGTTGGATAAAATTTCGTTTTGTTTTTCGGCTGAAATTTTTTGTTTCTCCACTAATTTTTGCAAACCGCTTTTTAAATTGTTTTCGGCTTTTGCTAAAGCATTTTGATTATTGTCGTAAACCAACACGTTGTGCGAAGCCGAAGCCGCCACCTGTGCAATACCCGAACCCATAGCTCCGCTGCCTATTACGCCTATGATAGAATTTTTTGAAAACATAAATGAAATTAGAAATTCAAAATTAAGGATTAAAAAATCAGAAACTGTTTAAATTTCATTTCTCGTCCCCGTTTTTACCTGCATATTTTTTATAAACTCCATAAACACTTTGCGTTCTTCGCGTGCGCTTTTTAATTCTTCAATCAACTCTTCGCGCAACTTTTTTACCTCTTCCATTAAACCTTTTACTACATCATCTGCATTAATAATGTGGCTTTGGTTGGGTAGGGTGGAGGCATTGCTGCCCAAGTTTACTTTGTCGTTCATTTTTACAAATTCGCTTTTTTCAATTTTGAAAAATAAACATATTGCGTCAATAATTTCGTCGCTGAAATGATAAGTGCCTTTTTCTAACTGCCCATATATTTGCGGACTTACCTCAATGCCCAAAGCTGCCTCTTTTTGTAAAAGGTTGGCTTCGCGGCGCAGGTTGTTTAGGTTAATTGCTAATATCAGGTCAAAAGGAGAGTGAGACATACTCGTAAAATTTTTTATATAAGTTCTAAGAAACTAAAGTACAGAAACATTTTGATTTTCAAAAAAGTAAATAAAATGTAACCCGTTTATAAAGTAACTAAACTTTAGTTTGATTAAAAATAAATATTGAAAACTTTAAAACTAAAGTGGAAAAAATTTGAAAAAAAAGAAATGACACGTTATGTTCGTGGCAGAATTTAAAACTATACTACAAATGGAACAGAAAAAACTAAAATTGGGTACAACTATAGTAGTGTGTGCCTTAACAGCGGGGCTTATTGCGGTAGCCTGCAAAAAGAACAACAGCATATATAATGCCGATGCCCAAACAGCATTGGCAAACACCAACGGTAAGTCAGGGCAGATTAAATCTCGTGATTACAACGTAACAGGCAAGCAGGTAAAGCAATTAGTAACAACGTTTAAGCAAAGCGGAAAAAATGCCGAAAAAACAAGCGACTTAGATGTAACTGTTAATTTGCCACTTGACAGCGCGGAGTTTTTAATTGAAGCCGTTATTAATTACGACTTTGATATGAGAACGGACACCGTTGTGGAAACACGCAGCGACAGCGCATCATTTTCTTTTATAATTGCTGATGACGGTAAAATAGCACCTTCTGATTTATTAGAGGTTTATGCTGCTATGACGGCGCACTTTAACGGCATCATAAACGATTATACCCAAATGGCGGTAATAGATGTGGAAACCTATATTGACGCAGACGGAAACGGGCGTTTTGTAACCTTGTCTGTCATTCAAAGTGTTCCTGACCCTCTGCAAATACCTGTGCCACCTATTGTTTTTCCTTCTTGCTATTTTCCTATGAACGATACGAAGTATTCTATTGAAGACCCTGCTGCTCTTAATAACCGGCTTGCCGTTTACGGTATTTCAGGACCTATTTCGTATGACCCGAATGTGGTAAACATTGCGCCTTTGTTTGAGCAGAATTTGAATTGTAAAGACCCCAAAGAATATTGTTTTTGCGACGGAGGCATCAGATTTTTTTGCTGGGGAGGTTCTTATTACAATATACACCAACAGAATACCCCTACTTTCTTTTCTCTGCCTTCGGGCTTAATACCAAGTACCCCGTTTGCACCAATAAACCAGTATGTGGTGGTTAATGCCAACGGACAACAAGAATGGTCGCCTCTGCTTTATTTCAGTAATAATACGGGGCAGTTTAATACAATGGCAACCAATGTTTACAATTATATTAGCGGTCCCACTATGCTTCCTGCGGGCTTTGTTATATGCGATAACACCATTCAGATTTATCAAGCCAACTTTATTAATACCATCCCAGCCTGGCATTGGTGCGTATGGACACAAGGCACTAACAGCGCAGGAATTTTCCATTACAGCATGGGGTGGTTTTATTACAAATTCAAATTCGCGAAGTATTATTGCGGTGAAGCCATGGGTTGATTTTGTTTTTTAAGTGATGTGGAAAAATAGTTTCCGCATCACTTTTATTTTTATTTAATTTTCAACTCAAAAAAAATCCTGTATTTATGAAAAAGTTCGCCCCCTTGTTCTGTTTCGTAGTTTTAGAAGTTTCGCAAGCCTGCGCACAGTTTTTCGCGCTCAATTTTGACAGCAGCCGTTATTACTCGGCTTTGCTGCCTTACCCTAACGATGGAAATTACCGCGTGCTTCAGTATTACTCGTCTGCCAATACTTCCACCGCCCCATACTCGCAGGGTAATTATTACGGAAATTATTATTCAGGCACACCAACCGCTTATACGGCTGTGCCTGTTCCACGCTCTGTAATTAAAGTGTATGACACAAATCATAATTTACTTAATACCATTGCTTTGCCGCGCGGTTTGTGGCTGCATGAAAACCCTCCGCTAAAAGCAAACAATGATAAAGGTGGCACAAGATTGCTGTGGTCTTGCCTTTATACCGATACCCTTAATCCGGTAAATGCCAAAAGCAGGTTGGCTGTGTTGGAATTAGATGCCGTAAATTACAATGTTATTGGCATACACCCCGTGAGCCACCAAACACAGCTTGGCGATTTTGTGCCCACAGGCATTGTGGCAATGCCAAACAACCATTACATTGTTGGCGGTGCAACACACATTACGGATATAAGCGGTAATGTTAATTTAACTAAATGTGTAACAAGGTTTTACAAATTAGATATTCATTTAAACAAATACGACTCGGCAGATATTGCAGAGAATATTGATTTAAGTCCTTATAACTCTTATAACACTACTGCCAGAATTAAACTTGAAACAGGATTGGTGTACGACAATAAATTTGCAATAACAGGCAATGTTACTACTACCTGCAGCGCAATAAACGGCACACTTGGTGGCGGTACTTTTGGTGGTTGGATTGACCAGGATATGAGCCATAAAATTGTGTTAGACACAGGTTTAAATATTGTTGATTGTTTGCTGATGAACGAGATGAAAGAAAATAATTGCGCTGCTTTTGCCAACAGACATGAACTGACAAACGGAAAAGCCGTTCGGTTCAGTTCTGCAAAAACATATTTAACGGGCGATGGCTCGGAAGCCTGCGGATATATGAATGGCGGCAATATGCCTCAGCCTAATGCTCACGCTTACGGTGTGGCGGTAAATTCTGTTTTTGGTAATGCCAATGAAAATATCCAAACCAACATAAGCACCAATTATGTTGCCACTACCGCTCCTGCTTATACTTATGCCAACACCTATTATCCCACGGGCTATAACACAACGTATGCCATAAAACAAGCTTACATTATAACTGTTGCCGTTGAAGGACTTGAGCCCTCGCGCGGACACCATGAAATGTACCCTAATCTTCAGGGGGTTTTTAATCGCTATTATTTTTTACCGCCAAGCTGCAACATCGGTGCTATTCATAGTTCCCCCAATGCTACCAATGCAACTGCTCTCACAAATATTTCAAAGTATAATTCTTATCTCTCAAATTCAAAACTGCTCATTACCAAAATGGATACTTTGGGAAATATTATCTGGACAAAAAGATACGGCGGTGAAATGACCTATTTTGGCAGAGGCATAGCATTTACTAACGACGGCGGATGTATTATTTCGGGTTGCCGTTACGACAGTACAAGTATGTACGCAGGTCATCTTGTAGAAAATTTTTTATTGAAGTTAGATGAACACGGTAATATTCATGTGGATACTAACTCAACAGGAGGAGGTATCGGAATTACCAAATTAAATGCAGAACATTTGCAACTGAAAATTTATCCCAATCCTGCCAATACCGAGATTTATATTGATGTGCCAAACGAAAGTAATTTTGATATAGAAATTTACAATACGCTTGGGCAATTGGTGTTGCAAAAAAATAATTACACAAACCGTAGTGCAATAAACATAAGCACGCTGAACAAAAATGTGTATTACCTTAAAGCAAAAAGTAATAAAGGTGTTTATTATGGTAAAGTTTTAAAAGAGTAAATTATTTCTTTACCAATTCCAAAATTTATAAAATAAATTCCGCCACTAAGCAGTATTAACGGTGTGCTTGCTTTCATGCAAAATCTTACGGAGTTTAAATTAGTTAACCCAAGTTGCTATTTAATGGTGGTTGTTTTTATAAGGAGTAAGCCAAAAATAAAGAGCGTTAGTTTTACAAGTAATCCGCGCAGTGTAATAGCGTGAATGCTTTTAGGGAACAGTTACATTTTCTCAATCAACATTTTCGTTACCAATTCAAACGCTTCTTCCTGATTATATTTTTCGTCAGGTCGTAGCAACGCAACGGTGTCGCCCAAAAATTCGCTGTCTGTTTTCTTACGTTCAATGTTTAGCAAAAACTCTTTCTTTGTTGGTATCGGTTTGTCCAACGAAAATTTCATATACTCTTTGTAGCATTTTAAAATCAAGTCTGTGTCGGGTTTGTCTGTTGTCAAGGCTTTCCATAAGTCAAACAAATCTCTGCCTTTTCTGCGTTGATATAATGCTCGCAATTTTGTTCCCAATAATTCTTCCAATCTGTAAGTTGTCAAAGCACATTTTCCGTTGAAATAACTTGATGAAACTTCAAAGTCTTTTTTCTCCCAACCCAAAACAGAAAAATGCTCACGGCAGTTTGTTTCTACTTTCAATTTTAAAATCTGAACAGGCGGAAATTCCGATTCAAATTTGTAAACGATAGTATTGTTGTCTTTGCGTGGCGTTACGTTTGATTTCCCTAAAAACGAAAGCACTTTTTGAAGTTGTTGAATAGTTTCTTTAATTGGTTCGGGACGGATTTGCACCAAATCAATATCTTCCGAATAACGTGGCTGTGGTTGTAAATACAATTTATGCAAAGCTGTTCCGCCTCTGAAAGCCAAACTATCAGCTAAAAATTGATTACTGAAAATTTCTGTTAATGCTCGGCAAATAACCAAGTCTTGTTCTACCTGTTCGTTTGTTTTCCAAGGAACAAAATTTCCCCATTCCGTTATGTATGCTTGTGGTATCATTCAAAATCAATGTCTGTATTGATAATAACTTTCCATTTATCGTTAATTGGTTCTTTTGTTTTTTCGCCCGATGCTTTTAATGGAATTTGATAAAATTTAATGTCTGCTTTTCTGCAAAGCGAAAACAATTTGTCGGCAAGATGTTGTTTGCTTAAAATTTCTTCCAAAATAAAACCAAAACGTTGCAAAGTTGTTGTACTTGCATAAGCAACCAATTCGTGCGTAATGTCTTTTTGCTTTACGTTTTCCAACAATTCATTGATTACGGTAACAGCACGGCTCAAACCTCCAATTCGTTTTTCGTAGTTGATTAAATCAACAGCCGTCAAAATCGGATTTGAAATAGTGATGTAACCTGTTTCTGTTTTCTTTTTTTCAATCAGCGAAACAGGAGGGATTTGTTTTGTGCTGATGTAATTTATTTTAATTCCCTTTTTGCTCGTTGGTCGCAACACGGGATATTCCGTTATTACAAAATATTCCTGCGGCTGCTGATGTGCTGCGCCATGCAAAGCGGCTGCATTTAATAAACCCACGTAGTAATTTCGTTCCAAATGTTTCATCAACCCGTCAATGAAAAGGGCAGGGGGCAAAATGCCTTTTGCGGAATATTGAGGCGGAATAATTACATAGTAACCTTTGAAAATGGAAACAATTTTTTGTTTCTGAACCAAGCGATTTAAACCAAACTTAATTGTAATATAGGTATCGTCTTTAAAAGCTGATTTAACTTCTATTAAACTAAACGATAGTTTTCCCTTGGATAAACAGTCGTTAATCCATTCAGACATTCTATTATAATTATGGGTGGAAACCATCTTAGATAAATTTTGCTAAAGGTAGCGCATTTTGCTACAAATCGCAAAATATTTCTAATAATATTTTTGAAAATAATTATACTGTTACTCTGTGATAACAAAACATTCGCCTTCCCGATAGCGCGGATTTTGTGTGTTGGTATTATTCATTAAAACTCAAATATAAATCCAATAGATGGAACAATAGTTGCCGACCTCTGATTTAAAATTAAAGGAATGGCGTTACTTCCGTCTGTTTTTACCGGTTGTCCGTCTGTTGTTTTAAATCCGGTGTTGTCATCGTTTCTTTCAAATGTGAATTTGGGTAAATAAGGTGTTTTGTAGAATAGAAGATTTTGGAAATCAACAAATACATCTAAACTTACTTTTTTGAAATTGAATTTCTTATCCACTCTCAAGTCTAATTGATTGAAAACAGGAAGTCGTTTACTATTGAGTTGCGAATAATCATAAACACCTGTTCCTGTTGTCAAATACATTACTGTTGATGCGGTCATATCAAAAGGCGTGTAAGGTTGTCCTCCGGCAATGCGGTATTTCAAGCCAACGTCCCAATTCTTTTTGAATTTATAACCAAAAGTAGCAGAAACAATAAACCCATAATCCCAAGTTGAAGGTCTAAACGCATTATCTATGCCCGAAAATTCCGATTTGTAAAGTGTAGTACTGGCTACATAAAAAAGGTTTTTAATGAGTTTTTGTTGAATATAAGCCTCAATCCCATACACGCGTCCCCGCCCTGTTGAAGCGTATTGGTCGCTACCAACTGCCGAATAATCCGTACCGATATTGGCATAAGAAATCCCGTTGGTTAAGGAGGTCGGATAATTTCTGTAATCTTTGTAAAATGCCTCAAAAGTAAATCGCAAATCGTTTTTTGGCACAAACTCTGTCCCCATTGTGTAATGAATGGAGTTGGTATATTTTAAATTTTTGTTGGCAAATGATTCTTTATTGTCTTTGTAACCAAGCATCGTGTAAACAGGTAGTTTGTAATAACTTCCAACGGATGCCGAAATGTTCCATTGGTTATTGATAATGTAGGAGAATGAAACTCTTGGGGAAAGGGTTCTCAATGGATTTAACCCATTTTTTGTATAAGTATTAATATCTGTCCGAACACCTCCCGACACTAAAAACTTATCGTCAAAAAAATATTTGGCAACTTGACCATACGCTCCAAATTTGAAAAAATCAATTGCTGTATTGCTTGAAAAACTAACAGCAGGACTGATGATGGTTCCACTACTATCCTTTACTTCTTCTTTTATCGTATTGAAAATATCGGCATCGTATTTTACATATTGTGCATATACACCATAACTGTATTTCCAGCCGTTTTTAAATTTGTTCATATCAAAACGGAGTTTATTCTCCGTTTCGTGGCTTCCTAAACTAAACAGTTTATTACCACTTTTTGAAGCATTGTTTTCATAACGGTCAGCACCATTAAAAAACATATTTCTGCTTAAAGCAATGGTAAAATATCCGTTATTTACCAATCGTTTCAAGGTTGCACCAACGGTATAATTCCATTGATTAATTAACGGATTTGCCCGGTTGATGTATTCCGTATTGGCATCGCTGTTTTTGGGAACGGCTAATTTAAAATTGTCAATAGCTCCAATTCCTATAAAAGTCAATTCTGTTTTATTGTTGATTTTGTGGTTTATTTTGTATTGAAAATCATAATAATCAGGGCGAATAGGCAAGTCCAATAATTTGAATAAAAACTGCAAATAGGAACGCCTTGCGGAAGCCATAAAAGTCGTTTTCTTTCCCAAAGGACCTTCTAACATAGCCGCAAACTCAGTTCCCGACAAGCGGAAATTTCCACTTAATTTATCCGGATTTCCATTTCGTTGTTTGATGACTATTGTTGAAGCCAAAGCGTTATCATACTTTGCATTAAAAGCAGATGAAGTCAATTGCACATCTTGAATAAACGATACATTCAAAATTCCGGTTGCTCCGCCACTTGCTCCTTGTGTTTGAAAATGGTTTAAAACAGGTATTTCGATGCCATCCAAATAATAAACATTCTCACTCGGACCGCCACCACGCACAATAATATCGTTTCGGTTGGGCGTTGTTCCTCCTGCTACTCCGGGCAACACCTGAATAACTTTTGAAACATCAAAATTTCCACCGGGGTTTACTTTTATTTCTTCGGCTGTTAATTTTTGGGTAGCCAAAGGTGTTATCATATCCGTCGCCCTAACCGACTTTCCTGCATTGATGACCACTTCTTGTAATTCCTGATTTTTTTCATCCAGTTCTATTTGTAAAATTTGAGCATTTCCTGAACTCAAATTAATGTTGTAAAGAGTAAAAGGTGCATAACCGATATACGAAGTTTCCAAATTATATTTGCCAACCGGAAGCTGAATCGAGAAATTTCCGTTTTCATCAGATAGTGTACCCACCGTGTCTTTTCCTGAAAATTTAAGAACCACGCCAATTAATATTTCCTGTGTGTTTTTATCTTTTACCACACCGTTGATAGTACCCATTGTTTGGGCAAAAAGCGTATTTCCACAGAAAAAGAAAGTCAATCCAAAAAGTATATTTCTCATACAGCAAACAAATAAATTAGTGCAAAATTAAACTATATTTCAATATAAAAGCATATTTATCAACTTTATTTAATAATAAATAGTATATTTGTATTCTAAAATTGTTCAGAATGAATTACAGTTTGATAAAAGATGTGCTTGATTTAATACAACAATTTGAAGCTGAAAACAACAATGTCAGTGGTTTTGAATTTTCTGTAAAAGGGTTTAAAAATTGGATTTCTGCTACTAATAAAGATTACGTTATTGAACCTGATTGGGAAGGAAAAGAAAACGGACGAAGCCCGGAAAGTGTCATCAACACCTTAATTGTTCACATGAACAGATACGCAAAAAGCTATTCCAAATCAGCAATTTTTGGTTCGGATTTTTCTACGCAGGAAGATTTTATTTACCTGATTAACCTAAAAGCATTTGGCGAAATGTCTAAAATGGATTTAATCAAAAAAAATGTACACGAAAAACCGGTTGGAATGCAAATTATTAACCGGCTTGTAAACCAAGGTTGGGTTGAACAACGAAATTCTAAAGCCGACAAACGCAGCAAAGTTATTTCAATCACACATAATGGTTTAACAGCATTAGAAAATCAAATGAACAAAATACGGCAAGCCACAGCCATTGTAACGGGCGATTTAACTCATGCTGAGAAAATGGAATTAATACGGTTGCTCAACAAACTAAATGATTTCCATCAACCAATTTATGATAAAAATATTGAAACAGAATATTTGCTGAATGAAGCGTTAAAAGCGAAAAATTAATGAAAAAGAAAATTGCCATAATCGGCTCGGGGTTTTCGGGTTTGTCTGCTGCTGCTTATGCGGCAAAAGCAGGCAATGAAGTTCATGTATTTGAGAAACACGACCAGCCAGGTGGTAGAGCCAGACAATTTACCACAGAACAAGGTTTTGTTTTTGACATGGGACCAAGTTGGTATTGGATGCCCGATATTATAGAAAAATTTTTTGCCGATTTCGGACACAAAACTTCCGATTTCTTTGAGTTGATTTCATTAAACCCACAGTTTGAAATGGTTTTTTCAGACGAGAAAATGAATGTGCCGAAAAATTTTGAAGAACTAAAACTGCTGTTTGAAAAAACCGAAAAAGGTGCAGGATTGCAATTGGAGAAATTTATGCAATCGGCAAAATTCAAATACGAAGTGGGAATGCAGAATTTTGTAAACAAACCTTGCCATAATTGGTTAGAATTTGTTTCGCCCAAAATAGCCAAAAGTGCATTGAAGTTAGATTTGCTCACCAATTTCAGAAGCTACGTTGCCAATTATTTTAAAAACGAAAAATTGAGAACCTTAATGGAATTTCCTGTGATTTTTTTGGGTGCTTCGCCAAAAAACATTCCTGCTTTATACAGTTTGATGAATTACGGAGGTTATGCTTTGGGCACACATTATCCTATCGGTGGTTTCTACCAATTGGTGCTGGCAATGCAACAGGTTGCCGAAAAGCAAGGGGCTAATTTTCATTTCAATAAAACCGTTGAAAAAATAAATACTGAAAATAACAAAATAACATCTCTGCAAATAAATGGTGTAAAGCACAAATTTGATTTCGTTATAGCTTCGTCGGATTATCATCACACCGAAACACTTTTAGACGAAGGTTTAAGAAATTATTCAGAGCAATACTGGCAAAGCAGAACTTTTGCACCCTCTTGCTTGATTTATTATTTGGGAGTTACAGAGAAAATTCCGCGCCTGAAACACCACACGCTTTTTTTTGAAAATAATTTTGACGAGCATATTGATTGCATTTACGGTGAGAAAAAATTTCCCGAAAAACCGCTGTTTTATGCTTGTTGCCCGTCAAAAACAGATGAAACAGTTGCTCCCAAGGGGAAAGAAAATTTGTTTTTACTGATGCCTTTGGCTATCGGAATAAATGATGAAGAACGTATGCGCGAAAAGTATTTGACAGAAATGCTTTCCAGAATTGAAAAACATACGGGAACAAATGATTTGGCTTCAAAAATTGAATACAAAAAGAGTTATTGTGTGAGCGATTTTATAAGCGATTACAACGCTTACGGCGGCAATGCTTACGGGCTGGCAAATACATTGGCTCAAACAGCAGTTTTGAAACCTAAGATAAGGAATAAGAAATTGAAAAATTTATTCTACACAGGTCAGCTCACCGTTCCCGGACCGGGCGTTCCGCCTACTATTATATCGGGAAAAATTGCAGCAAATGAAATTAATAAAATTAAAAACTAAGTATTATGAAACAGCTATTTGACGAACTTTCTTACTCGGTAAGCAAAATAACAACGCAAAAATACAGTACGAGTTTTTCGCTCGGTATTTTGGTACTAAAGCCATCTATTCGTTCGGCTGTTTATGCAATTTACGGTTATGTGAGATTGGCAGATGAAATTGTAGATAGTTTTCACGGGTACGATAAAGAAAAATTGCTAAACAGATTAAAAGTGGAAACTCAAAACGCCTTAGAAGAAAAGATTTCACTTAATCCCATTTTACAATCTTTTCAGGAAACCGTGCATAAATACCAAATTGATAAAAAACTCATTGAACAGTTTTTGCACAGTATGGAAATGGATTTGCAAAAGATAGATTACAACTCGGAATTATATAATGAATATATCCACGGTTCGGCAGAAGTGGTGGGGCTGATGTGTTTGCAGGTTTTTACGGAAGGTAACAAAGAAAAATACGAAGAACTTAAACCCTATGCCATGAAGCTGGGTTCTGCTTTTCAGAAAATTAATTTTTTAAGGGATTTGAACGATGATTATCTGATTTTGGGGCGAACCTATTTTCCGAATATTGATATGGACGTGTTTGATAACAGCGTGAAAGACAAAATAGAACAGGAAATAGAACAGGAGTTTAAAGAGGCTTTAATCGGAATTAAAAAACTTCCTGCTTCGTCTTTGTTTGGGGTTTATTTAGCATACAATTACTATTTGTCTTTATTTAAAAAGATAAAAAGAAAATCATCAAAAGAAATATTGAACAGTAGAATTCGTGTGCCCGATTTTCAAAAAGGATATGTAGCCCTTAGCAGTTATGTGCGATTTAAAATGAATTGTTTATGATAAAACTAATCAGCATTACGGCAGTTTGCTTTTTTATGCAGGCAAATGCCTTTAGCATAAATTTGGATTATGTAAGAGCAAATTACGACAAGGCATTTGCCGATAAAAAACTGTGCAGCCAAATGATTGAAGATTTGAAAAAAGAAAACAGTACACCTTTGTTCTTGGCTTATTTGGGCGGATTGCAAACCATTTGGGCAAATCACGTTTTTAGTCCTGCAAGTAAACTTAATACATTTAACGATGGAAAGAAAAATATAGAAAAAGCGGTTTCGGCAGACCCGAATAATGCAGAAATAAGGTTTATACGTTTGTCCGTTCAAAAAAATGCGCCGTCTTTTTTGGGCTATAATGCAATGATAAAAACAGATAAAAATTTCTTGAAAACACACCGAAAAAAAATTAACTCTGATGAGGTACAACAAAAAATCGATAAACTTTTAGACGTGTAGAAAATGGTAAACGCATTGATAGTAATAACGGTATTTATAGCAATGGAAGCTGTTACTTGGCTTATCCATAAATATGTGATGCACGGTTTTCTGTGGTTTCTGCACAAAGACCACCACGACCACAGTAATGAAGGTAAATTAGAAAAAAACGATTGGTTCTTTGTAATATTTGCCTTGCCAACCATAGCATTGATGTATTTAGGAGCTTTGAAAAATTTCAACTATTTGTTTTTTATCGGTTTGGGCATTATGCTTTATGGCATGGCGTATTTTTTTGTACACGACATATTCATTCATCAACGGCTGAAAGTTTTTACGCAAACCCAAAGCCCTTATTTTTTAGCACTTCGCAGAGCACACAAACAACATCATAAGCATACAGGAAAAGAAGAGGGTGAATGTTTTGGTTTTTTGTATGTGCCTTTTAAATATTTTAAAATGTATTTTAATTCGGCTAAAAAATGATGGCATATACCTATTCATTAATCTTATTCTTCACGGTTATCATTTGTTTTATTGCATCTTTTGACAGAAGAATTAAATTTAATAATCACTTTGGAGCATTTTTAATGGCTGCAATTGTAGTTGCCATTCTTTTTATTGCTTGGGATGTGTGGTTTACGGCAAAAGGCGTTTGGTGGTTTAATACAGATTATACGCTGGGAATAGTGATAGCAGGATTGCCAATCGAAGAATGGTTGTTTTTTATTTGTATTCCGTTTTCCTGTGTGTTTACCTATTTCTGTTTCGATAAATTTTTTAAATTGGATTGGCTGTCGGGTTTAAATAATCTAATTGTATTTTTTAGTGTGATTGTTTGCTCGCTTATTGCCTTGCTTCACCACGATAAAATTTATACCCTGGTTACGGCGGTTGCCACAAGTGTTACTTTAATTTATCTGCATTTCATTGTTCGGGCAAATTGGATTGGCAAAGCATCTTTGGTGTATGCTGTATTGATGTTAGGTTTTTTTCCGGTAAATGGTGTTTTGACCGGGAGTTTTATTGAAAACCCGATAGTGAATTATAATCCCAATGATTTTTTAGGCATAAGAATGGGCACGATACCGCTGGAAGATGCCGTGTATGGCTACACGCAGTTTCTTTTGGTGCTTTATTTTTTTAAATTATTTCAACGCAAATATCAATCCGTATTTGAATGAAAACGAAACTTTCTGTTTTTTGGTTTCGCAGAGATTTGCGACTGGAAGATAATGTTGGTTTGTATCAGGCATTGTCTGCTGATTTTCCTGTTTTTCCTGTTTTTATTTTTGATAAAGATATTTTAAATCAATTGGGCGATAAAAAAGACCGAAGGGTAGATTACATTCATCAGGCACTTTCGGCTATCAATTTAGAACTCAAAAAATACTATGCAACACTAAATACTTTTTTCGGAAAACCTTTGGAAATTTTCAAACAACTTTCAGAACAATACGATATTCAATCGGTGTACTGTAACCGAGATTACGAGCCGAAAGCCATTGAACGAGATACAGAAATTCATCATTTTTTTAAAGCACAAAACATTTCTTTTAAAGCATTTAAAGACCAAGTGATTTTTGATAAAAACGAGGTTGTGAAAAATGACGGCACACCTTACACGGTTTATACGCCCTATCTCAAAAAATGGAAAGAACTACTGACTGAAAAACACTACAAAGTTTATAAACTTGATTTTAAAAAACTGTATCAACAATCTTTTTCAGAAATACTTTCGTTGGAAGAAAATGGATTTAAGAAAACGGATATTCATTTTGAAACCCCAACATTAGATGCATCAATTATTAATGAATACGATAAATACAGAGATTATCCGGCTTTGCAACGCACCACACAGTTGGGAATTGCTTTGCGATTTGGAACGATTAGCATTCGCCAATGCGTGGCTTTTGCATTAAACCACAATCAAACTTGGCTGAATGAATTGATTTGGCGGGAATTTTTTATGCAAATCTTGTATCATTTTCCTAAGGTAGTTCATCATTCTTTTAAAGCTAAATACGATTTTATTCTTTGGCGAAACGATGAACAGGAATTTGAGTTGTGGTGCGAAGGAAAAACCGGCTACCCGATTGTAGATGCAGGAATGCGACAACTGAACAAAACAGGCTATATGCACAACCGTGTTCGGATGATTGTTGCGAGTTTTTTGTGCAAACATCTATTGATAGATTGGCGTTGGGGCGAAGCGTATTTTGCCCAAAAACTGAATGATTATGATTTGTCTGCCAACAACGGAAACTGGCAGTGGGCAGCAGGTTGCGGTTGCGATGCCGCTCCTTATTTCAGAGTGTTTAATCCGGTACTGCAAACCGAAAAATTTGATAAAAACTTAGCATACATCAAAAAGTGGCTTCCTGAATTTGGAACGGAAAGTTATCCAAAACCTATCGTAGAACACAACTTTGCAAGAAACAGAGCCTTGCGTGTTTATGGCGAAGCATTAAAAGATAAATTATGATTCATTACAATAAAAAGGCAATATCTGAAATGGAAAAACTAAAGCGAACTGCTTTTGTTAATTCATTAAGTGGGTTTAAAAGTTTAAACCTTATTGCAACCCAAAACAATAACGGAATAACCAATTTGGCAATTTTTAATTCGGTTGTTCATATTGGTGCAAATCCTGCATTGATGGGATTTGTTGTTCGACCGGATTCTGTAGAAAGACACACATTAGCAAATATTCGCAAGAGTGGTTTTTATACAATTAATCATGTCAGTAATAAGTTTTATGAAAAGGCACATCAAACATCAGCAAGGTATAGAGATGAAATTTCTGAGTTTGATGCGGTAGGATTAACACCAATTTATAAGAATAACTTTTTTGCTCCCTTTGTAGAAGAATCAAACATACAAATAGGGTTGAAACTTAAAGAAATTGTTTCAATAAAAATTAATCAAACCTATTTGGTAATTGGTGAAATTGCAGATGTTTATTTTACCGAAACTTGTTTGATGAAAGCCGGCAATTTAGATTTAGAATTAGCTGAAACAATATGTGGAACTGCACTTAATGGCTATCACAAAACAAAGCTCATAAAAAGATTAAACTACGCAAAACCAAAATTTATTTTTGATTAAAAAGTCTCATTTCTACAGCAGAGCTAATCTTGCAGTCAGTTTATGTAAAAAAGCAAACATTATTCTTTAACAAACTTCTTTACCGCATTCCCCACTTTTATAAAATAAATTCCGCTACTCAAATGACTAACGTCTATTTGAGAGTTTTGAGTTTTTAATGTTGAATTTTTAAGACTGTTGCCAAACACGTCCGTAATTTTCACTTCTACCTCTTTATTAAAAGTTAAAAACTCAATAGTTAAAATTTCATTTGTCGGGTTCGGGTAAACTCTAAACTTTAAACTTTCAACCTCAAACTCATTAATCCCAACATCAGTTACATTAAATGCCTGTGTGGCATCTAAAATAAACACACCGTTTTGCATATCCTGTGCTATAATAATGCCGCTTGGTAAATAAGGGTACGCACCCCAGTTACCGCGATAGTCGTTTCCGCCGTAATCGTTTTCACTAAATGCGCCCCCTTGCGGATAAGTGTCAAAATAACCCACAACGCCCACATGGTTTGGATTTGAAATATTGTAGATATACAAACCATCTTGATAGCAAGACACCACCGCAAACGAATTTCCGATGATGTACGGATTATGCAGCGTGGTTTTTTCGTGCAGTGTAAACGTTGCTACAGGCTGTATGTTCCAAAAATTTTCAACGTTTACCCAGTGCATGGGAAGCCCCGCCGGACTTTCATCGCAAAACATCAAATACTTTCCGTTTTGGGTTAAATAACTGGAGTGATTATAACCTCCCGACAAATAATTTATGTAAGAACCCAAAGGCGTAAATGCATGGGTATTGGCTTCTAATCTAAACACACACAAACCTTTCCAGCCGCAGGAAGCATAAATGGTATCATTGCGCACATACATATCGTGAACATAATCTACCAAGTTGGTAGAAATATCTTGGTCAAGCGTTCTTAACAATTGCGGTGCTTCGGGATTTGCCAAGCTGAAAACCGCCATTGGCGCAAAACTTCCTGCTGTTCCCGCATCGTTAAAATAAATGCCGCCTATGTACATTTTATCTTTGTCAATCCAAATGGTGTGTGCTTTTTCAAAATACGTTGTGCCGTTGTGAATGATGTGAACGCTGTCGGGCAAATAGTGCATATCCACAATTTGAAAGGTGTTCGGAAACGCATCGTCGCTCACAATGTAGCAGTAATGTCCGTAGGTTTTCATTTCGCGCCAGGTGCAGCCTGATTTTCCTTGCACAAACGCGCACACGCTCGGCGAACCGGGCACAGTAACATCAATAAAATAGGTGCCGTTGCTTGTGCCTGAAATGACGTATTCTTTATTTTTGTTTTGCTGATACCAACCCCAGCAGCCCGAATACCGCCGCCCGTCAATGCCTGTGTCCACCAAGTTGGGTGTAATGTGCCCAAGCAAATCAATGTTGAAACGTTCGTAATTTGTTTGCGCGTTGGCAAAAACAAAACATACAACAAACAGTAAGAGTAATTTTTTTTTCATTTGAATAAACTGTGCTGTTGCAAAAGTAAAAAACAGTTCACACAAAAAGCGTATGAAAAATTTTGCCTGTTAAGCAGTATTTTACAAATTCCTGTCCATTCTCTTATAAAACCTCAACAAAATAATGATGAAAACAACAGAGAGAACAACATTTGCATAAAACATTGCACCTGTTTGCCGAATGCTTAAATAAAAAATGGTTTTGGCAAAAAACACAAGCAAATACAGTTGTACGCCCCAGCGTTTAAAATACCACAAACCCACACAGGCAATAAAATGAGCCGCCACCAAAATACCGTAAACCGCAGGCATCAGTTCTCCCAATTTTTTTATAGAGGGCGAAAACACTTGCGGAAACGTAAATACCACCGATACATAACCGATAATACAAATGACAGATATGATGAGAGGGCGTTTCAATTTTCAAATCAATTACTGCGTATAGCTTCCACAGGGTCAAGTTGAGATGCGCTGTATGCAGGAACAAATCCGCTGATGACACCAATTAAACCTGAAACCGTGAAACCAAGAATAATATTTGTGCTGCTTAAATTAATATCCATGTTAATCAGGTTTTTTCCGAAGAAGGTAATAAAGTAAGTAAGCAACAAACCAAAGAAACCGCCAATTAAACTTAACAACACACTTTCGCTCAAAAACTGAAAAAGAATAAACAAATTTTTTGCGCCCAAACTTTTTTGAATACCGATTAAATTTGTGCGTTCTCTTACCGAAACAAACATAATATTGGCAATGCCAAAACCGCCCACCAAAATAGAAAATCCGCCGATAACCCAGCCTGCCGCGCCAATTACACCAAACAAATCGTCTAACCGTTCACTGATTAAGGTGGTTTCATTCAGCGCAAAATTATGTTCTGCTTTTGGTTTTAGCCGCCTGATGCTGCGCATAATGCCAATCAGTTCATCTTTCATTTCATCGTTAGATACATTGGCTTTTGCTTTTACAAAAATAGTGGGCGATGTGCCTTCGGCCCGTGTATCCATTAAATAACGGGCAAACGCAAAAGGAATTAACACCTGTGTATCGTAACTCATGCCAATCATGCTTTCGCCCTCTTTTTTTATTACACCAATTACCTGTGCTTTGTGTCCCGCAATTTTAATTTCTTTTCCAATGGCATTTTCATTTGGAAATAAACCTTGCGCAATTTCTGCACCAAGCAAGGCTACACGGTAACCCGCATCGGTTTCTTTGCGTGAAAAATATCTTCCCTCGTTCAGTTCAAAACTTTTTATTTTGTATGTGTCGTATGAAACGCCTGCCACCAAAGCATTTTGAACGCTGTTGGATTTATACTGCACCGTTTTTCGCTTTTCGGCTCTAAACGCAACGGCTTCGGCACTTTTGCAGCGTTTTTGAATTTCAGGCATTTCATAATACTGCGGTTTTGGGCGGTTCATGTATTTCCACCAGGGGTATTCGCCGGGGTCTTCAGACACCCAGGGCCATTTTTGAATATACACCACATTGCTGCCTAAGGATTGCAAACTGTCGCGAATGTTATTTTCCAAACTGTCCACAATGGTAAATACAAGAATAATGGCAAAAATGCCGATTGTAATTCCCAACAAACTCAAAAAAGAGCGCAATTTGTTTGACACTAACGATTGCCATGCAAACACAAAACTTTCTTTGAGCAGGATAAAAAGCATGATTTAAAAGTACGCATTTAGTTTTTAGTCGTAAGAAATTAGTCGTAAGTCTTGGACTAAATTTCTTACGACTTGTTTTTCAAAAATTCCTCGTGGCGTTTGCGCTGCCGCTTGCGTATTAAATAAATTACTGCCGACATAATGAAGAAAAGAAAAAAGAACAGCGCGCTGTCGTTATCTTTTGTAAGTAAAAAATACACCACGCAGCACACGCTGAGTAGTGCGCCAACAAGCCAAAGGCGTTCTAAAAAAACAAAGGTGCGTAATTGAAAATCAGGTTTCATATATGTAATATTTATTTTTTAAATTAATTGTTAAGGCGAAACGTGCCTGTTACTTTTTTGAGTTCGTATTGTGTAAAATCTTGATTGCTTTCCATACCATGTCCTGTAATAACTTCGGTGGCGGTGGTAATTTTTACGGGTGCGTCGGTATAAATGCGTTGCGTATTTTCATTCCAGATTAATTTTTCGGTTTCTAATTTTGTACCCTCTTTGTTTACTACTTCTACGGCATAACGCGCTTCCATACGTTTGGAAACATCGTAACGCACACCGTAATTGGCACGCAGCGTAGCCGACACTTTTTCGTCTTCGTCAAAAAAAGTAACAAACACGCCTTTTGGCATTACGGTAAACGGTTCGGTTACGTTTTTGTCAAACATCAGCATACGGTTTGCTTTAAGCATAATTTTAAGTTGCGCACTGTCGGTGTAAAGCAGGGTAACGCTGTCGCCAATTTGCGAGGGACGAACTTTGTTGTCGGGCAACGCCATAACATCGTTCATGGTGTTGGTGCAAGATGAAAGCGCGAGTAAAAATGAAATTATGCAAGCATATTTAAGCATGCTTTTAATCATATCTGAATTTTTGAAACCAGCGGTCAGAAAAAGTAAAGCCGAAATGTATGCGCCAAAAATTTTCTTTCAGCAAACTTTGACTTCCAAAACCTGTTTGTCCGTATTGCGCACTTACGTTTACCATTGACGAAACTCTGCCAACGCCCACAGGAATACCTATTCCAACCGAAATGGCAGCCGTAGGAATAACAGAATTTCTCACGTTAATATAACCGCTTTGATACGAAACGCCGGCGCGGTAATTTATGCGTTTTAAAAAAGCATTGCTTCCGCTTGCAAATTTTTCGGGAACAAAATTTCCGCCCAAAGCCACGCGGTATGAATTTTTAAAATCGTTTTCAAAATTCGGGTACTGAAAATTTTGCCAATCGGTAATTGCAAAATCAGCCACAATGTTTATGCGTTCGCCTTTTTTAAAACCTATGCCAAATCCCTGTTCCAATGGTAATTTTAATTTTCCTGCCGCGCTGTTAATAAACAAAACCGTGTCTGTTGGTACTGATTGCCCCGAAATATAATTAAACGCGAGGTAAGAATAATTCGCTTTCAGCTCGTTATTCAACGCCATAAAAAATCCGAATGTGAATTTTATTTTTTCGCGCAAAACTCTTTTCCCAATGCTGTCAATGGTTATTGCCGTTTGTGCACCAAAATTTCCGGTAAAATCCCGCACGTTAATGGCTCTGTCGGTAAACGTATTGTTGTATAAACTTGCGTAAGGATAAATGACATCTGTTGTGTTTTCAATGTTCCCGAAAATATAATTGGCATTTGCACCAATTGAGAAATCACTCAACATTTTGCTGAAAAACTCGCCTGTTTTATAACCTGCTCGCGACAAGGTTTTCAGCGTATCGTGTATGTACAAATGTTTTCTTCGGTAAGTGGTTAAACGTTTATTGAAAGGCATAATGCCGTAACCGAGAAAAACTTTGTTCATTCCGCCTGTGCCGCTGTATTTGTTAAGCACCGTGCCAATGTTTTCTATGTCAGAACTGTTTTGCGTATCGTAACCCACGCTGCTGTACGGCTGAATACCAAAACACGCGCCACCGTTGCTGCCCACAGGAAAACCAAGCGAGCCGTAAGAAAAATTAGTGCCCCATTTTTTTAAGGAAGTGTTATTGCCCGAAAATTTGGAATGGTTAAATGTTCCGCCAACTTCCAACGATGTGAGTTTGATTAATGAATACGCCGCAGGATTGCCCGCGTTAATAAAAATGGGCATTGTTGAATCGGGTTTTAAGGCAATGTGTGCGCCGCCCATACCCATATTGTGCGCAAAAGTTGTGTTGTTTAATTCTCCAAAACCGTAACGTGAATACGGAGAGAATGTGTTGTTTTGACTGACACCCGCAAGAGAAAAAAGAACGAAAAAAGAGAGTGTATAAAATTTATTTTTCAAGGTTGAAGTTTAAAATGGTGTTAAGTCCGCGCAGCAAAATATTTTGGTCGGCAAAGAAACGGTTTTTAAGTTGTTTGCACAAATAATCGCTGTCGCCGCCTGTAATAACGACTTGCAAATCGGGATATTGTGCAAGGTAGTGAGAAATCATGCCGTCCACTTCCAAAGCCGAGCCAAGCAATGCGCCCGATAAAAGAGATTCTTGCGTGCTTTCGCCAATCAGTTTTTCATAATTTTTATCAAAATCAACCAATGGCAAACGGTGCGTGTAATCATTCATGGCTTTTAAGCGCATGGGGATACCGGGTGAAATTGCTCCGCCCAGATATTCGTTTTGCGCGTTTGCAAAATTGTATTTAATGCAAGTGCCGGCATCAACCGTCAGCACATTTTTGTTTGGAAACAAACTGAAAGCCCCAACAGAAGCGGCAATACGGTCAGAACCCAAAGTGGCAGAACTTTTATATAAATTTTTTAGCGGAATTTTTGTGTCGGCTTTAAAAACGAGTGTATGAATTTTTTGAGAAAGCATTTTTGCAGCAGCTTCGTGATTACCTGTAACGGAAGCTATGCAACAATGTTGTATGTTTTGAAAAAGATGTAGAGCATTCAGTAATTCCGTTTCCGAATTAAAAATCTTTTTTTCTACAAGATTTTCCCCTTCAAAAACGGCGGTTTTTATGCGCGTGTTGCCAAAATCCAAAACTAAATTCATCGGCTCTAAAGATAGACGAATAAAGGCTTTACAAAATTTTGGGTGAATATTTTTTACAAATATTTTGCAGAAAAGAGAAAATGAGTACATTTGCAGCCTCTAAACTAATAAGAGCAAAGCATGGTACCTTAGCTCAGTCGGTAGAGCAAAGGACTGAAAATCCTTGTGTCCCTGGTTCGATTCCTGGAGGTACCACCAAAGCGGGGAAATCAAAAATTAAATTTGATTCCCCGTTTTTTATTTGAGTGCATATCCCATATTAATTAGGTGATGTATGATAACGCCGAGTATAGCTTTTGTTTAATACATTTCACAATTCAAATAATCCTATATTTAGCCTGTAAATTTTGACTGAGAAATACTTTTAAGAAAGAAGTATGGCATTTAACGAAGATTCACGTGTAAAAATTCCTGCTATTTTGCATTTATGCAAATTGGGTTACACGTATATCTTGCGCTCTGAACAAAACAGAATTGAGGGAAACAACATATTTCCCAAAATTTTCAAAAGCAGCATTTCACGAATAAACAAAGAGCTTTCTGAAAATAAAATTGATAAACTTTTACAAGAGATAAGTTTAAAATTAAAGTACGACGATTTAGGACGAGATTTCTATAAACAGTTGGTCAATACTTCGGGTGTTCGGCTGATTGATTTTGATAATTTTGAAAACAACTCTTTTCACGTTACCACCGAACTTACTTACAAAAACGGCGAAGAAGAATTTCGCCCTGATATTACGCTACTCATCAACGGAATGCCTTTGGCTTTTGTGGAAGTGAAGAAACCAAACAATAAAGAAGGAATTATTGATGAGCGTAACCGAATGAACAAGCGATTTGGCAACGCCGCTTTTAAAACGTTTAAAAACATTACGCAGTTAATGATTTTTTCCAACAACATGGAATACGAAGACGGTGTGGTAGAGCCTGTTTTTGGTGCGTTTTATGCTACTTCGGCAAATGACAATATTCATTTTAACTATTTCAGAGAAGATGATAATAAAACAGAAAAATTACACTTGTCTTCTTTACTAAAACCTGATGATGAAGAAACCGAAAATTTGATTTTAAAAGACAATAATGCCGTTGCTATAAAAAACAGCGATGAATTTATTACCAATAAAAACAATAATACGCCCACCAACAGAATTTTAACCTCTTTACTTTCAAAAGAACGATTGGCTTTTTTATTGCAATTCGGCATTGCTTATGTGGAAGAAGAAGATACGCAAACAGGAAAAATAAATTTGCAAAAACACATTATGCGTTATCCGCAGTTGTTTGCCACAAAAGCCATTAAAGCACATTTGGATAAAGGCAAGGACAAAGGTATTATTTGGCACACACAAGGCAGCGGCAAAACAGCGTTGGCGTATTACAACGTAAAGTTTCTAACCAACTATTTTCAGCAAAAAAATATCATTCCGAAATTTTATTTTATTGTGGATAGGTTGGATTTGGCGGCACAGGCAAGTTCCGAATTTAGCCGACGCGGATTGAAAGTAAACTCCATAAACTCCCGCAACGAATTTTTGAATAACATTAAAACCATAAGCGCACTACAAGGCGGAAGCGGCGAAGCCGAAATTTCGGTGGTGAACATTCAAAAATTCAGCGAAGAAAGCACGGTAGAAAAAGTGTTGGATTATGATATTAATATTCAGCGCATTTATTTTATTGATGAAGCACATCGCAGCTACAACCCAAAAGGAAATTATTTGATTAACCTGCTTCGTTCCGACAATCACGCCATAAAAATTGCGCTCACAGGTACACCGCTTTTGCGCGAAGTAGTTAAAGATTACGACAGCAAGGCTTTGTTTGGCGATTACATTCATAAATATTATTACAATAAATCCATTGCTGACGGTTACACCTTGCGCTTAATTCGTGAAGAAATAAACACACAGTACAAAATGCAAATGCAAGATGTAATGGAAGAAATTCAAGTGCTGAAAGGCGACATTAAAAAAGAAGAAATTTTTGCACACCCGAAATTTGCCGAGCCGATGTTGGAATACATTTTGGAAGATTTAAAAGCCTTTAGAAAAGTAAATGCCGACGACAGTTTGGGCGCAATGGTAGTGTGCGACAGTTCAGACCAAGCCAAACAATTATTTGAAGAATTTGAAAAAATTTACGGCACACAACAGCGCGATTTTGCTATTGCTGCCGAACCTCAAGGAGATTATGGAAACACTCCTTTAAAAGCCGCTTTAATTCTGCACGATGTAAATGACAAAGAATATCGCAAGGAAGAAGTGAAAGATTTTAAAGCGGGAAAAATTGATATTTTGTTTGTCTATAATATGTTGTTGACGGGTTTTGATGCCAAACGATTAAAGAAATTGTATTTGGCGCGTGTGGTAAAACAACATAATTTATTGCAAACCTTAACGCGGGTGAACCGTCCGTATAAAAATTACAAATACGGTTATGTTGTGGACTTTGCCGACATTTCAAAAGAATTTAAAGCGGCTAACGAAAATTATTTTCAGGAGCTGCAACAAGAGTTGGGCGATGAAATGAAACATTACAGCAATTTGTTTAAATCGCGCGATGAAATTGAAAACGATATTTTAGAAATTAAAGACAAGCTTTTTAACTACGACACGCAAAACGCCGAAAATTTCAGTAAACAAATTTCTGCCATTAGTGATAAAAAAACTTTACAGGAACTGCTGAAAGTGTTGTACAACGCACGCGAACTGCGCAGCATTATTCGCCTGAACAACGAAGATGAATTGTTGAGCAAATTGGATTTCTCTAAACTCAATCAGTTGCTCGCCGAAGTTAAAAACCGATTGAACCTGATTAACTTTAAAGAAAATATTGACAACAAAACAGAAAACGCCAATTTGTTGAACGAAGCATTAGAAGATATTTACTTTCAGTTTGTAAAAGTTTCGGAAGCGGAAATGAAAATTGCCGATGAGTTGCGAAACGATTTGCGCAAAACACGCGAAGAACTGCAACGCAATTTTGATGCGAAAGACCCGCAATTTGTTTCGCTGCGCGAAGAATTGGAACGCATTTTTAAAAACAAAAACTTAGACGAAGTTTCGCAAGAAGATATGAAAGCAAATATTGCTTTGCTGAATACCGTTTACGACAAAATAAAAGAACTTAACCGCAAAGATGCTTTGCTGAAAGCCAAGTATGAGAACGACGAAAAATATGCGCGCGTTCATAAACGCCTGTTGGAAAACAAAAGCATTTCGGCTAAAGAAATTAAAATTCACGAAGCATTATTTAGCGCAAAAGGTTTAATTGACAGCTTGATTTTAAACAACGTAAACATTTTAAAAACCAACGATGAATATTTCAACGAAGAAGTAATGAGCATTCTTGTTTCGCAATTTTTTGACCAACACAAAGTGTTGAACGAAGAAACAGGTTTTGAAATTATACAACACATTAACCACTTAATTGTAAACGAATACAAGCAACAGTACGCTGCTTAAAAAATTATGGGCGACATTACATTTATTACCGAAACAAAAAAACTGATTGACGAACTGAAAAGCGTGTGCGCCAACTACGGCTTGGGAAACGACGGCAACGAGTTTAAAATTATTTCGCAAACATTTTTGTACAAGTACATGAACGACAAGTTTACTTACGAAGCCAAACTTGCCAACGATACTTTAGCCAAAGCCAAAAATTTTCAAGAGGCTTACGAAAAATTGAGCGACGATAAACGTAAATTTTTAACTGCCCGCATCGGTAACAAAGCACCAAAATTGCAACCCGAACATTTAATTACTTATTTGTTTAACAACCAAAGCAAAAGCAATTTTGCCGAAAAGTTTTTTGACGGCACATTGCGCAACATCAACGCAGCCAACACCGATTTATATTCCATAAAATCGGCTACAGGAGCTAAGGATAAATTGTTCGACGACCTGAGCCAATTTATAACCGATGCTTCGCAACGCGATGCTTTTTGCCGTGCCTTAGTAAACAAGCTCGTTAATTTCAGTTTTGAAAAAATGTTTTCGGAGAAATACGATTTCTTTGCTACCATTTTCGAATACCTGATTAAAGACTATAACAGCGACAGCGGTGGAAAATACGCCGAATATTACACGCCCCACGCCGTAGCCCGCATTATGGCAGCCATTTTGGTAAACAAAAAAGTGAGCAATGCCAAAGTGTATGACCCAAGCGCAGGTTCGGGAACTTTGCTGATGAACATTGCGCACGCCATTGGCGAAAAAAATTGCAGCATATACAGCGAAGATATTTCGCAGAAGTCAAGCAATATGTTGCGTTTGAATTTAATTTTAAATAATCTCTCGCACAGCATACCCAACATTATAAAAGGCAACACCATTGCCGAGCCGAGTTACCTGAAAGAAAAATTTGATTACATTGTTTCCAATCCGCCGTTTAAATTAGATTTTTCCGATTTCCGTGAGGGCTTGACGAAAGACACTTTTAAAGAACGATTTTTTGCAGGCATACCCAACGTGCCCAAAAGCAAAAAAGAAAGCATGGCAATTTATTTGTTGTTTATACAGCACATTATCTATTCGCTTTCGCCAAAAGGAAAAGCGGCAGTGGTTGTGCCAACGGGTTTTATTACGGCGCAAAGCGGCATTGAAAAAAACATACGCGAGGCTTTGATAAAACGTGGTTGGCTGCGCGGCGTGGTAAGTATGCCAAGCAATATTTTTGCAAGCACAGGCACTAACGTTTCCGTTTTGTTTTTTGACAAAGAAGCCGACAACGAACATATTGTTTTAGTTGATGCAAGTAAATTAGGCGAAACCGTAAAAGACGGCAAAAACCAACGCACCATATTAACCAAAGCAGAAGAGCAGCGCATTATTGATGCGATGAACAAAAAAACGGCGCAGGAAGATTTTAGTGTGGTGGTAAGCGCAAAACAAATTGAAGAAAAAAATTACAGCTTTAGCGCAGGGCAATATTTTGAGGTGAAAATTGAATATGTAGAAATAACTGCCGATGAATTTGCGGCTAAAATCAAAGGGTTTCAAAACACACTCGACACACTGTTTACTGAAAGCAAAACGTTAGAAGAACAAATCAAGAAGAACTTAAAGAGTTTGAAGTATAACAAATGATATACTGATGAATGAAACGCAAGATATAGAAAAGAAATCGCTACGCTTGGTAACAGGTAAAAACACGGATTGGAACGAACTTGCAAAAGACTGCGTTTGTTTTGCCAATTCACGAGGCGGAAGCATTTTAATAGGTATAGAAGATAGTGAAATCTTGCCGCCTGCTTCACAAAAAATCCCGAACGATTTAGCTGATAAACTACGCAAACGCATTGCCGAACTTACCGTAAATGTAGGTACGCATACCGAACTGAAAGCTGCCGAAAACGGTGGCGAATATATAGAACTAAAAGTGTTTCCGAGTGCAACTACCATTGCCAGTACTACCGACGGACGTTATTACATTCGCATTTCCGATGCCTGTACACCCTTGCCACCCGATGATTTAATGCGGTTGATGACCGATAAACCCGCATATATTTGGGAAACAAAAACCATTAAAACAATTCCAAAAACAGCTATTGACCCTGCAAAACTGCATCAATTTGTAACTGATATAAAAGCATCAAACCGTGTTTCCGATTTTGTAAAACAAAAAACACCCGACGAGTTACTCGATTATTATCTGATGAGCGAAGGTAATTGCCTTACCAATCTCGGCGTGCTTTGGGTGGGCATACGCGAAGACCGCGCTAAACTGCTTTATGCACCCGTTATTCAGTTTTTGAAATATGATGAAAGCGGAAATCGTGTAAACAAAATTTTGTGGGACGATTTTTCGCTTAACCCAAAGGAACTCATTGAATCCGTTTGGACACAAATACCCGACTGGAAAGAAGGCATCGAAATTTCTGACGGCATTTTTAGAAAATTTGTTTCCAATTACGAAGAAGAAGTGGTGCGCGAATTGCTGGCAAATGCTCTTGTACACCGTCCCTACACTACAAGAGGCGATGTTTTTATCAATTTGTATCCCGACCGTTTGGAAGTACACAATCCGGGACGGTTGCCCATTGGCGTTACACCGAAAAATATTTTGCATAAAACCGTAAAGCGCAACGAGCATTTGGCAAAATTGTTTTACGACTTAAAGTTGATGGAACGAGAAGGCAGCGGCTACGATAAAATGTATGAAACTTTGCTTTCAAACGGTAAACAAATTCCTGCTATTGCCGAAGGCGACGACCGCGTGAGTGTTACCATAAAAAAGCACATTACCAAAGTAGAAACTGTAAAATTAGTAAGCCGAGCTAATGAAGAATTTCAACTCACGCAGCGCGAAATTATTTGTCTTGGCTTAATTGCGCAACATACTTCACTCACCGCCATTGAGTTTTCAGACATTTTGAATTTGTCGCAACCAAACGCCATACGCAACTGGCTGGGCAGATTGCCCGAGCTTGACCTTGTGCTTGCTAAAGGGAAAACCAAAGGCGTGGAATATTTTGTAAATCCCGAATTTTTGAAAAAAGCCAATTTTAAAGGCAAAACTAATCTTAAAAAAATTGAAGACCACCGCTTGCACGAACTGATTTTTCAGGATTTGCAGATTTATTCAGACACTACATTGGGAGAAATTCACGAGCGGATAGGAAAAGAGATTAACATTAACAAAGTGAGAAAACAATTAAATGCGCTTATTGATGAAAAGATTGTAAGCGTTAAGGGTGGCAAAAAGTTTAGGCGGTATTTTTTTATTTTTAAAACAGCGTGAAATAAACACCTTTTTTTTAATAAAATACGTATAAAATAAAAAAATAAAAAAATAACTGACTTATAATCATGTGTTTATATAAATAAAAATAGCGTGAAATAAATGGCTTTTTTACACAAAATGTCTATTAAAAACAAATTAAAAAGAACTTGAAAGGATTGAAGTATGAGTAAAGTTATTCTAAATGAGATTATTCAAATTATTAGTGGGGGTACGCCAAAAACTTCAGTAGATGAATATTGGAATGGAAATATTGGGTGGCTGTCAATTAACGATTTCAATAATGATTTACGAAAAGTTTATTCTTCGGAAAAAACTATAACCGAAAAAGGATTAAACGAGAGTAGCACAAAACTTTTAGAAATTGATGATATAATTATTTCTGCTCGTGGAACGGTTGGTGTATTGGCACAAATTGGAAAACCAATGGCGTTTAACCAATCGTGTTTTGGTTTACGCGGAAAAAAAGGCGTTGTAGATAACACTTATTTGTATTACGCATTAAAAAATTACGTTTCAAATATTCAAAAGAAAGGACAGGGTTCTGTCTTCAATACAATTAACTTAGATAGCTTTAAGTTAATGGAAATAGATATTGAAACAGATTTATCCACCCAACAAAAAATCGCTTCCATACTTTCTGCCTTAGACGACAAAATAGAGTTGAACAATGCGATAAATGATAATTTAGAAGCCCTCACTAAAACGATTTATGATTATTGGTTTGTGCAGAATGCCGATAAGAAGTGGGAAGTAAAGACAATAGATGAGTATGCAGAAGTAACGAAAGGCGATTTAATAACGGCTAAGGAAGCAAAAACAGGAAATATCAAAGTGGTAGCGGCAGGTGTTGATTATTCGTATTTACATTCTGAATACAATAGACTTGAAAATACAATAACCATAAGCGGTTCGGGTGCAAATGCTGGTTTCATAAACTTTTGGCGAGAACCTATTTTTGCTTCTGATTGCATAACGGTTCGCGGAAAAACAGATATTGAAACAATTTTATTATTGCATTATTTGAAATTAGTACAAGCTCACATTCTGAAACAAGCAAAAGGTTCGGCGCAACCGCACGTTTACCCAAGTGATATAAAAGTTTTGAGTTACGCAGTTCCACCTCAAAAAATTCTGAATGAGGTTGAGAAAATTTTTGTTCCGCTCAACAATCAAATCGCAAATAACTTGCAACAAAATCAGCAACTCTCAGCACTCCGCGATTGGCTTTTGCCAATGTTGATGAACGGACAGATAACCATAAGATAAATTATCATTTATCGGTCGCCCAATGCTCAATAAGCCCTGTAAACTCCAAAATTTCATGAAAATCCCCCCACATTATAATTCGTTTTTTCTTGTTTTACACCACAAAGCCACCCCAAAACAGGTGGCTTTTTTCCTCAAAAAACACCCCCAAAAAATCATTTCACACATTAAAACGCATACTTCACAAAGTCAAAGCATAGTTTCACACAATTTTTTACATTCCATTGTTTTTAATACTTAGTTTTATCACAAAAAATAAAGAACTATGCAAAAATATAGCGCCATTATTGTAGATGATGAAGAAGACAGCAGAAGCAACACCCGCAATATGCTTGAAAAATATTGTTCGGAAATTGAAATTGTGGGTGAAGCCGATAACGCGCCTGACGGAAAACTGAAAATTCAGGAATTAAAACCGCAGGTTGTTTTTTTGGATATTAATATGCCCGGTATGAACGGTTTTCAAATGCTGGAAGGAATTTATGAGCGCGATTTTTGCGTTATTTTTATTACCGCTTACAGCGAACACGGCATTACGGCGGTAAAAGCAGGCGCAACCGATTACTTGCTCAAACCTTTAATGTTAAGCGAGTTGCAGGCAGCCATTCGTAAAGTAATACAGTATTACGAAAATAAATCTGCCGCCTCTGCACAGGCATCGGAGCGCAAAAAGAATTTGGTTGTACTTAATCACAACAAAGGTTTTTCTTTGGTGGATTACGACGAAATTATATGGTTGGAAGCAGAAAGCAATTACACCACCGTTTATCTTGTTGATGGTAAAAAAATTATGATAAGCAAAGGATTAAAAGATTTTGAAGAAATTTTGCCGCCAAACCTGTTTTTCAGAATTCACCGCTCGGGACTTATTAATATTAACCACATTAGAGAATACAGCAGCGATAAAGGCGAAATTATTCTTAGCGACGGAAGCCTTGTGGGGTCAAGCAAAGCCCGCATGGTAGAATTTAGCGAGTTTTTAAAGAAAAGTGCTGTTTCCTCAAAACATCATTAAGAAGTTGTCTAAAGTCCAATAAAGAGAATTGTCAGTTCGAGTAGGTTTGCTGCCTCTTTGCAAACCTTATCGAGAACTGAAGCCGTAAAATCATTTCTCGATACGCCTCCTGTCGTCGGCTACTCGAAATGACAAAGGGTACACCTCCTATCGTCGGCTACTCGAAATGACAAAGGATACGCCTCCTATCGTCGGCTACTCGAAGTGACAAAGGATACGCCTCCTGTCGTCGGCTACTCGAAGTAACAGAGGACTATAGAAACTTCTAAACCCCTTTCAATAAGTTGTAAAAAATATTTCTAAAAAATGTGGGTATAAACCTCGCAGGCTTTTTGTATTTTTAGTTCGGTGCTTCGTGCTTTAAAATTATACTTTGTCTTTTTTCTGTTTGCGTTTTCCGCTCATGCACAAACACCTTCGTTCAATTTTCAAAAACTCGGCAGCGAAGAGGGGTTAAGCAACGCCAACATTTTTAATGTGGAACAACATCAAAACGGCTTGATGTATTTTACCACACAAAACGGTATTTATGCTTACGACGGCTATAATTTTTCTAAATTAGAAATTGACAGTTTAAGAAGCAATACCTTGTTAAATGCCATGCTGCAAGGGAATGATGAATTGTATCTTTCCATTCGCGATGAGGGCATTGCCGGCTTCAAGTTTAAAAATAAACACTTTTCCTTGGTTGAAACATTGAAGCTGGATAATAACGCCGACAATTTTATTGTTACCGACAAGTTTGCTTACCTGCTCACTTCGGGCATTAAATTAGTGATTGTAAATTTAAAAAGCGGCGAAATTTTATCGGACGAGATAAAGAAAAAAGACCGCATGAACCGCGCGTTTTGTATTTATAAAACATCTGACGGGAAAATTTTGGTTGGCAGAAGCAATGGTTTGTACGAGGCAACTGACGGGCATCAAAAAAAGACGGATATTTTTAAAAACACAACCGTTCATTCCATCACACAACAAAAAAACGGAAAATTAATTGTTGGCGCGTCAAGCAAAATGTATGTGCTGAACAACGGAAAAATTGAAGAAGAAATTACACCTGCATACAAAACCAAAAGCACAACCTTTCAGATTGGCGGCGAAAAAAGCATTGATAAAATTATTGCCGATGATTACGGAAGAATTTGGTTTACTTCTTACCCCAACGAAAATTTATATCTCTATCAAAATAAAAAAGTTTACGACCTCTTTGCAATACTTGATATTCCGCCCACTTTGATTAACTGTATTTACAAAGACAATCAGAAAAATATTTGGGTTGGCACGTTTAACGATGGTGTGTATTTTATTCAAAACACGTTTTTTGATGCCATAAATTTTTCATACAACAGCAAAAGTTTAAGCGTAAATCAGGTGTACTTAAAACGCAATTTGTTGGTTGCCGCCACAAGTAACGGTTTGTACGGTTTAAATCTAACTACCAATCAAACAAAAGTGCTGTCGGGTCAAGATGACATTTTGTTAGACCCCATTTACAGCGTTACCGAACAAAACGGCATTATGTATTACGCCAAACGCAGCGAGTTTAGTTTGAAACCTGCCATGTTTATGGACGCGAAAGAAACCTATAAATTTCGTCCCGTCATTGCCCGACAATTTTATCCGCTTGGCAATTCAAAAAGCATAGTTGCCGATTGGTTTGCCAATATTTTACTGTGTAATGAAGACGGCACAAAAACATTAGACACACTCATTTCATTTTCCGATTACAGAATTTCGGTGAATGCGATGTTGAAATTAGACGATATGCTTTACATCGGCACAAGCAACGGTTTGTTTACTTACGATTTTAAAACACGGCGTTATCAAAACTTAATTCGCAACGAGTTAAATTTTAATATCAACGACCTTGCTTTGATTAACGGAACGCTGTATGCCGCTCACGAAGCAGGAATTACCGATGTTTCAAACCGAAAACTGATTGAGAAAGTCGGGAAGTTTCAACTTAATTCCGTAAAAAAAATTAAGCCCTTCAACGAACAAATTTGGCTGGCAACGTTAGACGGCGTGTTTATCTGCAATCAAAATTTTGAGCCTGTGAAAGTGCTGAACAAATCAAACGGTTTACTGTCCAACTCGGTAAATGATTTTGCGTTTAATAACGACATGGTGAGCATTGCCACCGCGCGCGGCGTTGCCACCACCGATTTAAAAAATATTTTAAATCATAACACACAATTAAATGCCGTTACAATCAGTCATATAAACTGTAACGGAAAAATTTTCCGGTCAGACGACAACGATTTTAAATTAGAAGCCGATGAAGAAGATATTTCCATTTATTTTTTCTCGCCCATTTTCAGCAAACCGAACAAACAATTTTTTCGCTATAAAACAGAAAACGGCGAATGGAAATATTTTTCCGACAATCTTTCGCTGAACCTGCAATTAGCGGGCGGTTTGCATTTGGTTGAAATTTCAGCTTCGGCAGATAACATTGTGTGGAGCAACACTACCGAACTGAAAATTTACAAGAAAGAAAAATTTTCGGAGAAGCAATCTATGTATTGGCTCATTACCTTGGGAAGTTTGTTTGTGATTTTAGTGATTAGTTTTGTTTGGATACGCCGCGTAAACATAAAAGCTAAAAAACGTTTGCGTTACGAACAGGAAAATAATTTATTGAAACATCAGGCAATGAACTCGTTGTTAAGTCCGCATTTTATTTTCAATTCGCTCACCTCCATTCAAAATTACATTAACACCAACAACAGTTTGCGCGCAAGCGAATACTTGGCAAAGTTTTCGCGCCTAATCCGCATGATTATTGAGAAAGCAGGACAAAGCAATATTTCTTTACACGATGAATTGTCGCGCCTTACTTATTATCTGGAATTGGAAAAAGAACGGTTTAAAAATAAATTTGATTACACCATTAATATTGATGAAGACATTAACACACACGAATTAATGATACCGAACATGATTATTCAGCCCTATGTAGAGAACAGTATTTTGCACGGCATTTTGCCCAAACAAGCGCATGGGGAATTGAAGATTTCATTTAAAAAAAACGAACGGAAAAAAATTACAATTACCATTGAAGATAACGGCGTGGGTTTGATTAAAGCAAAAGAACACTCTAAAACAGGACACAAATCGCTTGGCACAAGCACCATTCAAAATATTTTAGACATTAATTCCAGGTTGAGCGGAAAAAAGCAAAAAGTTATCATGACGGATAAATCAACGCTTAACGAAAACGAAACAGGAACAATTATTACCATAGAATTAGAGCAATAATTTTTTATCAAAAAACTCATCACATATTTGTTTGTTTTTGCAAGTGCCGTTTCTTTTTCGCAACAGAAAACTAATTTGCTGCACGATACCATAAGCCTCTGCATTGGCGACAGCGCAACGCTTGAACTGAAACATTATTTTGACAACACAACTTCGGTAAACTGGACAACGCCTTACGGCATTATTGCCAACACAAAAAAAATAAGTGCGCACAAAGCAGGAAAATATTATGTAAGAGTTACCTCGCCAAATTTCGCTTCGGCACTCATTGACAGTTCGTATGTAAAATTATATTCCATGCCAAAACGCAGCTTGCGCGACACAACGGTTTGCAAAGAAAAATCAATTTTTCTGAACGCAAAAAACGACGGAATGCGTTACACTTGGAATACAAACGAAACCACGCAAAAAATAAAAGTTGAAACTGCGGGAACGTATTGGGTGCGCATTACCAACGGAGTTTGTGTATTGACGGATACGGTGAATGTGCGGTTTGTGCAGGGTTCAAACGCTTTGATAAATAAAGATGTGATGTTTTGTTTGAATGAAGAAAATAAATTGTTGAGCGTAAAAGTAAATTCGGGAACAAAAATTTTATGGAGCACAGGCGAAACTTCGGCAAGCATTAAAGCCACAAAAGAAGGAACATATTGGGTAAAAACACAAGCCAATTATTGCGAAGCGCAAACAGATACGGTAAAAGTAAAATTAAAAGTATGCGAATGTGAAATGATAATCCCCAACAGTTTTACACCCAACGAAGACGGACGAAATGATTATTTTTTCCCCGTGCTGCAATGCGAGTATTCGTATTTTGTATTAACAATTACCGACCGTTGGAACAATACTATTTTTTCAAGTAACAACCCACATGCCAAGTGGGACGGTCGTTTCAAGGGTAACCTCTGCCCCGAAGATATTTATGTTTACAAAATAGAAAGCACCGAAAAAGGCAGCGATAAAAAACAGGTGAGGAGCGGAAGAATTTCGTTGTTCAGGTAAATTATTTTGTAGTTGTGTTTTTTAATTCCTTTTTCACAAAGGGTGCGGTGTAGCTGCGTTTGTCTTTTGCCAATTCTTCGGGAGTACCTGTAAACAAAATTTCGCCGCCACGTTTGCCGCCTTCCAATCCTAAATCAATAATGTGGTCGGCAACTTTGATGATGTCTAAATTATGTTCAATTACCAACACCGTGTTTCCGTTGTTCACCAAGCGATTGAGAACTTCCAGCAAAATGCGAATGTCTTCAAAATGCAAACCTGTGGTGGGTTCATCTAAAATATAAAATGTATTTCCTGTGTCGCGTTTGCTTAATTCGGTGGCAAGTTTTACGCGCTGTGCTTCGCCGCCGCTAAGGGTTGTAGCTTGTTGCCCTAAAGTAATGTAACCCAAACCAACATCTTGCAGCGTTTTTATTTGCCGATAAATAGTCGGCACGTTTTCAAAAAATTCGCAGGCTTGGTCAATGGTCATGTTCAGCACATCGCTGATTGATTTTCCTTTATAGCGCACTTCCAAAGTTTCGCGGTTGTAACGTTTTCCGTTGCACACATCGCAGTTTACATACACATCAGGCAAAAAATTCATTTCAATGGTTTTTACACCCGCGCCGCCGCAGGTTTCGCAGCGACCGCCTTTTACGTTAAACGAAAAACGACCCGGTTTGTAGCCGCGAATTTTTGCTTCGGGAATTTCGGCAAACAAATTTCTGATGTCTGAAAAAACATTGGTGTAAGTGGCGGGATTGCTGCGTGGCGTGCGCCCAATGGGACTTTGGTCAATTTCAATCACTTTATCAATATGCTCCAAACCTGAAATGGATTTGTAAGGCAAAGGCTTCTTTTCCGAATTATAAAAGTGTGCGGATAAAATCGGATACAAGGTTTCATTTATCAAACTGCTTTTACCGCTGCCGCTCACGCCCGTTACGCAAATAAATTTTCCGAGTGGAAATTCCGCGCTCACGTTTTTTAAATTATGCCCTGTGCAACCTTTGATTGAAATTTTTTTGCCGTTTCCTTTTCTGCGCGTTTTCGGAATTTCAATATTTTTTTTGCCCGTGATGTAATTCGCAGTCATCGTGTCAAATTTCAACATCTCTTTGGGCGTTGCGGCTGCTATCACACGTCCGCCATGTACGCCAGCCCCCGGTCCAATATCAATCACATAATCGCTTTCCACAATCATATCTTTGTCGTGCTCCACAACCAAAACACTGTTGCCCACATCTCGCAAATTTTTTAGTGCTTCAATCAAACGCACATTGTCGCGCTGATGTAAACCAATGCTCGGCTCATCTAAAATATACAACACACCAACGAGTTGCGAACCGATTTGCGTGGCAAGTCTGATGCGCTGCGCTTCGCCGCCACTCAGGGATTTAGAAGAACGGTTAAGCGTAACATAATCCAAACCCACTTCCATTAAAAACTGAATGCGCGAACGGATTTCTTTCAGTACTTCTTTGGCGATGAGGTTTTGATTTTTGCTCAAACGCTTTTCAATGCCATGAAACCATTGCTGTAACAGGGAAATATCCAAGTCTGAAATTTCGGAAATATTTTTCCCGTCAATTTTAAAATAGAGTGCTTCTTTTTTTAAACGCGCGCCGTTGCAGGTTGGGCAAACTTTTTTTTCCGAAAACCCTTGTATCCATTTCGTCATACCGTAACTTGAATCATCTTCCGATTGACGCATGATGAATGTAACAATGCCCTCGAAGGTTGTGTTGTAACCGCCCGCTTCGGTACTGACTTTAAATAATTCTTCGCTGCCGTAGAGCAACACATTCACGGCTTCTTCGGGAATATCTTCAAAAGGCGTGTCTAAAGTAAAATTGTATGTTTTTCCGATAGCTTCTATTTGCTTAAAAATCCAAGTGCCGCCGCCTTTTTGTGCGCCAACGGGAGCAATAGCACCTTTGGCAACAGAAAGTTTTGGATTGCTAACAATTTTATTAATGTCAATTTCCGAAACCTCGCCCAATCCATTGCATTGCGGACAAGCACCATAAGGCGAATTGAAGGAAAATAAATTCGGTGCAGGTTCATCATAACTAATTCCCGTTGTCGGGCACATTAAAAAGCGTGAGAAAAAACGCGCCCCCTCCACGCCGCGCTTAGCTCCCCCCTTTGGGGGGGCGGGGGGGCTTACCATCATCGTCCCTTTTCCGTGTTTCATGGCAGTTTGCAGAGATTGATGCAAACGTGTTTTGATGTCTGATGAAATTTCCAAACGGTCAATCACAATTTCAATGTCGTGAATTTTGTATCTGTCCACTTGCATTTTCGGGACAATGTCTTGTATTTCGCCGTCAACGCGCACTTTGTTGAAACCGCGTTTGCGAATGTCTTCAAACAATTCGCGGTAATGTCCTTTTCTGCCTTTTACCACAGGGGCAAGCAAGTTTATTTGTTTTTGGTCGTAATCCTGAATAATTAAATCCACAATTTGCTCATCGCTGTACCGCACCATTTTTTCGCCTGTGTTATACGAATAAGCATCTCCCGCCCGCGCATAAAGCAAGCGCATGAAATCATAAATTTCCGTTATCGTGCCAACGGTAGAGCGCGGATTTTTGTTTACCGTTTTTTGCTCAATGGAAATAACTGGGCTTAGTCCCGAAATCTTGTCCACATCGGGGCGTTCAAGGCTTCCGAGAAAGTGGCGGGCATAAGAAGAAAAACTTTCAATGTAGCGGCGTTGCCCTTCGGCGTAAATGGTATCAAACGCCAAAGACGATTTTCCAGAACCCGAAAGTCCTGTAATGACCACCAATTTGTTGCGGGGAATAGTAAGGGAAATATTTTTTAAGTTGTGCGAACGTGCACCAATCACTTCAATATTTTCGTCTTCAATAAATTCAGGTTTCATAGAAAAGTTCAAAGCGCGAAGTTAAAGGTTTAAAGATTGAACTTTAAGGTTTAAAATGGTAAAGCCTTAAAAATGTCTTAAATTTATAATTAATGTTCAATAGAAGTTCGAATCTCCAAGTTTATAAGTCAGCCCCCGCCTAACGCAAAACCGTGTTAGGCACAGTTATTTATTACTCATTCGTAGAGCAATTATTTTCTCTGCATTTATTCGCCATTTCCCATTAATAAAATTCATTTCAACAGGAAACGGCAAACCTTGTGAAATAATTTCCACTTTATTGCCGTCTTCGGAAATAGGAATCTGTTTAATCGGTTGTCTTGAAGAAATCTCATTTAACTTCAATGCAACATCTTCTGGATAATAGCCAGACCAAAGGATTTCCGCACCTTTACTCTCAATTATTAGCGATTGAATAACCTCTTTGTCTCCTGTCAACAATGCGCTGTCAAATTTTCTAAATGTTTTTCCTGCTTCTCCTTCTTCTGATTTAGAACTTTCAATTGCAAATCGCATAAGCTCCTCTTCAGTCATTTTGTCTTTCAATTCGATAAATTCAAGAATGGTATTCTGCATTAATAATATTGCCTCATTGTCGTCTTTTGCACATTTCTTAATAACATAAGTCCAAACATAATTTGTAGGGAAAGAGTTTTTGAGGCATACGAAACTATCAAAACTTCTGTCGTTAATTGGGGATACACTCCCTGCTGAAAATCCAACAACAAATGCAGCAGTCTCATTGTAAGTTCCACCAAGAGTATACATTTTTGGTCTCGCACATATGTGTTGTATAAATTCTACGAATGATGATTCTTTCTGCATTTTATAATTGTGCCTAACTTTGTTATATGTCTCACGAAATAGCACCAATCCACCCAAATTAGGAATGGTTTTGTACCATAATAATGAGGTTTTATTCTTTTTCAAAAATAATGTTTTTACTTATTACAACTCCCAAAAATAAAAAACCACTCTGAATTTCACAGAGTGGTTTTCATTTACCCAACTTTCAAATTCAAATTAGGAAGCTCAACTTGCAATTTTATTTTTGCTTTTAGTGCCGCAAACACACGCAACAACGTGTCTATTGTTACATTATTTGCATTGTTTTCAAGCCGCGAAATCTGCGCTTTTTGTACGCCAATTAATTTCCCTAATTCTTCTTGTGTTAAGTTGCGTTCTTGTCGTGTTTGCTTAATGGCTTGTCCAATCAAATCCATTTGCAATTCATACTCAAAACGCTCTCGGTTTGGAGTTCCTTTTTTTCCTATCAGTTTATCCTGAACTTCATTTAATGTATATGTTTTCATACGTTTCATTTTTTATTTTTTTCTTCAAAATATTTTGCGCGAATTTGAGTTGCTTTTTGAATTTCGTTATCGGGAACTTTACTTCGTTTTTTTATAAACCCGTGCGTTGAAATAACCAATGTTTCGGTATTGTCTGTCTTATCCCAAAAAGCAAGAAATCGGTATTGCAATCCCTGATACAAAGTTCTGAACTCCCAAATATCATTGCTTAGTTTTTTGAAAAGTTCAGGGTCGTGTTTTATTTGCGCTTTACGAATATTATAAAGTATTTTTTCGTAATGTTTGCGTTCCAAACTTTGCAAAAAATTAAAGGCTTCATCTAAAAATATAATTTCAAAAAGTGTATTCACTCGCGCTGTAAAGATAAGATAAAGTTTCGTTATAACGAAACTTCAAAATATTCTAAAAACAAAAAACCACTCCGCAATTCGCAAAGTGGTTTTCATAAATCAAAATGAAAAATTTTGTGATTATTCCGTAGGGGCAGGGGCTTGTTGCTGCGGTTGTACAGGAGCTTGTTGTTGAGGAACGGAAACCGCTGTTTGCGCTTTACGTTTTGCTACTGAACCCGCGCTTTCATCTTCGGTAGAAATAACGCTGCTTTTTGGAGCCATTAAAATACTCAACAAAATCAAAGCAATGGCTAAGCCCCAGGTTGCTTTTTCAATAAATTCAGTTCCGCGTTTTACGCCCATAATTTGGGTAGCTGCGCCAAACTGGCTTTGAATGCCGCCGCCTTTTGAGTTTTGTACTAAAATTACCAACACCAACAGTACACACACCAAGATAATTAAGATTGGAAAAATCATTGTTCTTTGTTTTTTATTATTGTTATTATTCTTTTAATTTTTTTATAAGGGCTGCAAAGTAAGCACTTTTTTGCGGAAAGCGCAAACTTAATATTTCGTAAGCTCTAATTGCCTTATTTACATTGCCTTGCAGGGCATAAATCTTGGCCAGCGTTTCGGTTACCAAATGCTCGTTTTCGCGCAAACTTTCTTTGGCTTTGTGGTCGGGTGCAAAAAACTTTTGTTCTTCTTTTACACGAATGGCACCCGGATTTTTTTCAATAATCCGGTCAATCAAATCCCAATTCCGTTGTTTTTTATTTGCCGTCGTTTCTTTCAGTTTGGCTTCAGACAGTTGTTTTGCCTTTTTGCGTTCTTGCTGCGCTTTTTCTTTTTGCTCTTTAATTTCTTCGTAAGGTTGCCCGTTGTTTTTCTTGAGCATGGCGAGCCAATCACCAAAACTTTCAGGCTCAATTAATGTTTCGGGTTTATGAAGTTCGGGTGTTTTGATAATTTCTTTTTCAACAAAAGCATTTACCACTTGCTTGCCTATTTCCTTTTCCAAAAATTCTTCTTCGTTCGGTTTTTCAGGTTCTGCAATGATTTCGGCAACTTTTAAAATTTCAAGCTCTTGTTTTGTATTTTCGCTTTCAGAAATTTTTTCTTCCTGTTTCGGAATTTCTTTTTCTTCAACAAGCACAAGTTTTTCCGCTTGTTCCAATTTATGAATGAGATGAAACAAATGCGCGCGGTTTGTAACTACAATTGCCGTTTTCTTTAAACTTTGCTGATACAAAGAAGCGTCCCATTTTTTGGAAGCGAGGCTCAACAATATGTGCGCTGACTGAAAATACGGAAAGTCTTTTACCAATTGCTGCAAATCAGAAATGCTTTGCTTGTTGAGCAAATGCAAATTTTCAGAATATTTTTTAAAGTCTGCTGCCTGCATTACCAATTATTAAAAGCGGCGTTAAACACGTCTTCCGTAATTTGTCTGTAAATTTCCTGAACTAACTCTGCTTCCACACTTGAAATATTGTCTGAACTTTTGAAATCGGCGTAGCGCGTAAACGTGCGTTCAAAATTTTTGTCTGCTTCAAATTTGTTGTTGTAAACCACGTTTACGCTTATGGTTAAACGGTTTTGCGCGGCTTGGTCGCCGCTAATGGCAACAGGCATCACGTTGTAATCGGCAATGTAACCTTCAAAAGCTAAATCGCCGTTGCTTTTTATCAAAGCCAAATTGGTTTGTTGCGACACCACATCGCGCAATTTTTCGGTAAAGCGTTGCGACAAACTTGGCGCACCTAACGATGTGTTATTCGCAAAAAACGCCACGCTTACCGTTTTTGCTTCAATGGGAATAGTTGCACCGCTTAATGATACTGTGGCTTTGCAGCCGCTCAATATTATTATGGCAACTAAGGAAAAGTATTTAAAAAATTTTATCATTACATCAACCAATTTCTACTATATCAACGGTTTTAAGTTGTTTAAGGGCTTCTGCCAAGTGTAATTTTAGTTTCTCTTTCACTACACTGTTAGGGGCATTACCAAAGGTGAACCAAATAATTTTTGGCGGTGCGTTTAGTCGCCCTTGCAATAAAACAAAATCGTAATCTTTTGTGGTAATAATAACATCAGCTTCTTTTTTTGCCGCGTTAAAAATGGCTTCATCATCTGAAATATTTACCGACAGCGCAGTAATATGAATGCAAGCTAAGCCAAAGTTTTCTTTAATAAAAGGCACAATGGCAGGCGATATATTTGCATCTAACCAAATGGTCATATTTTAAGCAGCAACTAAAACAGGGTGGTCCATTTTTACCGTAGCATACAGCAAACAAGCTTTAATATCATCGGCTTCCAATGCGGGGTGTTCTTCAAGAATTTGTTCAGCACTCATACCGTAAGCCAATAATTCTAACACATCGGTTACTTTAAAACGCATACCGCGAATGCAAGGACGACCACCAAATTGTTTAGGATTGTGCGTAATCCTTTTTAATAACTCCAAATTCATAAAGCGAAGATACTTAAAAATCATGGGAAAGTAGAAAAATTACCGAAGTAAGGTTTAATGTAACAAGCACAGCGAGACTTATGACTTATATCTTACGACTTAACTCACTCTTCTATATGATACTCATTAATCTTTCTGTAAAGCGTTCTTTCGCTGATACCAAGTTCTTTGGCGGCATTTTTACGTCTGCCTTTGTATTTTCGGAGAGCTTTTTTTATCATGTCAATCTCTTTGTCTTGCAAGGATAAACTTTCTTCCACTTCTATCACCTGCGGTTGATTTCCGTTTTGCACAAGCGGTGAATGAACGGTTAAGCCGGTGTTCACATTCTGCGCTTCGTGATTGAAAGGTTGATTGATAAACTGAATTTCGCTTCCGCTTTCTCCTGAAACCGCCGAAGCCAAATCGTAAACCAATTTTTTCACTTCGTTAATTTCGGTTCTGTAATCGCGCAACACTTTAAAAATAATTTCACGGTCGTTGTTATCAAAGTTGCCTGATGAAAAACCGCCGTTATTCAAAATTGTAGGCACATTGTTTGAATTGTATTGCGGCAAATATTTTAATAAGGTGTCGGCATTTATTTCGCGTGTTTTTTCAATAATGGAAATTTGCTCGGTAATGTTTTTTAACTGACGGATATTTCCGGGCCAATAATAATTTACCAACACTTGCTCTGCATCAGGCGTGAGGCGCAACACAGGCATTTTGTATTTGTCGGAAAAATCGCTTGCAAATTTTCTGAACAGCAAATGAATGTCTTCTTTGCGTTCGCGCAGCGGCGGTAAATAAATAGGCACGGTGTTTAAACGGTAATACAAATCGGCGCGGAATTTTTCTTTTTCCAAAGCCTGATAAAAATTTATGTTGGTAGCCGCAACCACACGCACATCTGTTTTCTGAACTTTGCTGCTGCCTACTTTAATGTATTCGCCGCTTTCCAACACACGCAATAATCTTGCTTGCGTTGATAAGGGCAATTCACCGACTTCATCTAAAAAAATTGTTCCGCCGTTTGCCACTTCAAAATAACCTTTGCGTGCTTCCACCGCGCCTGTAAATGCGCCTTTTTCGTGCCCGAACAATTCGCTGTCAATTGTGCCTTCGGGAATTGCGCCACAGTTCACCGCAATGTAAGCCCCATGTTTGCGTGCGCTGTTTTGATGAATAATTTGCGGAAACACTTCTTTGCCCGTGCCGCTTTCGCCGTTAATCACCACGTTCAAATCCGTTGGTGCAACCTGCCGCGCAATGTCCACCGCACGTTCCAGCAATGCGTTGTTTCCTATAATTCCGAATTTTTGTTTTAGTTCTTGTGTGTTCATTTTTTAGTTCCTAATTCAAATCGGTGAAATTAAAACTCAAGGCTAATCTCGCTCCAATTAATAAACTGTTTTTTGTGTCCATTTCTTTGTTATACAAAGCAAAGAGAGGTTTTGCATACATATTATTTGCTTCCGAACTGTTTGCCCAAACGATTGAAGGTGCAAACGCCACTTGAAATTTTTTATTGAGCTTGTAACGAACGTATGGCGCAAATGCTACGGCTGAAGAGGATTTCTCATTGATAAACGCGGTTATGTTTTCAATTTCGGGATTGAGATACAATTTTTTGCCCAACGGAATTAATGAGCCTAATCCCATACCTAAGCCAAAAGGTGAGGTTTCCGCAGATTGATATTGACTGTTGTAAGCACCTTTAATAAAAGTATAAAACTTTGGAATACCAATTTTAAAAGCAAGATTAACAGGATACAATTCACTTGCAGAAATTTCAACGGCTCTGTATCCGCCTTTTCTCACATAAGAAATAAAACCGAAAGGAATACCTTTTGAAATAGAATCTGCAATGTTTACAAATCCTATCTGAATTCCCTGAATACCTTTAACGGCAAGGTTTACAAAGCTCATTTGAAATCCTTCTGCCTGTTTTACACTTGTGTTTACAAAACCAAACTGAGCACCTTTTAAACTGTCAATTACTGTATTAACGAAAGCCATTTGCAAACCTTTAAAGTTTTTCAAATTAGTATTTACAAATCCCATTCGCGCACCTTTTTGATTTCCAAAAGTGGTATTGACAAAGCCCATTTGTAATCCTTCAAAATCTTTTAAAACCGTATTCACAAATCCCATTTGTATGCCTTTTTGATTTCCAAAAGTTGTATTGACAAAACTCATTTGTAATCCTTCAAAATCTTTTAAAACCGTATTCACAAAACCCATTTGCGCACCTTTTTCTGCTCCCAGCGTAGTATTCACAAAGCTCATTTGCAAGCCGCTGAAATTTTTCAAATTGGTATTTACAAAACCAAGATGTGCCGATTGGTGATTGCCCTTTGCTACGTTCACAAACCCAATGAGTGGAAAATTAAATTGGTCGGGTACAACGTTATAAAACAGAGTGTAAGCAACATATTCTCGTTTGGGTTTTGTTGTATCACTTTGCGCAATGGAATTATTGTTTATCAAAAGCAATAGTATTCCAATAATTCCGAGTTTATATTTTTGTGTGTTCATTTTTTCACTTGTTCAATGTTACTTGTTCAATTATCAATGTTACTTGATTGAACATTGATAATTTTAAATTGAAAATGTTTTATCCAACAACATTACCAATCAACGTACTCGTCGTACACCTCTCCGCCAACACATTCACATAATCACCTTTTTTATGATTGTCTTTTGGAAACACAACCACCATATTTTGAGAATTTCTTCCCATCAACATTTCTTCCGATTTTTTTGAAAAGCCCTCAATCAATACGCGGTGAACTTTGCCAACACCTTGCGCAGTTTTTATGCTGCTGTTTTCGCGTTGTAAATTCACTACTTCGGAGAGGCGGCGATTTTTTACATTTTCGGGAACATCATCTTTGTATTTGCGTTCTGCCAATGTTTTCGGGCGTTCGCTGTATGAAAACATATAAGCGTAATCGTAACCCACTTCGCGCATTAAACTCAAAGTTTCCTGATGTTCATCTTCTGTTTCGCTGCAAAAACCTGTGATAATGTCCGTACTAATTCCGCAATCAGGAAGAATTTTTTTAATCGCTGCAATACGTTCCAAATACCACTCGCGGCTGTAACCTCTGTTCATCATGTCCAACACACGGCTGCTGCCGCTCTGCACAGGTAAATGAATATTATTACAAATGTTTTCGTATTTCGCCATGATTTGAAGCACATCGTCCGTCATGTCTTTTGGGTGCGAAGTGCTGAAACGCACGCGCAAATCAGGATTAATAAGCGCAACCATTTCCATAAGTTGTGCGAAATTGGTGCTTGCAGCTTTTTGTTCTTCCGTTAAAATTTCTTTTTTCAATCCACCGCCGCTCCATAAATAGCTGTCCACGTTTTGACCAAGCAAAGTTACTTCGCGGTAACCGGCATCAAAAGCTTCCTTACATTCTTTCACTATGCTTTGCGGGTCGCGGCTGCGCTCACGTCCGCGCGTGAACGGTACAACGCAAAAGCTGCACATATTATCGCAACCGCGCATAATGCTCACAAACGCGCTCACGCCGTTTTTATCCAAACGCACAGGCGCAATGTCGGCGTAAGTTTCTTCCTTGCTTAAAATTACGTTGATTGCTTTTTGTCCCGTTTCGGCTTGCTCAATTAAGTTGGGCAAATCGCGGTAAGCATCGGGTCCCACGACCATGTCCACCAATTTTTCCTGTTCCAAAAACTGCGATTTCAAACGTTCTGCCATGCAACCCAACACGCCGATTAACGCGTCGGGATTGCTTTTCTTAATTTTTTTGTAATCCTGCAAACGTTGGCGCACGCGGTTTTCGGCGTTATCGCGAATGGCGCAGGTGTTCACCAAAATTAAATCGGCTTCTTTATAATTTTGTGTGGTGCTGTAACCTTTGTCAATTAAAATGGAAGCCACAATTTCGCTGTCGCTGAAATTCATTTGGCAACCGTAGCTTTCCAAAAACAGTTTTTTTCCGTTGGCTAATTTCGGCGGTCGCATCAAAACTTCGCCCTGAACTGTTTCGTCAATTATTTTTTCGTCTGTTCGCATTATTTAAGGGCTACGAATTTACGATTTTAATGACAAAATGACACGAAACAAAAGTTTAAAATAGTTTAAAGCATTAAATTGTAGTTTCACTTCTCAAATTTGCACCGCCACAGGGTGGAGGAAAGTGGAGTGGGGAGGGGTAAGGTTTATTTTTGTATTTTCGTTCTAACGCAAAAAACATAAAGCCAATGGAAGTGAAAACAATAGTAAAAGAAATTCAACGCTTACCTTTATCTAAGCGGTTTTTTGTTTTGGAACAGGTTGTAAAATCCATTAAAAAAGAAGAATTAAAACAAACAAATTGGGACGATGACCACGCGGATTTTCTTCATGCGGTTTCTGAAACATCTTTGGCTAAAGAATGGCTTTCAGAAGAAGATAATCGTTGGGACGAAGTTTTGTGATTTTTATTATCTAATTTCAATCGATAAATAATTCCATAGAGGGTCGTGGACTTTCATTTTATTTTCAATTACTAATTCATCGTCACCTCTGAACGAGTATCTGATTTTCTCTCCAGTATTTCCTATAATTCCTATTTTGTACAAATGAGAAAGAATATCTCCTAATTTGTATTTTTTGAGTAAATCTTCTAAGTCGGAATATATTTTAGTTTTCTCATCGCAAACAACTGTGATTTGGTTAAGTGTAAATGGACACTTTAAAGCAGTTAATAATTTCTTAATGCCCTCAACTTCGTTTTCTGTGTATGTAGCTCTAAGTTCTTCAGCAAGTTCTATCCAACTTTGTGTAGAGTATTCTTTAACAATTGTATCAAATACCTGATGTGTAAATTTTGTTTCATTAGGAAATTGCTGTTGAGCTATTGTTAATAATCTAACTATATCTCGTGGACGAAACCACGTTCTATGCAGAATGTATTCTTGTGTGGGTTTGCTATTCACTTGTGGGTAGAAATATTTTTCCCAAACTTCTTCATCTGTTGATACTTTTGAAAAATCTAACACTTTTTCTGTTGCTTGAATTTTTTTATTAATTATTCTGATTAATGGATGCTCTTTCAAAGTGCCTCCAGATTGTTGCCACTTTAATGAAATCCCAAAATCAAGGATTGGTTTATTAATCTCCTTGCCAGCTGAATGTATAGCTGTAAGGACTTCACTCCTTATAGCTGTAACCATATATATATTGAATTGTAATTTTCGGCATAGTGCATTAATATTATTAACTGCAATTACTAAATCACGAATAAGTTTGATGTCTTTTTGATATTGTTTTTGCTTACCAAGAGTTAATTCTAATTCATCTAAAAATATGAATAATTTGGAATCTTTTGGCTTTAATTTTTTAAAAAGTTCATCGGCTTGTCTAACTATATTGGAAAATTTAACTTGTCTGCCCGCTTCATTCTCCCAATCAAATTCTAATCCAAGCTTTCCTTTTAAAAATTCAATATCTCCTTCAATTTCCACATTCCCCTTTTTTAATTTGGGTAACAATCTCATTATTCCAGCTTCTTCATTTCCTAACTTTGGAGCCGAAACACATTTACTATATTTTTCCCAATTAGTATCATTTTCAAAGAATGTGTTGTTTGACGAATTTGATATTTTTACAATATGACGATGTAAGAACCATTGCCAAATGTTAACGAAATCTTCTTCGGTTTCATTATCATCATTTTTTACTGTCAAAAATGTGTTCGCGGCTTTAGAAAAAGCGGCTTTATCTTCTTGTGTAAATTCAGACTTAAATAAAATGAATGTGCTTTTTACGTTTTCCGTTTTTTCCAATAAAAGTCCAATATATCTCAATAAAGCTGTTTTCCCAGTACCCTTAAATCCAGTAACAAAATATTTTTTTCCTGTATAAAAATCATCAATTTGAATATTATCTGGTATAAGAAAACTATCAATAAATCTTTCTTTTTCCGAATTGGTGTTTTCTAACAATTCGTTCTTAGCGTCTGTTTTGCCTACTAAAAGGTCTTTAAGTTGTAATGATTGTACCATATTTGTTTAATTAAATTATACTCAATTCCCCAAATATACAAAACAAAAATTTTCTCTGCCTCCTCTGTGTCCTCTGGCACAAAATCGTATCTTCGCCTCCCAAATGTTCACTCTCTATTTAAAAGAAATACGCAGCTTTTTGAGTTCGCTTATCGGTTACATTGCCATTGGCGTATTTGTTTCTCTCATCGGCATTTTTATGTGGATTATTCCCACCGATGCGGGCGGCTACAATGTGTTGGATAACGGTTTTGCCAACATTGACCCTTTGTTTTTTATTGCGCCCTGGGTGTATTTGTTTTTAATTCCCGCCATTACCATGCGTTCCTTTTCCGAAGAGAAAAAAAACGGAACAATTGAATTATTGCTCACACGCCCGCTCACGGATTTGCAAATTGTACTCGCCAAATATTTTGCGGGATTTACTTTAGTTATGGTGTCGTTGTTGCCGACTTTAATTTATTATTACAGCGTTCACACTTTGGGCGCACCAAAGGGAAATATTGACACAGGCGGAATGTGGGGTTCATACATCGGTTTGTTGTTTTTGGGTGCGGGCTTTGTATCCATCGGAATTTTTGCTTCGGCAATTTCCGAAAATCAGGTTATTGCATTTATCATTGCGCTGTTGCTGTGCTTTTTTTGTTACATCGGTTTTGAATTTATTGCGCAAAGCGGCGTGTTTGGCAAGTACGATGCCTTCTTTAAAAGTCTTGGCATTAACGACCATTATGTAAGCATGAGCCGTGGCGTGATTGACACCCGCGATGCCTTGTATTTTATCAGCGTAATTGCTTTATTTAATTTATTAACCAAATTAGTGTTGGAGAGCAGAAAATGGTAGAGAACAAAAAAACACAAACGAGCAACAAACGCCGCGATGTACTTTCATTAGCAGCCTTGTTAGTGATTATTATACTCGTAAACTTTGTAGCAAAATATTATTTCCAACGTTTTGATTTAACTTCCGAAAAACGTTACACCTTGGCACAATCCACAAAAACGCTTCTCAAAAATTTAGACGATGAGGTGTATTTGAAAGTGTATTTGAGTGGGGATTTAAACCCGAGTTTCACGCGCTTAAAAAACGAAGCCAGAGAAATTTTAGATGAGTTCCGCGCACATTCTCACAATCAGGTGCAGTACGAATTTATCACAATCGGCGAGGGTTTGACGAATGAAGAACGAAATAATTTAGAACGGCAATTGTTTCAAAAAGGATTAATGCCCGAAAGTATTTCCGAAAAACGAAAGGATAAAATGACACAGTCCATTATTTTCCCCGGCGCAATTGTGAATTACAAAGCCAAAGAAACCGTGTGGCAAATTTTTACGCGACAAACACCCGGCATTGATTTTGAAACTTCGGTAAACAACAGCGTGCAGGAGTTGGAATACAGCCTTACCAATGCCATTCGCAAACTGCAACGCACAAAACGCCCCGAAGTAACCTTTATTCAGGGACACGGCGAAGCAGACACCTTGCATCAATACGATTTTATGCGTGTGTTGTCTGAATATTACAAGGTAAACCAAACCGAAATTACTAAAGGAAAAGAGCTTACTGCCCTGAAAGGAAGCGATGCCATTATCATCACGCAGCCGCAAACAGAATTTAACGACAAAGAAAAATTTGTGATTGACCAGTTTATTATGAACGGCGGAAAAGTGCTTTGGCTCATTGACCCCGTTGAAACAAACACCGATTCGTTGCGCAAAGGTTTCACCATTGGGATAAATCGCCCCTTGAACATTGAAGATATGCTGTTTAAATACGGCGTGCGCTTAAATCCTGTGTTGGTGCAGGATTTGCAATGCGGTTACTTAAACATAAACACAGGTTTCAGAGACGGACAGGCAAAATTTGAACTCTTTCCTTGGCTTTACACCGTTCTTGTTTTACCCGATAACACACACCCGATTGTAAAAAACTTGGATTTAATAAAAATGGATTTTACAAGCACACTTGATACCGTTTCGGCAAAAGGAATAAAAAAAACAATTCTTTTAAAAACATCAAAATATACCAAAACGCAGCCAACACCAGCGCGTGTGTATTTGGGCATGGTGCAGACGAAGCCGAAAGAAAGTCAGTTTATTAATTCGTATCAGCCTGTGGCGGTGTTGCTGGAGGGCGCGTTCAGCAGTTTTGTAGAGTACCGTTTGCCAAACATTTTGCTGGAAGACACCAATTTTAAATACACAGACAAAGGCAAACACACAAAAATGATTGTGGTGGCTGACGGCAACGTGGCTCAAAACGATGTGCAACAAAACAACGGACAGCCTTTTCCTTTGGGCTATGACCGCAACACCAAACAAACCTTTGCCAACAAAACGTTTTTATTGAATTGCGTAAATTATTTGTTGGACGATGAGGGAATGTTGCAACTCCGCTCACGCGAAGTGAAATTACGCTTACTCAACAAAAAGAAAATTGGTGAACAATACCGCAGCAAATGGCAAATGGTAAACGTTGGTTTTCCTCTATTAATTATTGCTGCCTTTGGTGTGCTGCAATTTTATTTAAGGAAGAGGAAGTTTGCTTCTTAGATTTAACCACAGAGGCACAGAGGGCACAGAGTTTTTTCAATACAACAAATTATTATACGGATAACGTTTGATGTGCATGGTTTTTACCATGTCGTACAAGGTTTTCTTAAATTCCTCAATGTTTTCTTTGTTTTGCGCGCTGATAAAAATGCAGGGATTGTTCAGGCTTTTGAGCCATGTGTTTTTTATTTCGTCCAGCGAAATATTTTCTTTGGTGCTTGGCGTAAGGTCGTGTTCGTCTTTGTGAACGTAAGTAAACGCATCGGTTTTATTGAAAACCAAAATGCAAGGTTTGTCGCCCGCGCCAATGTCCTGCAAAGTTTGTTTCACCACATTAATATGTTCTTCAAAATTTTTGTGCGAAATATCCACCACATGAATTAAAATATCTGCTTCGCGCACTTCGTCCAACGTGGATTTAAAACTTTCCACCAACTGCGTTGGCAACTTGCGAATAAAACCAACCGTGTCGCTTAACAGAAAAAATAAATTGTCAATGGTTACTTTGCGCACCGTTGTATCAAGCGTGGCAAACAATTTATTTTCGGCAAACACATTGCTTTTGCTCAACAAATTCATAATGGTGCTTTTGCCAACGTTGGTATAACCTACCAAAGCCACGCGCACCATTTCGCCGCGATTTTTGCGCTGAGTAGCCATTTGTTTGTCTATGTCGCGCAGGCGTTCTTTGAGCAAAGCAATTTTGTCGCGGATAATACGGCGGTCGGTTTCAATTTCTTTTTCGCCTGCGCCGCCGCGCGTTCCCGTGCCACCGCGTTGCCGCTCCAAGTGTGTCCACATACCTGTTAAACGCGGGAGTTGATATTGCAACTGCGCCAGTTCCACTTGTGTTTTGGCATGAGCAGTTTGTGCGCGTTGCTCAAAAATTTCAAGAATTAAGGTGGTGCGGTCTAAGATTTTTTTACCGAGTTCTTTTTCCAAATTGCGTTGCTGCGAGGGCGAAAGTTCATCGTCAAAAATCACCACATCAACGTTGTGTTCTTTTACAAAATCTTTTACTTCCTGCAATTTACCTTTGCCTATAAAGGTAGCTTTATCGGGTCGTTCTAATTTCTGCGTAAAAATTTTTACGGTGCTGAGTTGGTATGTTTCCGCCAAAAACGCCAGTTCGTCCAAATATTCTTTTGAAAGGCTGTCGTCTTGCATTTTATTAATCACACCAATTAAAACGCAGGTGTGATTTGGTATGGCGGTGGAAATGGCTTGGGCTTTCAATGTATTAACTGTATTTACGTTTTGGTTTTCTTTTTGTGTGAAAAACGGAAACAACTACAACGGCATTTTTTGTTTTGTCAATTCTGAAAATAATTACAAACGGAAAAGGAAGAACGGTTGCATATCTGTATTCTTTTTTTCGTTTTTGAAAATGTTCGGGAAAACTTTGAATATAGTTTAAACGGTTTGCAACTTCCGAAGAAAAGCGTTCTCCTAAATCTTTTTGCCGTAATTCGTAGTAGAGCGAAGCCTCTTGCCATTCTTGGTCTGCTTCTTCCGTAAGAATTAAATCATAATTCATCAGTGTTTCAGCGTTTTCAAATTTTTACTTACCCGTAGTTTTGTTTCGGCAAGGGTATAAGTTTTTGATTTTCCTTTTTTATAATTATTCCAACGCTCGTCAAGCATTGTAACATCTTCATCGGTCAAATCAAATTCAGAGTGAGATTTTAATGTTGTGTGTTCTTCAAGAATGGTATGAACAACCTTTAATATTTTGTCGTCCGACACATCAACAAATTGATGTATTTGTTTTTTTAAAGCTGTTGTTGTCATTTTAAATTATTGTCCTTTCAAATGCTCGCTCACATATTCCGCAATCGCTGTGGCTTGCTCTTCGTTTACTGCCGAAGCAGGCATTAAGCCTTTTCCGCGCAAAATAATTTTTTTAATGCCTTCGTTGTCAAATTCGGTCATTGACAAATCTTTTGAGCCGCTTGCACCAAGTTTTCCGTCAGAGCCGTGGCAGAGTTTGCAATTCATTTCGTACAGGGTTTTTCCGTCGGTAGTGGCAGCCACCGCATTTTTTGAACTTTCTTTGGCAATGCCTTTGCGTTTGTGATACACTTCTGCCAAACCAAACGCACCTGTAATAAGCAGCAAACTTAAAGCTGCCAAAATTTTGTTTTGCTTTTTAAAACCGATAATGGCAACAGGAATGGAAGCAAACACCATAGCAATTTTAATAAAAAACAAGTAATCGTATTCGCCGCCAAAGGGCAATTGTGTGGTTAAATAAACGCCTGTAATAAGAAACAGCGCGCTGATAATCATTTCGGCTACTTTTGTTTTTTTGGTAAATGCGGCAAGCAAATCGGTTTTGTCGCTCAAAAGCAAAATGGTTTTGATAACGTAAATTAAAAAGAAAAGAATTACAACTAAGTAATGCGTGTGTAAAAGTCCTGTGTTCATGTGATAAATTTTAGGGTAAAAATACACTTTTTTTCAAGCACAGAGGCACAGAGTTTGCAGAGGTTATAAAAAAACCGCCCCGCAAATTAATTTGCTGGGCGGTTTTTCAATGTCCCCCTTCGGGGGGACGGTAAAAGTCTTGCAGACTTTTGAGCGAGCTTGTGCGATAGAGGGGCTTACTCTTTCACAAATTTACTCACCGCATTTCCAACTTTTATAAAATAAATACCTTTAGGAATGTTGCTCACATTTATTTGTGCTGTGCCATTTTCAATTTTAAATTTTTCATTCGGCATTTCTTTACCTAAAACATCAATAATTTTAATGTCTGTTCCTCCATTTATCATTTCTAATTCAACATTTATAATTTCAGAAACAGGGTTTGGGTAAACGCTCAATTTTAAACTTTCAAATTTAAACTTACCAATTCCCAAACATTCATCTACAAACACCGTTATTACAGTTGAATTTTCACAACCATTAGTACCTGTACCTTGCACGAAGTAAGTTGTATTTACGCTTGGTGTTACGTTAATGCTTGCGCCGTTTTCATGTGTACTCCAAGTGTAAGTAGTTGCACCGTTTACTGTTATGTTTGCCGTTTCATTTACGCAAATAGTGCCGCTGCCTGTAATGCTTAATTTCGGCGTTGGGCTTAGCTTAGCAACAAAAAGGGCACTATGATTATCTGAGGCTGTTAATGTAGTAGTGTCAAAAGCGACTGTTCCCCGAAAATAACCTGTTACAAATACATTTCCAAAAATATCACTGCTTACGCTCTGTCCGCTGGAAAGGTTTGTTCCACCCGCCTGCTTAACCCACAGCACATTACCCGCAGCATCGTATTTGGCAACAAAAATATTCACATTATTATTGGCTGCTGTTAAGGTGGTAGAGCCAAAAGTAACTGTTCCGACAAAAGAACCTGTTACAAAGGCATTGCCCGAAGCATCGCTGCTTATGCCATATCCGTAATCATTGCTTGTTCCGCCCGCCTGCTTAAACCACAGCACATTGCCTGATGCATCGTACTTGGCAACAAAAATATCCATATTAGTACCGTTGCCGTTAAGTGTATTAGTGCCAAAGGCTGCTGTTCCGTTAAAATAACCTGTTACAAATACATTGCCCAAAACATCGGTTGTTATTGCTCTTCCATCAGCATTCGCATTTCCTGTTGTCTGCTTAGCCCACAGTACATTGCCTGTGGCATCGTATTTGGCAACAAAAACGTTACGATTACCCGTAGCAGTTAAGGTGGTAGAGCCAAAGACTGCCGTTCCGCCAATAAAAAAACCTGTTACAAATACATTCCCCAAAGCATCGCTGCTTACGGATTGTCCATGAAAAGCATTACTACCCTCTGTTCCACCTGCCTGCTCAGCCCACAATAAATTACCTGTGGCATCGTATTTTGCAATAAAAACATTATAGTTACCCACGACGGGAGTTAAGATGGTAATGCCGAAGGTAGCTGTTTCTCTAAAACTACCTGTTACAAATACATTTCCTAAAGCATCCGTACTTACGGAAATCCCAGCATAATTGCCTGTTCCCCCTGCTTGCTTAACCCATAATAAATTACCTGTGGCATCGTATTTAGCAATAAAAATATCGTTATGACCTGCGCTTGTTAAAGTGCTAGTGCCAAAAGTTGCTGTTCCCTGAAACTGACCTGTTACAAATACATTTCCTAAAGCGTCTGTACTTACAGAATTTCCGTAAGCATTTCCTGTTCCGCCTGTCTGTTTAGCCCACAGCACATTACCCAAAGAGTCGGATTTTACAATAAAAACATTGTTATTAGTTGCGACTAAGGTGGTAGTGCCAAAAGCAGCCGTTCCGCTAAAATAACCTGTTACAAATACATTGCCCCAAGCATCGCTGCTTATACCATTCCCCCCATTAAAAAGACCTATGCCATCCGTTCGTTTAGCCCATTGGTAAGGTGTACAGTTTTGTGCATTTGCATTTAAACAAAATACAAAAGCTAATGTTGTAAATAGTGGTTTCATATCTTTTTGTTTTTAGTTGTTGATAGCAAAGGTATATTTTTTAAGGATATAAATGTCCGTTTTTTTATAAGTGGCTGCAATCGCCTGTTAAGTGGTCAAAAAAAGTACGCAGGTGGAGTAGGGGGGATTGTAAAAAATCAATTTTTCTCATTTTTTCTGTTTTCTAAAAATTTTTCCCTACTCATTTTACAGGCTTTTCGAAAACTCCTTTTGATTTTGGGTCAAATATATACATTTTTATTCAATATAGGATTATAGTCCTATATTCATTTTTTCTTTTCTTATCACTATTGTTATGTGAAATTCCTGACAGATAAAGAGGCTTGTAAACGCTTAGGCAAACGAATTGTGTTGCACAGAAAGCAAAACAATATGTCGCAAGCCGATTTGTCTTACGAAGCGGAAATTGATTTAAGTACGCTTAGCCGTTTGGAAAGAGGAATTTTAAACGTTGGTTTTCTTACACTTTACAAAGTAGCAAAAGCTTTAAAAGTCCCTGTAAGAGATTTGTTTGATTTTTAAATAAAAACCGCTGCCCTCCGTGCTTAAAAAAACCTTAAATTTGAAATATGAAAATTGCGCTTCAATACTTACACGATGTAAACGGCAATACACAAGCCGTGCAGCTTCCATTAACCGATTGGGAAAAAGTGCTTAATAAAATTAAAAAGTACGAGCAAACGCTAAAACTAAAAAGCGATTTAAAAGAAGCTTTTGAATAGGTGGCTGTGCTCAAAAAATCAAAAGGCAAAAAGCAAACACTAAAAGAGTTTTTGAATGAGCTTTAGGAAATTGTTTAATTCTTATTTAACCTTTTTGTTATGTGTTGTCTGCCACTTCGAGTAGCCGACGACAGGAGGCGTATCGAGAAGTGATTTTACGGTTTCAGTTAATTTTCCCTTATCGTAAACAACAAAAAATATTTAGTAGTCATTGCAGGTGCTACGGCTGTGGGCAAAACCGCATTGGCTGTGGAGTTGGCAAAACATTACAATACCGTTATTCTTTCAGCAGACTCGCGGCAATTTTATAAAGAGTTGAGCATTGGCACGGCAAAACCAAGCAATGAACAACTGCAAACCGTGCAACATTATTTTATCAATAACAAACATATTTCTGAACTCTACGGTGCAGGGCATTTTGAAAAAGATGCCATTGCGTTGTTAGACGAATTATTTAAAACCCGGCATTTGGTTTTTATGGTGGGCGGTTCTGGCTTATACATTAATGCTGTACTGAACGGTGTTGATGATTTTGCCGAAGTGCCAAACGCCCTGCGAGAAAGTTTAAACAAACAATTTGAAGAAAAAGGTTTGGCATGGTTGCAAAACGAAGTAAAAAAAACCGACGACCTGTATTTTAATTCGGTGGATATAAATAATCCGCAGCGTTTAATCAGAGCTTTGGAAGTGAGTTGGCACACGGGATTGCCGTATTCTTCTTTTTTAAACAAAGGAAAAACCGAACGGAATTTTACGCCAATAAAAATTTTGATTAACACTAAACGCGAAAAGCTGTATGCGCAAATTAATAAGCGCGTGGACGAGATGATGAAAAACGGTTTGTTGCAGGAAGCGGAGCAATTTAAACCGCAAAGAAATTTCAATGCCCTGAAAACTGTTGGCTACAAAGAATTGTACGATTACTTTGACGGGAAATATAATTTAGAAACCGCCATTGAAAAAATAAAACAACACACGCGCAATTATGCCAAGCGGCAAATTACATGGTTTAAAAACAAAGATAAATTTGAAGAATTTGAACCAAGTGAAAAAGAAAAAATCATTCGCTATATTGACACCGTGATACAAACCACATAGAACACATAGCGTATGTTACATTTCAAAAATAATTGTCGCCACATAGCCCCTCTCTTTTGGAGAGGGGTTGGGGTGATGCTTTTTTTCCTCTTTCCAACATTCTTTTTTGCGCAGGAATTGGAATTTAATTTGAGTAAAGCAGCAAGTCTTTGTTGGCAGGGAAATGTGTATTGTTACGGATTTTCTGAAAAATCTGAATTTAAAATTTACAAACTCAATGCTCAATTAAAAATTACGGACAGTTTAACCGCTGAACTCGGAAAAATAAATCCCGAAAATTATTTAAACACATCTGCCGATACGCTGCACAATTTCTTAAACATTTATGTGCAGGAAAAAGAAACCCAAAAAGTAAGCATTTTGCGTTTGTCAAAAAACTTTGAATTGCTCGCTACAATTAAAAACGTTGATGTGGCAAGACTGAACAATACCGCGCTTTTTGGCGATGAAACTTTGTATTATAAAAATTTGGTTTACAGTATTAAAACGGAAAATGATACTTCGGGAAAACAATTTTATTTAAACAAATATGAATTAAAATCAGAAAAAGAAAATTTTGATTATCAGTTCAAATGGCAATTTCCGTTTGAGAAAAAAAACATTCGTTCGGCGCACGTTTTTTATGCCAACAAAAATCATGTGTTTGTGTTTGTAAACGTTGTGGGCGAAGAAAAAGCAGGGCAATGGATTTTAAAAATAAACGCTTCTGACGGCATGATTTTAAAAGGTTCTAAACTCAACAGTAAATTGGAGAAATCTGTGCATGTGTTCGGAAATTTTATGGCAGACAGTGTAAAAAAATCCTTGTGCATTATGGGACAAAAATTTACCGAAACGCAATTCAATCAAAAAGACAACAAACTGAACTTTGCCAATGCACCCGCCGCAAGCGTTTACCTTGCCGACTTAGATTCTGCGGGGCAATTTACCTTGAAGCAAGAATTTAAAATTCCGATTGTGGGGGCAACACCTGCGCAAAAACCAAGCGGAAGTTATGTGTTGAGAATTGAACGCGTTGAAAAAAACAGCGATGGAAAAATTTGGTTTGAAACCGATATTTACAACAGCAGCACTTCCCCTTTAACGTGGACGTATGAAAACACAACGCTGTATAAGCTTAATCCGACCGAAGAAAATTATGTGTTGGAAAAAAACACGGTGAGTTCAAATCCCATGATTAAAAGTTTTTATTTCAGCAACGATAAACAAGATATTAACGGCAAACTGATGATTGATACGGTAAACAAGTTTGAAAAACTGTTTTACAAACGAATTACGCTGCCCGTTAAACAACAATTTAAAACAGACAGTACTAACAACGCCGCGTGGATACTTACCAAACACAATTTAAAGAAAAACAGTATTTCGTATTCATTTTTAAAACCCGAAAAGAAAATTTATAAACTCTCTGTAATTAGTGAAATACAAAAAAGCAACACACCTGTTTTTATTTCTGTTTCAAACTCTGCATTTATTGTTGCTCAACAAACCGAAGAAAAAAAATACAAACTGAAATTGTATAAGTGGTAAATTTGAAATCACTTTAAACTTTTAACTTATCATGATACAACGCAAACAAACACTTTTTCTATTGCTCTCGCTTTTAGCTTCGGGTGCTTTATTTTTTTATACAAACAAAACTGAATTTATTGGAATGACGTTTAACGCCCTTGCAGCACTTTTAGCACTCATCACTATTTTTCTTTACAAAAAAAGAACATTGCAAGTAAAATTAAGTTATGTGCTTATGTTGTTGCAGCTTGCCATAACCCTGCTTGTTTCTTTTACTTCAATCAGTTCCAATTCAGAACTTGCCTCTATTATTGGCATTGTGGGTGCAATGGGCGCATATTTTGCAGTGCGTTACATTAAAAAAGATATTGCTCTTTTAAAAAGCGCGGATAGAATTAGATAAACTTTTATGAAAGCAATTTGTGTCATAGTTTGCTTTTTAACTGTTTGTTCAATTTATGGACAAACAAATAGGTTTGATGTTGGAATTGAGGGAAGTCCAAATTGGATTTCTCTAAATGGTAATGAAGTAACGGAAAGATTTTATGAACCATCTATTGGCTTTTCAGGAGGAATGTTTTTTCGATATAATTTTAAATATTTAAAAGGAAATTTTTTCTCATTGCGTACCGAATTAACATTTGAAAAAAAAGGCGCAATGATTAAGAATATAGAAATATCAAATAATAGTGGAGTTGTTGATAATGGGAATTTGTATGAAAACTTTAGTTATATGACACTACCTATTTTATTAGCATATACTCAGAGAATTAATGAAAAATTTTTACTGTACGCAAATGGAGGTTCTTATTTGGGTTACCTCGTTAAGCAAACTACTGTGGTTAAAGGAAAAACTTCGCCAATAACAAAACATGATAATACATCTTCATTTAAACAGTACGACATTGGATTTTCTTGTGGATTTGGAGCGTCTTTTCCAATCAAACAAAAATTTACTTTTTCTCTTGAACTAAGGAATAATCTCGGACTTTACAACATAAGCAAACTTTTGATTATAAATAATGGAAATATTAAAACCAACTCTATTAATCTGCTTTTTGGTTTTGCTTACAAATTCGGTGCAAGAAAATAACCAAACAAAAAAGCGAACTGTTTTAAGTTCGCTTTTTGTTTCTATTTCATATCATTAATCACATTTGCCGCCTCGTAAATGTATATGTCTTTGGCAACATTGTCCACCCAGCGGCTTAATTGCCCTAAACGTGAAGTATCGTTAATGGCGGTGTAGCGTGCTTTATCTTCGTTAAGCGTAGTTGCGTTAAAGTTTTTAATCGGTTTGCGCAGGTCTTCGTACTTTTTACTTTGTTCGCGCAATTGTTTTTGTTCCGCTCTAAAATCTTCAAACTTCAAAGCGTATTTAGTATCGTCTTTTTTTGCCTTTATTTCTTTGGCTTCCTGTTCCACCAAAGCAAATTGAGCATCTTTTTGCACACGTTTTTTACTGTTGCCGATTAAAGTTGAATAATTAATTTTTTCAAACTCCTTGTAATTCGCTTTGCTTATCTCGTCCCATGGCATGGGGTTATCCAATTCTTTTTCGCCTACATCAATGTAATCGTAAGGGTCGGGCAATACAACATCGGGCGTTACACCACGCAGTTGCGTAGCACCGCCGTTAATGCGGTAAAATTTTTGTTGCGTAATTTTCACATCACCAATCGGTTTAATGGTATCAAATTGTCGCAACAGTTGCGCATCAAGGCTAATGAACGATTGCACCGTGCCTTTGCCAAAACTTGGTGTACCAATAATTACGCCGCGTTTGTAATCCTGCATGGCTGCTGCCAAAATTTCGCTGGCACTTGCGCTGCTGCGGTTAATCATAATGGCTAAGTTGCCGTCCCACACCACATCGGGGTTGCGGTCTTCCATAATGTTTGGCGGCATATTATTTTTGCCTTTCACCTGCACCACCGGTCCTTTAGGGAAAAATAGACCTGCCATTTCAACTACTTCCTGCAACGAGCCGCCGCCGTTGTTGCGCAAATCTAAAATAATGCCTTTTACTTTTTGCTTTTTCAGTTTTTCAATTTCAGCGCGAACGTCTTGTGCGGAATGGTGCGCACCTGTGCGCGCAAAATCGGTGTAAAACTGCGGTAAATAAATGTAGCCTATTTTGGTTTTGTTGTTTTCCAACAAGGCAGATTTTGCATACGTTTCTTCAATGGCAATCACATCGCGCACAATGGGAATAACTTTAAAACTGTTGTCGCTTTTCTTTACGGTGAGGCGCACTTCCGTACCTTTTTTGCCTTTAATCAGTTCAATGGCATCTTCCATGTCCATGTTGGTAATGTCCACCGCCTCGCCGCTGCCTTGTGCTACTTTATGAATTTCATCGCCTGCTTTCAAATCGCCCTGCTTGTAACTTGGGCTGCCCACAATAATTTCGCTCACTTTCAAAATGCCGTCTTTTGACTGCAAACGCGCACCAATCCCTTCAAACTGTCCGCTCATGCTTTGGTCAAATTTCTTTTTTTCTTTTGGGGCGTAATACTCGGTGTGCGGGTCGTAAACACTTGTAATGGCATTGGCAAAATCGGCAAATCTGTCTTTGTCTGTTTTTTTGTTCAGGCGTTTAAACCAGTCTTCGTTTGCTTTCAGGGCTTTTCGGCGAGCATCTACCTCTAAACTGTCAAAGGGTTTTATCACCACCGATGTATCGTTTTTCTCTTTGGCTTTTTCCTGTCTGTTCAGTTCATCGTCAATACGCGCCAGCACTTGGTATTTCAGCATTTTTTGCCATTCGTGCTTTAGTTCGTCTTCACTTTTTGAGTAGCTTGTTTTTTTCCAGTCGGCTTCGTATTCCTCGCTAATGCTGTAATCTAAAGGTTTTGATAGAATTTCTTTGCACCATTCTTGTTTCTGCGCAATGCTTGTTTTCACAATGCCGTTTGCCAAATCGTAAAATTCGTAAGAGTGCGAGTTCAGTTGGTCGTCAATTTGGGTTTTGTATTTTGACAAAGCATCAACATCAGATTGCAGGAAAAATTTCTTGTTGAAATCTAAATTTCTCAAATAAAGATTAAACACTTTTTCGCTAAAGGCATCATCGCGCTTTTGCGGTGCGTAGTGATATTGGTCAAGGTTGCCGAGCAGCAGTTCAACAATCACATCGTTTTTGTTAAACGCATATTTTACAAACGTAAATGAGGTTATGATAATAAGACCTGAAACAATCAATGTCCGTTTTGCGATTTTATTAAAAAAAGATTTTTGCATAAAGAATGTTTGTGTACTTACAAATGTAATTTTTTTCTGAAACCTGCCATGCGCCGTTTGAAACAAAATGATTGCAAAGGCTGTTTAACTTTGTTAAACTAAAATTTATGTAGCGCAAGGCGTTGCCGTTGAGCTCTATATATAAAAGGCTTTCAGCCTTCGGTTTTAAATTTACGCGCCCTGAAAGGGCAGCCTATCCGCAGCCCAATGCAACGCATTGGGTTTATTGCATTGGAATTAATGCGCATTGGGCGTATTGCCATTGGAATTAACGCGCATTTTGTTTAATGCAACGCATTGGGTGTATTGCACCATTGCTTGCGCTCTATGAATAAAGCACCAACCACGCTTCTTTTACCTTATTTGCTTCCAACAACGTTTGTGCGTATCTGTGCTGTTCGTCTGTTGAAGAAAACGACTGCGATGTTTTTTTAAACGCTTCAATTTCTTCCGCGTTGGGCAGTTGTTCCACACTTGCAAGTAAACCCAAATTATTACCTGTTAAAACTCTGCTGTTTTTAATATGGTCAGGAATTTGGTCAATGCCAATGCCTATGGTGGTAATGGGTTTTTGAACTTCAAACAGGGCATCGCCGTTGGCACGGCAATAAAAGTTATCGCCCATGCGCGCAACCAAATCAAGTTTGCGTGTGTCAATTTGATTGTGCTCGTTCAGCACGTTTTCGTCAATGTGAATTTTAACAATTTCGCAAATTACCAAATTGCCCGCGCCGCCGCCTTTACCAAGCTCTTTTACCTCAAGCACCTTACATTCCATTTGCACAGGGCTTTCTTTTACGCGAAAAGGTTTTACCAATTCCGAAGCAATCGGCGTAAAATTTGCTTTCACAAATTCGTTTACGCCTTTCGGGAAAGGACTGCTTGCCAAACTTGTTTGATGAACCATATCGTAAGTTACCACGTTAATCACACATTCGGCAACTTCCAGCACATTGTCCAATGTATCTTTTGATTGCCCTGTTCGTCCGCTGTATGCAGGCGAAAACACGGCAATTGGCGGATTGGAAGAAAAGATATTAAAGAAGCTGAACGGAGCTAAATTCGGCTCGCCGTTTTTATTTACGGTGCTGGCAAAACAAACAGGGCGAGGCGCAATGGCACTTTGCAAATATTTTTGTAATGCGGGAATGGCTAATTCTTTAGGATTGATACTTAACATAAAGGCTCAAAAGTAAGAAACTGTTTAAATTTTATTTAATTTTTTGTTATGCCCTGTCTGTCACTTCGAGTAGCCGACGACAGGAGGCGTATCGAGAAGTGAATTTCGTCACAAAAATACTTTACTTTGCACCATGAATTTACTTTCGTTTGTGCGCGCTAAACACAATCTTGTTTTTAAACTGCTTGTGGTGGCGGTCTGTTCTTTTTTTATGGCACTTATGCTGCCAAACCGCGAAATTAAAGGACATAAGGTAAATGATTTCAACGCCATTTGGGCTTACCCCGATGTAATTGCCGAACAGGATTTTTTAATAGAAAAAACCGAAAGCGAAATGCGTTTGGAAAAAGAAGATATTGAAAAAAACGCGCCCTTGTTTTTTGTGCAGCGAAACTCGGAGCGAAACGAAAAACTGCTCAAATTAGAAAATTTAAAACACCAAAACGAAAAAGCCTACAATGCCCTGAAACCCCTGTTTGACAGCATTTACAAACGCGGTGTAATTGAAACTGTAAGCGTGGAAGAAGCGCAAAAACCCATGTTTGTGTCAAACGGTAAGTATGAAGAAGCAAGCACTTATCACGATTTTTTTACCGTAAAAACTGCTTCCGATTTTTTGGAACAACGCCTTGCCTCGCAGTTTGCCAATGTTAATTATACCGATTATTTGGCAATCAATTTTTTTCTGAGCAAAGAAAAAACCGACCTGTATCTTAATGCAAAAAATCAACACCTTGCCCTGTTTAAACAAGCCGTGCAGCAAGGCGAAATTATTGTAAAACAAGGCGAACCGCTTACCGATGAAAAACGTTTTCTCATTAACCGTTACTATCATTATCAAAATCAAAATGTGGATTTTTCATTCGCAAGATTTTTCGCCAAATGGATTTTGTCGTTTATTCTTTGCATCACGCTCATGTGCTTTTTGGCGTTTTTCCGCAGCCAAATTTTTGGGCAAAACAAGCAAGTGGCATTTTTGTTTTTGCTCATGTTGCTTTCGCTGTTTTTTGTGTATGTGTTAAACCAATACGGGTTTAATATTTATGTGCTTCCCTTTGCTTTAGTGCCAATTGTGGTGCGCGTTTTTTTTGACAGCCGCACGGCGTTGTTTACGTTTTTAATGTTGGTGTTGCATTGCAGTTTGTTTGCGCCCGATAAATTAGAATTTATTTTGTTGCAATTAATTCCGGGCATTGGCACGCTGTTTGTTATTGCCGAAATGCGCAAACGCCAGCAAATTTTGGACGCGGCACTCATTGTATTTTTATTTTACGCGTTGGTGTTTGCCGCCTATCAGTCAAGTTTTGGTACGCCCAAAGCCATAACAAAATTAACGGCTTACATTCCGTTTGCAATCAGTTCTACCTTGGTGTTGCTGGCATATCCGCTCATTTACATCATTGAAAAATTTTTCGGCTTCATGTCCGATTTTAAATTATTGGAGTTAAGCGACCTTAATCAGCCCTTGTTGCGCAAGCTGGCAAAAGAAGTGCCGGGCACGTTTCAGCACAGTTTGCAAGTGGCAAATTTGGCTGAAGAAGCCGTGTTTTACATTGGCGGCAATTCCTTGTTGGTCAGGGCAGGGGCAATGTATCACGACATCGGCAAAATGAAAACCCCCAATTTCTTTTCCGAAAATCAGGCAAACGGTTTTAGCCCGCATCAGGAAATGGAGGCTCTGGAAAGCGCGCGGGTTATCATCAATCACGTTATTGAAGGCATTGAACTCGCAAAAAAACACCACCTGCCCGAACAAATTATTGATTTTATCCGCACACATCACGGTACAACAACGGTGGGATATTTTTACAAACTCTACCAACAGCAGCACCCCGATACCAAAATTGACGAAAATTTATTCCGTTATCAGGGACCCATTCCGTTCAGCAAAGAAACCGCCGTGTTAATGATTGCCGACAGCGTAGAAGCCGCCTCGCGCAGCAAAAAAAACTTAGATGCCCTTGCCATAGACAATTTGGTGGACAACATGGTGGACACTAAAATCGCCAACAATCAGTTCATCAATTCCGACATTACGTTTAAAGACATTACCGCCATTAAAAAGATTTTTAAAAAGCGGTTAATGACCATTTATCATGCGAGGATTGAATATCCTGTGTAACGGTTAAAGCGCACAAAAAGAAACTTCGTATATTTAGCACTCAAAATTTATTTCTCTTTTATTTATGGACATAGTTCTTGAAATTATAAAACTTGTATTGGTAGCGGGTATTGTTTTTGTAACGGCGTATTTTACCATGAAAAATTTTTTAGACGATGAAAAAGACCGCCGTGCATACGACCTTAAAACAGCAAATCAAACTACCGTTCTGCCTTTAAAATTACAGGCTTACGAGCGCATTGTTATTTTTTTGGAACGTATAAACCCAAATACCCTGATTGTGCGTGTAAACAAAAGCGGTTTCACGGCTCATCAACTGCACATGGAGCTGATTAAAACCGTAAAAACCGAATATGAACATAACTTATCGCAACAAATTTATGTGAGCCGCGCTGCATGGGAATTGGTAAAAAACACCAAAGAAGAAATTATTAAGCTCATAAACATTTCTTCAACCAAAGTTTTGGCAGACGGCAACGGCAACGATTTGGCAATGCTTATTTTAAACGTAAGTGCCAACTTGGATAAAAAACTTCCGAACGATATAGCCATTGATGCCATTAAAAAGGAAATAGGGCAGTTGTTTTAAAAACAAAATAGTGGTGAGAGAGTACGGGTTTTACTCCAACTTACTTATATCCAATTTTTTTAATTCAGGATTAATTTTTACAACGCCAAGCACTGTCAAAATTGTCATTACACCGCCAAACGCAATAGAAGGCACAAGCCCCAAAAGCCTTGCTGCCACGCCGCTTTCAAACGCGCCAATCTCGTTGCTGCTGCCAATAAAAATGCCGTTAATGGCACTCACGCGCCCACGCATATTGTCGGGAGTCATCAGTTGCAAAATGCTGTGACGCACTACCACGCTCACGTTGTCAAACGCGCCTGTCATAAACAGCATGGCAAAAGCCAACCAGTAATTTGTGCTTATGCCAAACAAAATGGTAAACACACCAAAGGCAATTACCGACCAAAGCATCGTAACACCGGCTTTTTTTGAGGGAGGATAAATCGCCATGATTAAGGCACACACCACCGCACCAAAGGCGGGAGCGGTGCGCAGTAAGCCCACTGCTTCGGGTCCCAAGCCCAGCACTTTGTCCACAAAGGCAGGAATAATGGCTACTGCTCCGCCAAACAATACGGCAAATAAATCCAGCGAAATAACACCCAACAGCATTTTGGTTTTAAACACAAATTTTAAACCTGTTTTCATGCTTTCAAACACGCTTTCTTTTTTAGGTTGCTCCTGCGGCAAACCTTTGTGTTTTATTTGCAGCATAAAAAAGAAAGCAAACGAAAAGAAAATCATTTCGGTAAAATGACAAAGCTCTGCGCCATATATGCCGTACAAAATACCGCCAAGCACTGGACCAACAATATCGCCCGTGTGCCAAGCCGTGCTGTTCCATGTAGCGGCAGGTAAATACATATTTCTGGGTACTAACTGGCTTAAATACGGATTTGCCGTAGCTGCCAAAAACGCCCGAAAAATTCCGAACAAAAAAACGATGATGAATAAAAACAAACCGTCGATATTTTTAAATAAAAGCACGGAAGACCATGAATTTAAACACAAAAACGTTGCACCGAGTAAAAGAAAAAACAAACCGAAATCTAAAATGCGTTTTTTGGGAAATCTGTCGGCAACGTGTCCGCTGTAAAAAGAAGCGATGATAAACGGCACGGCTTCCGTCAAACCAATCATACCGAGCATAAATTCAGATTTGGCATACTCATCATACACCTGCAAAGAAATCGTCATAAACTGCATTCTGACGCCAAGTGTCATAAAAAAGCGAGAGAGAACAAACCAGCGAAATTCTTTGATTTTAAAAATGTGGAGCGATTGGGTTTTTACGAAAGACATAAAAATAAGAAGCCGTGAAATTACAGTTTTTTATCGCCACAACGGCACAGATAACACAGAGATTTTTCGTAAATATGTAACCTCTCTCAACTCTTAACTATAAACTCTCAACTGTAAACCATGAACCTAAAAATTAAATCATTAGCCGAAGACGACCGACCACGCGAAAAATTACTTTCACTCGGAAGACATACCTTGAGTGATGCAGAACTCTTGGCAATTATTCTTGCTTCGGGAAACAAAGACGAAAGTGCTGTTCAGTTGGCACGAAGAATTTTAGCCGACCATAAAAACGATATTAACGAATTAGCAAAACTGAGCGTAAACGATTTAAAAAAATACAAAGGTGTGGGCATGGTAAAAGCCATAAACGTGGCTGCCGCGTTTGAATTGGGGCGCAGAAGAAACGACTTTGACAAAACCGAAAAAGTAAAAATTATTGCGAGTGTTACAGCGTATCAATTGTTGCAAAAACGCTTGAGCGATTTGCCTCACGAAGAAGTTTGGATATTGCACCTCAACCGCGCCAATCAAGTTATTCGCGAAGAAAATATGAGCAAAGGCGGAATTTCGGGCACAGTAATTGACAACCGTTTAATTTGCAAATCGGCTTTGGAAAACAAATCGGTGAGTATTATTCTTGCACACAATCACCCAAGCGGCGAAATTGTGCCGAGCCAAGAAGACAAAGAGGTTACCAAAAAATTGAAAGAAGCCCTGAAACTTTTTGACATTACTTTAGCCGACCACCTCATTATCGGCGACAAAAAATATTTTAGTTTTGCTGACGGAAATCTTTTATAAGAAAAGCCACGAATGCGAGAATAAATAACTGTCACTTCGAGTAGCTTCGCAGCAAGAGCGGAGAAGCGTATCGAGAAGTGACTTCATGAAAATCAGTTCTCGATACGGTTTGCAAAGAGGCAGCAAACCTACTCGAACTGACAAAACATTCGTAAAATTCGTGGCAGAAAAAAAATATGATAAAAATTGTAACCATTATCGGCGCACGTCCGCAAATTATTAAAGCTGCGGCTTTGAGCCGTGCCATTAAAAATAATTTCAGTTCGCAAATTCAGGAAATTATTGTTCACACAGGGCAACATTATGACACGAATATGAGTCAAGTTTTTTTTGACGAACTCGCTATTCCTGCACCAAATTATAATTTGAATGTGGGAAGTGGTTCGCACGGAAAACAAACCGCTGCCATGATTAGCGGCATTGAAGAAATTTTACTCTCTGAAAAACCTAATGCCATTGTTTTGTACGGCGATACCAATTCAACCTTGTCGGGCGCGGTGGCGGCAAGTAAAATTCATGTTCCCGTTGTGCATATTGAAGCAGGCTTGCGTTCGTTTAACAAAGTCATGCCCGAAGAAGTGAACCGCATTTTGTGCGACCATGTGAGTACGCTTTTGTTTTCGCCAACCAAAACAGGTTTTGAAAATTTGGTGAAAGAGGGTTTTAATGCCAATGCTTCCGCGCCTTTTACCGCCAACAATCCGAAAATTTATTATTGCGGCGATGTGATGTACGATAACAGCCTTTATTTTTCTTTGGTGGCTGAAAGCAAAACTGATGTGTTGAGCAAAAACAATTTGCAGAAAAATAAATTCATTTTAGCAACCATTCACCGCAATAATAATACCGATGAGCCTTTGCGACTGAACGCACTATTCAAATCCTTAAACGACATTTCTGAAAACAATAATTTGGATATTGTGTTGCCGCTTCACCCACGCACGGCAAAGCTGTTGGAAACAAATCTTTTTAAAGAAAATTACGCGGCGATAAAATCAAACGCCAAATTTAAAATCATTGAGCCTGCTTCTTTTTTAGAAATGGTTGCTTTGGAAAAAAACTGCAAATTGGTAATGACCGATAGTGGCGGCGTGCAGAAAGAAGCCTTTTATTTTGAAAAACCTTGTGTTATTCTGCGCCCAGAAACCGAATGGGTGGAACTGGTGGAATGTGGTGCCGCCATTGTTGCCGATGCCGATGAAAACAGAATTAAAGAAGCATTTACAAAACTGACTTCAAAAACAGATTTCAAATTCCCGAAACTTTACGGCGACGGCAAAGCAGCAGAATTTATTTGCGGGGAAATGGTGAAACATTTAGAGATTTGACAAATTCTAAAAGTTGTCAAATCTTATGCGCTAATCACTTTCAAGGTATTTTTTACCATACGCGATTTTTGTTTGGCTTTTAAAATATCATTGTCCACAACGGTAACGTGTCCCATTTTTCGGAAAGGTTTGGTGGTTGCTTTTCCGTAAAGATGAATATACACGCCGCTGAACTTCAACACATCTTCCATGCCCTGATAAACGGCATCGCCCTCGTAACCAAAATCGCCAAGCAGGTTTAGCATTACGCCCGCTTTTACAATTGCCGTATCGCCCAAAGGCAAATTTAAAATGGCGCGCCAGTGTTGTTCAAACTGCGAAGTAACGTTGGCTTCAATGGTATGATGTCCGCTGTTGTGTGGGCGCGGTGCAATTTCGTTTACCAATATTTTTCCGTCTTTGGTTAAAAACAGTTCAACGGCAAGAAGCCCCACAATGCCTAATTTTTCTGCTACTTCGGTTGCAATTTTAATGGCTTCTTTCTCCACCGATTTTTTTATGTTGGCAGGGCTAAACAAAAATTCCACCAAATTGGCTTCGGGGCTAAACTCACATTCCACCACCGGAAAACATTTTATTTCTCCGCTTTCGTTGCGGGCTACAATTACGGCTAATTCTTTGTCAAAATCCACCAAGCGTTCCAACACACTCGGCTCGTTAAATACTTTTTCCAAATGATGAGGTGAAACTAATTTTGCTACCCCTTTGCCGTCATAACCGCCTTTGCGCAGTTTTTGAAAAAACGGAAAGTAATCGGCGTATTTTGAAATTTGATTTTTGTTTTCTACCAAAAAGAAATCTGCACTCGGAATATTATTGCGCTGGTAAAACATTTTTTGCGAACCTTTATCCTGAATTAATTCAATAATGTGCGGTTGCGGAAATACTTTTTTTCCCTCTTTTTCCAAGTCTTTCAAGGCTTCAATGTTTACATTTTCAATTTCAATGGTAATCACATCTTTGTCTTTACCAAAATCGTAAACCGCATCGTAATCCGTTAAACTTCCCTGCGTAAATTTTTTTACCAAATGTTTGCAAGGTGCATTTTTATCGGGGTCAAGAACGGAAATGTTGAGGTTTAAGTTAATAGCGTTTTGAATTAACATACGCCCTAATTGTCCGCCGCCCAAAATGCCGATATTGATTTGTTGGATTGTTTTGTCCATTTGGTTTTTTAAAAATTCTTGGCAAAGATACAGAAGTTTTATTCCTACTTTTGGGCATGAAAAAAATTTTCACTTTCGTTTTTACGCTTTCGCTTCTTCCCAACTTTGCTCAAATTAAAGAAGCCGACATTAAACCTCATCTTACTTACTTAGCTTCCGATAAGCTGAAAGGGCGCGGTACTTCATCGCCCGAAGAATTGCTTGCAGCAAACTACATTGCCGCTGAATTTAAAAAAGCAGGTTTGACTTCGTTTAACAAATCTTATTTAAAAGCCTTTACTTACAAAAAAAACACAAACCCTCACGATACCGCAACGGCGGGACTTCAGGAGAAAACCGCGAACAATGTGGTGGGTTTTTTGGATAACAAAGCACCTTATACCATTGTAATTGGCGCGCATTACGACCACTTGGGTTTGGGGCACGACCACAATAGCCTGGATGCAAACCCCGAAGGAAAAATTCATAACGGCGCAGACGATAACGCAAGCGGCACATCGGGTGTGATTGCGTTGGCAAATTATTTTTCAAAAAATAAAATACAAGAGCCGTTTAATTTTTTGTTTATCTGCTTTAGCGGCGAAGAACTTGGTTTGCTCGGTTCTAAGAAATGGTGCGACAATCCCGACATTGAACTCAGTAAAATAAATTACATGCTCAATATGGACATGATTGGTCGCCTGAACGATTCTACCAAAAAAATGATTGTTTATGGCGTAGGTACTGCGCCTGTGTTTGTGCCTTTGATTGATTCTATTCAAACAACATTGTCTATAAGAAAAGACAGCAGCGGCGTGGGACCAAGCGACCAAACGTCTTTTTATTTAAAAGATATTCCGGTATTGCATTTTTTTACGGGGCAGCACAGCGATTATCACAAACCTTCTGATGATGCGGATAAAATAAATTATGCAGGCGAAGCGCAGGTGTTGAATTACATGATTGCCCTGATTGAAAAAACATACCGTTATCCTAAATTGACTTTCTTAAAAACCCGCACACCCGACACAGGAAAAGCATCGTTTAAAGTAACGATGGGTGTGATGCCCGATTACACCTTTGAAGGGCAAGGTATGCGCATAGACGGTGTTACGGACGGAAAACCCGCGCACAAAGCAGGCGTGGAGAAAGGCGACGTTGTAAAAAAATTAGGCGGTGAAGAAGTGAAAGACGTGATGAGTTATATGAAAATTCTTTCCACGTTTAAAAAAGACGATACAACAACGGTGGAAGTTTTAAGAAACGGAGAAACGAAAGTTTTTAGTATTACGTTTTAGGAAATATATCCAACAAAAAAACTCCAAGTATATCACGCTTGGAGTTTTTTGTTTATTCGGGCATTTGGTTTAATGCGTATGAGAATTTTCATCTATTGTCATTGGTCGCAAGCTGCTGTATGGGGTCATTTTATAACCCTCTGTATTGAGTTTAAACATACTGTCGTCAATCAGTTTTGTGCTTACTTCACTCACAACAATAGTTGTTTTAATACCTCCTTCGGTTTGCACTTCCAACGGAAAACCTTTTAAGTTTACATCGCCAAAACGATATGAACCAAAGCTTTTGTTCTTTACATTGGCTTTAATTTTTTCGGTAAGCCACACGGTTGTTTTATGTTCTTTTTGGTATTTATCAATGCTTATGATAACGGCTTTTTTACATTCATAACCGGCTATTGTTTTTTTCTCGGCAGTATATTCCACTTTTTTTTCTGATTTATCTATGATTGACAATTCTTCGGGAGTGGCGGTATAACCCGTTTTATTACCCATAAAATCAGTAAGATTAATTACCGTTTTTCCGTCAGACACATCAACCGAACTCATCATGTCGCTTGAAACATCATTTCGGGTTTTTTCGCCTTTGATGTAAGTAGTAATTTCTTGCTCGCCACTCATGCCTGCTATGTGAATTCCCTGCATTTTCATGGTCATTTTAATGGTATAGTTTTCTTGCGAAAAACCTGTAAATGAAAGGGCAATGAATGTCGCTGCTGTAATAATTTTTTTCATAATCAATTTGGAGTTAAACGATTTACCCTGCCAAAGTCGGATTTTGAAACAGGATAAAAGAACATTACTAAATTCTATTAACACTTTTTCTTAAAATTTTGTATAAAACGGTTCTTGCGCAAATACGCGATTAATTGCCACTCTACTTCTCAATCACAAATTTCCTTGTTGCGTTGCCAATTTTTACAAAATAAATGCCACGCTCTAATCCACGAACGTCCACACGAGCAGAGTTATGAGTTATGAATCATGAGTTATGAAACGTAAGTTCAGCGGAGCTAATGACGATGTTGCCTAAAATGTCGTAAATAAAAATTTCAACCGTTCCCCCTTTGGGGCTTAGGGAGCTTTCAACATTTACCATTTCATTAGCAGGATTAGGGTAAATTTTCAATTCATCATTCCCATTTTCTAATTCATCAACACCTGTGCAAGGCGAAACAGAAACAAGAATTTGAGCCTTGTTTTGGCAGCCGTAATTATCTATTGCGTTTACGGCATAGGTTGTAGAAACAGAAGGCGTTACACTAATAGTTGTGTTTTGTGCAAGGCTTACGCCCCCACTGCTCCATGTATAGGAATTTAAGCTGCTTACAGAAAGTGTTGTGCTTTCCCCTGCGCAAATGGATTGCGGCACTGCCGTTAGCTCAATATTATTTGCACAAAACGTGCGAATGAAAAAGTTCTCGCTGTCTGCAATATAAATTCTTCCGTTTCTTAATGTTATACTGCTTGGATAATGAAATTGTGTTTCTGTTGCCTGCAAGCTGTTGCCATTAAAGCCATATTCACCTGTGCCTGCTATGGTGGTAATTATTCCGTTTGTGTTTATTTTTCTTATACAACTGTTAAACTGGTCGGTAATGTACAGATTGCCTAACGTGTCAAAATCCACATCACTCGGATATTTTAAAGCAGCCTCAGCGGCAGCAGAACCGTTGCCCTCATAACCCTCCATTCCGTTTCCTGCAATGGTAGTAATAATACCGTCGGCAGTTATTTTTCGCACACGGTGGTTGGCAAAATCAGTAAAAAATAAATTGCCTGCATTATCTATTGTTAAGCCCATAGGATATTTTAATTGTGCCGATGTGGCTAATCCGCCGTCACCGCTATATCCCTGAGTACCGTTTCCTGCTATGGTGGTTATAATGCCGCTTGTGTCTATTTTACGGATGCAGTGATTATTCATATCCGTAATAAAAATATTGCCAATTGTATCCTTAATTATATTCGCAGGTCTGTTTACTGTTGCCAAAACAGCAAGCCCTCCGTCACCACTATACCCTGCTGTTCCTGCTCCCGATACGCCAACTATGGTATTAATAATTCCGTTTGTATCTATTTTTCTTACACAATGATTATTGTTTTCTGAAATGTAAATATTTCCTGTTGCATCTACATATATATAGCTTGGATAATTTAACTCAGCTAAGGTAGCAAGCCCTCCGTCTCCGCTGTAACCTGCCACACCTGTACCTGCCACAGTAGTAATAATACCGTTTACATCTATTTTACGTACACGGTTATTATAGAGGTCTGTAAAATAAATATTTCCCTTTATGTCTGAACATATAGAGTTGATATAACCTATTTTTGCTGCTGTGGCAAGTCCCCCGTCACCGCTGTAACCCGAAATACCTGTTCCTGCAAAGGCTGTAACTATTTGTGCATTTACGTTTACACAAAATACAACTACTAAAATTGGAATAAAAATCGTTTTCATATTTTTTTGTTTTTAAATGAATTGCTAATCTACATTGGGTAAAGTAAAAATACAAAACCTGTTTTTATAAGTGGTGGAATAAATTATATAAGTGGAAAAAACATGACATAAATCATATTTTTTTACTGACAATCCTCATAATTTTATCGAAAAAATAGATTGAAATTAGCAAGTTTGTGATATGGAATTTTTAGGCTCAAGTGAAAAACTGTTCAGTATGGAAAGTTTAAACGCATTGTTTGAACACGCCGCCGAGGGCATTGTTATTTGCAACAAAGCCGGAAATATTGTACGCGCCAATCCACGTTCCGAAAATCTGTTTGGTTACGGCAAAAACGAGTTGTTGAATAAAAGCATTGAAGACCTTGTGCCGCAAAAATACAAAACGGTACACACCGAACACCGCAGCCATTTTAACCAAAATCCGCGCGCACGCCCCATGGGAAAAAACATGGATTTGTATGCTCGCCGAAAAGATAACTCCGAGTTTCCCATTGAAATCAGCCTGTCGTATTACACAACCAACGAGCAAGTTTACACCATTGCTTTTATTATTGATATTACCGAACGCAAACGCTATCAGGAAAATATTTTGAAGCTAAACCGCGATTTGGAACAAAAAGTGGACGAGCGAACCAAAGTGCTGCAGGAGGCTTTGCACGAACTTGAAATTTCAAAAGAGCAACTGAGTGATGCCCTGATTGCAGAAAAAGAACTGAACGATATGAAATCGCGTTTTGTAACAATGGCTTCGCACGAATTTAGAACACCCCTGAGCACAATTTTATCTTCCATTTCGTTGTTAGACAAATACAGCAATGCCGAGAACAACACAAAAATTGAAAAGCACGTCAGCCGCATAAAATCTGCCGTTGCCAACATGAACCTGATTTTAAACGATTTTTTAAGCGTAGAAAAATTAGAAGACGGAAAAATTTTTATGCGCAAAGAAGAAATTACGCTGGAAGAAGCCGTAAATGATATTATAAGCGAAGTGCAGGGCATTTTAAAAACCGGACAAAAAATTAATTACACGCACGGCGGAAACTCACAACCTGTGTGGCTTGACAAACAAATTTTGAAAAACACGTTTTTCAATCTCATTTCAAATGCCGCAAAATTTTCGCCCGAAAACTCTGAAATTACCATTAAAACAAACATTGAAAACAACAGCATACACATCAGCGTTTCAGATAAAGGCATTGGCATTCCCAAAGAAGAACAGGAACATTTATTTACCCGTTTTTTCCGCGCAAAAAATGCCACCAACATTCAGGGCACAGGGCTTGGTATGCACATTGTGGCAAAATACATGGAAGCAAAAAACGGTACTATCCGCCTTGAAAGCGAGCTGAACAAAGGCACAACTTTTTATTTAACCATTCCTAACAAACAAAACGACTGATGAAAACCATTTTAATAATTGAAGATAACGAAAGCGTAAGAGAAAACACCGCCGAAATATTAGAGCTGGCAAACTACAAAGTGCTGCAAGCCGAAAACGGAAAAATTGGTGTTGAGTTGGCGCAAACCGCAATGCCCGATTTAATTATTTGCGACATTATGATGCCTGTGTTAGACGGCTACGGAGTAATATATATGCTTAATAAAAATGCCGATACGGCAAGCATTCCCTTTATTTTTTTAACCGCCAAAAGTGAGCGCGAAGATTACCGCAAGAGTATGGAAATGGGCGCAGACGGCTACATACACAAACCTTTTGACGATGTTGAATTGCTTAACGCCGTTGAAAGCCGCTTAAAAAAAGCCGAAATTTTACAGGCAAAATACTCGAAAAGCGTGCAGGGCTTAGATAAGTTTTATAACGAAGCAAAAAAGTTTGACGATTTAAAAAAACTTTCGGGCGAAAGGCGCAACAAACGTTTCAGAAAAAAAGACATTATTTTTTCCAAAGGAAATGAACCCGCCTATCTGTATTTTTTGGTAGAGGGGCGGGTAAAAACATTTCGCTCGCACCCATACGGAAAAGAGTTTACCACAGGCTTATACACAACAGGCGATTTTTTCGGCTATGTGCCTTTGTTTGAAGAAAAGTCCTATGCCGAAAGCGCAGAGGCATTAGAAGATTCTGAAGTGTGCCTTATTCCCAAAGAGGATTTTTATGCCTTTATCGGCAGCGACCCTAATGTGATACGAACGTTTATAAAAATGCTGTCGGGCAATATTGATGAGAAAGCGCAGCAGCTTGTTAATGTGGCATACAGCACCGTGCGCAAGCGTGTAATAGAAGCCTTACTTGATTTATATAAACATTACGGCAAGCCCGAAGAAAAAACATTCAGCATTTCCATTTCGCGCGAAGATTTGGCTAATCTTGTGGGTACAGCTACCGCATCGCTCATCAGAAGCCTTGGCGAGCTTAAAGAACAAAACCTTGTTGTGATGAAAGGGAGCACTATTATAGTTCCCGACATTGATAAACTGAAACGTGCGAAAGCCTGAACCTGCTTTTATTTAAAAAAATAATTCAGCGCAAACAATCTGTATTCTTCGGGAAAAAGCAAAAGCGCGGAAACTAAAATCAAACGCGGATAAACGTGTTTCATGTCCCACATAGGCTCCATAACGCTAAACGCTATGCCTATTAACAGCAAATCCAAACCCAAAGCGTACAAAGCATAAGTAGAACCAATGCCGAGTATGAGCAAAAGTCCGCCAAAAAATTCGGCACAGCTTGTGTAATAAGCCAGCATTTTTAAAACAAAATCAGGCACGTTTCTGCGCTGCGCCTGTAGTTTAAAGGTATTAATTACTTCGTGTATTTTTACTTTAAACAATTTGTCGTAGCCCTGTGCCATAAACAACACGCCCGCAAAAACACGAATTAAAAATTCAACAATTTGATAATGATATTGTGCCATGGTGATTTATTTTTTATCAGGGCTAAAGTAGAAATTTTATTTGACACCAAATGCTTTACTTCCGCTAATGATGTGTTTATCTTGCCAGATATTCATAGGCTTCGGCAGGCGGTAGTTTTTTTCCGTCTTTGTAAACGGTAACAAAGGCATCGGTAATTCCCAAACGCTTTACTTCTTCTTTCAGTTTTTGGGCAAATCCGGCTTCGTTAAAATTGCCCACGTTAAACACATACAAGCCGTTTATTTGTTTGTTTTCAATGGGCCAAGATGGTATTGCCATAAATTTTTCTTCCATTTCCAATGGTACGCTGCTGCCAAACGCACCAATTTGCACTTTAAAGCTGATGCCTGCTTCGTTTGCTTTCACACCGTTTTCAGGTGTTGCGGCAGGGTAGTTTTTTACTCCGTTGCTCACAGGCTTTATGCTTTTTGCAGGCGTGGCGGTGTTATTGGTTTGCACAGGTGGCGCGCTGTAGTCGTTGTCGCTCGGAAATACAATCGGATTTTCGTTTTCCATTCTTATGCTCGGGTCTTCGGCTTGCATACGTTTTGCATCGCCAAACGGAATACGCTTGCCGTTTAAATACGCAGCCACAAACGCATCGCGAATACCAAGTGCCACCACACGTTTTTTATCGTTCAATAGTTTTTCGGCATTGTTGTAAATACCTGCGGTGTAGCGGTACATACCCGATGAAAGGGCTTCGGTAAACACAGGTTTTAAATTAAAAAGATTTTGCCGTGTGGCTGCTTTGCCGTAAACCCCCACCTGAATGGTAAAAAGCAAATTTTTGGTTTGTTCAAGTTCTTTGGTTACAACGGTATAAACAGAAGAAGTGCTGCTGCCGCCCACAATATCAGAGGCTTTTGGAATATTGGCATTAGCAGTAATACCCGCAGTTTTGGGCGCATTGGCGTTTATGCTTTTTCTCTCTTGTTTCAGCAGAGATGTGGCTTCGCTGATGCTGATGCGTTTGCCGTTGTAATAAGCCACCACAAACGCATCGCTGTAACCCAAATTGCGCACATCGTTTTTTACGGCAGTTGCAAGTTCATACATTCTGAAATTTCCTACGGTGTAGCGGTAGCTGCCGCTTTCGGTAGTTTGTGCATTTATTGGATTTAAGCCCCTGAACGTGTTGTTTGGCAACAGGTTTCTGAACGCGCCTACCTGCACTCTGAATATTAAACCGTCAGGCATTTTTGCATCAAGGGGAATGGGTTTATCATCACGGTAAGCATTGCCGCCGATAATTTCCATACCGTCAAGCTGAACGGTGCGCCCCCCGGGGGTTTTATTAAATGTTGTTATTGAAGTGGTGTTG
>JAHBTI010000040.1 GCA_019638705.1 Bacteroidota bacterium
TTCGTTTTTCTTCGTCTTTAATATCAAGGCTGATTGCTTTGGCGTGTTTGTGATTGGCAATTTTTTGCTGCGCTAAATTCACATCAAAATCAGCAACGGTAATTTGCCAATTGTGAATAAGCGCGTGTTGCAAAAGATATTCTATGAGAGAAGTAGCGGAACGCCCCGCACCGATGATTAAAATTTTTGTCATAATGAAAGGTCAAAGGTAATTTTTTCTCTGTGTCTTCGTGCCTCTGTGTCAAAAAACTAAAAATCAACTTTCACATAAAGCAAAGGCAAAAAACCGAGTTGGTAATTTTTCACCAAAGGGTCTGCGTTAAGATTGGCTGGGTCAGGCGAGTAACCGAGTGCCAAAATATTTTTTGTACTCATTACATTCAGTAAATCAAGTGCGATTTCAGTGCCTATTTTTTTACCGTTTATTTTATAGGATATGCGAAAATCTAAACGGTTATACGGTTCAAATTGAAATGTGTTTACTTTATCATCTTGCGCCACAACGTCCATTACGGCATTGCTCAACGGAATATTTACAGGCGAATAACGTTTGCCGCCGCCGTAAGTAAATTTAGTTCCGAAACTTAAATTATCTTTTTTGTCTTTGCCGAGATTAATTTCATAACCGCCCAAAAGGTTAAACATATAATTTCCGTTGAAGTTGGTATTCAGCCATTCGTTGCTGTATGTGGCTTTGTACTTGCTTTCGTACAAACTTCCACTGAACATAAAAAAGAAATGTTTGTGATACAATTTTTCAACCGTCAGCTCCAAACCGTAATTCTGCCCCCTGCCTCTGTTTTCCATTTGATAAATAGGAATAAAACGCAAAAAAGTTGCGCCCACATTCAGCATAGAAACACTTGAAGGAACAAAATAGACAGGCACATTCCAAAGTTGTTGGTAATAGATTTCGGCTTTTAGTTTCAAATATTTTGTGGCAAAATAATCGTAACCCAAAACAAAATGCTGGCTCTTGCTGAAATCTAAATTTTTGTTGGCGAGTTCTTTGTTTGTGTTAAATGTTTTTACGCCGTTCACGTTAATGGTGTCGGGCATGGTGAAATATAAATATGTCATTTGCATTTGGCTGTGCAAGCCGTAAGCCAATGTCATAACTTGATTTGACTTGACCTGATAACGGAAACTTGCGCGCGGCTCAACGGTATATTTATTATTCAATGTGAGATACTGCGCATTAATTCCCGCATTTAAACTCAACCTCTCATTGAATTTATGAACGTAAGTAATATAAGGTTGTATTAAATAAAAATTTGCTTTGCTGTCAAGGCGGGTTTTGTAAGGCTTGTTTTCTACCCCTAAGGCAGTAGTTTCAGACGAAGAATTAATTTTTGCTATATCATGATAATTTACATCAAAACGATTGAGGAAAAATCCCGCTTTCATGCTGTTCTTAGCATTGATTTTATGTTTGATGTATGAAGCCAGCGTGGTTTTGTATTCGGTAAAATTGTAATGTAACACACGCGGCAAGGTATCATTCGGGATAAAATCTTTATTTCTCAAAATTTGAAAGTGATTACTCCCCACATATTGCGCACCAAGCGCAAGATTGGTTTTAATTACTGTTCGGCTGTTAAACGCATACACATGGCTGAAATTCCCGACACCCATTTTAGAACCAAAATATTGGTTGCGGTTTAAGTCGCCATAGGATTCTTTCAGAAGTTTTTCGCGTTTGTGAATGGTATCTAAAATAATCTGAATATCGCTTACACCGCCAATGCTGCTGAATGCAAACACGCCCGCTTTCTTGGTAGGAAAATTTAAACGCAAACCCATGTCCTGATAAAAAGGTGTGGCACTTGTTCCCAAACGAAAATTTACGGTGCTGAATAACGCGAGCGTTGAGTAGCGGTAACTTAGCAAATAACTCGCGCCTGTTTTTTTACTGATAGGTCCTTCCAAGGCTAATTCTGTTCCCAACACACCAAGCTGAAACGTGCCTTCGTGCTTTTCATTATTGCCGTTTCGCATTTTTAAATCAAACACTCCGCCAAGCGCATTGCCGTAATTGGCGGGAAACGCGCCTGTATAAAATTCGCTGTTGGCGAGATATTTGTTATTAATAATTGCCTGCGGACCACCTGCCGAACCTGCCACCGCAAAGTGATTAGGGTTTGGAATATCAATATCGTCCATGCGCCAAAGCAAACCTGTGGGGGCGTTTCCACGAATAACTATATCGTTGCGTGTATCGTTTGTGCCTTGAATACCTGCAAAATTTTGCGCCATGCGTGCAGGGTCTTGTCGCGCACCTGCATAACGTTCCGTTTCCTGAATGCTGAACGATTTCATGTTTGATACCTGCATGGTGTTCACCACATCGGTGTCATTACCTGCGCGTACTTCCACTTCGGCTAAATTTTCTGTACTTTCTTCCAACTCCACATCAAGCACCATGTTTTTACCCGAAGTAATCATCACATCATTCATCGGCACGGCTTTGTAGCCTGTGTACATAAACAAAAACGATTGTCTCCCCACAGGAACATTTTCCAATTTATAATAACCGTCAGTATTGCTTGTGGCTACTTGCTGCGTGGCAGAACGCAATTGCACAATAGCCCCCGGAATGCCAATACCTGTGGCTTTATCTACTACCCTGCCCTTTACGGTTTCGGTGATTTGCGAAAAAATGACATTGGACAGAATTAAAAAAACGAGCGTTAGTTTTGCTTTCATACCTAAATTTTTTTTTGACGAAGATAAATGTGCGGATTTTTTATGTGTGTGGCAAAAAATGCCAATAAATAAATTTGTTTGGCGCATTACCGTAAAAGCAACCTGTTATTGTTAGTTTAATACTATAATTCGTAGCAGAAAAAGTAAATTCGCCCAAAATTATGCAAGTATTTAAGTTTGGAGGCGCATCGGTAAAAGATGCGGAAGCCGTAAAAAATATTTCTTCTATTTTAAAAAAATATGCCTCAGAGCCTACCATTGTTGTGATTTCGGCTATGGGAAAAATGACCAACAAGTTGGAAGAACTCACCAATGCTTATTTTCATAAAGCGGGCGACACGCAAAAAATTTTAAACGAAATAAAAACATTTCATTTTTCCATTCTTGAAAAATTATTTCCGAATAAAAATGCTTCTGTTTACAACGACATTGAAAATGTATTTGTAGAACTCGCGTGGGCGTTGGAAGACGAGCCAAGCTCCACTTACAATTATCACTACGACCAATTAGTTTCGCAAGGCGAAATTCTTTCCACAAAAATTGTTTCGGCGTATTTGAACGAAAGTGGCGTAAACAATAAATGGTTAGATGTGCGCGGCATTATTCAAACCGATAATTCGTACCGCGAAGGAAACGTAGATTATGAGTTGAGCGAAACATTGGTGAACTCGCAACTTTTGCCGCTTTTCAAAAATCAGGATATTGTCCTCACGCAAGGCTTTATTGGCGGCACTTCCGAGAATTTTACAACTACTTTAGGTCGTGAAGGAAGTGATTACACCGCAGCGTTATTGGCGTATTTCACCAACGCCAAACAAGTAATAATTTGGAAAGATGTACCGGGAGTTTTAAACGCCGACCCGAAATATTTTAAGAACACAAAAAAAATTGACGAGCTTACTTATCACGATGCGATTGAATTAACCTATTTCGGTGCTTCGGTCATTCACCCGAAAACGATAAAGCCGCTGCAAAACAAAAATATTCCTTTGTATGTACGCTCGTTCATTCAACCTGACGAAGCGGGAACAGTGATAAAAGACGGCGACAAACGCATTGCCGTTACAAGCTACATTTTTAAAACCAATCAAATTTTATTGTCCATTCAGCCCAAAGATTTCAGTTTTATTGCCGAAGATAATTTGAGTGTGATTTTTAATTTGTTCTCAAAACATCATGTGCGGATAAATATGATGCAAAATTCCGCCATCAGTTTTAGCGTGTGTGTGGACGATGACAAACAAAAAATTGAGCCGCTCATTCAGGATTTGCAACAACATTTTAAAGTGCTTTACAATAATGATGTGCAGTTGATGACCATTCGCAATTACGACCAAGACACGATTGCAAAATTGAGTGAAAATAAATTAGTGTTGATTGAACAGAGAAGCAGGCACACGGTTCAAATGGTGATGAAAGATATTGAAGAAGTTTGAAGTTGAAAGTCTGAAGTTTCAAGTTTGCCGCCCACTTCTAACTTCAAACTTTTAACTTAACGTTTAGCGTACTGTTCTTCGTAATATTTTGCATAATTGCCCGATGTAACATCATTTAGCCATGCTTCGTTAGCGAGATACCAATCCACCGTTTTTTCCAAGCCTTCTTCAAATTGCAAACTTGGTTTCCAACCCAATTCATTTTGGAGTTTGCTGCTGTCAATGGCGTAGCGCAAATCGTGTCCTGCGCGGTCTTTCACAAAGGTGATGAGTTTTTCGTTTGTTCCCTCTGCACGGTTTAATTTCTTGTCCATTATTTTGCAAAGCAAACGGATGACGTTAATATTTGTCCATTCGTTGTGTCCGCCAATATTGTAAGTGCTGCCCACTTTTGCGTTATGAAAAATAACATCAATGGCGCGGGCATGGTCTTCCACAAACAACCAATCGCGCACGTTTTCGCCTTTGCCGTATATCGGTAATGGCTTGTTGTTTTTAATATTGTTAATGCAAAGCGGAATTAATTTTTCGGGAAAATGATTTGGTCCGTAATTGTTGCTGCAATTAGAAATCAGAGCAGGTAAACCGTAAGTATCGTGATAGGCGCGCACAAAATGGTCGCTGCCCGCTTTTGAAGCGGAATACGGACTGTGAGGGTCGTAAGCGGTTTCTTCGGTAAATATGCCTGTTTCGCCAAGCGCGCCATAAACTTCGTCTGTACTCACATGATAGAAAAGTTTAAAGTTTGAAGTTGAGAGTTGATAGAGAGTTTTCGCAGCGTTCAATAAATTTACCGTGCCAATTACATTGGTCATTACAAATTCCAAAGGATTGGTAATGCTTCTGTCCACATGGCTTTCAGCTGCCAAGTGAATAACGGCGTTGTAATTTTCTTTTTCAAACAAAGCGTTGATAAAAGCCGCATCAACAATATCGCCTTTAATGAATTTGTAATTCGGCTTTTTTTCAATGTCTTTTAAATTGGCAAGATTGCCTGCATAAGTCAATTTATCCAAATTATGAATGGTGTAATTCGGATATTTGTTTACAAACAACCGTACAACGTGAGAGCCGATGAAGCCTGCACCGCCTGTGATAAGAATTTTCATGCTTAAAAAATTTGTGTGGTAAATGTATTACAAAAAATTATTTCCGTTTGTTTTTTCTGCTTATAAAAATCTTTAAAACCAAACCTATAATGCCAATGGCAATAAATAAAATTCCTAATCCGATTTCTTCTCCGATGATTAGAATTATACCTGCAAAAAGCAGAAGAATTGAGGATAAATATCCGAGCCAAGTTTTGTTCATAGAGTTAATGTTTGAAAAAATATAATTTTTATTCTTCGGTAGAGGCAATATTAATGTAATTGTTTATTGTAATTATTCTTTCTTTTATCATTTGATAATGTCGCGCTTGATTATGTATCATAATTTCTCGCCCCTGTCCGTATTTTCTCACATTTGCGTAACCCACAAAAGCCTGCCTTATAAATTCCCACTCTAAAAAGTAATATTTTTCCCAAGCACTTTGCGATTGCTTGAAATTTTCAGCATCTGATTTTTCTAACTTTGAATAGAGTAATTTTAATCTTTCCGCTAGCTCTTCATTAGCAAACTTCTCTGCATTAAAATAGCAACAGGGCATTCCGTAATTAGTTTCGTTTTTAGAATTAGATAAGTAGTAAATTAAAACGGAATCTGCTTTAATTGTCGCAGACGTAGAATCAAGATGAAAATACTCAAAATACATACTTTTCCAATTTTTCATTTCTTCAGGATTTCCTGTTAAATCTTCACATTGCCCATAGGTCATAAGTGAAATATTACAAACGAAGCAAGTCAAAATATATTTGAATGAATACATAAATCTCATAATTCAAAAATACATTTTTCAAAAACAAAAAACCTCGCTGTGTAAAGCGAGGTTTTTATAATTGATTTCAAATTTATTTCTTTTTGTCAAAATCAACAACAATTGGTGTTGAGATACACAATGACGAGTAAGTACCGATAACACGTCCAATCAACAAGGCGAAGATAAATCCGCGAATGCTTTCGCCGCCGAAGATGAAAATAACCACGAGTACAAAGAACACGGTTAATGACGTTAAAATTGTACGACTCAACGTGCTGTTCAAGGCGTAGTTGATAAGTTTATTACGTTCTTCACCAAATACATCGGCTTTTCCGCTGTCGCGCAAACGCTCGCGAATACGGTCAAACACAACCACCGTTTCAGTCATGGTGTAACCCATTACCGTTAAAATGGCAGCGATAAAATCTTGTCCTATTTCCAAAGGCAATAAACCGTCGCAAATGGTGTAGAACGATAATACAATAAGCACATCGTGGAACAAGGCTACCACAGAACCCAAGCCATATTGCCATTTTCGGAAACGAACCACAATGTACAGGAACATCATTAAACATGAGAATAACACCGCGCCGTAAGCCCCGTAAACAATGTCGGTGGCAATGGTTGGACCAACTTTTTGTTGTTGCGGAATGTCATAAATAGTGTTTAAGGTAGCCAAACCTTTGTGTAACTGTTCTTCCACCTCTTGGTCTGCGCTTGGGTTGTGGTCAGACACGCGATAAGTAGTGGTAATTTTTACTTGGTTTTTGCTTCCGATTGTTTTTACATCTATCGCAGCATTTTCAAACACAGGTTCAAGAGCTTTCTTCACATCTTCGGTGTTCATGTCTTTTTCAAAACGAACTTGGTAAGTGCGACCTCCTTTAAAATCAACACCCAAATTCAATCCGCCGTTTTTGAAGTAAAACACAATACCAACAATAATAATGATTGTAGAAATGGCGTAATAGATTTTACGTTTTCCCACAAAATCAATGTGTATATTTTTAAAGGCGTTGCGGGTAAAACTGTTGTCAAAAGGAATGTCCATTTTGCGTTCCAGCATCCATTCAAAAATTACGCGGGTAATTAAAATCGCCGAGAATAACGAAGTACAAATGCCAATAAACAATGTAGTTGCAAAACCTTGTACAGGACCCGAACCAAATACATAAAGGATAACCGCTAAAATTGCCAACGTTACGTTAGAGTCAATAATTGACGACATCGCGTGCTTGAACCCTTCTTTAATAGATTGCGCCGTAGATTTACCCAAAGCCAGTTCCTCACGCACACGTTCAAAAATCAAAATGTTGGCATCAACCGCCAAGCCAATGGTGAGCACGATACCTGCAATGCCCGGCAAAGTTAATACCGCACCAAGCGAGGTGAGAATGCCCATAATAAAGAACATATTGGCAATCAACGCCACGTTTGCCACCAAGCCCGATTTGTTGTAATACAACGCCATGAAAATTAAAATCACGATAAGGGCTACCACAAAACTCATCAAGCCCGAATCAATCGCTTCCTGTCCGAGTGAAGGACCAACAATGCTTTCTTCCACAATGTGAGCAGGTGCAGGCAATTTACCGGCACTTAAAATAGCTGCCAAGGCATCGGCTTCTTCATCGGTAAAGTTTCCTGTAATTTGCGATTGTCCGCCCGAAATTTCAGAGTTTACACGCGGTGCAGAATATACCATGTTGTCCATTACAACAGCAACACATTTTCCTTTGTTGGCACCCGTAATGGTTTTCCATTTTTGCGCCGCTTCGCTGTTCATGCTCATTGAAATCAACGGCATACCCCCCGATTGTTGATTGTAATCTTTACGCGCATCGGTAATAATATCACCGCTTAAAGCAGCTTTGCCTTTGCTGTCGGTTTGTTTAATGGCATACAGTTCAAAATAACCGCCAACCACTTTTCCGTCTTCATTGCGTTGCTCAATTTCTTTCGCGCTCCACATAAATTTAAGTTTTGAAGGAAACACGTTTTTAGATTTAGCAATACGCAAATATTTATTTACTAAAGCCGTATCAGCTTTTGAGGTGGCAATACCCACAATTGCACCTTCGGCATATTGTTTCGGGTTTCCTTGTTCATCAACAATTACGCGACCTTTTAAAGGCACAAACGGATAGGCATTTTGATAAAACGAATACAAAGGCACACGTTTTTTAAAGTTTGCAATAGCTGTATCCTGAGGATTTACAGAGGGCGTTGTTACAGCGCTTGAATCTGTTTTTGCCAAATCAACCGATGACGAATCTGTTTTTCCTATTTCCAAACTTTGCAAATAAGTACTCACTATTGTATTGGCTTTATCCAACATCGGCGCAATTTCACCGTTTTCATAAGTTTCCCAAAATTCCAAATTGGCTGTACCTTGCAGCAGTTCGCGCACACGGGCTTTATCTTTTACACCCGGCAATTCAATTATAATGCGTCCGCTGGCTTCTAATTTTTGAATGTTTGGCTGTGCTACACCAAAGCGGTCAATACGGCTGCGGAATGTTTTTTCTGAATTGGCAATGCTTTCATCAACACGCGCGCGAATAAATTTAATTACCTCTTCGTTTGTTGAATTGTATGAAATTTTGCTTTTGTTTTCAATAGACTGAAACAAAGGAGCTAAACGCCCTTGCGGTGCAACTTTGCGATACGTTTTTTCAAACAGGGTAATAAAATCATCGTTGTTGTTTACGCCCAGATTTTTTTGTGTTTCTGCCAAAGCCTTGTTAAACGCAGGGTCAGGCGAGTTGTTTGCCAAATTTTTAATAATGTCAATCACCGAAATTTCAAGCGTTACGTTCATACCGCCACGCAAGTCCAAACCGAGATTGATTTCATTTTTCTTACACTCTTCGTAAGTGTATTCGGCAATCAAAATATCATACACCGATATTTTTTTCATGGAATCCAAATAATGGTCGGCAATTGCGGTTTTTACCGAATCCACATAACTCAACTCTTTTGAGGGATTTCCATTTGCATACTCTTTTGCGGCATTTTTCACTTTTAATGAATTGCCAATGTTTTCGGCATACGCAGCCGCATCACTTTCTACACCACGGGTTACCCATGTAAACGATAAATAAAAAATACACGCCAATCCCAACAGAACAGCGAATATTTTAACCAAACTTTTGTTTTGCATAATTTTTCTAACTTGTACTTTAATTTTTTAAGGCTGCAAATATATTATTTAAACGTTTACTTGCCAATTTTGAAAATTCTTTAATTTAATATTATAAATTTCCAGAGTAGAAACGGACAATTATCCGTTTCTTACAACATAACCGTAAAAAAATTTGTTTTCACAGTTTTTATGAAATATCTTTAGCACTGTATTTAAAAACAAAAAATTATGAATAAAAATTACTCTTTACTTTTTTTGTCAGTATTGACATTAGCGTTTTTCAATTCAAAAGCGCAAACTCCGCACATCTTTAATTACACAGGAGCGGTGCAAACCCTGACTCTTCCGGCAGGTTTGTATCAAGTAGAGTGCTGGGGGGCAAATGGTGGTTCCATAACTTCAGTAGGTGGCCAGGGCAGAGGAGGTTATTCAAGCGGAGAGCTGCTGATACTAACTTCCGGAACACAGCTAAATATCCTTGTGGGCGGTAGAGGTGTTGAGGGAAGCGGACTTCTCTCCGGTAATCCTGGAGCCGGTGGCTGGAATGGCGGTGGTGGCGGTTCTAAGATAGGGGTTTCAGGTTCGGGCGGTGGCGGTGCTACCGATGTTCGCGTAAGTGGACTTGCAGCCAACAATAGAGTGATAGTTGCCGGTGGTGGCGGTGGTGCTGCCGGATATTACACACACACACCTAATGGTCTTATAGCAGCGGGAGGTAATGGCGGTGGTGTAACGGCAGCAAATGGAAATATTATTACTAGTGGCGGTGTTATTACCGTAGGCGGTGGTGGTCAAGGAGCTAATGGTGCAACACCGGGCTTGGGGTCTGTTGGTGGTACTTCAAACGGAACGGCTGCCGGCGGCGGCGGCGGCGCTTATAGTGGCTCTAGTGGTTCGTCAGTAGGACAACCCGGTACCGGTGGCGGAGCGGGTGGTGCTGCCGGAATTTCCGGAAGTGGTTCTACAGGCTGTGCCAGTGGCGGTGGCGGTGGCTATGCAGGGGGAGCAGGCGGAGTACAAACTAATAATGCGGGTGTAGCCGGCGGTGGCGGTTCTTCCTACATAGGCGGTGTAACTAATGGAGTAACTATTATGTTTGGTCAATCGGGCTTTGTAACCAATCCCGTTAGTACAGGAAACGGTTATGTCATTATTACTCCGTTAATATTTATAGATGTTACAGCCTCATCAGCACACATTTGTTCAGGCAACAGCACTACTTTAACAGCAAGCGGCGTAAATACATACACATGGCTGCCTGTTGGTGGCTTTGGCGGTTCAAACTCGGCAAGCATTTCGGTTAACCCTACGGTTACAACTGTTTATACAGTACAAGGTACAAACACTTTGGGACTCAGTACTACCAATACCATTCAGGTTAATGTGTTTGGCTCGCTGCCAAGCGTGGCAGCAAATATTTCATCAACTCTTTTGTGCAGCGGCAACACCGCCACTGTAAACTACACGGGCACAGGAGTTTTAACCCATACATGGAGCCATGGTTTGCAAACAGGCACATCTTTTGTTCCCGCCACAGGCATTAATAATTACACTTTAACAGCTCAAAACAGCTGTGGCACGGTTACATCGGTAACGAGCATAACCGTAAACCCTACACCAACATTGGTAATATCAACAACAACCAATCAGGTGTGTGCAGGCGGTACAACCACACTATCGGTAACGGGGGCAAACGCCTACACATGGACAACGGTCAGCCAAACCGGCTCGCAAGTGGTGGTTAGTCCGGGTGGCACAAGCAATTATGTGGTAAACGGCTTGAGTGCATTGGGCTGTCCTTCAAGCACCACACAGCTTATCAGCGTGGTAGCTCCGCCCAACGTGCAAATATCAGGACCAAGCACAAGCCTCTGCGTTAATTCACCGATAACACTTAACGCATCGGGTGCAAGTTCTTACACTTGGTTTTCAGGCTCAAACGCCACAAGCGAAACAACGGTGGTAACAGGCTTTACTACTTACACGGTTGTGGGCATGAACGGCAATCCCTCAAACAATTGCATTACCACAGCCGTTTACAATGCTTCGGTGGATTTTGCCGTGCCAAGCCCAACGGTAAACGCCAGTGCAACGGTAATATGCAGCGGTAATCAGGTAACACTGTTTGCCATAGGTGCTACCACTTACACATGGACAGACGGTACAAACAACTTTGTAAACAATATGCCCTTTGTACCAAATTCAACAGCTACTTACACGCTGACGGGCGGCAACAGCTGTGGTTCAAGTCTTCAGGAAACGGTAACAGTGATTGTAAACCCGACACCAACTTTGCAGATAGAATCTTCACACAACTCGGTGTGTCAGGGCAGTTCTGTATCGTTTACGGCAAGCGGTGCAGATAATTATGTGTGGTTGCCTGGCGGTTTCACGGGCTCACACATTTCCCTCTCGCCGACAGGCAGCATTACCTACACGCTCAGCGGTTCAAGCAATCTTGGCTGCCCTGCGGCAAGCAACGTTACCAAGCCCATTACGGTAAATGCTCTGCCTAATGTGGGCGCATCTATAAACAATTCGGTGGCTTGCGGCAGCGGCACAACAGCCATTACCCGCACCTTTAACGGCTCGGGAGCTTCCTCTTACACATGGACAAACGGCGGTACGGTTTACGGCAATGCGCAGGCACTTACGGTAAACACAAGTTCTATGCCGGGCGGTTTGTATTATGTAACAGG
>JAHBTI010000041.1 GCA_019638705.1 Bacteroidota bacterium
TGATAAAGCACCGAAATGGTGTTGCTGCCTGTGCAGTTGTTGGCATCTGTGGCTACGGCGGTATAAACATGAGTACCCGCAAGGGCTTGGCTGCCTATGGTTACGGAAAAATTAATGCCGTTGCTCCAACTGTATGTAAAGCTGCTGCCCGCGCCGCCACCTGCGGTTGCCGTGAGTAATACGCCGCCGCCCGCGCAGATGCTTGGGCTGCTGCTTGTGAGTGTTACGGTTATCGCAGGGGGTTCGGTAATAGTAACTACTTCCGAAGTTGTGCAGAGCGTATCTGCTACGGTTACTGACCATGCGCCTGCGGCTACGCTGCTGATACCTTGTGTATAATAAGTGTTTATCCCGTTGCTCCATGTGTAAGTGGGCGTACCTGAATTGCCCGCTACCGCAAGAACTGCTGCGCTGCCCATATTAGAACCGTAACAGGTGGTTATATTGCCAACACCCGTAGTGAACGTGAGGCAGGGTTGGGGAATGAGGTTGGGTAAGCCAAGCCTGACATTAGAACCTCCATTTGCAAGCCCCACAATTTGCCCAAAAGCAACAAAATTACAGCCTGCACCTGCTACATTCGGATTGTTAATAATATGAAGAGATGTGGTTAGATAAGCTGCAATATATATTTTATCGTTAGGGGCTAATTGCATACTCCAACAAATCTGATTGCCGGGTATAGAATTTGTAACCGTATAGGCAGAAGATACAATGGCTGTGTTAGAGCCTGCACTTAAATCCCATTGTGTTATATTACCAGTGTTATACTGACCAACATAGAGTTTTGTCCCGTCGGACGAAAACTCACAACCGTATCCCATAGCACCGCCTCCTAAAGCTAAAGAATTGCTGAGTACCCCTGTAGCTTTATTAAAGTCATACAACCTAACACCGCCGCCGCCATAGCCATCTGCAAACTTTTGTCCGTTTGGAGAAAATTTTATACAACCTATACCTCCTGTTGTCGGTCCTATTGAAGATATAACGGGAGTAGGACTTACTCCTCCTGAGGTAAACAGATAGGCTTTATAATTATTCGTGGCATTCTCGTGTGTCATTATCCAATAATCAGCACCGTTGGCATGTTTGGTCGCAACAAGTCTTTCACTACTTGAACCTGAATTTAAAGAAACGTTTTTTACGGTAACCGAACCCATGCCTGCTGCCAAACTCATATCCACAATAGAGTAGTGTAAACTTGTGCCACTTACACCCATAGTAAAGATGTAATAAATAGTTGAACTACCGGGTTGTTTCACGATAATAGCCGATTGTGAGGAAGAATTGTTTCCGTTTAAACCTGTGCCGTTAGCCATTGCAGTATGTGCGGCATTGTAAACGGTTATACCGTCGGTATAAAACAACAAATTACCTGCAGCGTCCGCTATGCTTGCACAACCCTCTTGCGTACTCATGGCGCAGTTGTTTAAAAGTGTTGGTGCGCCTCCACCCATAAAATCCAAAGCGCAGCCGTTTCCGAAATACCACTTCGTATTTTCATTTTGGGCAAAAGAAAACACAGCACAAAAAATGAGCGTGATGAAAAGTGTATGTTTAAGTGCGTGGTACAAAGTAGAGTAAAAGTAAATATTTGGTTTTAAAGTACAAAAAATACTATTTCGCCCCTTTATGCGTTGTATATTTGCAAACTTTGAAATTTCTTCCCAAAATAATTTTGCTTTATTTATCGGCGTTTTTGCTGTTGGATTTTTATTCCTGCAAAAAAGATAAATTTATTACCGACCCCTCTGCCAAATTGGAGTTTTCGCAAGACAGCGTAATGTTTGACACCGTGTTTACCTCGCTTGGTTCGGCTACGCAAAACATTCGTGTGAGAAATAAAAACAAGCAAAAAATAAAAATTTCAAGTGTTTGGTTAGAAAACGGAAGTTCCTCACAATTTATGATGAATGTGGACGGCACAAAGGCATCCATTGTAAACGATATTGAAATTGCCGCGAATGACAGTTTGTATATTTTTATTCAGGTAAATGTAAATCCTACAAGCAATACATCGCCGTTTATTATTGACGATGCCATTCATTTCAGCGTAAACGGCAAGGAACAAAAAGTTGTGTTGCAGGCATGGGGACAAGATGCCTACTATCACAAAGCCACCAATACTATTAAGTTTCAAGACGGCTCTTACCTCGCCTACTCGCTTTGCGATACCTTGCAGGAAGCCTTTGACATGATTGGCTCTGAAGTGGTTTGGAAAAACGATAAACCTCACGTTATTTTCGGTTACTTGGTGGTGGACGAAGGTCAGAAGTTGAAAATAAAAGAAGGCACGCAGGTTTATTTGAATTACAAAGCAGGCATTTGGGTGTATGCGGGCGGACAAATTCAAGTGCTTGGGCAAAAAGACAAAGAAGTGTTGTTTACGGGTGCGCGGTTTGGCGTGGACGCGCTGAACAACCCTTATGCCAACCAAACAGGGCAATGGGACAGAATTTGGATTAACGAGGGCAGCGACAATAACATTATTGACTATGCCATAATTAAAAACGGTTACATAGGCATACAAACCGAGCAGTTTGGCAACGACAGCGCGCTGGCAAAAAAAGGACAACTGAATTTAAGCAACACAAAAATTCAAAACATGAGTATGTGGGGCTTATACAGTTTGTATTACAAAGTACTTGCCGGAAACACCGTAATAAGTAATTGTCAGGAACACAGCGTAAACATCAGTTTGGGTGGTGCGTATTATTTTGCGCATTGCACCTTTGTCAATTTTTGGAATGGTGAAAAAACGCGCGACAAAGCAACGGTGCGTTTAAACAATTACAGCGACAAACAAACCCTGCCCTTAAACGCACGTTTTGGCAACTGTATTATTGACGGAAAATTAGAGAACGAAATTTTATTGGACGTAAAAAACAGCGGCAGTTTTCCTGTAACTTACAGCATTAGCAACTGTTGGATAAGAACAAATAATGCTCTTGCAGATTCTGATGTGGCAACGTTTATAAACAACGTAAAAGGCGGCAAAAATGATACCTTGAAATACAAAGACATCAGTAAATACGATTTTCAACCTGACCCAAGTGAAACAAAACATAAAAATTTTATTGGTGCAGAAGCCACTACCGATGCCAAATTATTTCCTAAAGATATTCTTGGCACAAACCGCGATATTACAAACGTAACGGCGGGTGCATATGAAAACTGATTACGTTTTCAATTCCTTTGCCAAAGCCGAAAAATCAATGCCGTCAAAATTGCCGCTGCTCATCATTAAGAGCACGGAATTATTCCAATTTTTAGATTTTAAATAATCACTTACCTCTTTACTTTCGGTCATTACTTTTAAATCGGCGCGGTTGAAACATTGATGAACTTGCTCTTTGGTAATGGCTTTTAATTTTTTGTGCGCAATGGTGTGCGGATTAAAATACACAATGGCTTCGTCAGCCAAATTCATGGAGTTTTTGTATTGCAACAAAAATTCTTCGTTCAACGAACTGAAGGTGTGCAATTCCATACAGGCTACAATTTTTCTGTTTTTAAATTGTTGTTTCACCGCATCGGTTGTGGCTTTCAGCTTTGAGGGCGAATGTGCAAAATCTTTGTAAAAATTAAAATTGTCTTTTTTGAAAACCAATTCCAAACGTTTTGCCGCGCCTTTAAAGGATTGTATGGCTTCGTAAAATTTCTCGTCAGCAATGCCGATGTTGTTGCAAACCAAACGCGCGGCGTTTAAATTCATTAAGTTGTGATTGCCGAAAATTTGCAGTGGAATTTTTTTTTCGTTTGCAATCAGCGATGTAAGACCATTTTCAATTTCGTGTTCAGGAATGCCGTAAGCAATTTTTTGAATGTTTGCGTTCTTCGCTTTTTTGCAAGTAGCTTCCAACACTTTGTCTTCTGCACAATAAATCAAGCTCCCCCCCTGCTCTATCAATTCAATGAATTTTGAAAATTGCTCTACATAATTTTCAAAAGTCGGAAACACGTTGATGTGGTCCCATGCAATGCCGCTTAAAACAGCAATGTTTGGTTTGTACAAATGAAATTTCGGGCGGCGGTCAATCGGCGAAGCCAAATATTCATCGCCCTCAATTACCGCGTATTTTGCTGTGTTGGTGAGGTGTGTCATGGTGTCAAAACCTTCCAACTGTGCGCCAACCATAAAATCAGTTTCTATGTTGCAATAATTCATCGCGTGCAAAATCATTGCCGTAATGCTTGTTTTTCCATGACTTCCGCCAATCACAATGCGGGTTTTATCTTTGGTGGCTTCGTAAATGTATTCGGGATAAGAATAAATTTTTAAACCTAATTCTTTTGCACGAATAAGTTCGGGATTGTCTTCCCGCGCGTGCATTCCCAAAATAACCGCGTCAATATCGTTTGTAATTTTTTCGGGAAACCAACCGATTTCTTTCGGCAACAAACCTGCTTTTGCCAAACGGCTTTTGCTCGGCTCGTTAATTTCGTCATCGCTGCCGCTTACCGTAAAACCTTTTTCGTACAGCGACAAAGCCATGTTGTGCATGGCACTTCCGCCAATGGCTATTAAATGCACTTTCTTCATCACCTCAAAAGAAATGTTTTGTTTAACCTTAATTCGGGTTTTTCAACTTTTATTATACACACAATTTTGTTTATTTTGCTGCTTCTTAAAAGAAGATACCATGCAAAAGAAAATAGTAAAAGTCGGTAACATTGAATGTGGCACGGACGAATTGTTTTTAATCAGCGGACCCTGCGTAATTGAAGACGAAAAAATTATGATGACTACCGCCGAAAAGTTGAAGGAAGTAAGCGAACGTTTGAAAATAAAAATCATTTACAAGTCAAGTTTTTTAAAAGACAACCGCAGCAGCCTGAAATATTATGACGGACCGGGGTTGGAAAAAGGTATGAAAATTTTGGCGAAAGTTAAAGAGCAGTTCGGTTTTCCTTTATTGACGGACATTCACGAAAGTTACCAAGCTGCGCCTGTGGCTGAAGTGTGTGATGTGCTGCAAATTCCTGCTTACTTGTGTATGCAAAGTTCTTTGGTTACTGCTGCTGCCAAAACAGGCGCAGTGGTAAACATTAAACACGGACAATTTCTTGCGCCTGACAATATGAAACACCCTTTGCAAAAATGTATTGACAGCGGAAACGACAAGGTGATTTTAACGGAACGCGGTTATTCGTTTGGTTACAATGATTTGATTGTTGACCCACGCGCATTTTACCACATGAATAATTTGGGTTATCCTGTGGTGTTTGATATTACGCATTGCGTTCGTAAATACGGTATTCCGAGTTCTGATGCCAAAGGCGGCGCACGCGAATTTTTACCTGTGCTTTCACGCGCAGGTGTGGCAAGCGGTGTGGACGGCGTGTTTATTGAAACGCACCCCGACCCTGCCAATGCTTTGTGTGATGCGGCTTCGCAATTAAACGTAAATCATTTGGAAGAATTTATGAAGCCTTTGATTGACTTGCACCATGTGGAAGTGAAATACAGAGGAAAAATTGTTAAGTGAGTTTTTATTTTACAAGTAAAAAATAAACATTATTCGTACATTAAATAATGATTTGTTGCCAACACATTGTTTGTTTCCGCATTGAGAATTATGGTATTTAAGTTATAATCCTTTCCGCGAATTTTCCATGCAACAACATATTTTCTTTGTGCTGTCCATGAGTTTATCATAAAACACCCCAACTCATATTGAGTGCAGGTGTGGTCAAGATTAATATATTGTTTTGCTTTTTTTACTGCTTCTTCTATCGGAATTTTTGGCGTAATGGAAATATCAGGAACAGGCTTTAAAGCATTAGTGTCGGAAGTAGTAATACCTTCATAATGAATTGCATTTGCCAATGTGTATTTGTCCGAAAAAACAGGAAGTCCTTTGTAAAATATATTGCAAGTTGCTCGCCAACCCCACGGATAAACTTCAAAGTTTATTACCCGTAGTCGCTGATACTTTTGCAGCGTATCTAATAATTCTGGCGCATTATTAATAGAGTTAATATCCACCAAATGATTAGAATTTCTTTTTATTTCTTCATATTCTTTACAGACATCTATATCTTTTTTGCAGGCTGTCATTACTATAAGTAGTATTGCCGAAAGTGTGATAAGTAAATTTTTCATGCTATTTAATTTTTTAAAATAATACTGCAAGACCTAATGTGAGCGGTTTTCCGTTAATACCAATTATGTTTCTTTTTGCTTTTGCAGAGCCAAACTGACTATCTGAAGGTTCTCTTGAAAAATAAAACTGTACTGCCGTTTCTACATTGACCATCATATATTTTCCTAATTTTATTCTTGCGCCTGCACCGGTAGAAACCGAATACATAAGTCCGGTTCTTGCTTTTTCTTTTTGATAATATGGATAAGGAAACCTATAGTCATCATACCAAGGATATGTACCTCCTGAATACAACAATACATCTTTATAATACGCCATAGAAACATCGCCAAAAACATAAGGCGCAAATTTTCCATTAGTAAACATACGTTGATAACCCACAGACAATTGAAAAATAGAAAAAGGATACTCGACCGTTCTTTTTTTGCTTAACAAATTATCTTTTTGTTTTCCTCTGAAATAATTTATTGAATAACGCATTACATTTTTTCCGTAATACGCTTTATAATACAAACCGTTGAAAACAGAGCCTCCAAAGGTTGTTTTGTAGCGGGTGTAAAAATCGCCTGCGCGAATTTCCATAGCATACACATTCATGCCAAACTCACGTTCGGTAATTTTTTTCTTTTTGGCGGTACTGTCCGTTTGCCCAAACACAACATTGCTTGCAAGTAATGAAACGATGATGAAAAATTTTAACGGTTTCATGTTTTCTCTTTTTTTAGTGATTATCAAATGTAGATAAAACGGTTTGTAATTCAAAAAATTGTGCACTCATGCAGTTTATATTACTTTTGCGCTTCTCATTTTGAATTTACTCGGACAATGAAAAATACTTTGGAATTTGCAAAGCAAGCAGACAACAACGATAAACTAAAATCATATCGCCAAAAATTTTTGTTTCCGCAACACGCGGGGCGCGAAGTGGTTTATTTTACAGGCAACTCATTGGGTTTGCAACCAAAAACCACGCAACAATACATTCAGCAGGAATTAGACGATTGGGCGAAACACGGTGTGGAAGGACATTTTCATGCAAAAAATGCTTGGCTGCCGTATCACGAATTTCTCACCGAAAAAATGGCGAAAATTGTTGGCGCGCTTCCCGAAGAAACCGTGATGATGAACCAACTCACCGTGAATTTGCATTTGCTCATGGTGTCGTTTTACCGCCCGACGAAACAACGCTACAAAATTTTGTGCGAAGCCAAAGCATTTCCGAGTGACCAATACGCTTTGCAATCGCAAATTAAATTTCACGGGTTTGAAATTGAAGATGCCTTGATTGAGGTTGCGCCGCGCGAAGGGGAATACATCATTCGTGAAGAAGATATTTTTTCTGCCATTGAAAAAAATAAAGACAGTCTTGCATTGGTGATGATTGGCGGCGTAAATTATTTTTCGGGACAGGTGTTTGACATGAAAGCCATCACCGAAGCAGGACACAAAGCAGGCGCAATAGTCGGCTTTGATTTGGCGCACGGTGCGGGAAACATAAACTTGGAATTGCACAACTGGAATGTGGATTTTGCGGCGTGGTGCAGTTACAAATATTTAAACGCGGGACCCGGAAGTGTGGCAGGCGCATTTGTTCATCAAAAACATTTAAGCAATACGGATTTACCCATGTTTGCAGGTTGGTGGGGGCACGACAAACAAACACGTTTTTTAATGGGCAGCACATTTGTTCCCATGAAAACCGCCGAACGTTGGCAGTTGAGTAATGCACCAATATTCAGTATGGCGGCGTGCCGCGCAAGTTTGGATATTTTTGATGAAGTTGGAATGAATGCCTTGATTGAAAAAAGCAAGCAAATGTCTGCATATTTGGAATTTGTAGTGGAAGACATCAGCAAGCAAAAAAATAATTGCCTGCAAATTATTACGCCGAAACAAAATCGTGGTTGCCAGATTTCTATTGTGGCACACGGACACGGAAAACCATTGTTCAATAAACTTATGGAAAACGGCGTTATTCCTGATTGGCGCGAGCCAAACGTTATTCGCTGCGCACCTGTGCCGCTCTACAATTCTTTTGAAGATATTTATCGCTTTGGTGAGATTTTGAAAGGGCTTTTGTAGAATTTATCTATATGTGTGTTGTCCAACTTGGATAACTTTTTCGTGTTTAAAATCTATATCAAGTATATCGGGGTCAATGCTTATTAAATCCGGTTTGAAACCGAGATAATATCTCCAATAATCACTATTTTCTGTATTTTCTTCATCTCCCAACATTTCTCTGACTTCTGCTTTAGTTTTACCAATCAATATTTGACTTTCAATAATATCTCCCGACATTTCATATCTTTTGTCACTATCTGAAAACCATTTTTCTTTATCAAAATCGTGATTTGGATAATAGTAAACACTAAGAATCCAAATCAAAAATAATCCAATATAGATTAAGGGAGTTGTTATAATTGTTGTTACCCAAGTTGATATTTTTCTTGTTTTTTCAGTTTCAATATATCTTTTAAAAAACCACCGCCAAAAGAAAAAGACAGGAATACCAAGAATTAAAAGAATAACATAAACTTCTATGCTTACTCCAAAAAATTCAGGGATAAAAAGTAGTTTCATCATTTTTTACACTTCTCTTTCACTAAACACAATCTCATTTTCTTCCAGTTCTTTTAGAAGCGGCTCGTAAATTTCTTTTTTTACGGGAGTTTGAACGCCGCTTAAAGAAAATTTTCCGGTAAGAAAATTTTTCACCGTAATAGCCAAAGGCAAACCAACCGTGAGTGCCATTGCCGTATGATTTTCATCTTTGCCAATTACCACCAACGAAGAAGTTATGTGTTTTGTTTCGTTTACTTCTTTGTATTCAAATTGATGTTGCATCACAATCATGTCTTTATCGCCTGCTTTCAATTTCCATTTTTCTTCCAACAAGGCTTGCAGTAATTGTGCAGGCGTACCCTCGCTTAAAGCAATTTTTTTGTTTGAAAAAATTTCCAAATAATCCAACATGGTTTCTGTTTGCGCGTTCCAATCAGAACCAATAAAATTTTTCAAACGTTCTTTTAATGTTCCCGTTTCGGGAGGAAGAAATGCTTCTATCAATGAAGTGTAAGTCAGTTTATCCGTATGATAAATTTTAGAGGTATCATCGGTTAAACCTAATTTTACAAACACCTGCCAGCCGTTGCAATACCCCGATTGGCGCAGTGTTCCGCGCAACATAGTTTTTACGGATTGCAAACCGTAAATATCAATGTAACTTACGCTGTCGCGGTTGGCATAGGCATCAAATTTCCCGAAGCCTTCTATTTCAATCACATCAATGTGTTTAAACAAACGGTTGTAGGGAATAAATTTTAATTCGCCGTCCTGCAAATATTGCGTTGTACCCTGCCCTGCCACTACTACGTTTCGCGGATTCCAACTGAATTTATACCCCCAAGGGTTGTCATTGCTTTCGGGTGCAACCAAACCACCGCAATACGATTTAAAGGATAAAATTTCTCCGCCTTTTTGTTTTATTTCGTCAATAATTTTCATGGCACTTGCGTGGTCAATGCCGGGGTCAAGTCCGCATTCGTTCAGCAACAAAATATTTTTCTTTTTTGCTTCGTTGTCCAATGCTTTCATGTC
>JAHBTI010000042.1 GCA_019638705.1 Bacteroidota bacterium
GTCTGTAAAACTATTGATAATGAAAAGAAATAAATCGTTATCTATAATTTGTTAGTAATACCTACTAATAGTGCTGCAAGTGTTTTGATTGATGTTGTTACTTTTTTCATTTTTAATTTATTTGAATTGTTTGAAGTTGAAACTAATTCGGTAAAGGTAGAACATTCAAATTTATTTTGTGCGTTGGCGTTGTTTTAATTTTTTTTGAAGCGTTTGCCGGTTGGTTAGAAGTTCTGTCATGTCGTTTGTTTTAAAGTGTTAGTTAAAATGTGTCCATTTGATGTTAGCACAGTCGCAAAAAGAGTTACCGATAACGGTTTTCGGCTTTGCGAGGGAACGGATTACTTGCACTAACACTCAATCGAAGCACCAAAGTTCAAATTTAGCAAAATTGTTGATACGAAGCACTTCACCCGTTCTCTTGCAAAACCGATGTTATAGCCAGTGGTTCTTGTCCGATGCCCCTGCAAACCATTGTCAATACTACTCTTTTCCGCCTTTGTCGTGTCGGCTTGTGTGGTTGCGTATTTTTTATTTTCAGAAGGGAAGGAAATTTTTTTTATTCAATTTTGTCAGCGTGGGAAAGGTGAAAGCTCTTTTGCAAGCTTTGGTCTGAGCTTGGACTTGTGCAGCTTGCAAATGTGCTTTCATCCGTGCTTGGCTCACATATAAATCACTTTCACTTTAATTTCTTTGTCTTGAAACAAATCAAAACTTGCTTTTTTAAAATTTGGACGATTGGTTAATCCTATAGATGAATAGTTTGAAAAGCCAATTCCTTCTTTGGGTAAAATTAAACCTTTGTCAATCTTGCTGTTGTTATTTTCATCGTGTAAAATGTTTACAGCATATTTTCCTTTTGGCAGGTTTTCAAAAGTAATTTCTGATTTGCCGTTTACTATTTTTGCTTTCTCTAATCGGTAATATTTTTTGAAAATTTCATCGGGAATTGAGCCTTCTTTGTTATATAATGCTACTTGTAAAACACCTTTTGAGTTTCGTAAGTTTTCTACTTCAATAGTTAAGCTGTATTCTTCTTTTATACTTGAAAAGGAAGAAAGAAATAAGAATGAAAATGCTGAAAACAGGATATGTATTTGTTTCATTTTAAATTGATTTTTTATTACTAAATTTTTCTTTCGATTTATCCACTACATAATATACCATTGGCACTAAATACACCGTCAAAGCCAATGAAGAAATTAAACCACCGATAATTACCCACGCCAATCCGTTTTTCCATTCAGCTGCTGTTCCGCTGGCTAATGCTATTGGCAACATTCCTATTGCCATTGATAAGGTGGTCATTAAGATTGGTCGCATACGTTCTTTTCCTGCGGTAATCAATGCCTCTTTGTAATGTTTTCCCTCCGCTTTCAATTGGTTGGTAAAGTCCACAATCAAGATAGAATTTTTTGTTACCAATCCCATTAACATAATCAAGCCGAGCAAAGCAAATAAGCTCAAATTGCTTAACGATAAATTCAAGGCTAAAAATGCTCCGATAGCGGCAACAGGTATGGCAAATAAGGCAACAAAAGGATAAATGTAACTGTCGTACAAGGCTACCATAATCAAATAAATCAGTAAGAACGAAATCAGCAATACCGAACCCAAAGCCCCGAAACTGTCGTTTTGCCGTTTAATATCGCTTCCCCAAGTCATTGAAATTCCATCAGGCAAAGGATTGTTCTTGAGATATGCCACGACATCGTCAGCCACAGTTCCCGAAGGTCTGCCAAGTGCATCAGAAGTTAATGTAACAGCAGGTTGTCGATCTTTTCGTTCTAAAAGCGAAGGCGAATTATCTCTTTCAATAGTTGCAAACTGTGCTATTTCAATAGGTACACCCATTGGATTAACAATGTTCAATTGTTTTACATCATCTTCATTTTTCCTACTGAATTTATCCAGCCAAATTCGTACAGGATATTCCGTTCCTTTTTCGGTTAACGAAGCGTCATCATTTCCTGAAAAAGCGGTACGCAAATTCATTCCTACATAAGCGGTGTTTAATCCTAAGCGTTGCATTTTATCTTTGTCGGGAATGACTTTAAACTCCGGGCTTCCAGCCTCAACCGATAAGCGAACATTATCTGCTCCGGGAATTTTTTCAATGACTGATTTTAAATCATTGCCTGTCTGCATTACTTGGTTTAGGTCGCTTCCGCTCAAGGTAATTTCTATTGGTGCAGAACGAGGAATTAAACCCAACGCTATCATTGAAAAGTTAATACCTGAATACTCTTTTTGTAAATCATCTCTTAACTTCCGCATAAACTGTTCTGTCGGAATCTTTTTAATTCCAGCGTTTCGTAATTCGTCATTTTTAATTCGTAATTGAACAGTAAATTCCGATTTATTTGCAGAACCCACTCCCAAACTTCCAATGCCTGTACTTGGTCCACCCACATTACTGAAAACAGTTGAAACTTCGGGTTGCTTCAAAATATAGTTTTCTATTTTTTCGGAAACCAAATTATTTTGCTGAATAGAAGTGCTTTTGTCAAATTCCAACGCCAAACGGAATTTCCCTTGGTCGCCTGTTGAGATGAGTTCTTTCCCAATAATTCCCTGCTTCATCATTACTGCTGTTCCCACAAAAAGAAGCAGTACAAATGCAGTAAATATTAGTTTATGATTTAAAACCCAATTTAGCGTTTTGCCATACCAACTAATAAATTTGTCTAACTGATGTTCAAACCAAAGTAAAAAACGATTGAAGAAATTAGTCGGTTGCAAATCTTCTTTTTTCCCGATGCGTGAAGCTAGCCAAGGTGTTAAAGTAAAACCTACCAATAAACTTGTAAGCGTAGAAGTGATAACTACTACCGAAAACTGTTTGAGCATATCGGCAACAAAAACTTGTAAAAATAAAATCGGCAGAAACACAACCACATCAACCAAGGTAATAGACAGTGCAGAAAAACCAATTTCCATTCGCCCATCCATTGCTGCTGTTCTTTTTTCTTTGCCCATATCCAAATGGCGTTGGATATTTTCTAAAACTACGGTAGCATCGTCCACCAAAATACCGATGATTAAAGACATTGCAAGCAATGTCATCAGGTTAAGCGTATAGCCCAACAGCCACATCACGGCAAAAGCGGTAATTAAGGAAGTAGGAATGGCAACCAACACTATCAGTGCGTTTCTGAAACTTCGCAGGAACAGCAACATTACCAACGACACTAAAATTACGGCTAAAATCAAGTCAAATACCACCGAATTAACGGCTGCAATGGTGTTATCGGTACTGTCATCCGTAACCACAAATTTTATAGCTGCATTGGCATTTTGTTTTTCTATAGTTTGAAATTTTTCTCTGATTAGTTTGGAAACATCAACGGCATTGGCATCACCTTGTTTCTTTATCATTAAACCTATGCCATTCTTACTATTGTATCTACTGTACGAGGTAATTTCTTTAATGCCATCTACAACCTCAGCAACATCTTTAACATACACAGGACTGTTTGGAAAAGGCATTGCGACCTGAACATTCTGAATGTCATTGATAGTATTGAATTTGCCTACCAATCTCACTGAATTATTTTCAGTTTCTGTTTGTAGTTTTCCAGCAGGTAAATCTATCCCCGAACGATTCACCGCCTCCACCACCTGATACAATGAAAGTTTATATAATTTTAATTTTTCCTTATCTACTTTAATTTGAATTTCTCGCTCTTCACCTCCTAAAATGGTTATTTCTGCAACTCCTTTTAGTTGCTGGATTTGTGGCAGATAATCATCTTTCATTTTTTGATAAAAGTCTGTCGGTTTTAAATTGCTGGTGGCACTCACCGACATAATCGGTAAATCATTAGGAGACACTTTACTCATCACCGGACTTAAAATGTCTTTCGGTAAATCCTTTCGTATATTGTCTATGTAGCGTTGTGCATCCTGCATTGTTTTGTCCAAATCCGTACCATATTTTAGATTGGCGATGATGATAGATGCATTGGGTAAAGATTTTGTTACTAAATAATCTACACCCTCCAAATTAGAAAGTGCATCTTCAATTTTTCGGGAAACGGAAGTTTCCACTTCATTGGGTTCTGCTCCTGGATAAACTGTTCTTATTACTACAACAGGCTGATTAAAATCGGGCATCAATTCATAGCTCAAATTCTTGTAGCCGATAATTCCCAACAAGGCAAACACGCTGAAAAGCACAATAATCAGCGATGGGCGTTTTATAGATATTTCTGTGATATTCATAGCTCGCTGATTTTATTTAGTAGTGATATTGGCATTATCAAAAAGATTGATAAATCCATTCGTAACGATGATGTCATCCTCCTTTAAACCACTTGAAACAAGCGTTTTATTTCCAATAGTTTTAGAAGTTGTAATCGTTTTCAATACGGCTTTTCCGTTTTTTATGACATATACTTTTGCAATTCCATTTTCTTCCATAATGGCAGATGTTGGAATAAGAATACCTTGCTCTTGTTCGCTTTCAGAAAGATTAACTTTTCCAAACATTCCTGATTTGATACTTAGATTTTTGGTGTTTGCAACTTGAAATTGAATTGGAAAACTGTTGCCCATATTGGCTTTGCTTCCTATCATTGATACTTTGCCCGAAAGTGAAATGTCGGGATAAACATCTGCATTGATTTTGTAAGTTTGGTAGTTTTGGAATTTTACCAAATCATTTTCGGGAACATTGACTGTAAAGCGTAAAGTGCTTATGTCTGTTATTTGCAACAACGGAACTCCCGGTGCTGCAAAACCGCCTTCTTCATTAAGTTTGGCAGTTACAATACCGTTAAAAGGTGCTTTAATAGAAGTTTTGCTGATTTGCTCTAACAAAGTTGCTCTCTGAACTTTTGCCGATTTCAACCCTAATCTTGCTTTTTCCAACTGTACACCTTGAACGGCATCGGCTTCTTTTAAAATAGTATAGCGATTTACATCGTCTTCCAAGCCCTCAATTTGGACTTCAACCGTTTGCAGTTGTAGTTTCAATAGTGAATTATCCAACTGAATAAGTGTTTGCCCTTTAGAAACATAGCTTCCAACATCTACCAATACTGCATTGATTTTTCCTTGGATGTCTGCACTTATTTTTGTTTCCTTATTCGGCTCAAAAGTGCCTGTATAGTTGCCTGCATCAACAATATTTTGTAGTCGGATTGTATCAACACTTACCGAAATTGGCTTTTCCTTATCGTATTGATATACTCTGTTTTCGGTGGTTTTTTTGTTGCTTAAAAGTTTGAACATCATCATACCAACTACAGCAACTCCAGCTATTATCCAAATTATCTTTTTCATTTTATCTATTTTAAATTCGTAATTTTTAATTTTTAATTGATGTAATTGACCCTGTCAGTTTTTTAAACTCCAAATCTGCTTTCAGAAAATCAATGACTGCATTCAGGTAATTTTGTTGTGCTTCACGAAGTGCGTTATCAGCTAACAAAACATCGGTAAGGCTTGCAGTACCTTGCTTTTGTTGTAAAACAGTTTGCTCATAAATCGTTTTGGCTAAAGCAATTTGACTTTCGGTATTCGTGATGGTGGATTGTGCAATTGTTTTTTGTCGGAAAGCATTTTCAACTTCCATATCATTCTTTTCCGTAATCAATTTTGACTGCAATTCATTGTTGTTAATCTCCAATTTCTTTTGATTGATTTTTCGCTGTGTAACTGTTCCATTAAAAAGAGGGTAGCTAAGTTGTACACCTGCAAAACCAATCGGGTAGAATTTCAGAAAATCGTTGGGCTTTTTATCATAACCAAAACCTGTTGTTCCGTAAGATGCAATTAAGTTTAGCGAAGGCAAAAATCTTGATTGGTTCAATGTTTTTAAATCACTATGAAGCAGTTGGTTTTGTTTTTGGATAATTTTTAGCTCCAATACATTTCTTGTTTTACTTTCTAAAGAAACTTCTTGCTGGATTTCAGAAACAACAGTAATATTCTGCTCCAATGAAATTCCCATATTCAATTTTAGGGCATTCAAAACCTGAATAAGCTTGTTGTTTACATTTTGCCTTTGTGTGTTGAGTTGTTCGGCTTGAAGTTTTACTTTGCTCACATCGCTACCTTTTGCCAAGAGTTGGTCTTTCAAGAGTTGCATATTCTTGAGTAACTTTTCGGTATTCACAATATTGCTATCCAAAAAAGCCAATTGATGTACGATGATTTGAGCATTGTAATAAAGCGTAGTAATATTAAACAAAACCTGTTCTTCCGATTTTTGGAATTGCAATTCTGTAAGCTCTTTGGCAATTTGTGTGCTTTGTATCGCTCGGTAAACTTGCGGATTATACAAAGGCATAGCCAACTGCACATTGGCGTTGATGTTGTGTGGCACACCAAATTGCAAATCCCTGAATTGTCCTTCCGGTGCTTGCGGATTGAGTGCATTCATTGGCATTAGCTGCGTAGGTAATTCCATAAAATACTTGTAATCGGCATTGGCAGTAACTTTCGGAATGAGGTTAGCTTGTGCTTCTTTTTTCCGTTGTTCGCTGATGGATATGTTATTGCGATTGATTTGCAAAGTCTTGTTATGGACTTGTGCCGTATCAATACATTGTTTCAGTGTCCAAACCTCTTGAGCTTGGGCTATATTCCAACCTGATAAAACTATCAAGCTAAGTATGAGTTTGCGAGTATTCACTAACATAATGAGATAAATTTTTTTATTTCTTTTTATTGATTGAAAAATAGGCAATAGCCACAAAAGCTATGGTAACACTAATTCTGAATAGCATTGCGAAAACAGTTTTTGTTTCGTAGATACCACCAGAATAAATATGAATAAACAAGCCTATCAATGCGACTACCAAAATGACCATTGCTACCAATAAGGGTTTAAAAGTCCAATTTTTTATTTTTAGAAAACCATAAGTTGAAATAAGATAAAGCAAACTGCTGATAAAATTTGCCCAAACGATAAACAAAACATAATTGCCCTCTTTGGCTCGTATTCCAAACCAATCAAAAATTACGGAAGAACTAAGGAATAGCGTTAGTAAGCCGAAGCCTGCTAAAATAAGAGAAGATATATATGGGATATATTTTTTCATAAATATAATTTATAAGTCAGCTACTTTATCGGTTTTTAAGAATGAAATGCCCAGCCAAATAACAGATGCAGTCATTGAAATCGCACCTATCAATACAAAAATTGGAGGTAATCCTAAATACACTTCCAATAATATACCTATTGGCATAAGTAATCCAGCAAGAGCTAATCCTGAAATCGCTTTTATGTGTTTCAGTTTATTACTAAATTGAATTAATAAGTAGCCAATCAAAATATTTAAAAATGCAAATAAGTTGCCGTGTACATGAGCAAGTCTTGTCTCAAAATGTTTTCCTATGCTGTATGACTCTGCCCATTCTTTTGCGTTCGGTGCAAAATCACGGAGATAAATTAAGAGGAATCCATAGAGCATAAAAAAGCCCATTGTTAGAAATCCTATTGCGATGTTATTTTTACCGTTCATAGTAATAGTATTTAGATTATTCTTGTTTTATCATTGTCAACAACATTTTAAAGCGTTCAACAGCTTTCAATGCATGTGGAATGTTTGCAGGCATAATGATACAATCACCTTTTTCTAATTTATGTAAATTGCTTCCAATCGTTATTTCTGCTTCGCCATCCAAAATCTGCACAATGGCATCGTAAGGTGTTTTATGCTCTGATAAACCTTGTTCTTTGTCAAAAGAAAACAAGGTTAAATTTCCACCTTTGCTTTTAGTTATCTGTTTGCTGATAACGCCTCCATCTGTGTATTCAATTGAATTTTCCAGATTGAAAATACTTTCTTTTTCAAATGTTGCCATACTATTATAATTAAGTTAGTTAGTATTCACTCACAAAAGTAGAACTAATATTTTGATTGTGCAATTTTTTTCATTATTTTTATTTCCGAGCGATAATCAGTTTTTTGTAAAATTTGCAAAATTAGTTGCAACCCTACAAACGACCGTGCTAACATCAACAGACGGACATAAAACAGCCTGAACAAACTTTATTCCATCAATATATTTAAAAAAAAAACACGAAAATTATTTTACAATTAAAACCTTTATCGTAATATTGCAATATTAAATAAGTGTAAAAATGGGTGCAACAAAAACAGACCACTTTACAGACCAACAAAATCAAATCGCAACTATTGCAAAAGCATTAGGACATCCTGCAAGAGTGGCAATCATAGAACATTTATTGAAAGTAAACGCTTGTATTTGCGGAGACATCGTAAATGAATTACCACTTGCTCAACCAACCGTTTCGCAACATCTGAAAGAGCTTAAAAATGCAGGATTAATCAAAGGGAACATCGAAGGCAATGCGATTTGCTATTGTATTGATGAAAAAACTTTTGAAGTCCTTAAAAATTATTTTTCAAAAATCATCACAACAGTTACCAAGCAAAACTGCTGTTAATCAATCACTAATTAATAATATAAATACAATGCAAACAGAACAAGAAATCAAAGAAATGGTAAAGCAAAAATACAGTGAAATTGCTTTACAAGACAAAGGAAGTAACGCTTCTTCCTGCTGTGGTGCAGGTAGTTGTAGCACCGAAGTATATAACATCATGAGCGAAGAATACAACGAGCTGGATGGTTATAATCCCGATGCAGATTTAGGTTTGGGTTGTGGCTTGCCTACACAATTTGCCAAAATCAAAAAAGGCGATACCGTTATTGATTTAGGAAGCGGAGCGGGTAATGATTGTTTCGTTGCCAGAGCAGAAACAGGCGAAACTGGAAAAGTTATCGGAATTGATTTTACAGAAGCGATGATTGATAAAGCTCGGCAAAATGCAGAAAAATTGGGTTTTAATAATGTTGAATTTAGACAAGGTGATATTGAAAATATGCCTGTAGCCGCGAATACGGCAGATGTCATTGTGAGCAATTGTGTCTTAAACCTTGTACCGAATAAACAAGCGGTTTTTGCCGAAATGTTCCGCGTATTAAAACCAGGCGGACATTTCAGTATTTCAGATATTGTTTTAACAGGAGAACTACCCGAAAAAATTAAAAATGCGGCTGAAATGTATGCAGGATGTGTGGCAAGTGCGATTGATAAAGAAGAATATTTGAGCTTTGTAAGCAAAGTTGGATTTGCAAATATGATTATTCAAAAAGACAAACCGATTATTGTTCCTGACGATATTTTGAAGGATTATCTAAATGAAGAAGAAATTACGCAATACAAAGCAAACGATACGGTAATTAGAAGCATAACGGTTTATGCCGAAAAGCCAGCGGATTGTTGTTCACCAAGTTCGAAATGTTGCTAAAAAAATAATTATGGAATATCAAATTAAGGCTTCATCTGTTTCAACAAAAGATGCGATACTACAAATAAAGCAAAATGAGATAGCTTTTGGAACGACTTCAAATTCAGCAGAAATTTTACCTAATCCTGCCGAACTTTTTTTAGGAGCTTTTGCTGCGTGTATGCTAAAAAATGTAGAACGATTTTCTGCTATGATGAATTTCACTTATGCAAAAGCCGTAGTAAATGTGTCCGCTATTCGCACGGAAAAACCTGTGAAAATGGATAATATAAATTACAAGTTAATTATTTACAGTGCTGATGAAAATATAAATACCGTATTGCTAAAGAAGAATATTGAAAAATTTGGCACAATCTACAATACCGTAAAGTTATCGTGCACTATAAATGGAGAAATT
>JAHBTI010000043.1 GCA_019638705.1 Bacteroidota bacterium
TGTATAAGTAATTGCACCGCTTGCCGTGAGCGTGGTAGATTGATTGGTACAAAGGGTTTGGTTGGTGCTAATGTTTAGTGTAGGATTTGGTAAAAAATTTAGAGCAATGGTATTGCTACCTGTACAATTATTACTATCGGTGGCTACGGCTGTGAATATGTGCACGCCTTGTGCAGTTTGGCTACCTACAGCTAATGAAAATGTTGCACCGTTACTCCAGCTATAAGTATAACTACTGCCTGTGCCACCACTTGTTGTTGCCGTAAGCACTACGCCGCCCCCTGCGCATACGCTTGGACTGCTACTCGTAAGAGTTACAGTTATGGGTAGAGGTTGGGTAATGGTAACAATGCTTGAGGTTGAGCAATTAGTAGCGTCTGAAACAATTACCGTCCATAAACCTACGGGAACATTACTAATGCCTTGTGTGGTAAATGTGTTTGTGCCGTTACTCCATGTATAGCTTAGTGTGCCTGAATTGCCTGCCACCGCCAAGATGCTTGCACTACCCATGTTAGAACCGTAACAGGTGGTGATGTTGCCAACGCCCGTAGTAAAAGTAAGGCAGGGGGTTGCAAACATGGCGGGTAAGCCAGTTCCAAAGGAAGACATATTATTTGAGTGAATATTGATAACTCCCACAGGCTGCCCCAAAGCAACAAAATTGCAGCCAACTCCTACCACATTGGGGTTGTTAATCACATGAAGAGATGTAGAATTACCATTTGTAAGATATATTTTTCCGTTAGGTGCTGATTGCATAGCATAGGAGATAATACCATTTGTAACAGTATAAACAGAAGCTAAAATAGCCGTATTAGAACCCGCGCTTAAATCCCATTGCATTATACTACCGAAAGGATTAGAAGCATATAATTTTGCGCCGTCAGGTGAAAATTCGCAGCCATACGTTGAGCCTCCTGCAAAAGCCAAAGAATTACTAACTACCCCTGTGGTTTTGTTAAAGTCATACAGCACCATAGCATTGCCAACAAGAGCAGTATAAAAAACCTCTGCTAATTTTTGTCCGTTGGGCGAAAATTTTATACTGCCTATACCTGTAGGTGAGTCGCCTATTGAAGACACAACAGGCGTGAGGTTAACTCCGAGAGCAGTAAGCAGATAGGCTTTGTGGTTAGGTGTGCTGCGCTCGTGTGTCATTATCCAGTAATCAGCACCATTGGTATGTTTGGTAGCAGAAAGCCTTTCACAACTTACACCCGAGTTTAAATTAACATTTTTTACTGTAACCGAACCCATGCCTGCCGCCAAACTCATGTCCACAACAGAATAACACAAACCCATACCGCCGTTTGAGCCCATAGTAAAAATATAATAAATGGTTGAAGTGCCCGGTTGCCTGACAATAATTGCTGATTGCGCGGAAGAAAAGTTTCCGTTTAAACCTGTGCCATTAACCATTTGGCTATGTGAAGCATTGTAAACGGTTATACCGTCAGTATAAAACAATAAATTACCTGCGGCATCGGCTATGCTTGCACAGCCCTCCAAGGTATTCATGGCAGAGTTGTTTAAAGGCGTTGGCGGAGTGGTCATAAAATCAAGAGCTGCACCAAAACCAAAATACCATTTGGAGTTTTCGTTTTGCGCCAAAGAAAAACCCGCACAAAAAACAAAAGCAATAAAAAAATATTTACCTGTAACTTTCAACTAAGGGTAAAAGTAAGTATTTGAGTTTGAAGTTCAAAAAGATGAAAGTTGAAAATGTGCCGCAAGTTTTAAACCTTTTTTATTTTTGCCACTCTAATACCGCAATGAATTTTCGTGTACCTCTCTCGGCTTTATGTTTCATTTTTTCTTACGCTGCGTTTTCTCAGGTAAAAATTTCGGGAAATGTGTCCGATAAAAACGGCGAAGCCCTGCTTGGTGCAACGGTTAAGGCAATGAACACCGATTCTTCTTTTGTAACAGGCACGGTGGCGGATATGGACGGAAATTTTTCTCTTTCGCTTGCTTCCAATAAAAAATTTATCATTCTGTTTTCGTACATGAGTTATCGCAACGCATACAGAAACATAGAAACAAAAACAGAGCCGATTAACTTGGGAAAAATTACCATGCGCGAACTGTCGCAAAGTTTGGACGAAGTGGTGGTGAGTGCAACGCAAGTGCGCGGCGAGCAAAAAGGCGACACCACAGCCTTTAATGCAGACGCATACAAAGTAAACCCCGATGCCAATGCCGAAGATTTAATCAAAAAAATGCCGGGCGTAACTTCTGACGGTGAGGGGGTGAAAGTGAACGGCGAAACTGTGCAAAGAGTGCTGGTGGACGGAAAACCGTTTTTTGGTGATGACCCCAACGCGGCTCTAAAAAATTTACCTGCCGAAATTATTGACAAGGTGGAAATTTTTGACAAGATGAGCGACCAGTCGGCATTTACAGGCTTTAACGACGGCAACCAGCAAAAAACAATAAACATTGTTACCAAAAGCGGAAAAAATGTGGGGCAGTTTGGTCGTGTGTATGCAGGTGGCGGTGTGGACGAAAATCCGCAGGCGCGCTATAATGCAGGTGCGGCACTCAATCATTTTAACGGTGCGCAACGTGTAAGTTTGTTGTTGCTGTCCAACAATATCAATCAGCAAAATTTTAGTGCCTCTGATATTACAGGTGCAATGGGCAGTTCGGGCGGCGGGCGCGGACGGGGCGGAAACAGCGCAGGCTCTGCATTAATGGCTTCGCCGCAAAACGGAAACACCACCACGCACGCGGCAGGTTTAAATTACAGCGATGTGTGGGGAAAGAAAATAAACGTGTCGGGCAGTTATTTTTTCAATTATTCGGATAACCACAATTACAGCGAAATACGCGACAGTTATTTTACCGAAAACAAACAGGTGTATCAGGAAACAAACGACAACCGAAATAAAAACATGAACCACCGTTTGAATTTCCGTTTTGAATACAACATTGATTCCGCCAATAAATTAACGCTTGTGCCAAGTTTAAGTTTTCAAAACAATACTTCAAACACCGAATTAATTAACAGCAATTCTGTTTTAGACCAAATTGTAAACACCGCAAATGTCTTGTCAAACATCGGAAATTCGGGGTATGACTTTAGCAACAATGCTTTGTTTCAGCACAAGTTGGCGAAAAAAGGAAGAACCTTTTCTATCAACTTAACCACGCAACTTTCAGAACGCGGCAATGACGGAAATTATTTAAGCACAGGCAGCACCAATCTTGACCAGCAATACAACACGTATGGTTTTACCAAAAAAGTGTCGGGAAGTTTGTCTTACACCGAACCTTTGGGAAAATTTTCTATGCTGCAACTCAATTACAGCCCCTCATACAACAACAGTCAGTCCGATAAATCAACCAATGATTATGATACACTTTCTTTGGTTTATGATGATTTTAATGTGCCGCTTTCAAACAAATATCAAAACATTTACACCACGCAAAAAGGTGGTGCAAGTTACCGCTATCAAAAAGACAAACTTAATCTTAGTTTTGGTGCAGATGCGCAGAATGCAGAATTAAACGGCAATCAAACGTTTCCGATTGCCTATCCTGTAAGCAAAACATTCAACAACATGTTGCCGAACGCGCAGTTGAATTATAAATTCAACAAGAGTAAAAATTTGAGAATTTATTATCGTACCAACACTAACATTCCGAGCATTTCGCAACTTCAAAGCGTATTGGATATTTCAAACCCTGTGCAGGTGCGCACAGGAAACGTGGATTTAAAACAAACCTTTGCAAACAATGTGAACATTCGTTTTGGCGGATTTAATGCAGAAACGCAACGCAACGCCATGTTTTTTGTAAACGGAAATCAAATTAATAATTACATAAGCAACACCACTTATATTTTAAATAATGATTCTCTTATTCAGGGTTATACCATGAGAGCAGGCAGTCGATTGACAAAACCTGTAAACCTCAATGGTTATTATACCTTGCGCGCTTTTGGTGTGTATGGTTTTCCTCTCAAATCCATTAAAAGTAATATGAATTTTAACGGCGGTTTAAATTACGCCCACTCGCCTTCCATGATGAATGAGCAATTAAATTATTCAAATTCTTACGCCTACAACGGCGGAATTTTTATTGGCAGCAACATCAGCGAAAAATTGGATTTTTCACTTTCGTACAACGGTGGTTACACCATTGTAAAAAACACCTTGCAAACACAATCCAACAACAATTATTTTAATCACAATGCTTCGTTTAAAATCAACTGGATTTTTTATAAAGGTTTTGTTTTCAATACAGACCTTAATCACACGCTGTACAATGGTTTAACACAAAATTTCAATCAGCAGTTTTTCTTGTGGAATGCTTATGTTGCGTACAAATTTTTAAAGAACAATGCGCTGGAAGCAAAAATTTCGGTATTTGATATTTTAAACCAAAACCGCAGCGTGGGCAGAATCGTAAATGCCAACTACACCGAAGATTATTATACTATGGTGTTGAGAAGATATGTGATGTTTACGCTCACCTACAATTTAAAACGCTTTAAAAGCGGCGATGTTCCTAAGGAAAACACCGAACAAAAAAATCAGATGTTCCCCGGCGGAAGACCGCCGAATATGGGCAGACCGCCCCAACAATAACAAGAAAATCAGCAGGTTAGGTGCGCAAATTGTTAATAAATGAAATACTCAAAAACGAGCCGCTTTTTTTCGTATATTCGCGTTCTTATTATCCAAAACCATAAAGCATGAGGCAGCTAAAGATTACAAAATCCATTACCAACCGCGAGAGTGCATCGTTGGACAAATATCTTCAGGAAATCGGTCGAGAAGAATTAATTACCGCCGAAGAAGAAGTGATTTTAGCAAAAAAAATTAAAGACGGCGACCAAACCGCGCTTGAAAAATTAACCCGCGCCAATTTACGTTTCGTGGTTTCTGTAGCAAAACAATATCAAAATCAGGGTTTAAGTTTACCCGATTTAATTAACGAGGGAAATTTGGGTTTGATTAAAGCAGCGCGCCGTTTTGACGAAACACGCGGTTTTAAATTTATTTCTTACGCCGTGTGGTGGATTCGCCAAAGTATTTTACAGGCGTTGGCAGAACAGAGCCGTATTGTGCGTTTGCCCTTGAACCAAGTAGGTTCATTAAACAAAATAAACAAAGCATACAGCAAATTAGAGCAGCAATACGAACGCGAACCAAGTGCCGAAGAATTGGCGGAGATTTTAGATTTGCCTATTGATAAAGTAAGCGACACCATGAAAGTAAGCGGTCGTCATGTGAGCATGGACGCACCTTTTGCCAACGGCGAAGAAAGCAGTTTGTTAGACGTATTGGTAAATTTTGATTCACCGAAAGCCGACACAGGTTTAATGAACGAATCGTTAAGCCGCGAAATAGACCGCTCATTAAGCACATTAACAGAAAGAGAACGCGATGTAGTGAAATTGTTTTTCGGTATTGGCATTGCGCACGCTTTAACCTTGGAAGAAATTGGCGATAAATTTGATTTAACCCGTGAACGTGTTCGTCAGATTAAAGAAAAAGCTATTCGCCGTCTGCGCCACAGCAGTCGCAGCAAATTGTTGCAACAGTATTTAGGATAAGATTTTCTGCAATATTTTAAAAAAAACCGCGAGTAGTTTATTCGCGGTTTTTTTATTTCACACAATAAAAAGGGCATTTCACACAGTTAAAAGGTAGTTTCACACAATTTCCAGATAATGAGTTATTTGAATAACTACCTTAGCAACAACAGAACTATCTTATGAAAAAAATATCCTTTTTTCTTGTTGCGCTTTGTACTATTTTTTGTTACACATTAATTGCTCAAGTACCCACAAGCAGTTTAGTCGGCGAGTGGACTTTTTCGGGAAACGCAAACGATAATTCGGTAAGTGCCAATCATGGAACGGTAATGGGTGCTTCTTTAACAGCCGATAGATGCGGCAATCCAAACTCGGCATATTCGTTTAACGGAAGCAGCAATTACATTCTTATGGCAGTTCCGGGACCAACAGGCACAGCTTCCCGCTCCGTATCTTTTTGGGCGCGCTCAACTAACACCGTTGTTAATTCGCCACGTTCATGTTTTGATTATGGAAGTAGTAATATAAATGGAGGCTCAGCGTTTGAAATTGTATGGAATTATTGTGCACAGGGAGTGGGTATAGATGTTTCTACTCAAGCTTTAATCAGGGGAAATGCCTGCTTGAACAGCGGTGTTTGGAATCACATTGTTCTTGTTTACGACCAAAGTCTTGGTGGGCAAATTTCAACCATAAAATTTTACATAAATGGGGTTTTGCAAACGAATATAGTGTGTAACGTTTCAGGAACAACCGCCCTTGTGAACACCGCAAATCTCTCGCCTATTGTTATTGGTGCTGCTGCCGGAGGTTTTAATTCTAGATATTTTGCCGGAGATTTAGATGATTTTTATTTATACAGCCGCGCTTTAACACAACAAGAAGTCCTGCAGTTGTATAACGAATCGCCTTGTACGCCCACGCTAAGCGGCTTATCATCGATTTGTCAGGGAACAACTTCAACCATATATTCGGTAACGCCAATTGCAGGTGCAACGAGCTACACATGGTCGTTACCCAACGGTTGGACGGGTACTTCCACCACAAATACAATCAGCGTTGTTACAGGTTCTGCTTCGGGTGTGGTAAGCGTATCGGGATTAGGCTCTAACGGCTGTTTTGCCTCAAACGGAAGCGCAACCATGTATGTAACTTTTAATCCAGCTCCCTCTCAAAGCCTTAGTATATCGGGGAACTTTACTGTTTGTTCGGGGCAAACAACAACCTTAACAGCCAGCGGTGCAACTACCTATTCATGGAATACAGGAGCTACAAGTAATTCCATAGCCATTACGCCAACGGTAAATACTTATTACTCTGTTACAGGTACTTCAACTTCGGTTTGCATTGCAGGAAGTTCAAGCGTTTTAGTAAATGTTTATCAAGCTACATTCACCTTCTTCCCTTATGGCAATACATTCTCCATCACCTGCTCCAATCCAGTCATACAAATATTCACGAGCAATGCCGCTTTAAACTACACCTGGTCAAGTATTACATCATTTCCATTAACAGGCACGGTAAACACCTTTGACCAAACTAATTTGGGAACGTGGACAGTAACAGGCGTAAACCCCACATCGGGCTGCACGGAAACCCACACCCTAAACATTGTTGAAAATACCACACCCCCTGTGGTGGCTTCCCTCACACCAAGTTTACAGATTATTGATTGCAGCAACCCTGTGGTGCAAACCATAACGGCAACAGCGCAAAGCCCTACACTGAACATCACTCATAGTTTCTTTTCGCCTTACCCTGCAAGCAATGTAAACATGAGTTCCAATCCTGCTATTTATGGCGGAGGCATTGGCACTTATACATATATCTTAACCAATAATGAGAACGGTTGTTCTTCAACACCAATAACGTTCAGTATTCTTACTTCACCCGGCACACCAACCTTTCAGGTGAGCAGCACAGGAACTTTATCCAATCACGGAGGGTTTACCGTAGGTTGCAGCAACCATAGTTTAACGGTACTGAACATTGTAAACGCCAACTCCACACCTGTTCCGGGTGGAGCTTTGAGCTACAGCTTTTTTGCACCCGGCGGCAATTTGTATTCCACCAATCAATTTACAGTTGTAAGCATACCCGGCACATGGACGGTGAGCGTACTGTCCATTCAAAACAGTTGCTATTTAACGATGCCGGTTACCGTTGTTCAGAATACCATTTCACCAAATATTTCAGCCATTGTACCCACACAAATTTTAACTTGTTTTACACCGAGTGTTACGCTTATGGCACAAACCACCAACTCGGCAGCCACCTTTGAATGGAAGTTTCAGCCCCAACAAAATTTGCAGGGTGCAAGCATCACCATAAACACCATTACGCCAAGCAATAATACTTCGGCAGGAATTTTCACCTTGGTTATTACCGACCAGGACAATGGCTGCACAAGCAGTTCGGTTATTCCCATGCAACAAAATTTGTTTACACCCACACCAAAAATTTCGGTAACACAAACGCTGATTACTTGCATTACACCTACCATGCAATTAAGTAATTCGAGCATTACAGGTATTTTAAATTCAACAGGCTTTATAAACAACAAACCAATTGTTGCCACCCTTTGGCAGGGACCCTCACCACAACCAACGGCAGAATTGGTGAGCAGCTATGTGGCGACAGTTCCCGGCACATACAGCATGACGGTGCGCGATGAAAACAACGGCTGTTATTCTTTCACCACCATTACTATGGGCGATTTTAGAATTTATCCAATCATCACACCTTCACCGGGCATTTTGGATTGCGGCGAAAACTTTGCCAATGTAAGTGCGCGTGTAAGTCCTGAGGAACAAACCTATGCTTATGTTTGGGACAGCGGCAATAAATTAGTGGTGGCAGGCACAAACACCACTGCCACACTCAAAGCCATGGAAGTGGGAACATACACCATAACGGCAATTAACAATTCAAACGGTTGTGCAAGCACAGATTCAGTAAGAGTAATCAGCGGCATACTCACAGGCACGTTCAGCGCAGACAAAACAGGGGGCTGCGCACCAACAACAATCACGTTCAACAACCAATCCACATCAAGCATAAATAATCAAAGCATCACATCGGTGTGGAGTTTTGGTAACGGAACAAGCCAAACACAAACAGTAATTTCTGAACCCATAAAAACAGAGTACCAACGTTCGGGAACATACCAGATAATTTTGTTCACGGCAAAGGGCAGTTGCCAAGACAGCGACACGCTCACCATAAACGTTGATATTGCTGCAAGTTTGGAAATTCCCAACGTGTTTACGCCAAACGGTGACGGCGTAAACGATGTTTTTTTCCTGAAAACCTCCAACCTTTCTGAAATTACCGCCATTATTTTTGACCGTTGGGGACACAAGGTGTATGAACTCACAAGCCAAACAGGCAACATAGCTTGGGACGGAAAAAACCTGCAAGGACAAGACAGCGCGGCAGGAACGTATTTTTACATCATCTCTGCAAAGAGTGATAATTGCGGCAATGAGAGTTTTGAGA
>JAHBTI010000044.1 GCA_019638705.1 Bacteroidota bacterium
GCCGTTCTTTACATATTCTTTTGATTTACATTTTGGACAATTCATAGCTTTTTTTAAGCCACAAATTTATAAATCTATATTTAATTAGCAATTCTATGAGTCCGATGAATTGCCGAATTAACTAATTATGTAATTGACTAATTAAAAAATGTAGCTATTTTTGCGCTCTTATTCTAAAAAGTATGGCGCGTTTTCACACTCTTAAAGTTAAAGACATTCGCCGCGAAACAGCCGAAGCAGTTTCCGTAGCGTTTGATGTTCCTCCTCAGTTACAACCCGAATATCAGTTTAAGCAAGGGCAATACGTTACCTTAAAATTAAACATTGACGGAAAAGAAGAACGCCGCTCATACAGCCTTTGTTCCGCACCTTACGGTGAAAAAGAATGGCGCGTAGCCGTGAAAGAAGTGGCGGGCGGAAAAGTTTCCACGTTTGTAAATCGTCATCTCAAAGTTGGTGATAGTTTAGAAGTAATGACACCTATGGGAAATTTCCATTCGGTGTTGTCGGGCAATCAAAACAAACATTATGTTTTGTTTGCAGGCGGAAGCGGCATTACGCCCATGATGAGCATTTTAAAAAGTGTACTGTACGTTGAAAAACAAAGTAAAATTACGTTGGTGTATGCCAACAAAAACGAAGCAAGCACCATTTTTAAATCGGAAATAGAAAACATTGCAGCAAGCAATCCCAATTTAAAAGTGCTTTACATATTTGAGCAGCCCGAACAAAAAATTTCTGATTTGCAAACAGGCATTATTACAAGCGACAAAGCAAAAGCCTTATTGGAAAGTTTTAACGGACTGAAAGCCGATGAATTTTTTATTTGCGGTCCTGCGCCGATGATGGAAAATGTGAAAACAACTTTGGAAAATTTAAAAGCAGCCAAAGAAAAAATTCACATTGAATATTTCAGTTCGGTTGTAGAAGCCGTAAACCAAGCGGCAGCAGGTGGCAATGTAAACGCCAAAGTAAAAGTAATTCAATATGGCGTTGAAACCGATTTTGAACTGGAAACAGGCGGATTGAGCATTTTGGAAGCTGCCATAGAAGCAGGCGTTGATGCGCCTTTCAGTTGCAAAGGGGCGGTGTGCTGCACCTGCCGCGCAAAATTATTGGAAGGCAAAGTAAACATGAACGCCAATTACGCCCTCACCGACGAAGAAGTTGCCGAAGGATTTATCCTCACCTGCCAATCGCACCCAACTACCGAAACGGTGGTGATTGATTACGATGCGTAAAACCCGCTTGCTTCAATTTCTTCCCACACTTTATGCGGAAGAAAAAACCGAATATCCTTTTTTTCTTTAATGGCTTTGCGAATAAAGGTGGAAGAAATATCCATCATGGGCGCATCGGTAATGTGAACTTTCGGGTGATTGTCAAATTCCGTGGGCGTACCATTAGGACGCGGATACACATAAACATGACAATGCTTTAAAATTTCTTCATAATTTTTCCATTTAGAAAAGGTTTGCAAATTATCCTGCCCCATAATTAAACTGAACTGATGTTGCGGATATTTTTCTTTGAGATGAGTTAAGGTATGAATGGTGTAAGACGGTTGCGGCAACGAAAACTCAATGTTGCTGCTGCGCATATTCGGGTGTTCGTCAATAGCCAAATTAACCAACAGCAAACGGTTGTGCTGATTAAGCAGTTGTTGTTTTTGTTTCAGGGGGTTTTGCGGACTAAGCACCAACCACACTTGCTCCATATCGGTAAAGCTCAGCATATAGTTAGCCAACACCGTGTGCCCCACATGAACAGGATTAAACGAACCGAAAAACAAACCGATGTGCATGGTTATAAAAATACAAATTTTTTAAAGCTGTAACAGTTCAAGAAATGCTGTCAGTTTTTTTACTGCCATGCCGCGATGAGAAATGGCGTTTTTTGTGTCGGCGGGCAATTCGGCAAAGGTGCTGCGGTAGCCCTGAGGAATAAACAAAGGGTCGTAACCAAAACCATTATGCCCGCGCGCTTCGTAAGTAATTGTTCCTTTTACTTCGCCCTCAAAATAAAACACCTCATCGTTTATAATTAATGTCATCACCGTTACAAAACGCGCTTTGCGGTTGGTAGCATTTTTTAATGCCTGCAACAATTTTTTGTTGTTGGCTTCATCATTTTTTTCAATGCCTGCGTAACGCGCACTATACACGCCCGGTGCATTATTCAAAATTTCCACTTCCAAACCGCTGTCATCGACAAACACAGGCATGGTTTTATTTTTGGTTTTCAAAAAATTGTAAGCGTATTGTGCTTTTAAAAACGAATTTTCTTTTATGCTTGCACCTGTTTCGGGAATATCCTGTGTAATGCCAACCTCTTGCAAACCGCGTAAAATATAGCCTTTTGGCAGGAGTGCGCTTATTTCTTTCAGTTTGTTTTTGTTGTTTGAGGCAAATAAAAGTTCCATAATTGAAAAGCACGAAAGTAAAAAAATAATTTACCTACCTTTGTTTTGCTCTTGAAAAAAACGTGTTTCATATTTTTTCTCGCACTTCTTCCCGCGTACATCTTCGCACAGTTGCAGCTTGGCAGAGATACTATTTGTGTAATTGAAAACAATTACGTTTTAAAAATGCCTTGGGCAAACGGCATCAATTTTTCAAACGTGTCGTCTATGGATTTGAATTTTGACGGCAAAAAAGACATTGTAGTTTTTGACCGTTCAAATAATAACGGTACAGGATTTTTTCGTTGCTTCATCAACGTTGGCAATGCGGGCGAAACAAAATATAAATACGACCCTTTTTTAACGTATTATTTCCCGCCCTGCCGCGATTGGGCTGTGCTCTTGGATTATGACGGGGACGGCAAAGAAGATTTGTTTACTTCGGTGAGTTCTTTGGGAATGAAAGTGTATAAAAACACCAGTACGCCGCAAAGTAGTTTAAGTTTTTCTTTAGTGTCTGATTTGGTATATTCTGATTATGACCCCACGAGCGGCGTTGATACCTCAAATCTTTACGTCAGCTCCATCGGCGTGCCGGGTATTGCCGATGTGGACAATGACGGTGATTTAGATGTTTTAACTTTTTCTTCGGGCGGTGCATTTATTCAGTTTCACAAAAATTTGAGTATGGAAACGTATGGCAACAAATCCGCTTTAAAGTTTGAATACACCGACAACTGTTGGGGAAAACTCGCGGAAAGTATGTGCATGGTGAATTTGAATTACTGCAACGAAAATTCAGTTTCCGTTCAAAATCAAAACGGCGAAGCAAAAACATATCACGCGGGTGCTTGCCTCACTTGCTTGGACAGCGATGGCGACCAAGACCAGGACATTATTCTTGGTGATATTTCGTGCAGCACCGTGCAGTACATTCACAATGGCGGAAACGGTGTGAACGCGCCTTTATTTACGGATACCACAAAATTATATCCGAGCGCGGCGCAACAAATTAAACTCAATTCTTTTCCATGCACTTATTATGTTGATGTGAACGACGACGGAAAAAAAGATTTGATTGCCACGCCAAACGTTGCTACGAGCGAGAATTACCAAAGTATTTGGTATTATGAAAACGTGAGCGCAACCAACACCGTAAATTTTCAGTTCCGAAAAAAGAATTTTTTGCAGGACGAAATGATTGAAGTCGGTCAAAATTCTTTTCCTGTTTTGTTTGATTACAATGCAGACGGAAAAAAAGATTTACTCATTGGCACTCACGGTTATTACATTGGTAATTCTTTGCGCGCTTCGCTTACGTTGTACGAAAACATTGGCACTCCCACACAACCAACTTTTTCTTTGATTACAAGAGATTTCGCGAATTTGACTTCACAAAATTTAAGTTATGCCCTACCCGCAGTTGGCGATATTGATAATGACGGCGATGTGGACATTTGCATCGGAACTTCAAACGGCATTGTTCATTGGTTGGAAAAAACAGCGAATGGAAATTTTGTGTTTCATAATAATCCTTTCAATTTCATTACCAATTCAGCTATTGCCGCGCCACAATTATTTGATTTGGACAAAGACGGAAAATTGGATTTACTCATCGGCACACAAAACGGACGCATTTCTTTTTACAAAAATGTAAGCACAAATGCTACGCCAAGTTTTAGTTTAATCACCAACTTTCTCGGCAATGTGGATGTGAAAGGCGATATTTTTGTTTACGGTTTGTATGGTTACGCCACGCCGCATTTTTTTAATGACGGTTCTGAAACCAAGCTGCTTGTGGGTTCTGTGGACGGTAGAATTTTTTATTATGATGTTGCGGATATTAATTCTGCATTTTCTTTAATCACGGATAAGTTAAACAATTACAACGAAGGCGTGCAAACAACAGTTTGGTACGAAGACATTGACGGCGACAACAAGCGGGATTTATTTATGGGAAATGCTGCGGGCGGATTAAGTTTTTTTTCGGCGAAATCTAATATAGTTGGAGTTGAAGGGTTGAATGTTGAAAGTTTAAAGTTTAAAGTTTATCCGAACCCTGTGGAAGAAATTTTGAATGTGGAATTAAACATGATGAATGGGAAAACAGAAGCGGAAATAAAAATAACGGACATTTTAGGAAATACAGTCATTCAACATTCAACATTCAACATTTCTAATTCTATTGATGTAAGTGAGTTGGAAAAAGGGATTTATTTTATCACGGTGAAGACTTCTAATTTTTCTTGTACTAAAAAGTTTGTAAAGAAATAAGCAAGCGTTTCATTTTGTTTGTAACATAAACTTTAAAACAGGTAAATTTTCTATTTCTTAATTATAAAGTCAAGTTTAGCAGGTTAATTAATCTGCAATTAACTCCTTTCAAACTTAAAGATTTCATTACACAAGATTAACACTAAGAGTTAGTCTTGAGCATAATTTTGACACATCTAAAAAATCAAAAAATTGAAATTATGAAAAAATTTACCACATCAATTGCTTGTGTAGCCTTAGTAGCTGCATTGCAAGCACAAACACAAGGTCCAAACAGTTCGGTTGTTCCTTATTTGGTTAAACATCCAAGTGTACCAACTGTAAGTATTACTTCAATTCTTACCGCCGGCAATGCCATTGGCACATACTCTATGGCAGGTATTCCTGACGGCTTAGGTTCGTATGACAACAACGACGGAACCTACACAATTTTGTTAAACCACGAGTTGGGCAACGGTCTGGGTGCTGTTCACGCTTACGGTCAGCCCGGCACCTTTGTATCTAAATGGACAGTTAACAAAACCACTCATGCTGTTACTGCCGGTTCGGATTTAACTCAAAATGTAAAATTGTGGAATGTTGCTTCCTCAACTTATTCAACTTACAATGCAGGAAATACTTCTCCATTAACCAATATGGGGCGTTATTGCTCAGGCGACTTAGCTCCTGTTGAAGCGTATTACAACAAATTTACAAACACCGGCACCAAAGACCGCATTTATCTTAATGGTGAAGAAACAGGTAACGAAGGTCGTATGTTTGCTCACATTGCCACAGGAACAGAAGCAGGTACAAGCTACGAAATACCTCATCTCGGGAAACACTCTTGCGAAAATCAAGTAGCTTCTGCACACTCGGGTAGTAAAACGGTAGTCATCGGCATGGATGATTCTACTCCCGGTCAGGTTTACGTTTATGTGGGCGACAAATCAAACACGGGTTCTGTGATTGAAAAAGCAGGTTTGTTTGGCGGTAAATTGTACGGTGTGCAAGCAATCGTGGGCGGTTCGCCAATAGCAAACGAAACCAATGCGCTAAACATTCCTGCCAACTCAACGTTCTCTTTGGTGGCTGTTGGTAACAATGGTGATGTAAGTGCTATTACAGGCGGTTCGCTGCAAACTCAAAGCAACAACTTAGGCATTACTAATTTCTTACGCCCTGAAGACGGTGCTTTTGACCCTTCAAGCCCTAATGATTTTTACTTTGTTACAACTAACAGCATGACCCAACCTTCGCGTATGTGGAGATTACGTTTCATTAACATTGAACAGCCTGAATTGGGCGGAACTATTACTCCGGTTATTGACGGCACTGAAATTGTAAGCGGTTATGCAGGTGTGCCCGTTGCACAAAACGCAAGAATGATGGATAACATTACCATTGACCATTCAGGACACATTTTAATTGTGGAAGATGCCGGTAACAACGTTCACATTGGGCGTGTATTGCAATACGACATTGCTACTGATGTCATATCACCTGTTGCTTATTGCGATTCAACTCGTTTCTTAAACGGTGGAGCTAACTTTATTACGCAAGACGAAGAGGCTTCGGGTATTACCGACGCACAAGAAATTTTAGGTGCAGGTTGGTTCTTGTCTTCTATTCAGGTTCATGCTTCGGCTCCTCCTGCCATAGTAGAACAAGGTCAGTTGGTAGCTCTTTACAATCCTGCTTCGGCTCTAAATCCTGAAATTGACATTGAAGGAAATTCGGTGGCTATCGCTTCGGGTAACACAGCTTTCAGCACAGGCAACAATACTGATTTTGGCACCGCTTATGTGGGGGCTGCTGTTGTTCAAAAACCTTTTGTAATTAAAAATACAGGCAACAGCACATTGTATATTTCTAAACTTGTGTTGTCGGGTGCTGACGCGAGTTCTTTCACTATTACTAATTCCCCCTGGGCATTCCCTGCGGTGATTGCGCCGGGCGGTTCACAAACTATCAGCATAAGTTTTAATCCTGCTGCTGTGGGAACAAAATCTGCAATCGTAAATGTAGTGAGCAACGATTACAACGAAACGTTCTATGATTTTGCCGTGAAAGCTTCCGCCGGAGTTAATGAAATTAATGTGCAAGGTAACGGTGTAAACATTGTTGCAGGTGCAAGCTCTGCTTCAGCATCAGATAATACCGATTTTGGTTCTCAACAAATAAACACTTCAAGCTCCAAATCTTTTATTATTCAAAATACCGGTACTCTACCTTTAACGATTTCGGGTATCACTTTTAACGGTGCTAATGCAAGTGAATTTACTTTGCAAAACGCTCCTTCATTTCCTTTAGTAATTGCCGGCAGTGCCTCTCAAACTTTCAGCGTGCAATTTTTACCGACTACAGCAGGTACACGCACGACTAATATTGTTATTACAAACAATGATACAGACGAAAGCAACTACGCATTTATTTTGAAAGGTGAAGGCATTGATAACACAACAGGCGTTGAAGACTTGACTGCCGGAAATTCAAGTGTGATTTTGTTTCCTAACCCGAATGCAGGCGAAGTTACCGTGCGTTTAAATTTAGAAAACGCTGCAACTGTTTCGGTAAAAGTATTTGATGTTCAAGGTAAATTGGTAAGCACCGTTGCCGACAAAAACCTGAACAATGGTGTGCAGGAAATTTCTGTCAGCACCAAAGAATTAGCTAACGGAAATTACTTTGTGCGCGTAAGCAACAACGGAAACGTTACTACTTTGAAAATGACTGTTGCGCACTAAGCATTAAATAACATTAAAGTAAAAAGCCCCGCGAGTTTATCTCGCGGGGCTTTTTTGTTTTTAAATTACAAGCTACCCCAAAAAACGTTATGAACTTTAATAAAGGTTTATAGTTTTTACAATTTGAATTTAAAAAATTCGTCTGCATTAATTTCCATTGCGCGAGCAACCGTAAAAATAGTGCTGATTGTAGGATTTATGCGGGCGGTTTCTATTCTTGCTATTTGTATTCTTGAAATACCTGACTCAAAAGCGAG
>JAHBTI010000045.1 GCA_019638705.1 Bacteroidota bacterium
ACAAACCCTATTTGATACAATAAAATGAAACCATTTTTCTCAGTAATTATTGCTACATACAATAGGGAACAACTTTTAATTAGAGCTTTGCGCTCTCTCATTGCACAGACAGAAACGGACTGGGAAGCCGTGATTGTGGATGACGGCAGCACAGACAATACAGAACAAGCAGTCCAAGCGTTTCTCAGCCCAAAAATCAGATATGTCAAACAACCCAACCAGGGAGATGCAATTGCAAAGAACAATGGTGCAAAATTATCCCATGGCAGTTATATTACATTTTTGGACTCAGATGATTTTTATGAACCTGAGCACTTAAAAATAAGAAAAGAAATGCTGGAAAAGAATAACGAAACAGACCTGCTGCATGGCGGAGTTAGAATTATTGGCGACCAATATGTGCCTGATATTCGCAACCCCACAATGAAAATCAGCCTGACAGAATGTGTCATTGGAGCTACATTCTGTATTAAGAAAGAAGTTTTTTTCAAACTTGACTGCTTTGAAAATATCAACTATGGTAGCGATACAAAACTCTTTACCAAAGCACTGCATTTAGGTTGCAAAATCATAAAAACAGACAATCCTACTTATGTATATGACCGCACAAGTACTGACTCCATTACGCATAAGTTTGGATAAAAAATAATTTTTCAATCTATCAATGCCATTGTTTGTATATTGGGCAATGCTGATATTTGTTTTTTATTATTTATTTCTGTTATTTTGTTTTTGTGTTTTGTAACTTACAAAGTAATATTGTTACAATATGGTTCATACTGGGGTCTTTATTCGGTATTCACAATCTCAATGCCCAATGTAATTGGAAACATCAATCTGAGATTGATTGTTCATATCAGATTGCGGTAGGATTTATTTGTGATTGCGGTTCCTATACTCATCGACATTCATTTTCCGCACCTATACTATGTCCATTTGAATGCGGTTGCTGGGGGTTTCCGGGTAATTCATAACGTCAGTCTGTCTAATAACCTAATTTCTCATTAATCCTTTCGCAATACTATGCAAATAACTCCACTTTCAGGAACTTAAAATGAGATTTATTTTAGAAGATGATCCCCACTTTTTGAAAAAGAAAGTGTCGTAAAACGCCTTAAATTGACTCCTCTGAATGGAAAAAATAAAGCCAAGTTCTTTGAGGAACTTTTTAAGCAGATTTGGGTCAAGAAGATTAAAGATTCTACGTAGGTTAAAGGCGGTGAAAATCAAGCCTACATCGGCAGAGGCTCTTGATATTCCTTGTTTGGTCATGATGTAGTAAAAATCCCACTGGCGTTTGATAATCCCGAAAGGGTGTTCCACAATGGCTTGTCGTTTTCTGTAGAGATCACCGGCTTGTTGCATACGAAGTTTGTTTTTTCTATGTATGGTGCAAATTCTGTTCGCTCAATAACTCTGCCTCTACCTCTTGTGTTTTTGGTGCAGCTGTTGATGAGTGGACAGGTTTTGCAGGCTGTTGTTTTGTAATGCTGAACCAAAATCGGTGGCTGCTTTTTTCTTCCTTCATAATTGCGGTCTTTTTTGTACCATTTACCATTGGTAGAAAGTGCGTTTCCCTGCGGACAGATGTAAACGTTTTCTTCTTCATTGAAAACAAAGTTTGCCACGTTGTATGAAGGGTCAGGAGCCATAGAAGAAGAAGAAATATCAGGAATAGCCACCACCACATCTACGCCCAGTCCATCTGCTTTTTTGAACTCACTTCCGGTGTGGTAGCCTTTGTCAAAAACGGCTGTAAATTCATTATTTCCTAATACTTCAACGGCTTGCTGGAGCATGCTTCCCATGGCTTTGGAATCATTCTCATTGGTAACTTCGTAATTAATTGGAATGTTGAGTTTGGCATCCACGGTACTTTGGATGTTATAAGCCACCTCGGTAATGTTGTTGCGAACAATCATTTGTCTGGATTCAGGGTCAGAAGTAGAAATTTGCACTTCGCCTGTAGCGTCTAATTGCTTTTGAAAATCTTGGTATTGTTTTTTATGCTGCTGATGTTTGTTGATTTTGCCGTTGATTTCTTGCTTTTTCTCCTCACTTAAATCCTTGTCTTCGCTTGCTAATATGGAGTTGTACTCATCGAGTTTGTTATCAATATAAGCAATGTGTCGCTCAATTTTCTTTTCGTTAAAGTTGTTTTTCTTGGAATTTTGTGCACGGAGTTTGGTTCCGTCACCGGCAATCAACTTACCGCCAATCAACTGAAAATGTTGTGCGAGTTTGACGGTTGAACGAAACACATTTTTAATGGCTTGAGGATTGTCTTTTCTAAAGTTGGCAATGGTATTGTGATCAGGAACAAGACCACGCATGAGCCACATCAATTCTATGTTTCGTTTACATTCTTTTTCCAACTGACGCGAGGAGCGTATGCGGTTCAAATAACCATACAAAAACAGCTTCAACAAATCAGCAGGGTGATAGGCGGGACGCCCATTTTCAATAAAGTCCAATTTAAAACCCGCATCAGCTAAATTGATGCTGTTCACAAACAGCTCAATAAACCTGATTTCATTATTATGCTCAATTTGCTCTTCCAAACAAAAGAAAGTGATTTGATTTCTGTCCTTGCCTTGTATGAATTTCATGCAGTAAACATACTGACAATCAATTCATTAAACAACTAATTTGGATATAACTTATTAACAATCTGTGTGTTAACAAGTATGGGGTTTTTAGACAGTTTGACGGTTCGGGGGTTTGCGATGGCGGGGAGTTTTAGCACTAAACTTCATACGGAGAACTGAACTTCCACCTTGCACAAATGTGTCTGCGAAGCACGGAACCCCCGCTATCGCAAACCCCTTGTACCTGTTGCACGACTCAAAAGTAAAATAAAAATTAGAATACAAAAAATGTCATAACAATTTGATAGTTAGTTAAATATGTATATTTTTGCACCATGCAGGGACATAAAAAATTCAATCCGCAACTCTTTTACGAACTCAGCTTAGACGGCTTGGTTCCTCAAGACAATTTCTACCGCAAAGTAAACCGTGAATTAGAGTTTGGATTTTTATATTCCGAAACCAAAAAATACTATGGTACAGAAGGTCAGCAGAGCATTGATCCGGTAGTTTTCTTTAAGATATTATTAGTTGGCTATTTGAACAATATCAACAGCGACAGGGCTTTGCTTCGCTATTGCAGCAACTGCTTAGATGTGCGATTGTTTTTAGGTTACGACTTGAATGAAGAGTTGCCTTGGCATTCCACTATATCAAGAACAAGGCAACTATTGGGAGAAGAAGTATTTCTTGCTCTGTTTCGTAAAATACTTTCAAAATGTGTAGAAAAAGGGATGGTACGCGGCAAACGCCAAGCAGTTGACAGCGCCTACATTAAAGCCAATGCCAGTATGGATAGTTTGGTAGAAAAGCTTGTGGTGAGCGAAGTCGAATCAGAAGTATTGGAAGATGCCTCCGCCTTTGTAAAGGAACTGGAAGAAAACAGTGAGTTTAAGGTAACAACAGAAAGGAAAAAGTTGGTAGAGCGGCATCACAAATGGAAAGAAGAAGCCTACAAAGGCATGCCCGGCAACACCAAGAGCGAGCGCAAAGATGAAGATGGGGAAGAAATACGCCCTAAATTCCTTTCCAACCACACGCATTATTCACCTACCGACCCGGATGCGAAAATAAGTGTAAAACCGGGCAAAGCCAGGCAACTGAATTACGCAGGACAATTAGCCGTAGATGACGCCCACCACGTTATTACAGGCGCTTGTGCCAGCACTGCAGGGAGTAAAGACAGTGCAATTTTTTCAGAAGTAATGGACCAAACCATAGAGAACTTTGAGCAAAATCATTTGCAGTTAGATGAAGTTTTGGCTGATGCCGGTTACAGCAGTGGTGAAGCATTGCAGTATTTAGAAGAAAACAATATCAATGCCTACATCCCAAACTTTGGTCAGTACAAAGCAGAACGAGAAGGATTTATTTACAACAAAGAACAGAACCAATATGAATGTATTAAAACAGGCGGCAACAAAGCCATACTCACCTTCAAAGGCATTAAAACCGATAGCAAAGGATATCAAAAGAAAGTATATCGCAGCAGCGAAAGTAGTTGTGGGAAATGTCCTTTGCGGGAAGCTTGTTGTGGCAAGGTAAGTAAGTTCAAGAAAATCGATGACAGCATTCATAAACCGCTCTACGACAAGATGCATGCAAAGCTGAACAAAGACAAAAACTACACCCGTTTTCTCACCAAACGCAGAAGTAGCACGGTAGAACCCGTTTTAGGCACACTCATCAACTTTATGGGCATGAAAAAAGTATATGCACGGGGCATGAAAGCAGCCAATAAACATGTATTGATGGCAGCTTTAGCCTACAACCTGAAAAAACTATTGAAATTTGTGCCTAAAAAAGTCCGGAGCAATGCCCAAGAATTAGCAGTTCCGCAAGGAATATTCGGGTTTATTGAAAACACGCTGCTCCAAATTGAAATAAGTCTTTTTAGCGCCACCCAAAAACACAGCTATTTTTCTCCGCTCCTCAACTAAACCTTGCTTAAATCGCTTCTAATAAAGCCGTTTTTTAGGCGTTTTCACTTTTAGTTTGAAGAAAGAGGTGGTTGTGCAACGGTTACCCGTGTTAGCGGTAGTTATTTTTGTTTTAAATATATATGTCTAATATTATTCACTCCACTATCTCTCTCGTCAATGTCAAATTTTTTGATGTCTTTTATTAATGGAAGTAATTTGGTAAATCCATAATTTCTTGGGTCAAAGTCTGGTTTCTTTTTAAGAATGTAGTTTCCTAAACTACCCAAAAATGTCCAGCCTGTTTCGTCAGCCAAATCGTTAACACTTTCTGTTATTATTCTAATTGTTTCACTATCTACTTTACTGATAGGTTCTTTCTTCTTCGGCTTGGCAATTGGTTTTGTTGTAGCTTTTGATTCAGCGGCCACTGTTTTAAGAATTTCTAAATAAATAAATTTATCACAAGCCGAAATAAATGGCTGTGGCGTTTTCTTTTCACCAAAGCCTATAACTGTCATTCCAGCCTCTCTTAGTCTTGTCGCTAATCTCGTAAAATCACTGTCGCTGGAAACAATACAAAAGCCATTTACTTTTCCTGAATACAAAATGTCCATAGCGTCAATTATCAATGCACTGTCGCTAGAATTTTTACCAGTAGTATAACTATATTGTTGAATTGGGGTGATTGCATTTTCTAAGAGAACATTTTTCCAGCCCGAAACAGTAGACTTAGTCCAATCTGCATAAATTCTCTTTATTGTTGGTGTTCCGTTTTTTGCGATTTCAGCAAGCATTTCTTTTACGTTCGAATAAGGAACATTGTCTGCGTCAATTAATACTGCAAGTTTATCTTCTGTCATGTGTTAATGTTTTTTGTCGTCTGTTATAATTCTGACTAACGTTTTTTTATTGTTGTTCATAATCAGGTTGTTGCCAATCCTAAGTCTTGATTAGTGAGTTCAAATTTAGTAATTTGTTTTCGGATACGCTTCACTAAACCGAGTTTTCTTTTTTCGTCAAGGAACAGGTAATCTGTTGGTGGTTTATAAGGCATATTTTTCACCACCATATTCCAAAGTATAACGGCAAGTTTTCTGGCAGTTGCACTCACGGCTACGGTTCTGCCTTTGCGGTAACACACCCTGTTGAAGAAGTTGGACAGGTGTGTGTCTTTGAGATTTCCTATTGCATTGGCTGCATTGCGAAGAGCAATTTTAAGTCTGTTGCTTCCTTTTGGTGTTTTGGAACTGAGCAGTTTTCCCCCGCTTACTTTATTGTTCGGTGCAAGTCTTAACCAACTTGTAAAATGCTTTGCTGTTTCAAACTTATGAAAACCTTCGGGTCCTATTTCACTGATGATGCTTAGGATAGTTGCGTGGCTCATTCCTTCAATACTCATCAAATCAACTCCGCCAAAATATTGGTAAGCGGCTTGATTCAGGTCTATTCCTTTAATGGCATTTTTATTGATTCTTTTGTGAGTTTTATCTGTGGTTTTGAGTTTTTTCTTCTCAGGGTCGGTGTTGATTTGTTGTTTAAGGAAGGCTCCGATTTGTTTATCACATTCAGCGATTTTCTTTTGGTAAAACTGATACGATTCCAACTCCTGTTTCAAGCCAAATAGATAATCTTCCCTGTTGTTTCCTTTTAAGGCTTTGGCAATTTCCTCTTTCGATTTTCTGCAATTGCCGTGTCGGTGGTCTGATAATTTTTCAGGGTCGAGATTGCCTTGGCAGATGTCGGTAATGATTGCCATTCCGGTAAGTCCGCAAATATCATTGACCACTACATCCAATCGGAAGTTGAGTATTTTGAGATACTTCTGCATTTTGTGCGATGCTTCGGCTGCCAGAGTAAGCATATTTTGTCTTTGACGGCAATAGGTGCGTAATTTTTCGGTAGTTTCATCGGGCAGAAAACTGCTTGTGAGTAAACCTATACTATGCAGTTTTTGAATCCACCGGGCATCTTTTACATCGGTCTTTTTGCCCTTGATGTTTTTGGTGAATTTGCCATTGGCAAGGGTCACTTCAAAACCGTGCTTAATAAGTTCTACATACAGATTTTGCCAATAATTGCCTGTGCTTTCCATTGCCACCGAAGTAACTTCGTGTTCTTTCAGGTGCAAACAGATGTCGGTTAAATCATCGGCATATACGCCAAATTCCTTAACATCTTCGAGAGCTTGTCCAACAGCCACATAGTGGCTTCTGCTCCCAATGTCAATGCCTGCACAATGCGGATGGATAATGTCCATTTCCATTTTTTTCTTTGCCATTTTCTTTTTTTTAATTGGTTAATAAAAATGGCTCAAAGAGAATGTATATTTGCACTGAAAATTATTCTGAACGGGGTCTTCGCCAAGGCGAGCCACCACTGAAATTATCACCAAGTCCGAATTGCGAGTTCGGACTTTTTACATTCCAACCAGAATGACGCACGAGCTTCAAAGCACCAATGCTTAAAAGGGTCTTTCAATGAGCCGTGGCAAATTTAACAAGAGTTGTTGTCGGGTGGCACTCCCGTTAGCACGAGAAATTATTTTCTTGCGGAAAAATGGGGAATGACCGCCAACGTTTTCGGGCTTTGCGTTCGGGCGGGTTTCGGAGCACTTCACTGTCACCCAGCACAAAAGTTTGATAGGTGTCTCGTCCTAAAAAAAGTTTAC
>JAHBTI010000046.1 GCA_019638705.1 Bacteroidota bacterium
GCGGCATTTACTTTATAAAAACCAACGCCAACAACAAAACGCATACGCAGAAAATAGTGATTGAATGATTTTTAAAAAAAACGGCGGGAAAAATTTTCCCGCCGTTTTTACTTTAACAACATCTGTCATTCAATTTGAGCATGAAACCTAATCAATCCCTCCATTGGCGATTGAATAACCTTACCCATTTGGTAACCGTGTTTCTTGGCAATTTTAGCAATAAAATCTTTGAAATACACGCCAACCGAACCAACCGTATGAACAGGATATTTTTTTGAATTGCTGTATTTATTTACCTGATGAATAAAAAAACTGTCAAAACATTCGGTGAGTATTTTTTGTACAAAAGGGTTTTCAATGTGTTGCTGCGCAAACACACTCACGCTTGCCATATATTTTGAGGGCGCACTTTTTTTATACACATTATTTAAAATTGTTTCGTGACTGTAACCCGCCGCTTCAAAGGCTTTTCGCAGGTCTTGCGGCATGGTGTCTTCAAAATAATCGCGTATAAAAAACTTTCCTATTTGCGAACCGCCGCCGTAATCGCCCCACATATAGCCGCCCGAAAAAACATTTTCTAAAATTTCTGTTCCGTTGTACAAACATGAATTGCTGCCTGTTCCCAAAATAGCAGCTATGCCCCATTCGTTTCCGCACAAGGCGCGGGCGGCTGCCAACAAATCGTGCGTTACATTTATTTTTTTCACCTGCAAGGTTTCAAAAATGCAATCTTCAATCTTTTTACAATTTTCAACGGTGGAACAACCTGTGCCGTAAAAATAAATTTCATCAATGTCTTTTAAAACGCTTGCCAGTTGCGGCTTTAAAACATTTTGCAATTCCGCAACAATTTCTTCTTTGCTTTGGTAGTTTGGGCTAAGTCCCATGGTTTTTACATTCAAAATTACGTTTGAACCTTGCAATAACACCCAATCGGTTTTGGTTGCGCCACTATCGGCAATTAATAAATACATACTTATTTTTTCAATAAACTGTCAAAAGGCACACGGTTGGTTATGGAGCGACCCAAGGTAACTTCGTCGGCATATTCCAATTCATCACCCACGGCAATGCCGCGCGCAATGGTGCTTAATTTTACACTGTAAGGCGCAATTTTTCTGAAAATGTAAAAACCTGTTGTTTCGCCCTCCATAGTAGTGTTAAGAGCCAAAATAATTTCGTTTACATCGCCGCCTGCCAATTTTGAAACCAAACTTTCTATGTTCAAATTAGAGGGCGTAATGCCTTCCAAAGGAGAAATTAATCCGCCCAACACATGATACGCCCCCTTGTACAAGCCTGTGTTTTCAATGGCTAACACATCGCGGTAATCTTGAACCACGCAAATGGTAGAACTGTCGCGCGTGGGGTTAGAACAAATTTCGCAAATCACTTGCTCTGAAATATTATGACACCGCTCACAAAATTTTAAATCGGTTTTAAGCTGCGTAATGAGTTTACTTAAATTATTTGCCTGCTGCGTATCGTGTTTAATAACGTGCAGCACATAACGCAAAGCGGTTTTTCTGCCCACGCCCGGCAGTTGCGCAAAGGATTCTACGGCTTGCTCTATTATTTTTGAACTGAGTTGCATTTTTTAGGAGTTTAAAGTTAGAAGTTTAAAGTTTAAAGTTCGTTACTTTCAATTTTTAAGTTTCAAAACTTTTGAACGTTCAAACTTCACAACTTTCCAACTTAATTTCTTTCTTTGCGACATGATTTCGCCTGTTCTCACACTCTCTTTTATTGCCGTTTATTTTTTGTTATTGCTTGGCATTGGTTGGCTTACTTCACGCAACAGCAACGCGAGTTCTTATTTTATCGGTAACAAACAATCGCCCTGGTATTTGGTTGCCTTCGGTATGTTGGGCGATTCTTTAAGCGGCGTAACCTTTATTTCAGTTCCGGGAACAGTGGGTACGGCGCATTTCTCGTATTTGCAATTAGTGTTCGGGTATTTTGTCGGCTACTTCATTATTGCCCGTGTGTTAATGCCCATATACTATAAACTGAATTTAATTTCGGTATATGAATATTTAGAAAAACGTTTCGGTAAAACCACGCAAAAAACAGGTAGTGTGTTTTTTATCGTGTCGCGTTTGTTGGGCGCGGCGGGACGTTTGTTTTTGGCGGCAAGCGTTATTCAGTTTTTTGTGTTTGACCAATTTACTACCGTAAAAATTCCTTTTGCGTTAAGCGTGTCCGTTATTTTGTTGTTGATGTTGCTTTACACATACCGGGGAGGCATAAAAACCTTGGTTTACACCGACACTTTTCAATCGCTGTTTCTCTTGTTGGGCGTGGTGTTGTCAATCGTAGCCATAATGAACAAAATGGAAATTTCGGTGGGCACAATGGTTTCAAACATTTACAATTCCGACTATTCGGAAACGTTCTTTTTTGATTTCAACAAAAAAAGTTTTTTTCTGAAAGAATTTATCGGCGGTGTGTTTATTGCCGTAACCATGACTGGGCTTGACCAAAACATGATGCAAAAAAATCTGAGCATGAAAACTTTGGGCGAAGCGCAAAAAAATATGTTTTGGTTTAGTATGGTGATGATGATTGTAACCTTTTTCTTTCTCTCGCTCGGGGCTTTAATTTATCAGTATTACGATTATGCTCAACTTGCTTTGCCCACTGACAACGCCACAGGAAAAATTATAACCGACAAAGTATTTCCGAATTTGGCTTTAAATCATCTCGGCGTTTTTGCGGGCTTGGTGTTTATCATTGGTTTAACGGCTGCCACGTTCAGCAGTGCCGACAGCGTTCTCACAACCCTTACAACCTCTGCATACATTGACATTTTAGAATTAGACAAAAACCAAAAACTGAACGAAAAACAAAAAACAAACTACCGCATGCTCATTCACGCAGGCTTTGCGGTTTTAATTTGGCTCATTATTATTTTGTTTGACTTGCTCAATCAAAACGCCATTATCAACACCATTTTAATGATTGCGGGTTACACTTACGGACCTTTGCTCGCTTTGTTTTTTGCAGGTTTATTTACTAAAATAAATTTTAAAGACAAGCTTGTTCCTCTTGTTTGCTGCCTTGCGCCCATTCTTTGCTATGCCCTAAAAACCTTTACCGAAGCCAATCCCACAGGCTACCAAATAGGCAACGAATTAATTTTGGTAAACGGAATTATTACCTTTTTGTGTTTGTTGGTGATTAGGAAATAAGGCTGTAATTTCAACTTATTACTAAATTTGCCCCGCTATGATTAAAAAAATTCTCTGCACAATTTTACTTACAAGTTTCATTTCAACGCAAGCGCAAACCGAATACAGCGATTACCGCTCAAAAACCAATCCGTATTATTGGAAAAACCGCAAACCTACTGAAAGCTATTGGCAGCAAGATGTGCATTACAATATCAAAGCCGAACTGAACGACAGTACCGATATTATTTCGGGCGATGAGGAATTAACGTATTGGAACAACTCACCCAACGATTTGAGCTTTGTATATTTTCATTTGTACAGCAACGCGCAAAATCAAAATTCATACACCGCAGATTTATATAAAAACAACGGCTACAAATTAAAATTCGGAAAATACCGCTCGCAAGATTTGGGAACAAACGTAGAGAGTATTTCTATAAACGGGCAAGAATTAAAAACCGAATTGGACAACACCATTTTAAAAGTGTATCTCTCAAAGCCTTTGTTGTCGGGCGAAAGCCTAACCTTTAAAATAAATTTCAAAACCTATTTTGACAAAGAAGCCATTCGCAACCGAATGAAACTATTCAATTCATTTGGTAAAAAACATTACGACATTGTACATTGGTATCCGCGCATTTCGGTATTTGATGCCAAATTTGGTTGGAACACCGACCAACACATGGACCATGAATTTTACGGCAACTTCGGTTCGTATCACGTTGAAATGACTTTGCCGAGCGAATACATTATGGACGGAACAGGAACATTGATAAACGAAAAAGAAATGTTACCCGCAGAACTTCGCCAAAAATTAGACATCAGTAATTTTCTGCAAAAGCCTTTCAATTCACCGCCTTCGGAGATTTTGAAAAAAGACGGCACAAAAAAAACGTGGAAATTTTCCGCGCTCAACGTTCACGATTTTGCTTTAACCGCCGACCCGAATTATCGCATCGGTGAAGCAAATTGGAACGGTATTCGCTGCATTGCTTTGGTGCAAGAGCCGCACGCTGCGGGTTGGCACAACGCAGCAAGCTACACGGCAAAAGTTATGGAAGTAAATTCGTACAACATCGGCACATATCCGCACCCGAAAATGATTATTGCCGATGCGCAAGACGGCATGGAATATCCCATGCTTACGCTCTGCGGCGGTGCAGACCCCGATTACAGAACCTTGTTGGTTCACGAAATGACACACAATTGGTTTCAGGGCATGGTGGGCAGCAACGAAAATTATCGTGCGTTTTTAGACGAAGGTTTTACGCAATTTTATACGGCAGACACCTATCAGTTTATTGATGGACCGATTTTAATTGAACGACCTCGCGGCGGAAAATACATTCAGCGTTTTACCGAACCGCAGCGCGTTGTGGACGATGAAATTTACACGCCCTATTATGTAACAACCGTTATTCGCGGCGATGAAGCAACCTTAAACACACACAGCGACGATTACAATGGCGCAATCCGTCATGGCGGCGGATACAGCGCGGTGTATATGAAAACCGCAGCCATGCTCAAAAATTTGGAATACGTCTTAGGGCGCGCTTTGTTTGACAAAGCCATGCAACATTATTTTAATCAATGGCGTTTTTGCCACCCCTACCCCGAAGATTTTAGAAACTCAATCATACAATTTACAGGCGTGGATTTGAATTGGTTTTTTGACCAATGGATTGAAACTACAAAAACCATTGATTACAAAATCGGAAAAGTGAAACGCAAAAGAGGAGTATATGAAATCTATATTGACGGAAAACCAACTTATGTTGATAAAGCTCCTCAAGGAATACGAGGGGTAATCAAACAAAAAAATGTGTACGAAATAACATTTAAGCGCAAAGGCACAATGCAAATGCCCATTGATTTTACGGTGATTGATGCAAACGACAGCGCAAGGCATTATTACATTCCCAACACTTGGTTTGAAAAACCCACAAGTGCTACTACCTTACCCCGCTGGATTGGTTGGGGAAAAAATTTGAAACCAACGTACACCGCAACTTTAAACATCGGCTCAAAAATTAAAAACGTGATTATTGACCCTACGTTTCGCTTGGCAGACGTGGATATGACGAACAATGCGAAACATCAAAATATACACGTTCGCTTTGATTCCAAAGTATATAATCCGCCAAACTGGAAACATTATGATATGCGTGTTCGTCCGGGTTTGTGGTACAACGGTTATGACGGCGCAAAACTCGGCGCGGTACTTTCGGGCGATTATTTAAACACCAAACATATTTTTGAGTTCGGTTTGTTTTTAAGCAGCGGACTTGGACAAGCCTACATTGACACGGCTCTCGTTCGCCCGAACAATTATAATCAGCTTTCGTTTTGGTTGGATTACAAAACCTCAACCAATCGTTTTATTAAAAAATCAAATTTTTATTTGCAGTTGAAATCCTTTGACGGGCTTGATGCAGGCACAATTGGTTTTGAACGCAAAAGCAATAACGATAAAACAAGAATTTACACGCATTTAAAAGCCATGTTGCGCGATTTGCCGCAAGACACGGTTTACTTAATCAATCCGCACGAATGGGGTTATCAAAAATTAAATTCTGCCATTCATATTGGTTTGGAACATAATTACCGTTACAAACGCGGCATCGGCAATATTGTAATTGATATGCGCACGGCAGCTTTCACCAACGATTATGATTTTTCTGCCTTAAAATTAACATCGGTAAACAAAAACGATTTAGGAAAAATCAACATCAACACCCGCGTGTTTGCGCAAATCGGTTTCGGAAAAAATTTACCGAGTGAATCTATGTTGTTCGTAGCGGGCGCAAATAACGAGGATTTAATGGACAATAAATACACGCGCTCTATGGGAATAATTCCGCCAACATGGGGAGGATTTGGAAACACCACCAATCACTTCACCGCAGGCGGAGGCTTGAATTTGCGCGGATTTTCGGGTTACTTGTTAGCGCAAAGAAATGCTGACGGAACTTTGAGCTACAATTACAAAG
>JAHBTI010000047.1 GCA_019638705.1 Bacteroidota bacterium
GCGGTGTTGCCGTTTGCTGTGCCTTGCCATGCATAATTAAAACCACCTACACCGCCCAAAGCATTGGCGTTAAGCGTTACGCTGTTATTAGCGCAAGCCGTAGGGCTGCTGCTTGCTATGTTTACGGTTATGGCAGGGGGTTGGTTTATGGTAAATACGCTTTGTGAGGTACAGCCAATTGTATTTGTGAGTGTTACGCTCCATTGCCCTGCGCTTAAATTATTAACGCTTGGGGTGGTGTAGGTGTTTATGCCGTTACTCCATGTGTAAGTAACACCTCCTAAAGTGCCCGTTACTGCTGTAATTGCAGCCGTACCCGTGTTTAAACCCGAACACAGGGGGGCTGTATGCGTGGTTGTAAAAGTGGGGCAGGAGTGATAAGCAATCATAGTAGGAAGACCTCGTGTAACATGGGATGAGAAATTTGAAATTCCCACAACCTGAGCTGAAGCAACAAAATTGCAGCCTACGCCTGCTACATTCGGATTATTAATAACATGAATAGATGTGGTGTTTTGGGCTGTAATATATATTTTTTGGTTGGGAGCTAATTGCATAGCCCAACCGGTAACGGAATTTGTAACAGTATAAGCAGAAGCTAAAATGGCAGTATTAGAACCTGCGCTTAAATCCCATTGCATTATACTGCTATTGGAAAAATTAGAAGCATATAATTTTGTTCCGTCAGGCGAAAACTCACAGCCGTAGGCACTAACATTTAAATTTAGAGAATTGCTAAGCACCCCTGTGGTTTTGTTAAAGTCGTATAATAACGTATTACTACTACCATAAAAAGCGTTTGCAAACTTTTGCCCGTTAGGTGCAAACTTTATATAACCTACATTTGGGGATGTTGGACCCATTGAAGACACAATGGCAATAGTATTTATTCCCATGGCTGTAAGTAGATAAGCCTTGTAATCACTTGTAGTCAATTCTTGTGTCATTATCCAGTAATCACTGCCATTAGCATGTTTGGTAGCGGTAAGTTTTTCTTGACTTATCCCCGAATTTAAAGAAACATTTTTCACGGTAACAGACCCCATTCCCGCCGCTAAACTCATATCCACAATAGAGTAACATAAACCTGTGGCACTATTAGCTACTGCCATAGTGAAGATATAATAAATAGTTGAACTGCCAGGCTGCTTCAAAATAATTGCCGATTGGGCAGAAGAAAAACTTCCGTTTAAGCCCGTGCCGTTAGCCATTGTGCTATGCGAGGCATCGTAAACCGTTATGCCGTCTGTATAAAACAATAAATTTCCTGCACCGTCTGCTATGCTTGAGCAGCCCTCATCAGTATTCATGGCGGAGTTATTTAAAGGCGTGGGCGGATTGGTTATAAAATCCAAAGCGCAACGGTTTCCAAAATACCATTTGGTATTTTCATTTTGGCAAAACAAAGAACTGCTTGTTGCCAAAGCGCAGAAAAAGAAAAAATATTTTAAAATTCTTTTCAAATCAAAATAATGTTTTTAGTTCAAAAAAATAAAAGCAGGAATAAAATTATACTCCTGCTTTTTTATTTTGTGTTTAGTATATTACTGTACCTGTTGTAGTCCACTGCACATTAAAATCGTAATTATTGTTGTTACAATCCGGAATGCCTGAAAGGTTAATATACTGCGAGTGGTTTGTACCGTCATCTACCGATGCGTTTAAAACACTTGAACCAACACTCACAAAAGTTACAACTATATTGCACACACCGCTGCAAAGTGCAAAGTCAGCAGCAGTAAGTGTAATGGAATTACCTGCGAGAATGGTTATGTTTCCTCCGCTTGTATGGCAGGTAGTATTGCAAACACCCATCATATTTGCGTCTATCAATTCCCATGTAACATCTACGGCACAGCCTGTAGGATTGTTGTTATAAATAGTATATGGTGGGGTAATTTGCCCCATTGCTTCGGTTTGTGTAAACACAGTTAAAATACTTGCTATAACTATACTTTTAAAAATTGATTTTTTCATATTTGTTTAAATTGTTATTGTTTTTTTGTGTAGTTCTGTGAGGTTTAATATAAAAGGCGGTGAGCGGGCGTGTAAGTTTTGTTGCATATCAATAAAGCCACAAACTACTTTTGTGCTATTGATAGTAGTGGTTTGTAGATTAGTCATAAAATCCAATGCTGCATGGTTACCAAAATACCATTTGGTATTTTCATTTTGAGATACACTTGTGTAAAATGAAAACAGAACTGCAAAGAGAAATAAATGTTTTTTTAATCGTTGCAAAACGCTTGGTTTAAAATCGGTTGAAAAGGTACAAAAATTAAATGTTAAAAGGCAAAATAAAACCCATAAAAACATTGGCACAGCCTTTTCAAAATTGTACTTTCGTTACCAACTAAATTCAAAATATCATGAGCTATCCTTATCAAATTAAAACCTTAGATGCTTACAAAAAAGCATACGAAGAAAGTGTAAACAATCCAGAAAAGTTTTGGGCTGCTGTTGCCGAAAACTTTGTGTGGCGCAAAAAATGGGACAAAGTTTTAAGTTGGGATTTTAAAGACTATAATGTAAAATGGTTTGAAGGCGCAAAGCTGAACATCACCGAAAATTGCCTTGACCGCCATTTGGAAAAAAACGGTAACACGCCTGCCATTATTTGGGAAAGCAACAATCCCGAAGAACCTCACCGCGTTTTAACATATAAAGAATTGCATTTTAAAGTAATGCAGTTTGCAAATGTTTTGAAAAACAACGGCGTGAAAAAAGGCGACCGCGTGTGCATTTACATGAGCATGATACCCGAACTCGCTATTGCTGTTTTGGCGTGTGCCCGCATTGGCGCAATACACTCCGTAATTTTTGGCGGCTTTTCGGCAAAAGCCATTGCCGACCGTTTAGACGATGCCAAAGCTGAATTTATTGTAACAAGCGACGGCGGATATCGCGGCGCAAAAAACATTCCGCTGAAAAGTGTAATTGACGATGCTTTGGTAGAAAACAAAACCGTGAAACGTGTGATTGTTTTCACGCGTACACGCACGCCTGTAAGCATGATTAAAGGGCGTGATGTGTGGTGGGAAGACGAAATTAAAAAAGTAGAAGCACAGGGTAATCCCGATTTTCCTGCGGTGGAAATGGACGCGGAAGATATTTTGTTTATCCTCTACACTTCAGGCTCTACAGGCAAACCAAAAGGTGTGGTACACACAACAGCAGGCTACATGATATGGGCAAATTATACCTTTGTAAATGTGTTTCAATACCAACAGGGGCAAGTGCATTTTTGTACCGCCGACATTGGTTGGATTACAGGACACAGCTACATTGTTTACGGACCATTGAGTGCAGGCGCAACATCACTTATGTTTGAGGGCATACCCACATATCCCGATGCGGGGCGTTTTTGGGACGTGGTGGATAAGCATAAAGTAAATATTCTCTATACCGCGCCAACAGCCATTCGCAGCCTCATGGGCTTTGGTTTGGAATATGTAAACGGAAAAAATTTAAGTTCATTACAGGTGTTGGGTTCTGTTGGTGAGCCAATAAACGAAGAGGCTTGGCAGTGGTTGTATAAAAACATAGGCAAAGAAAAAATTCCGATTGTAGATACCTGGTGGCAAACCGAAACGGGCGGCATTATGATTTCAAACTTGGCTGGCGTTACACCACAAAAACCAAGTTATGCCACTTTGCCGCTTCCGGGTGTGCAACTTGTGCTTGTTGATGAAAAAGGAGATGAAATTAAAGACAGTCATGTTCAGGGGAATTTGTGCATTAAAGCCCCTTGGTTGGGAATTATTCGCACCACTTACGGCGACCACGAGCGTTGCAAGCAAACCTATTTCTCAACTTACAAAAATTTGTATTTCACAGGCGACGGCAGTTACCGCGACAAGGACGGAAATTACCGCATTACAGGTCGCGTGGACGATGTATTAAACGTAAGCGGACACCGCATTGGCACAGCCGAAGTGGAAAATGCAATTAATATGCACGCAGGTGTAATTGAAAGTGCAGTAGTAGGTTATCCGCACGACATTAAAGGACAAGGCATTTATGCGTATGTAATTTTTGATAACACACATGGCGACCCCAATTTGTCAAAACAAGATATTATACAAACCGTGTCGCGCATTATTGGGGCAATTGCAAAACCCGATAAAATTCAGTTTGTGCCGGGCTTACCAAAAACCCGCAGCGGAAAAATTATGCGCCGCATTTTGCGCAAAATTGCCGAAGGCGATACAAATAATTTAGGTGATACGTCCGCTCTGCTTGACCCAAGCGTGGTGGACGTAATAAAAGAAGGAAAAATTAAATAATTCGTGCCTTTGTGCTTGCGTTCTTCCACCGTGTTGTATTAATCAAATGCAGCACATCTTTTTTCAGAAATTCAATCACAATTTTCAGAGAATCAACATTTGGCACGCTGTTAAAATAAAGCGAACCGCGCAAAAAATGTTTGGTGCTGTCGGTTAAATAAAATTGCAATGACGAAGCAGTATTTCCCGCAATGTCAAACAACAAACCGTAAACCTTTGCGCTGTCACGCAGAATGACAATTTCGTCCAATCCTGTGGCTTTTATCTGATGCTTCTTGGCAAAGTTGTGAGAGTCGTCAAGGTAAACAGCAATGTTGTTATTTACGGGGCGATAGCCCAAATACAAAGTGGCTTTAAAATCGGGAAACTCCAAATTAAAACTGCAAGGCGTATTTGCTTCACTTGCTTTCTTAACCTTTGAATATGTTGGTATTTCAAAAGAGTAGGGGCAAAGGCTGTCATATACTTTGTATTTCTTTTCAGGAAAATCAATGCGGAAATAACCGCGCGGTTTCGGCGAATAATATTCGTATTCGTCATCGCAGGCACTAAACACAAACAACGTTGCAAGAAAAAAAACAGTCAGGATTTTTGTAATAGAAAATTTCATATTTGAGTGTGCAAAAATAAAAAACGCCGCGAGCTTTGTATTCACGGCGTTTCTAAATCTTTTCAAATGTGTGTGTTTAGTACGGTAAACCTTTGCTGTCCAAATCAACATTAGAGCCTGTGTCTAAATCCGCCGCCGAAGCAGTTTGTCCGCTTTCTTTGCGTTGCAGCAGTGTAAAAGTGTCGCCCACAACTTCGGTAATATATTTTTTATTACCGTCTTTGTCGTTCCATTGGCGGGTTTGCAGTTTCCCTTCAATGTAAACCTGTGTGCCTTTTTTCAAAAGTTTTTCGGCGTTTTCAGCCAAAGCGCGCCAAAGCACTATATTGTGCCATTCTGTGGTATCCACGCGGTTTCCCGCTTTGTCTTTGTAGTATTCGTTGGTTGCCAAACTAAACGTGGCTTTTGCAACATTACCGTCCAAATACTTTAATTCAGGGTCTTTACCTAAATTACCTACTAAAATTACTTTGTTTACTCCTGACATAATTTTTGATTGTTAAATTGTTTGTAAATCCGTTAATTATCAAGTTATAGCAAATGTAAGAATTTAGTTTTACAGGGCAATATTTTCTTACTGTTTTCGCTACGAAGCAAAAAATTATTAACAATTTGATGAAAATAATTTGCGGGATAAAGAAAGAGTATGTACTTTTGCCGTCCCGTTTTTTGACAGCGCAGAGTAAGTAGGAACAGAGAAAAGAAATATT
>JAHBTI010000048.1 GCA_019638705.1 Bacteroidota bacterium
AATTTCAGAATTTTCTATCTCAACCAAATTTAGTCCTGCGTTTTTGCCGAGCATAAACCTTCCAAAATTTTCTGAAATACCGAGCGCGTTTGCGGCGTTGCTTGTGAGAGCTTTCAAAATTGTTTCAACGGAAAAAACGTTTGTGTGTTTTAAAATGAGGTTTGCTTCCGACATTACATCTAATTGCGTATTGCTCGCGAGGCTGTCTGTACCAAGACAAATGCGGTTTTCCACAGATTGAAATACGGTGTAATCGGGCAATTTATTTTCAATGTACACATTGGCATTTGGGCAAAAGCACCAAAACACATTTTTTTCTTTAGCAAGCGAAACATCGTTTGCACTTGTAAATGTATTGTGAACCAACACCGAATTTTCATGACTCAACGCCTGAACGTAATTTTCTAAACTTGATTTTTTTGGGGGGTTAAACCAAGAAATATCCACATTTAAAGATGTATAAAAATCATCAAAGGCACTTTTTTCACCCATAAAAAATTTATGTTCTTCTTCGCTTTCCTGGTTGTGAATGCTGAAAGGCAAATTCATGTCTGCAATCCGTTTTATTAATTCGGCGGAAACACTGTAAGGTGCGTGCGGTGCAAGGCTTCCCGCAAGGTTGTAATTTTTTAATTCGTGTAATAAAACCAATCCTTTGTCAAAAACAGTTGCGCTGTCCACAGGATTAAACCCAATCAACTCAATAAAGGTGTGATAAAAAATTTTGCTTCGGCTTTTTGTTTCAAAACTGTCTGTGCCGTTGCTGATGTCGCCCACCGCCACAATGCCCTTTTCATACATGGTTGTATCGGCTTCAAGCATGGCTTCCCGGATTTCTTCTTTTGAAAATGTATGTCTTTTGGAAATGATGTGTTTTGCAAATTCAAGCAAGCCTGTGTTTTTCGGAATGTTGTTTTTTAAATGACTTAATTCCAAATGGCAATGCGCGTTTACAAAACCGGGCATAATTGTTCCTTCAAAATATTCTATGTTGCTTTTTTCAATGTCATATTCAGAAACAATGTCTTTTAAAGTAGTGTCATCGTTCAGAACCAAAACGCTGTTGTTTGCTAAAAATGTAGTTCCGTCAAAAAACGAATTTGCTTTTATAAAACGCATGGCACAAAAATAAGTTTAAAGTTTAAAGTTGAGGGCTGAAAGTTGAAGTTGTCTAAAGTCCCCTGTCACTTCGGGTAGCCCGAAGAATGAGGGCGTATTCTTTGTCATTTCGAGTAGCCGACGATAGGAGGCGTATCGAGAAATGATTTTACGGCTTCAGTTCTCGATAAGGTTTGCAAAGAGGCAGCAAACCTACTCGAACTGACAATTTTTATTGGACTTTAGACAACTTCGTTGAATGGTTTTATTCTTACTTTTGTTTTCTTATGGGAAAATTTTTAAACCTCATCAAAAATTTTATAAATTTTGTTTCCAACCAACTTTGGAAAGTGCGCCTTAATAAGGTGGACAAACGTCAAGGTGTGCTTATAAAATCCTTGCGCGTACTGGCGTTGTCAATCAAAAAATTTCAAGCCGATAAATGTTTAACTACGGCTACTGCCCTCACCTATTACTCCATTTTTTCCATTGTACCGATTTTGGCTTTGGTGTTTGCCATTGCCAAAGGTTTTGGTTTTAAGAAAACATTAAAAGTAGAGCTTCAGGAAGCCGCCAGCAACTATCCCGAATACAGCAATATTTTCGGCAACGCGCTTGAATACGCCGATGCTTTGCTGAAACAAACGCAAGGTGGCGTTATTGCCGGCATTGGTATTATATTGTTATTGTGGAGTGTGATGAGTTTGCTCATAAACATTGAAAATATTTTTAATCAAATATGGGAAGTGCGGCGCGGCAGAACTTGGGCACGAAAAATTACCGACTATTTAACCATTATGCTTGTAAGTCCGCTGTTGCTTATCATTTCGGGTGGCATTACGGTTTCTATTCAAAACCATTTGGGCAATTTGGGCGCGGCAGGCACTTTTTTTGCCAGCTTCCTGGCTTATGCTTTAATAGCGGGCGTGTTTACTTTTTTGTATGTGGTAATGCCTAACAGAAAAATTCAGGTGAAATCGGCATTTATTGCAGCAGTTATTGCCACCGTACTTTTTGAATTATTGAGCTGGGCTTACATTAACTTTCAAGTTGGTGCAAACAGGCTGAACGCTATTTACGGCGGTTTTGCGGCTTTGCCTTTGTTTTTAATTTGGGTACAATACAGTTGGTATGTGGTATTATACGGCGCAGAAGTGGCGTATTCTGTGCAGCACATAGACCATTATGAGCTGGAAGAAGATGCTCAAAATTTGAGTGTGCGTTATAAAAGTGTCATTGCTTTAATGATTGCCAATTTAGTTGCCAAACGTTTTTATAACCGCGAAAAATCGTTGACGGTTTCAGAAATTTCGCAGCAATTAGATTTGCCTTTACGCCTTACCAATATGGTGGTTCAGGAGTTTGTAAGCACAGGCATATTTGCCGAAGTGCATACGGACGAAGAAAAAACCGTGTATCAGCCCGGCGTAACCGAAAGTAAATTCACGGTAAAATATTTAATTGACACCATTGAACAGCGTGGCGTAAACAATATGCCCATAACCGAAACGCAGGAATTAATTCAGGCGCATGCCTTAATGAAAGAAGTAAATAATTTGTTGGACAATCCGCTTGGGCGGCAACTTATAAAAGACATTGTGAAATAAGCATGAAACCGTTTTTTTTCGTCATACTTATTTTTTTCTGTACAATCGGTTTTTCTCAAAACGCAGACAGCGCAAGTGTTTTAAAAACACAAGACAGTTTAGCATTTGCAAAACAGACTAAAAAGAAAACCTATTCTTATGCCCGCCGCGCAAGCATTATGAGTGCCGTTTTACCCGGCTTGGGGCAGGTGTATAACCGCAAGGTTTGGAAAGTGCCCATTATTTACACGGGCTTGGGAGGTTTTGGGTATATGTTTTTGCAAAACAACAAAGAGTTCAAATATTACAGAAACGCTGTGCGTAAATATTACGGTGATGATGTCGCTGCCCTTGCAAACACAAACTACACAGGCGAACAATTACAATCAGAAAAACTCTATTACCGAAAAAACCGCGACCTCTGCGCGTTTGGTTTTGCAATAATTTATTTTCTAAACATTATAGATGCCAATGTGGACGGGCATTTGCGCACTTTTGACGTAAGCGACGATTTAAGCCTGCGCATAGACCCCTGGCAAAACATTCACAAAACAAATTTCGGGTACAGCTCAACGTTTGGTTTGTCGCTGAAATTGAATTTTAGGTAAGTTCTTTTTAAAAACTATTTCATCGCTTGGTTTTTACCGTTGCACTACAATTTTCCTTGCACCAATACCTTTATCGGTTTTTATTTGCACAAAGTAAATCCCGTTTGGCAATTCACTCACATTTATTTGAATTATGGCATTTTCAATTTTCAATTTTTCATTCATCATTTCTTTCCCAAGCACATCAATTATTTTTATTTCCGTTTCTTCATTTATCATTCCTAATTCCACATTTATAATTTCGTTAGTGGGGTTCGGGTAAATTTTCACTTCAAAGTTTTCGGTTGTATGTTCTTCTATGCTTACTGTATAAGCCTTGTCGTATTGGGCAACATAACTATTAATAACTAAATTATTACTTGCAAGTTTATGTACGCTGGTGTAAAGATTACCTGCCGTATCAATACAAATAGACCCATTTGTTTCATCAGAATTAAAATTCGGCAGAGCTATCCAATCATTACCGTTCCATTTGTAAATAATATTATTATTGGGAGTATCCAAAATACTAACTGCATACAGGTTATTATATTTATCTAAAGCAAGAGAACTGATGAAACCCAAACTATTTCCTATGCCCTTTGTTCCAACCAACTCTGTCCACGTTGTGCCGTCCCATTTGGCTACATAATATTTATTCTCGGCATTAAGCAAACGCCCTGCGGTATATATATTTCCATATTTATCGCTTGTAACACAGGCAAGCGGAACGATACCGTTCACGGCAACAGTAGGCGAGTTTAAGGAATTTGTTCCGCCTAATTCGCTCCATACATTACCGTCCCACTTAGCTAACCCAAGTTGCCAGTTAAAAAGCAAAGCATAAGAAGAGTAATTTTGTTTTGAATGAAAA
>JAHBTI010000005.1 GCA_019638705.1 Bacteroidota bacterium
GGCGTTTCTGATTTTTTGAATAATGTGTGTCATACTGATTTTAGTTTTAAATTATGCTGCCAAATGTAAACAGCTTTTTTGCAGTTTTTAAATGTATGTTACGCCGTATTACGGCGTACCGTACAGCGTATTACGGCGTAAAAATTTGTTTTATTTTACAGTTCGTTAATTATCAATACATTTGGCACAGCGTAAAAAAATAAACTTCAACTATGGTATCGCCAATAGATTTAATATACGCCCAAAGGCTAAGAGCGTTGAGGCTCAAAAAAGGGTTTCACCAAAAAGAAGCAGCAGAATTGCTTGGATATAACAATCAACAACAATACAGCGAGTTAGAGCTTGGACACAAATCGTTTACAGATGAGATAATCAACCTTATTTGTGTAAAATTTGATATTACAGTTTCTGAGTTTGTCAATGGCGAAAGCAATGGTAATTTCACAAACAGTCCTTATGCAAATTATCAAAGTGGAACAAACCATAGTGCAATGAATGATGTAACACTCATTAATGAAGTGCTTCAAACCAAAAATAAACTGATTGAAAAATTGGAACAAGAAAACGAAGCACTGAAAAAAGAAATTGAGCGATTGAAAAAGAAGTAATAAACTGTTTGTAACAAAACGTTAAACGAGAGGCGTAATCCGCCGATTTTTTTTATTTCACAAAACCGTAAATTTGCACCCATTATGTATTCAATCACGGTAAACGGCAACACGGCATTTAAAACAAATCTTTCACTTTCAGGAAATGTATTTGAAGGTATGCTAAACGATAAACAGGTAAAAGGTGATTTGCTGAAAATAAACGCTTGGCAATATCATTTGCTTTACAACAACAAATCGTATAACGTAGAAGTGGTGAAGCTCAACGCCGAAGAAAAAACGTTGGTGGTGAAAATAAATGCCGTGAAATTTAATTTGCAGTTAAAAGACAAGTACGATGAATTACTTCACACGCTTGGTTTGGATAATCTCGCAACAAAAAAAGTAAACGACATTAAAGCCCCTATGCCGGGCATGGTGCTGAATATTTTGGTGAAAGAAGGCGATGAAGTAAAAAAAGGCGATGCCCTTTTAGTGTTGGAAGCCATGAAAATGGAAAACATTTTAAAATCGCCCAGCGACGGTGTAGTGAAAAAAATTGCGGCAACAAAAGGCACAGCCGTAGAAAAAAATCAACTTTTAATTCAGTTTTAATTATGGAAAATAACAGAAGAAATTTTTTGAAAAAAAGCGCATTGCTTGGTTTGGCAGGCGTGGCAGGTTCTTTAATAGGTAAAGAAAAATTAACCAATCTTGAAAATATTTCAGCCGCTTTGCAGGAAACAGGAAAATTTGAATTGCCAAAATTGCCCTATGCTTACTATGCTTTAGAACCGTTTATTGACAGCAAAACAATGGAAATTCATCACAGCAAACATCATGCGGGCTATGTAAACAATTTGAATAAAGCCGTTGAAACAGGCAGTTTTTCAGGTAAAAGCATAGAAGAAATTTTGCGAAGCGTCAATGCAAACGATGCTGCCGTTCGCAATAATGCAGGCGGACATTACAATCACTCCTTGTTTTGGCAATTGTTAGAGCCAAACCGTTATAAAATGTTGCCTTTGCCCGAGGGAACGTTGCGCGATGCCATCACCACTCAGTTTAACTCTTTTGGTGAGTTTAAGCAATTATTTACAGGCAAAGCCATGTCGGTTTTTGGCAGCGGTTGGTGTTGGTTAATTACCGATGCGCAGGGAAATCTGAAAATTACTGCCACCGCCAATCAGGATAACCCCTTAATGCAGATTGTTGCCGAACAGGGAAAACCCGTGTTGGCATTAGACGTTTGGGAACACGCTTATTATTTAAAACATCAAAACAAACGCATGGATTATATTTCCGATTGGTGGAACGTAATTAACTGGCAAAAAGCGGAAGAATTATTTACACAAAAATAATTTCCGGCACGGAGTGCCGAATTATGCGTATCCCGTTGCGTAAGCTGCGGGCAAAAGAAAAACAAACACAAGTGCACGGAGTGCCAAACTATATGCAACTTATGCAACACAAAAATTTCAGAAATATAGATAAAGTAACTTACGGTCGCGGCTCGTTTGTGCAACTCGGCGAAACTGTTGAACCAATCAGAAAATTAAACAACCAATATTTTGTTTATGTGGTGGATAATTACTTTAAGGGAAAACCACTAAGCAACCAACTTCAAAACAAAGCCGAAGATGTAATTTACTTTATTGACATTGACCCGCACGAGCCAACCACCGAACAAATTGACACCTTGCGCGATGAAATTCTCGCAAAGAAAGGCTTGCCAAGCGGTGTCATCGGCATTGGCGGCGGCAGCATTATGGACATTGCAAAAGCATTGGCGTTAATGCTCACCAATGAAGGCTCATCAACTTTATATCAAGGCTTGAATTTGATAAAAAAAGAAGGCGTGTATCATTTGGGAGTTCCAACAATTTCAGGAACAGGCGCGGAAGTGTCTATGACTGCCGTCCTCACGGGACCCGAAAAAAAACTCGGATTAAAATGTGATTGGACACCGTTCAATCAACTCATTTTAGACCCCGAACTCATTGCAAGCGTGCCAACCGATTGGTGGTTTTATACAGGCATGGATACTTATATTCACAGCATTGAAGCCGAAAACGGAATTTTGAATAACGCATTCAGTTTGGCGTATGGCGAACAATCACTCAAATTGTGTCGTGAAGTGTATTTGTACGATGGCGCAGGACAAACACCCGAAAATGACGATAAACTCATGGTAGCTTCGCTCATGGGCGGATTAAGTTTAACGTACAGCGAAGTGGGCGTGTGTCATGCGTTGAGTTACGGTTTGTCAAAAATTTTGGAGTACCGCCATTGTTACGCCAACTGTGTCATTTTCCAGCATCTCGGCGACTTATACCCAAAAGGACACAGCGAGTTTATGCAGATGATTGAAAAACACAACATCAGTCTTCCGAAACATTTAAGTAAAGAATGGAGTGAAGACACCATTACAAAAATGGCGCAAGTGTCTTACAACTTAACGCACATGTGGCATCACGCTTTTGGCGCAAACTGGAAAGAAAAAGTAAACTTGGATTACATTAAAGATTTGTTCAGAAGAATGTAATGCTACAAATCAAATTTAATGCCTTGCGCCAATGGCAAAGTGTTTCCGTAATTCACGGTGTTGGTTTGTCTGCGCATATAGGCTTTCCAGGCATCAGAACCGCTTTCGCGCCCGCCGCCTGTTTCTTTTTCGCCACCAAATGCACCGCCAATTTCCGCGCCGCTTGTGCCGATGTTTACGTTGGCAATGCCGCAATCGCTGCCTGACGCGCTTAAAAACAATTCGGCTTCGCGCAAATTCTGTGTCATAATGGAACTTGAAAGTCCTTGCGGAACGCCGTTTTGCAAGGCAATGGCTTCTTCCAAAGTTTTGTATTTAATCAGATATAAAATCGGTGCAAAGGTTTCGTGCTGCACAATGTCAAAATGATTTTGCACTTCGGCAATGGCAGGTTTCACATAACAACCGCTTTCGTAACCCGCGCCTTCCAACACGCCGCCCTGCACTAACATTTTTCCGCCTTCGGTAGGAATACGTTGCAAAGCCTCCTGATATAGTTTTACGGCAGCTTTGTCAATCAATGGTCCAACATGATTTTTTTCGTCCAACGGATTTCCGATTTTTAACTGACCGTAGGCTTTTACCAAAGCATCTTTTACTTTATCGTAAATGTTTTCGTGAATAATTAATCGGCGTGTGGAAGTGCAGCGCTGCCCGGCAGTGCCCACTGCTCCAAATACTGCGCCTACAATAGTCATATTCAAATCTGCATTTTCGGTAATGATAATGGCGTTGTTTCCGCCGAGTTCCAAAATACTCTTTCCCAAACGTTGCGCCACTTTTGCGGCTACAATTTTTCCCATGCGTGTAGAGCCTGTGGCTGAAATTAAAGGAACGTTTGTGTCTTCAGTTAAAAGTTCGCCGATTTTATAATCGCCGTTTAATAAACTGCAAATGCCTTCGGGTAAATTGTTTTCTTTGGCTACTTCGTTCCAAATAGTTTGGCAAGCCACCGAACAGACGGGCGTTTTTTCAGACGGTTTCCAAACACACACATCGCCGCAAACCATGGCTAAGGCTGCGTTCCAACTCCACACCGCCACAGGAAAATTAAATGCGGAAATAATGCCCACAATGCCCAAAGGGTGATATTGTTCCATCATGCGGTGGCTCGGGCGTTCGCTTTGAATTTGCAAACCGAAGAGCTGGCGCGACAAGCCGACAGCCAAATCGCAAATGTCAATCATCTCCTGCACTTCGCCCAAACCTTCCTGATAGGATTTTCCCATTTCGTAAGAAACCAATTTGCCGAGTTCGGCTTTTTTCTCGCGCAATTTATTTCCGAATTGGCGAACAATTTCTCCGCGTTTAGGCGCAGGCATTAAACGCCATTGCGTAAAGGCAGTTTTTGCCGTGGCAATAATTTTGTTGTAATCGTCTTGCGTGGCGGTTTTTACTTTCGCAATAAGTTTGCCGTCCACCGGACTATATGATTCAATAATTGCGCCGCTCCCAAAAGTGTTGTTTCCTGTGGCGCAACCGTTGTTAATGTCTTGTATGCCTAATGATTTAAGAATTGCCTGCATAAAATTATTTTTAAATAGAGGTGGCAAAGGTACTCAGTTATGTTGTGTGAGCGAAATTTATGCCGATTTGTTTTTTTGAATTTTATTTCCATACCTTAGCCCCATTAACTTTAAATAATTTATTAATATGAAAAAATTATCAGTTTTAGCGGTAGTTGCCATGATGGCGGCTGCTTCATGTTCAAAAGACAGAGTTTGCACTTGCACTACATCAGCAGCAGGGGCATCGGGAACACCTCAAAAAACAACGTATGTAGGTGTGTCAAAGGGACAAGCAAAGGCTCAGTGTGTAACCAAAAAATACGATGTTAGTGGCGTTACTGTAACTACCACTTGCGAATTAGAGTAACCTTTAAAAACATTTGCAACATGAAAAAAGTAATTTTAACAGTCATGGTGTTGAGTGGGATTGCTCTAACATCATGCAAAAAAGACAGGGAATGTTCTTGTCAGGTACAAACTAAAGTAAAAGATGCTCAGGGTAATCAACTTTCCGACAACATCGTAAAGACAAAATACACGTTTGTGGAAACTAACAGATTAACCGCACACAGAGCTTGTGTTCACACACAGTACGAGTATCAATCGGGCAGCAATACAACTTCTGTGGACAGTAATTGTACATTAGAGTAATTGTTCTTTGAACATTTCAGTTTTATTAAAAAGCCGCTTTTTAGCGGCTTTTTTAATGTTTTTAACCGCAGGCAAAATAATGTTGATAACTTTTGTTAGTCATTTTTGGGTATTTTTTGCCGATGGACGGTTTTTTTTATAAAAGACATTGCTAAATGCCGTATATTCGCTCTGTTATTCAAAAATTTAGAAATATGAAAACTTCAAGCCTTACCCGTTTTATTGCTCTGTGCATAGTGTTTATGCCGGCAATTGTATTTTCGCAATCTGCTAAAAAATTTGCCGATGCGGCAGAAAAATTTCAGAAAGCCAACAACTTTAATGATGCGATTGATAACTATTCAAAAGCCATTGAGTTGAACCCTCAACTGTACGACGCTTATGTGATGCGTGCTTTTTGCTACAAACAAGTAGGTAAAAAAAGCGAAGCCATTGCCGATTACCAAAAAGCCATTGCTTTTAAACCAAAAAAAGAACTGTATTACAGCGCAGGGCTTTTAATGGTGGAGTTGGACAACTACACCGAAGCCGACCAAACATTCCGCAAAGCGTTGGCTTTGGATAAAGGCTATGTTGAGGCAATTGATGCGGAGGTAAAAGTGCTTCACAAACTGAAAGATTACGAATACGGTGTAGCCGTAACAAAAATGGGACTTGATGCCAAACGCACGTCCATTAACTATTACAATCATGCCGTAATGTATGACAGTTTGAAAAAATATGCCGATGCAGAAAAATTTTATGCAGAGGCTAAAAGTGCCGATAAAAAATTTGTGCCTGCTTATGTGGCTTTGGCTTTAACTCAGGTAAAACTTAACAAAAATACCGAAGCCATGAAAAACTGCACGGAGGCATTGGCTGTTTCTTCAAACAACATGGACGTTTTTTATGCACGAAGCATTGTAAACGGTGCCATTAAAGAGTTACCAAGCGCAGTAAATGATATTACCAAAGTTATTTTAACTTCACCAAGTGTTCAGGCATATCAGCTTCGCGCTTCTTTTTACGAAACAATGGGGCAATACCAAAACGCCGTTGTTGATTATTCGCAAATCATTAAGTTAGATGATAAAAATGTTTCTGCTTACTTGGGCAGAGCCGCTGCCAGCGAACAGGTGCAAAACTACAAAGCATCGTTGGCTGATTACAACAAAGTAACTGAACTGGCAGCAGGAAATCCTTCTATTGACAACATTGTAAGTCAGGCTAAGAAAAAAATATTTGAGTTGAATAAAGAGAACGTAAAACCTGAAATTGAATTAACATCAATTAAATCGCATAAAAACGTACTCAAAATTGCTTCTGACAGAAATGAGTTGGAAATAAAAGGATTGGCAAAAGATGCTTCTTTAATTAAGAGTATTACCGTAAGTTCAGGTAACGCCTCATTTGATACTGAAGCCTTAAATCCTGAATTTGTGCTGAACCTTACAGGTTTAACCAAAGTAAATGAAATTACGCTGAATGTTACAGATGTGTATAACAACACGCAAACTGTTCATTACAAGATAGAAAAAACAGAAAGCGACAAACCGCTTATTGCCATTGAAATGCCGTTTACTTCGTTTGAAAACGAAATGGCACTTGATAATAATAATCCCGAGGTGTATGTGCAGGGTAAAATTACCGATGCCAGCCCGATAGAGTCTATTATGATTGACGGCGTAAACGCATCGTTTAATCCTTCTGCAATGAACCCCGAATTTTCATCGCAGGTAAAAGTTGCCGATAAAAGCGAAATCACAATCATTGTAAAAGATATTTACGGCAATGAAAAAGTTCAAAAATATACCTTGAACCGCAGCGGTGCTATGGCAGGTATTGATAACCCGATGGGCAATACATGGGTGGTGTTTATTGAAAACAGCAAATACATCAACTTTGCAAGTTTGGAAGGTCCTGCAAAAGATGTTACGGCTATGAAATCGGCGTTGGCGAATTACAAAATAACCAACACCATTCACAAAAGAGATATGACCAAAGCAGAAATGGAAAAATTCTTCTCTATTGAGCTGCGCGATTATGTAAAAAACAACAACATAAGTTCTTTACTTATTTGGTATGCAGGTCATGGAAAATATGTAAGCCCTACGGGGTATTGGGTTCCGTCTGACGGCAAAACCGATGATGAGTTTACCTACTTTGGCATTAACAATTTAAAAGCCGCTATGCAGTCGTATGCAGGCAAATTGGTTCACACCTTGGTTATTACCGATGCCTGCGAATCGGGCGCAACATTTTTGATGGCTATGCGCGGCGGCTCTGACGGACAGCGTTGCGACAAATGGGAATTAACCAAAGCAAAATCTGCGCAGGTGTTTACTTCGGCAGGTTATGAGTTGGCATCGGATAATTCTCAGTTTACAAAAACCTTTGTTTCATGCCTTAACAACAACGTTGAGTCGTGCTTGGAAATCGGTAAAATTGTAACCAAAGTAACCTCTGCCGTAAAAGCAGCAGGCAATCAAGCCCCTAAATTTGGCAAGATAAAAGATTTGGAAGACGAAGGAGGAACATTCTTTTTTATTAAAAAATAAAAAACTGTACCATTGTATATGGTAAAACCTAAACTTATACAATTTACACTTGGCTTATTTTTATTACCTGTTTTAATAGTTGCACAAACGTATCACTTTACGAATTTTAGTGTAAAAGACGGGTTGGCACAGTCAAACGTTTCCGGCATTGTTCAAGACAGTGCCGGATTTTTTTGGCTTGCTACCGATGGCGGTGTATCGCGTTTTGACGGAAAAAACTTTATCAATTATACTACCGAAGACGGCTTGGCTGATAATAACGTTAGTGCCATATACATTACCAAAGACCAACGCCTTTGGCTCGGGCATAAAAACGGAATGCTTACCGTGTATGACGGAGCATCTTTTCAGCAAATAAAATCTTCCTTTCTTCCTAAAGACAAAGCCATTTACAGTTTTTATCAGGACAAAGCCGGAAGTTTGTGGATTTCAACAGAAACGGGCGGCGTAATAAAACTGATAACCACAAGCGGCAAAAACATTAAAAAATTTTCGGGTAAAGAGGGCTTGAGCCAATATGTGTTTTCTACTGTTGAAGACAAAAACGGTGATTTTTGGTTTTATACCGATATAGGGCTTAAATGCTATGATAAAAACACCAACAGCTTTAACTATTTTTCTGCTGCGGGAATGCCTTTGGGTCAGGTAACAAGTTTGGCACGCGATAAAAATTTTAATATATACATAGGCACTATGGCAGGTGCTATATCGCGCTATTATCCCGACACCAAAAAATTTGAACCCATTATTAATCCTGCCGATGTAATGAGCATTACTCATTCGGGCATAAACCCTATTCTTCCCAACACCATATACGAAGACAGGCAAGGTAATTTATGGGCATCTGTTCAAAACATTGGTGTAATAAGGCATGAAAAAGAAACAGGAAAACTTACTCTGTTCAGCACCGCCAACGGGCTTGTTGTAAACAAAATAAAAAGCATTTACGAAGACATTGAGGGAAATATTTTGTTTGGAACTGTCGGCGAGGGCTTTGAAATATATTCGGGTGAGCGGTTTGTATCGTTTTCTAAAAATAACGGTGTGGTTGATAATCAGGTGTGGGCTATTTGTCAGGATTATACGGGACAGTACTGGTTTGGTACTAACGGCGGCATCAGCATATTTAACCCTAAAGAAGATTTTGCCGAACAAGCCTATAAAAAAATTACAACAGCAGAAGGTTTGCCCGCTATTTCGGTGCGAGCCATAGCAAAAGATAAAAATCAAAATATGTGGATTGCCACATGGGGCGGTAAGGTAATTAAGTACGATATGCAGGCAAAGCGGCTTGTGTCCGTTTCGGCGTTAAATGACATTGTTTTTATATATGTAAGTTGCTTGTTGGTTGATTCAAAAAACAATTTGTGGATAGGCACGCCTGAGGGCATTATCATTTACGGACTTGACAATGGCAGCATTAAGCCCGTGCGCACCATTGACGGATTGAGCGATAACGATATTTCGTGCTTGTTTGAAGACAGCAAAGGACGAGTGTGGGTTGGTACAAAACAAAAAGGCGTTACGCTAATTGACAAAAAAACATTTAAAATATTTAACCGCGAAAACGGATTAAATTACACAAGCGTTTCATCAATTGCCGAAGATAAAAATCACAACATCTGGGTTGGCACAGAGGGTGGTGGTGCATTTGTGTATAACGGAAAAACGTTTACCAACTACAAAACAAAAAACGGTTTGGTGTCCGATTACATTACCTTAATTACAACCGACAAACAAAACAATGTGTGGATAGGTACAAACAAAGGTTTGAGCAAATACATTCCCGAACAAAATACTTTTGTTTCGTATCACAACGGCGACGGCTTTACAGGCGTTGAAACCAAACCCGGCGCAGCATATAACGACAGCGAAGGGAACATTTGGTTTGGTACGGTAAACGGCGCATTCAAGTACAGTCCGAAATCGGATATTCCTGTAAGTATTGAACCCATAACCAAACTGCTGAGTTTTAAGGTAAACCTTAACGACTATCCTGTTTCGGATAAAGTAAAATTATCTTACACAGAAAACACGCTGAATTTTGATTTCGTAAGCATTTCACTTTCCAATCCCGAAGGCGTAACCTATAAAATTAAAATGGAAGGCTACGACAAAGACTGGAGGCAGGTAAAACAAACCAATGAAACGTATGCCAACTTATCTCCCGGACACTATGAGTTAAAACTTGCAGGCTGTAACAGTTCGGGTGTTTGCAACAGCAACTATTTGACCATGAAAATTGAAATTGTACCTCCGTTTTGGCAAACCTGGTGGTTTTGGTTAATTGTATTGGTTTCGCTTGGTGGTGGCGTGCTGTTGTATATCCGCAAACTGAATATTGACAAGAAAAAACTGGAAGCTAAAGTGCAGGAGCGCACCGCCGAAGTGGTAAAACAAAAACACATTATTGAAGAAAAACACAAAGAAATTACCGACAGTATAAATTACGCCGAACGTATTCAAAAAAGTTTTTTGGCTACAAAAGAAACGTTGGATAAAAATTTGAGCGAGTATTTTGTGCTGTTCAGACCTAAAGATGTGGTAAGCGGCGATTTTTACTGGGCAGAAAATTTACCTAACGGAAACTTTGTACTTGCCACGGCAGACAGCACAGGGCACGGTGTTCCGGGTGCCATTATGAGTTTGCTGAACATTATGAGCTTGGAAAAAGCCACTGAACACATCATTCAACCCGCAGAAATTTTAAATCATACCCGCATAAACATTATTAACCGCCTGAAACGCGACGGCAGCCCCGAAGGCGGAAAAGACGGCATGGATTGCAGCCTGTGTGTGTACAGCCCCCCCAATCCACAAGGGGGAAGAACGTTGTGGGTGGCGGCGGCAAATAATCCTGTGTGGATAGTGCGCGCAGGCTCGGGAGAGTTGGAGGAGGCTGTTAAACCCGATAAAATGCCTGTGGGCAAGCACGATAAACAAGATATTGCGTTTACGCAATACGAAATTGATTTACAAAAAGGCGATATTGTTTACTCATTAACCGACGGTTTCCCCGACCAGTTTGGCGGCGAAAGAGGGAAAAAATTTATGAGTAAGAACCTGCGGAAATTTTTAAAATCAAATGCCCGTTTGCCTATGCACGAGCAATGCCTGCTTTTAGAAAAAACATTTTTAAACTGGCTTGGCAATTTGGAACAAATTGATGATGTTACGGTGATAGGGGTGAAGATTTAATTTTACTTCACCGCTTTTAAACTTAAATCCAAACTTTTTACATGGTGTGTTAATGCGCCAACGGAAATAAAGTCCACACCGCATTTGGCATAGTGCGCCACGTTTTTTTCGGTAATGCCGCCCGAAGATTCCACTTCAAATTTTCCGTTTATCAGCTTTACGGCTTGCGCGGTTTGTTGGGGTGTGTAATTGTCAAGCATTATGCGTTGCACGCCGCCGCGTTTCAATACTTTTTTTACATCTTCCAACGTGCGGGTTTCAACTTCAATGGGTAATTTAAGTTTGTGTTTTTTTAAATAGCTGTGAGCCGCATCAATGGCTTGCACAATGCCGCCTGCAAAATCAATGTGATTGTCTTTAATCAAAATCATGTCAAACAAACCGTAGCGGTGATTAGAGCCGCCACCAATGACAACCGCCCATTTTTCAAAAAAACGAAAATTTGGCGTGGTCTTGCGCGTGTCAATTACTTTGGTTGTTGTGCCTTTGCACAGGTTTTGCAAATAATTGGTTTTGGTGGCAATGCCGCTCATGCGCTGCATAATGTTTAACACCAAACGTTCGGCGGTCAATAGTTTTTGGGTGTTTCCTTCAACGGTAAAAACAATGTCGCCTTTTTTTATGTGTGTGCCGTCTTTGATTAAAACTTTTATGCGCGAAGTTTTATCTAAGTGCTTAAAAATTTTTTCGGCAGCCTGCACACCTGCAATAATTCCTTCTTCTTTTGCCAAGAGCTGCATTTTGCCTTTGTGGTTTTTGGGAATGGTGGAAAGTGAGGTATGGTCGCCATTGCCTAAGTCCTCATGCAAAACTTCTTGAATAAATTTTTTAAAATTAAAATGCCTGCTGTGCAGTTTTATAAAATCAGTCATTGTCGGTTTCTATACGGAACTGCGAAATTAAATTTCTTCGGATTAAAACGGAAACGCGAAATTTTCCGCTGCTTGTTTCTAAACTGCCTGTAAGGTATTGCATACTGTTATTTACCGAACTTACACGCGAAGCAGTGAAATTTTTTACCGTGTGTTTTTCAAAAAAATATTTTAAGTTGGCTTCGGCTTGCGATTTGCTTAACACATCTTCCTGATTAATAATTTTTATGATAACTTTTGTGTCAAAAAACTTAACCAATTCAGAAGCCTTGCCCTGTTTGATAGCAGCCGTAATATCATCGCTTACTTCAAAACTTTCATTGGTGAAGTTGAAGCCATTAATTTCACGAATAACACTAATTTCTGCTTGGGGATAATTAATGTAGTTCGCGACAGAAGATTTCACGAAAAACAGAAAAAAGATATGAATTAATATTTTCATCTTTGTTTACCACAAATTTACTCAAAATTTATAATGAAATAGCCGTATTGGTTATTCCATGTAACCATTAAAAACTATTTAGACACATGAAAATTATTTTGCTTCAAATTGATAAAACGCAGGACGCTTATCTCGCCGAAGGAATTTCTGTTTACACGAAACGCCTCAAAAACTACACCGACTTTGAAATCCTGACTGTTAATGTATCTAAAAACACGCGGCAACGCTCCATTAACGAACAAAAAACCGAAGAAGCAAAATTGATTTTAGACAGTATTAACAACGATGATGTGTTGGTGCTTTTGGACGAAAAAGGAAAAGAATACACTTCGGTTGAATTTTCAAAATTTATTTCAGCAAAACAAAATGCTTCGGTGAAACGCTTGGTATTTCTGATTGGCGGACCTTTTGGCTTTGACGAAAAAATTTACAAACATGCCAACGCGCAACTTTCTTTTTCAAAAATGACCTTTTCTCATCAAATGATACGCCTGTTTTTTACCGAACAGTTGTATCGTGCGTTTACCATTTTGAGAGGGGAAAAGTATCATCATGAGTAGAATTTACTTAAAAAACCCATTCAACGGTTTTGCAATGGTAGAATTAGGTTGATTAATGCGAAGCAACTCACACACCGTTGGCGCAATTTGTGTAATGCTGATGTAATCAAAACTTTCGCCTTTTTTAATGCCGTTTCCGAAAAAGATAATGGGAACGTGTGTGTCGTAATTGTAGCCTGTGCCGTGTGTTGTGCCTTTTGCAGCATTGTCCATAAACGCGGGTTGGTAAATAAAACACACATTGCCGCTTAATTTATGATTGTAGCCGTTTTGCAATAAGGCGCGGTAATCGTTGTTCTCAAAGGCTTGTTCTTTCATTGTTTTAGAAGTATAGGCTTCTGAAATACCGTTAATCGTAATTAAAAAATCGGCAAGTTTGCTTTCAACTTCATCTTTGTTCAGTTTTAGTCCCACTAATTTTTTTTCGTTGATGAACACTTGTTCGTTGCTTAAATTGGCAAGTAACGAACTGTCGCCGTAAGCAGACTGAAAATAATTTTTTACTTCTTTCGCTACGGTTTTTTCTCTCAAATAACCTGCGGGAATTTTATTGTCCAACAAATGATTGGGAACATCTGCGCCGCCGTGGTCAGCCGTGAGAAAAACGGTATAATTATTTTTTCCCACTTCTTTGTCTAAGGTGTTCAACAATTCTTCTATGTCTTTATCCAAGCGCAAATACACATCTTCCACCTCTACGGAACGGATTCCGTAAGCGTGTCCAATAATATCGGGACTTGAAAAGCTGATGCACAATAAATCGGTTTCGTTGTCTTTGCCCATGTGTTCGTTTTTCAAACATTCAATGGCTAAATCTTTTGTAATGGAATTTCCGAAAGGCGTGGCGCGAATAATGCCAACATTGTTTTTCTCTAAAAACGATTTGTATTCATAAGGAAAGGTGGGTGTTTCTTTTTTGTTTGGCACGGCTTCGTAAGGGTTGTTATCTTCAATAGATGAGGTATAAGTTGCAAGCGGATAATGCGTATTCCAACCTTTTTGCAAATAAGATGTCGGTAAATTTTTTGCATTAAAATCTTTCAGCCATTGCGGTAAATCGTTTACATACCATGATGAAGAAATAAAAACGCCCTTGTTTTCGTCAAACCAAAAAGCGGCGTTGGCGGCGTGTCCTGCAGGGAGCACGGCACTTCTGTCTTTTAACGCCACCGCAAATACTTTTGCTTTTTGGTTGGAACTCATTTTCAGTTCATCGCCAATGGTGGAACTCAACTGATTTCGCGGCGACATACGTTCTTTTTTGTTTTCTGTGCCAATTGGTTTTACGCTTGTGTCTTGCGTGCAATACATAAACGAATTATTTTGTTTCACAAACCAATCGTTGGCAATAATGCCGTGCGTGCGTGGCGTTGCGCCTGTGTAAATGTTGCAATGCCCCGGTCCTGTAAACGTAGGAATGTAATTGTAATGCGCGTTTTTAAAATGAAAGCCCTCATTTATCAAGCGTTTAAAACCGCCATTGCCATAGCGTTCCCAATAACGATAAATATAATCGTTGCGCATTTGGTCAACCACAATGCCTACCACTAATTTTGGTTTGGTTTGAGAAAAACCGCATGAAGCAATAAATAAAAAGCAAAGAAGAATTTTTTTAGAGGAGTTCATTTTTTTTATTTTTTATATCCGTAAAGACACGATTAATCGCGGCTTTACTGTTAAGATTAATCCAACTTCTGAAAAACAGAATTGTTGCTGATAAATTCAGGTACTAAATCTTTCATGCGCTGCACAATCAGTTCGTTGTTTTGTGTTTCAAAGGAGTGAATGAGTTGTTCAATAATGCTTTTTACTTCGTTGTATTCATACTCGCGCACTTTGCCGATGAGTATTTGCGCATGGTGTGTGGGCATGGTATTTTCGTTGTTTGCCAAAAGCTCTTCGTATAATTTTTCACCCGGGCGCAAACCTGTGTACACAATGCTGATGTCTTTGCCCTCTTTCAAGCCCATGAGCAAAATCATTTTGTGTGCCAAATCCACAATCTTTACCGATTTGCCCATGTCAAACACAAAAATTTCGCCGCCCTTGCCCATACTCGCCGCTTCCAAAACTAATTGCGAAGCCTCGGGAATGGTCATAAAATAGCGCGTAATGTCGGGGTGCGTAACGGTGATGGGTCCGCCTTCTTCAATTTGTTTTTTAAAACGCGGAATAACCGAACCGTTTGAACCCAACACATTTCCGAAGCGTGTGGTAATAAATTTTGTTGCTGAATGTTTTCCCAGACTTTGAATGTAAATTTCGGCAATGCGTTTGCTTGCGCCCATCACGTTGGTTGGGTTCACGGCTTTGTCGGTACTCACAAACACAAAACGTTCCACATTATGTTCGTGTGCCAAATCAGCTACGTTTTTTGTTCCGAGAATGTTGGTGAGAATGGATTCGGAGGGATTGTTTTCCATCATGGGAACGTGCTTGTACGCCGCTGCGTGAAACACAATGTTTGGTTTAAAGGAAGCAAACACATGTTTCATGCGGTCAATGTTGCGCACATCAGCCATTACCACTTCAAAAGAGGGTTTCACCAATTTGTCGGCAAACTCAAGTTCCAACTCATGAAGCGGCGATTCGGCTTGGTCAAGCATATAAATTTTCTTGGGTTGAAATTTTGCGCATTGTCTTGCCAACTCGCTGCCAATGCTGCCCGCCGCGCCCGTGATTAAAATTGTTTTTCCTTTTAATGCCGAAGCAATCATGTCGGTATCTAACTTAATCGGGTCGCGCTCCAACAAATCTTCAATGCGAATACTTTTAATTTGATTGAAACTCAATTCGCCGTTAATCCATTTGGCAGCAGGCGGCACATTCAACACACGCACATTGTTTTCCAAACACACATCGGCAATGTCGTTTTTCTTTTGCGTGGAAATTTTTTGCGCAGAAATAATAACGAGTTCCACATGGTGGTCTTTTATTAATTCGTTTAATTTTTTAAAACCATACACGTTTATTCCCTCAATTCGGTTTCCGTGTTTTTTTTCTTCATCGTCAATAAAGGCGGCTACTTTGTATTTTACGGCGGCATCGCGGTCAAGCGTGCGTTTGGTAATAATACCTGCTTCGCCTGCGCCGTAAATAATCACGTTTATTTTTTCGCGCGCAGGATTTTTACTTTCAAAATACAGGGCTTTTACCGCAAGGCGCGAGCTAATCATTAAAAAAGAAGTAACCAGCGCGTCAATAATAATGACCGAGTTGGGAATAAAATAAAACTGAAAGGCAGAAAAACAAATAACGTTGAGGAGAACAATATCCACGCTTCCAACCATGACCACACCAAAAATGCGCGCCGTATCTTTAGAACTTGTGTATCGCACCACGCCTTTGTATGTTTTAAAAAGAACAAAAGAAGCAACCCGTGTGCCAAGCACAATTATAAAATCGTAAGGTAAATTTTTTGCATCGGCTTCGGGAATGGCACTGAAATCAAAGCGAAGCGCAAATGCCAAAGTGAGCGCAAATGCACAAATAAGCGTGTCAATAATTAAAATTGTCCAACGGGGGAGGTTGTATGTCCAAAATAATTTGAAGAGCTTGTTCATAGCGCAGGACTAAAGGTAGTGTTTTTTAAAGGCTCTGATTTTTTTATACTTTAAATACGCGGCATAAGCCGAAATTTTTGAAATTAAAAACCCTGCTTTGCCGTCTAAAAAGCCGAGATGCAAAATGTAATGGTCAATAAATTTCGCCATCGGGTTTACAATTAATTTATACAAAGGCGCTTTCTTTCCCTTTTCTACAAAGGCTTTTGAGGCAATGTCGGTAAAGTATTCCACCTGCCTGTAATGGTCGTCAACGGTGTAATAACTGTAATGTAAAATATCACCTTTTAAATATCCTGTGTTTTTATCGCCCTCAAACAATTCGTATTTGTCGTGGGGGTTTATACCCGTCCACGCGCCTTTGCGGCTGTCCCACAGGCGCAGTTTTTTGTCGGGATACCAACCGCAATGTTTTACCCAATGCCCGCAATAATTGGTGAGGCGGTTCATATAATAACCGTCTTTTTCAAAATTTGATTTTATGTTTTGAATGGATTTTTTCAGTTCATCGTTCAACGCCTCGTCTGCGTCAAGCGAGAGTAGGTGCGGAAAAGAAGCGTAAGTAATGGCGCGGTTTTTTTGCTGAATGTGTCCGTCAAAAGCGTGTTGAAAAAATTTTGCGCCATGTTTTTCGCAAATTTCCTGCGTTTTGTCTTTGCTGAAAGAATCCAAAACAACAATTTCATCGGCTACTTCTTTTACCGAAAGCAAACAACGCTCAATGTTTTTTTCTTCGTTAAATGTGATTATAACAACCGATAATTTTATCACGCTGCGAAATTAGGGAAATTTAGATTGGCGAAAATCATGTTTTTTAATTGTCTTCACTTAAAAAACTACGGCGGTATTTTTTTAAAGCAACAAACGTTGCAAGAGCGGAAACAGCCATTACAATGAGAAGCCCTATAAGAAGTTGGGGATTTAAAAAGAACTCCGCAAAATCTGTTTTAAAATCCGTTTGATTTATAGAAAGAAGTCCTAAGAAATGTAAAGTCAGAAATGACAAAATAGAAATTAAGCCTGTGTTTAAAAATAATTTTTTGTTTTCAATGGTTTGGTTGTTTTGAAGCGTTTTATGCACATAAATAAAACTGTAAAGCCCGTAAATAAATGCGAAAATAAGTCCGTTAAGCACCCAAATTGCGAAGACAAAAGTTGGTGATTTGATAAGGTGATTAAGCATCGGAAACAGAAGCAATAATATTAATCTTGAAAATAACATGACTGATGTTGTACTGATAACATAAAACCAAAACGCTTGCGGCGGATTGTTTTTAATTTTTTTGTAAGAAACAACCGTAAAAATAATTAGAATAGAAAGAGAAATAAAAGTACCCCAAGCTCCACCGAAAAGAGAAAGTAATTTATTTATCTGAACTCCGTAAGAAAGAACTACTGCTAATAATAATATAGCAGCAGGTATAACAGAAAAATAAAATGCCCGCCTGGTTTCTTTTTTTAAATAAACAAAAGCACTAATCAGTCCAATGATTGCAATAATAATCGGGATTAAAAACATTGCTCCGATTAATACCACATCAGCCGTGCTAATGTTTAATTCAGCATGCGCCAAACTTGGCATTAAAATTAATAAACAGACAATGCCTGCTTTTTTAATATGTTCCGGTTTTGTAAGCATGGTGTTATTCTATTTCCACTGCTTTTATTACTTCTTCACCAAGATATTTTTCCAAAATGGCATGGTAGGTTTTTGTAGAGGTGAAGCCAAATCCGTATTGCATAAATTCGTTAAAACTGTCCATGTAAACACTGTTTTTGGGAGCAATTAATCCAAAACTGTCATCGGTAACAGACAGTTCTTTTACGGTTTTGATAAACTTGTACGGATTGGATTTAACAAAATCCCAATACGATATAATGTCCACATAACCGTAATTTTCGGCACTCTGCGAAATCACTTCCAAGGCTTCTTTTTGACTGTTTGTTTCTGTTACGTCTAACTTTTTTACGTTTATTTTATTCAGGTATTCCATTTGGTTTGAACCCGACACCACCACAGCATTTTTTAAAGAATAAGTTTTAATGTAATCGGGATACACTTTTTTGTCGGACGTAACAAACACCAACACATTTTTAAGATAAGGCTCTGAAAAAGATAATTCCTGCTTGCGCTTTTCGTTTATGGACACAGTTCCCAAGCCTATGGTTTTTTTGTTGCCTGATTTTACCGCCTCATAAAATTTATCAAACTGCTCAAACTTAGTGTATTTTACAACCAAATCCGTTTTGTTGTTTTGATTGTACCATTTAATGTAGCGGCTGATAATATCCATTTCAATGCCTTTCACCTTGCCGCTTTCGGTGTAAATGCAAGGTTTGTTTTCGTAGTAATTTATATAAATGGTGTCTTGCGCAAACAACTTAATACACGTTGCGGTGAAACATACAAACGTAAGTAATACTGTTTTTTTCATTTTCTAATTGATTTAATTCGTCTTAAAAATAGAATTAAGAAATTAAAACGGGTTTTTAACTTTTCAACAGTTACAAATTTTTCTTTACAAATTCTTCGCTGTATTTTTTTATCATTTTGCGCACAGCACGAAATTGTTGTTTAATTTCTTCCTCTGTTCCCATAGCCTTTGCAGGGTCAGGAAAATTGTGATGAATTTTTTTTGCTTTACTTGGAAAATACGGACAACGTTCTTTGGCGTTATCGCACACGGTAATCACAAAATCAAAATCTATGTTTTGATATTCGTCAATATGATTTGAAGTGTGATGAGAAATATCAATACCATCTTCTTTCATTGCTTCAACCGCTTTTGGGTTTACACCGTGAACTTCCACGCCCGCGCTGTAAACTTCGGCTTTATCGTTGACAAAGTGTCGCAAATAACCTTCCACCATTTGGCTGCGACATGAGTTGCCTGTACAGAGAACTAAAATTTTTTGTTTCATGTTTAAACGAATAACCAAATAATATTGATGATAAAAAACTTCGGGTCAAAACCGAAAATAAGTTGTAGTACAATTACAGAAGTTGTAATAACAATAGGCTTTTTGTATTTGATGAAAATTGATTTCATTAATTGCAACAACCGCTGTTTGGCGCGCAACAAGATGTTTGAGCCGTTTTTAATTCTGATAATTTTATTTTTTGTTTTTCTTGCGGAACACCGCATTTATCGGAAGCAAGGCAGTTTGTAGTTTTGCTTTTCAGTACAAAATTTTTTCCGTTAAACTCTAAATCGTATTTCCCGATTGTGTCGCTTTGATATTCCACTTCAATCTCTGCATTTTCCAATCCCAATTTTTCTTCCGAAAGTTTGATGATGTTTAACAGTTTTGTTGGTTTTAAACGGTGTTCAAAATCGTTGGCATTCCATAATTGAAAATTCACAACTTTTTCGTTTCTGATTGTGCCGCCGCAATCAATAAAATGTTTGGTAATCATTCCCACTTCCGTAACGTGAAAATGCTCGGGAACAAAAGTTCCGTTCTCTAATTGAAATTCAACATTTTCTAATGTTGGCAATACTTGTTTTACTTCTGATAAATTCATGTTTCTATTTTTTTGATTAACAACAATTATTTTTCTTATTACTGAGTTTGGTGGAAATGTTACCGAAATAGTTTTGCAGTTTTTCAATGGCTTTTTCGTCAATGCAATAACAAATAGCGTTTCCCTCAATGCTGCCTTTTATTAATCCCGCATTTTTCAACTCCTTTAAATGTTGTGAAACAGTCGGTTGCGCCAAAGGCAATTCGTTTACAATATCGCCGCAAATGCAATCGTCCACTTTCATTAAGTATTCAATAATGGCAATGCGTGCAGGGTGTCCCAACGCCTTGATAAGTGTAGCAATTTGATTTTGCTTGTCGGTAAAATGTTCTGTTTTTGTTGCGCCCATTGTTTAATTTAATATTGCAATATTACGATAAACTATTTAAACGAACAAATATTTTATTAAAGCAATTTTCATCGCTTATATTTGCGTGTGTTTAAAAACTTTTTCAATCTTTTGTCAAAACACCTTGTGTTGAGTGTTGCGCTCGCCATCACATTCATTGTTTATTTTAAATTTTTGTTTTTCTCTCACATCAGTTGGGACGACCCCGAAATGCTGTTCCGCAACAAAGATGTAAAATCGTTTAACCTCCTTGCGCTCTTTACAAATCATTATGTGGGAAATTACATTCCCGTTACCATGTTGTTTCACGCAATCTCTTGGTTTATTTTCGGCAGCAACGATTGGGGGCATCATTTGTTGAGTATTTTGTTTCATCTCACAAACGGTGCATTGGTTTATGTGTTTGTTCAGCGCTTATTTAAAAACCAAAACATGGCGGGAATTATTGCTGCCGTTTTTTTGCTTCACCCTTTGCAGTTGGAAAGCGTTGGTTGGATAAGCGAATTGAAAAACGTTGTTTCCACTACCTTTTATTTGGCTGCGCTGATTTGTTATGTTCGTTTTAGTGCGGCTGTCATTCTGACGAAGGAAGAATCTCAACGCAACAAAACAAATGCTTCGTTCCTCAGCATGACAATGAACAAAAACTATTTGCTCACAATTTTATTTTTTGTGTTGGCGTGTTTGTCAAAATCCTCTGTGGTTGTGTTGCCGCTTACGTTGATAGGAATTGACATTATTCTCAGTCAAAAATTTTCTTTTAAGTTTTTTCTTAATAAAATCCCCTTGTTTTTGATTTCACTTTTGTTTGGTATTATCAATGTAAAAACACAGGCGGCAGATTTGTTTATCAATCACTCGCACGAATTTCCTTTTTATGAAAGAATTGGCTACGCGGGTTTTGCTTTGGTAAAATACGTTCAACTGTTTTTGCTTCCGTACAATTTGAGTGTGTTATATCCTTATCCGCCAAATAAAATTTTGGCGTTTGTGATTGGATTTATTTTTATCGCAGCATTACTCGTTTTGCTTTTTGTATTGGTGAAAAAGAAAAATTTGACTTTGTTTTCACTCATACTTTTATGCCTTGTAAACCTTGCGTTGGTGCTGCAATTTCTGCCTTTCGGCGAGGTGTTGTATGCAGACAGATATATGTATGTTGCAGTAATATTTTTTGCTTTGCTTGCAATAGTCTTGCTTTCAAAATTGAAAATCAATTTTCAAATCACAACTTATGTGCTGATGTTTATTTTAGGTGCTGTAACTTTTGTGAGAGCCAATGTTTGGAAAAACAGCGCGACGTTATATTCCGACATTTTGAAAAAATTTCCAAACTCCTTTGTTGCATTGAACAGTTTGGGCGCGGAACTCATGTTTCAAAACGAAGATGAAAAATCATTACAATATTTGAATAAAGCCGTTGCCGTTTCCCCGCAAAACTATAAAGGCTACTACAATCGCGGATTGTTGTATTTAAAAAACGGAAAAGCGGAATTGGCTTTGCGAAGCTTGAATCAAGCCATTGAAATTTACGATTACCCGAAAGCTTATGTAGCAAGGGCTTCGGCGTATTATATGCTACAAGATTTTTCAAAAGCAATAAACGACATCAATCACGTTTTGCAAACAGACGCAAACAATGCAAAAGCACATTTTGTTTTGGGAAATTGCTACAATGATTTAAACCAATTAGAACAAGCCTTGAACGAATACAATCTTTGCATTGCGATTAACGATGAAGAAGCGGATTTTTATTTTAAACGTGCGATTGCTTGGGGCAAAAAACAAGATTTTAATTCGTGCATTTCTGATTTGGAAATGTGTTTGCGTTTAAATCCGAAATATTACGAAGCCTACTATTGGCGTGGTGTAGCAAAGGTGAACTTAAAACAAAATCCTTGCGAAGATTTTAAAATTGCTGCGCAACAAAATTACGAACCTGCGGTAGTTGCTTATAATAAATATTGCCGCTAACTTTAGACACAGAGGCACAGAGTTTGGAGGCACGGAGTTTGAAAAGTAACATTGAACATTGATAATTTTAAATTGAAAAAGTAAGTAGTTCAAAAAATGTTCAATGTTAGATGTTCAATTATCAATTTTCAATAAAAACATTGTATCTCTGTGTCTCCGCGACTTTGTGTCTCTGTGTTGAAATTGTGTCAGAAAAAACAATATGAAAGCTACAATCATACAAACGCACCTGCATTGGGAAAACCGCGAAAAAAATATTTCGCATTTTGATAATTTGATTTCTTCCATGAAAGAAGAAACAGATTTAATTGTGTTGCCCGAAATGTTTACCACAGGCTTTACCATGAATCCAGAAAAAAATGCAGAATCCGCCACCGGCGAAACCTTGCAATGGCTGAAACAAAAAGCCAAAGAAAAAAATGCGGTGATAACGGGCAGCGTTTCAGTAGAAGAAAACGGAAAGTATTTTAACCGTTTGTTTTGGGTTGAACCGAACGGAAATGTAAATACATACGATAAACGTCATTTGTTTCGCATGGCAAAAGAGGAGCAACATTACACGGCGGGCAACAAAAAAATAATTATGCCGCTGAAAGAATTTAAAGTGTGTCCCTTGGTGTGTTATGATTTGCGTTTCCCTGTGTGGAGCAGAAACCGCTACAAAAAAAATCTTGACAACACTTGCGAAGCGGAATATGACGTGTTGGTGTATACAGCTAATTGGCCCCACGCACGCGCTTACCCTTGGAAACAATTATTGATTGCACGCGCGATTGAAAACCAATGCTACGTTATTGGCGTAAACCGCATTGGCGAAGACGGCAACGGCTACGCATATTCGGGCGAGAGCGCGGTTATCAATCCTCGCGGCGAAATTATCAGTCAGACCAAAGCCAATGAAGAAAGCATTGAAACCATTTTGTTAGACAAAAAATATTTGGACGATTTCAGAACCTTGTTTCCTGTTGGTTTGGATAGTGATGAGTTTGAAATAAATTAGTTCAACTATTAAAAACACATAGATACATAGTTTTAATAGAAACAAAACAGGTTCACAGAGAAGATGTCGCAAGCGACATTACTCATGTGTTTCTTCAAAATATCGTTCTTTAAAAAATTAAATCTATGTGCCTATGTGGTTAATTTTTTAAACAATTACTTAAATCACTTGGTATAGGGCAGCCATTTTGAATTTCTTCTGTCTGTTGCGCTGTCCCTGATTTTTAAGTTTAACACATCTGAAATGTTTTTGGCTTTTTCAATGATGCCCTGCATATCTTTTGATTCATCTACGATAAGCCGCCTGTTTTTGTTGTAAACCAATGACAGTTGTACAACCGCAGAGTTGTTAAAATCTTCCGTGCTGCACGGCTCGCATTTGGCATACAATGTTCTGAACATTAAAACATAATCAAGTTTTGGCAGAGGCTTGCACTTATCACTCACATCAAACAGATGAACTATTTTTTTTGTTTTTATGTAGCATTTTTTATCTGTGTCCAATATTAATCCTTGCTGAAAAATGATATTGGAAGCTGCATATTTTCCTGTAATAATCATTGTTAATTCTCTTTTTCGTAAAATTAAAATGATAAACATAAACAGTCAGCTACCTTTGTTACAGAGGCATTATATTTTTCCTCTATGTAACTAAAGTTGCTGAACATCTTTTTTTTTGGTTATACCTTTGCGGCATTAAATCAAAAAAAATAAAACAGTTATGAAAAAGAACATGGGCACATCAGACAAAGCAATTCGCATTTTAGTTGCAATTGTTATTGCAGCATTGTATTTCACCAATGTTATTTCGGGTACGGCGGCAATCATCTTGGGCATTTTAGCATTGGTGTTTGTACTCACATCATTCATCAGTTTTTGCCCCTTATATTTGCCTTTCGGCATCAACACTTTGAAAAAGAAAAAACAATGAGAAATTATTTTAGAAACTGGGATTTTATGCGTGTGCTTCGTTTGGCATTAGGCATTTTCATTATTGTGCAGGGTGTTGTTGAAAAAGAATGGCAGTTTGCAGCATTAGGCGCATTGTTTTCTTTAATGCCTTTATTAAACATTGGTTGCTGCGGTGCTTCGGGTTGCAGCGTGCCAATGCAAAAAAGTAACCGAAAAACAGAAGACATAAGCTATGAAGAAGTTCGCTAAAAAACACTTACTCATCATGATTGGTGGTATTGCAGGAGCAACGGCAGGTTTTTTCTATTGGCAGCAGGTGGGTTGCAGTTCGGGTAGTTGCGCCATTACATCAAACCCTGTAAACAGCACCATTTACGGCGCAATTATGGGCGGATTATTACTTTCCATGTTTCAAAAAGAGAATAAAAAAATTAACCAAAACAATTAACAAATGAATAAAAGTATTTTCATTTTTGGCTTAGCCGTTTTACTGAACGGTTGCACCAATGCACAAACAAAACAAACACAAGCGGAAAAACTTTCTGCCACCGAATTTTCAGACAGAATAAAAACAACGGAAAACGCTCTGATTGTAGATGTGAGAACGCCCGAAGAATTTGAAAAAGGACATTTGGAAAATGCGCTCAACATCAATTGGAACGAAAACGATTTTGACAGTCGGATTTCGGCATTAGACAAATCAAAATCTGTGTTTGTGTATTGCCTGAGCGGAGGCAGAAGCGCGGGTGCTGCCGACAGAATGCGTAAATCGGGTTTTGAAAACGTAATTGAAATGCCGGGCGGAATGATGGAATGGCGGGCAAACAATTTACCCGAAATAAAAACAGGCGCAGCAGCAAAAGGAATGAGCGCGGAGCAGTATCAAAGTTTATTAAACTCCGATAAATTAGTGTTGATAGATTTTTATGCCGACTGGTGCGCCCCCTGCAAAAAGATGAAACCTTATTTGGAAAAAATAGCGGTTGAAATGGCTGATAAGGTTACGCTTGTGCGCATTAACGCAGACGACAATACCGCCCTGTGCAAACAACTGAACGTAACTGCTCTGCCTGTTTTAAAATTGTATAAAAACAATGAGCTTGTTTGGGAAAATACAGGATATACAGAGGAAGCAAAAGTGAGAGAACAATTTAAGAAACACCAAAAGCAATAAGTTAAGAAACCTCTCTTTTTTGTTATAAAAAAATTTAAAACAAACAACCTTTTTTCTTCAAATTATCACCGTAATTTTAGGAATTATTATTGACCTATGAGTGAGTTTGAAGACGACGCAGAAGGATTTAACGACAAAGAGTTTGAAGAAAATTTAAGGTTATTTGAAGATATGCAAGCCAGCGGCAGCACGCATTTTTTTGATGCTGACGACCTTGAGCAAATCATAGATTATTACCTGCAATGGTTGAATTACGACATGGCTAAAAAAGCCATTGATTACGGCTTGGAACATTTTCCGTATTCAACTATTATCAAAATCCGTTACGCACAATACCTTTCCAGCCAGCACTACACACGCGAAGCACTTGCTGTTTTAAACGATGTGGAGCAAATAGAACAAAATAATTTTGAACTCTATATGGCTCGTGGCTACATATACAGCCAAATGGGACTTGGCGAGCAAGCCATTGAAAACTTTAAAAAAGCAATTCCTTTGTCTGATATGCAGGACGAAGTGTATGTGGCTTTGGGCATTGAATTTTTGAACGAAGACAAGCCCCACGATGCTATGTATTATTTCAAAAAAGCAATTAAAATGAACCCGAAAAACGAAGCGGCGTTAAATGAACTCTCGCTTTGCTTTGATTTGACGGGGCGTGCAGACGAAGCCATTTCTTTCTTTGAGCAATACATAGATAATCACCCTTACAGCTATTACGCTTGGTTTAATCTCGGTTTGGGGTACGCGCGTTTGGGCTTGTTTGAAAAAGCGGTGGAAGCTTACGATTACGCCATTGCCATTAACGAACAATTCAGTTCGGCTTATTTCAACAAAGCAAATTCTTTGGCGCAGTTAGAGCGATACGAAGAAGCTATTGAAGTTTACAAAGAAACATTTAAGTACGAAAACGCCGACGCCGCCACTTATTACTACATTGGCGAGTGTTACGAAAGCATGGCGCGTTTTGAAGAAGCGTTGGTGAATTACAACAGAGCCACAAAAATTGATGCTGCTTATGCCGATGCGTGGTTGGGAATTGGTGTGGTGTTAGACGCTTTAAACCGTTTGACTGAAGGCGTTCATTACATAAAAAAAGCCATTGAAATAAATCCCAACGAGCCTGAATACTGGTATGTGTTTGCCGAAGTGCAGGAAAAACTCGGCTTCATTGAAGAAGCAGCTATGGCGTTTCAGCGAGTGATAGAATTAAATTACGCCGATTTTGATGTATGGTTAGATTATTCGGAACTTCTGCATCACGCGGGTTATGTGGACGATGCCATTGATGTATTGCGACAAGGCATTGAGCAATTTCCCGATGTGGCAGAATTGCAATACCGTTTGGCGGTGTTGCTGTTGGAAGACAGCCAACGCAAAGAAAGTTTGATGTTTTTTGAAAAAGCCTTGCAAATGGACTTTAGCAAATACAAAGATGTGTTTGAATACGCCCCCGTTTTAGCGAATGACAAAGAACTTTTACATTTGATTTCCAATTTTAAGAAATAAAAAAATCCGTATGTCATTCTGAGGAACGAAGAATCTGTATTTTTGGGAAGAGATGCTTCCTTCGTCAGCATGACAAATGATAAAATTTTAATAAAAACAATTTATGGCTAACTATAATTTTAATTTACCGAGCTTGCCCGAACGTACCGCAAGACCCCGCACAAACGGTGTAACTATGGTAATGGACAAAGGCATCAGCTTGCGGCAAGCCGAAGATTTTGTAAGCGTTTCAAGCGACTATGTTGATTTTGTGAAATTGGGTTTTGGTACATCAATCATTACAAAAAACGTAAAAGAAAAAATTAAACTGTATCAAAACGCAGGCATGAAAGTTTACGTTGGCGGCACTTTGTTTGAAGCCTTTGTTATCCGCAACAAGTTTGACGATTATTTAAAATACATTTCTTCGCTTGGGCTTGATGCCGCCGAAGTAAGCGACGGCAGCATTGAAATTGACCACGATAAAAAATGCGAATACATCAACCAACTTTCAAAAGATTATACCGTGTTGAGCGAAGTGGGAAGCAAAGAAGAAGGCGTAATTATTCATCCGGCGCGTTGGGTAAAAATGATGCAAAGCGAATTACAAGCAGGCTCGTTTAAAGTAATTGCCGAAGCCCGCGAAAGCGGAACGGTGGGCATTTTCCACAAAAACGGAAGCGCGCACGGCATGTTGATTGACCGCATTGTAAACAAAGTAAAAAACGAAAACATTATTTGGGAAACACCGCAAAAAAGCCAGCAGGTTTATTTTTTAAAAATGTTTGGCAGTAATGTAAACGTGGGCAACATTGCCGTTGATGATGTTATTCCCTTAGAAACCTTGCGCTTGGGGCTGCGCGGCGATACCTTCTTTACATTTTTGCCCGAAGAAATGAAACAAAATTCAGAGAACATATAAATTAAACGTATAAATTAAAAAATACTCCAACCCCCTCTCCTTTAGAGAGGGTTGGGGTGAGGCTAAAAATTATGAAAGAAATCACAGCAACCGAACTGAAAAAATTAATTGACGACAAAGCAAACTTTCAATTAATTGACGTGCGCGAGCCGCATGAATTTGATGAAGCCAACATCAACGGCATTTTAATCCCGATGGGTGAAGCCATTGAACGCGCTAACGAAATTTCAAAAGATAAACAAGTGGTTGTTCACTGCCGTAGCGGAAAACGCAGCGCAACCGTTATCAACGCATTAGAAGCTCAACTTGGATTAACTAATTTGTATAACCTCAAAGGCGGAATACTGGCGTATATTGAAGAAATCGGAATTTGATTTTTCGCCGTCATTGCGACCGCGAGGAACGAAGCGGGAAGCAATCTGTTTTTATAAAGATTGCTTCGTTGTTCCTCCTCGCAATGACGACAGACTAAAAACTTTAAACTAAAAACTTTTAATTTAATTATTATGGAACTTATAGACTTTATTTTACACATTGACAAACACCTGAAAGAATTTATTGAACTCTACCCGACACTTGTTTACGGCATTTTGTTTGCCATTATTTTTATTGAAACAGGTTTGGTGGTAATGCCTTTACTGCCGGGCGACAGCTTGTTGTTTGCTATCGGTATGTTTTCGGCACAAGGCATGTTGAATTTGCCGTTTACCATTATTCTTTTAATCATTGCTGCGTTTACAGGCGATACGGTAAATTATTTTATCGGTAAATTTTTCAGTTCGCGTATTTTGGGTTGGAAACTGTTTGGCAAAACATTGGTGAAACAAGAACACCTTGACAAAACACATGCTTTTTATGAAAAGCACGGACCAAAAACAATCATCTTGGCGCGCTTTGTTCCCATTGTAAGAACCTTTGCACCTTTTGTGGCAGGTGTTGGCACAATGTCTTACAAAACATTTTTGTCTTACAATATTATTGGCGGCATTATTTGGGTAGTTGGCGTAACCTTAGCAGGTTATTTCTTGGGCGAAATTCCATGGATTAAAGACAATTTTGAAAAAGTAATTTTCTTGATTATCGGTATTTCTGTGTTGCCGATTATTTTTGGGTATTTGAAAGGGAGGAAGAAAGGGTAAAAGCATTCTTAATTCTTAGTACAAAAGCCGTTTCAGAAATGAAGCGGCTTTTTGTTTTTCGCAATTTCTATTTTACACATTGCGTGTTTTGGGTATACACTAAAAATATGCGCAATAATTTTGAGAAACAAATACCCAAAATGCGCAAAAATTAATAAAACCACATTACGTTTATTACCAACAACTTTAGGATTTATTTGCTAATTTTGATTTTAATAGACACTTTCGCGTATTTAAGAGTTAGTGGCAACTCTTAAAACCCGACACCCGACAAATAGAAAAGTGACAAATGGACGATTACGGAAAATATTTTAGACAATTTGTAAAGGAAAATTATCCAAACGACTTCGACAATATTCTTGCAGACACTGACAGACATTACAATATTATTTCGAGAGACACAGCATTTGCAAAAACTTCAAAAAATCCAATTGACAGACGACTTGATTTTAGTTCATACTTTTTAGCACTTATTAAGACACTTGACGAAAAAGCAGAAACATTTGAAAACATACGAAAAATTTGCATTCAAATTACGACAGAATACGTTCAACCTAAAAGTAAAATTCAAGAGTTTTTCAAACGACTTTTACCAAGAATGACAAACACTTGGCTTGGACAGATTTTAATAAAAGCCTTTCATAAACGAGTAAGTATAAACTCAAACGCAGACGGTTTTATTGCCAACATAGTAACAGACAAAAAAGAAACATTCGGACTTGGCTACGGCATAGACATAATTGAATGTGGGATATGTAAATTGTTTAAGAAACACAACTATTCAAAATACGCTTCCATACTTTGCGAAGTTGACGAAATTACTTCGGGACTTGCAGGACTTCAACTTATACGAACAGGGACAATTGCAAACGGTGCAAAAAAATGCGACTTTAGATTTAAACTGGAAGAAAAATAACATTGACAGTGAACGAAAGAAGAGCAGCCACTAACACAGGTTTTGCGTCAGGCGGGTTGACGTGCAAACTTGAAGCTTTTTGCTTCTATTCAAGTTTCAGTGCTGGCAGACAGTTCTGTGCTCCGAAACCCGCCCGAACGCAAAGCCCGAAACCGTTGTGCGTCATTCTATGGACGACCGCGCATGCATTAAACAGACATATAAAAACTATAAAAATAAACACTGAATGAATTTTTGGCATATGCAACTTCATCCAAACAATAAAGATGAGGTTAATAGAGACGAGGTTATCAAAATTCTTACTGATAAGAAAATTATCGGATTAGGTGCTCAATGGGAAAATGACAGAGGACAACCACAGAAATTCTCAGAAGAAATCAATATAGGTGACATTGTTTTAATTAGAAGTGATGGACCCTTGGCTTTGGTTAAAGTGACAGGAAAGTGCATTGAGAACGATAAAGATGATGTTTGGTTTGAGTTGATTAGAAAAATTGAAGTCATTTCACTTGATGGTGATTTATTTAAAAAACAATTTAAAGAGCAGTTTAAATCTAATTGGAATGACTCTTTATATCTACCTACTACAATTGAAGGTGCAAACAATTCAACTTTCATCAAATTTTGGTATCAGACTGTAAAAAACAAAAAACTTATGGAGGACAGTATTAAATTACTCAAATACAAGAACCAAATAATTTTACAAGGTCCTCCAGGGACAGGTAAAACAAGACAGGCAAAATTGATTGCAGAGGAATTAACCAAACCAAGAACAGTTGGAAATCCTGAAAGTATTATTGACGATTTGGTTAAAAACTTCAATCCAAATGATGAAGCGATTAAAACATCAAGAGAAAGCAAGGAAAAGCTGCTCTCAACTTTTTACGAGCTATTCCCAAAAGAAAATCTGAAGAGGTTGACATTGCAAACCTATTGCGCAGGCAAAGGCGACAGAGATAATTTTTGTTGGTGGATTGAAAGAGGATTAAAACCTTTAGGTTATTACTTCCCCGGTAGTGCCAGAGCATATCTTATTTTTTGGAAAAAGGAGTTAGAGGATTATAGCAAACACGGAATTGTAAAAGATATTGAGGACAATGACGAGGCAATGAAAAAAGTAGCTGAATTAATCTCTGAGGTTGTTCAGACAAAAAACACAAATACCGCAGTTCAATATTTTGGCGACAGCTTCTTGTTAAAGCTGCTTAACAGCTATTATCCTGACGAATACTTTCCAATTAATAGTGAAAGAATGATAGATAATGCTTTAAAAATATTCCGAGTGGATTATCAGGGCTTAAATGTTTTTGAAAAAAACCAAAAATTAAACCAAGTCTATCTTGATAAGAAAAAACAGTTTAACAGTCAAATAAACAGTTTTGAATTTGCAAGAATCCTATTTGATAAGTTCAACATCAAAACAGGTGAAAGTATTGATTTGAAAACTGGAATAGTTGCCGAAGGGGAATTTGAAATCATACAATTTCATCCAGCCTACTCTTATGAGGATTTTGTAAGAGGAATTGTTGCTGAAACTACTGAAAGCGGTAACGTGTCATATCAAGTGGAGAATAAAATATTAGCTGACTTTGCTCAAAAAGCAACCGATAATCCGAACGGAAACTATGTATTAATTATTGATGAAATAAACAGAGCCAACCTTCCATCCGTTTTAGGCGAACTAATCTATGCATTGGAATATAGGAATGAAACCGTTACTTCAATGTATGAATATGAAGGAGAAAGAGAAATCACTTTACCTAAAAACCTATTTATAATTGGCACAATGAATACAGCAGACCGTTCTGTAGGGCATATTGATTATGCTATAAGAAGGAGATTTGCGTTTGTTGACATTTTGCCAGACGAAAATGTTATTCAAAATCCGATTGCAAAAACTTTGTTCAATGAAATAAAAGCACTATTCGGTAACGAATTTCTTTCGCCAGACTTCAAAGCAAAAGATGTGATGATTGGACACAGTTATTTTATTGTAAAAGACGAAGACGAGTTGAAAATAAAATTGGAATTTGAAATAAAGCCAATACTTCGAGAGTATTTGAAAGACGGTATATTTTTAGAAACTGCTAACGACAAAATTGAAATATTGAATGTCTAAGTTACTTTTCAATAAAGCATTTTCAGAACACACCATTGAAGATATTTCTTCATTGGAAATGCTTTCTGTATCTTCAATCCTTTACAAGCAAAAGGCAGATTGTAAGTGCATTGAAATTACCCAAGACAGCACCAGTAAAAAACTAAATTCAAATTTTTATATAGGAACTGATTGGCTAAACAAAAATGAAATTGCCGTTTATGTAGCACCAAAACTGAATGATAATGCACAGCAAACGGATTATCTAAAAATGCTTTTCTCTTGCTTGAAACATTCGGATGTTGCCACCTTCACAAAGGATTTATATGAAATAAAATTTGATGAACCTTTTATTGAAATTGAGCAAAAACAAGATTTGCTAACTCCTCTTTTGGTTATTCAATTTTTGCAGGTAGTAAAAACCATTGTCAGAAAGGGATTGAAGAAATCTTACTACAAAATTGAACACAACTTAAATGCAAAAATTAAAGGAAAGGTTTTAGTTGGTCAAACACTAAAACAGAATATCATTAAGAACAAACCGACAAAAACATTTTGCCAGTATGACGAATTTGGTTTCAACTGCATTGAAAACAGAATTCTAAAACGGACTTTGGTTTTCGTTCAAAAATATCTTGCACTATTTCCCGACTATTCAAAACTCGCTTCGCCAGTAGTTAATTATTGCCTACCTGCTTTTTACGAAGTTGATGAGAATATTGAATTGAAAACATTGAAAGGAATTAAACACAACGCATTTTATAAAGAATACAAAGAAGCACTTCATATTTCATCACTCATATTGAAACGGTTTGGTTACAACATTAAAGAGATTGACACACTCATCAACAAGACCGTTAAAGTTCCACCGTTCTGGATTGATATGCCTAAACTTTTTGAACTATATGTTTTAGGTATGCTCAAAGACAAGTATTTCAACAACATAAAATTTCAAATTCAAGGAACATACGGACAACCCGATTTTATTTTTGTAAGTGACAATGAGAAAATGATAATTGACACAAAATACAAACGGAAATATCAGCAAGAAAAATATCAGGCAGAAGATATCAGACAATTAAGCGGATATGCAAGAGACACGAAAGTTTTATCAAAATTAGGTTGTATAACAGCAGAGGAGCAAGACAAAGTTATTGACTGCTTAATTATTTATCCTGACCAATCTGCATCTGACACATTATCTGACGACTTAAAAGAAAACCCTATTAATGGCTTTACAAGATTTTATAAAATGGCAGTTAAATTACCAGTAATTAGTGACTAAAATGGACGGACAATCATACAGAGAAGAAGAACGAACGCACAACATCACCTATACGCAAGCAGGGGTTTTGTACTTCGTAGGACAGGAAGGTGGTAAAGTTGAAGTTCAGTTCTTCGTAGGTAGTTCAGTGGTTAAAATCCCTGCCTGCGTATAGCTGAGAACCGTTGGCAGCAATGCTTGGGCGATAGTGCTAACTTGAATTGACAAAAACAAAATGACAAATTGATATGAAATATTTAACCAAAACTTTTTGCTTGTTATTTATGGTAGCAACTCTTTTATCGTCTTGCACCTCTGACCCTAAACAGAAACTTGTTGGTAAGTGGGCTGAACATTGGGGTATTGGCACTGAGACTGACATTCAATATGTTGATACAATACAAATTCAACTGACAACTGATGACAATATTATTATGTCATGTGTTAACAATAAAACATTACAATACGACAATATCATTTTTGATGGTAATGAGTTAAGCTTTAGGATGGAAAACATAAGTGACCCAAATGAAAAATTTTATGTTTACTATAAACTAAAAGTTCAGAAAAATGGAAATTGGATGGATGGCTCTATTGAAAACAGTAGGAATAAAAAGAATAATATTAAATTGGAAAAAGTTAAGTAATGAGACCAATTGTTTCGATATTACTTGGTTCAGGTTTTTCAATCCCTGAAGGACTGCCTGGAGTTAGGCAACTGAACCAACGACTTTCTAAAATTGACGAGAGTGAAATACTCATTCATACAGACCAACGAGCAATTTTTTTAAACGGACAGGAAGATCCCAATCGTTGGAGCAGACGGGACGAAAGATTTTTTTTGCAAGAGTTCCTTGAGTTTTACAATACTGAAATCCTTAAAGATGGTGAGCAATTTCATTACGAAACATTCTACGATTTTTATTCGAGCTATCTAAATAACCACGAAAACGAGGAAGTAATTAATGACTTTTACAATCGCTTCAACGAAAAGCATTTTAAAGGGTCGGACAACAATCGTGATTGCTACAACAGAGTTTCAGACTTCAATAGAAGTTTCAACCAACTTTTAGCATCTCAACTTCATAAGTCAAAGTATTTTGAGGACATAAGCTGTTTGAATTATTTTCCTTATGACCCGTTCATTGGTTTTTTGAGAGAGTTGCTAAAAACAAGCGACATAAAAGTTCACACTCTTAACCACGATTTATTCTTTGACTATCTCGGACATCACCATGTTGACTTGTGGCAACATTTCGCAGATGGATACAAACTTGAAGGCTCACCTTTTTATGGAATCGTTTCTTATGACTTCAACCCAAACACCGAAAGGAAAGTAACTAAAAGCTACTATGTAAAACTTGAGCAGTTCATTGACAAGTTTGACAAACCTTTGTGCTTATTCAAACTTCATGGCAGCGTATTCAACACAATCGTTTATACACCACAACCAAAACAGGAAAGAATACGCTTAAAAGACAACTATGCTGTTTCAAGATTTGTAATGGAGGTAATAGACGAGAAAACAAACGAGAAAAAATTTGAGCATTTGTGGGACGAAGTTGCACCAGATTTTTTGAGTGGAACAACTAATAAAACAAGATTTTATACAGGCGACCCATACTACAAAAACTTGTTTGGGCACTTTGAAAAAAATCTTTCTGCATCCGAGTTGCTTGTTGTTATTGGTTACGGCTTCCAAGACAGCGGAGTAAATGAATTCATTGAGAAGAATTATTTGTCTAAAGGCAGAGCAATGATTGTCATTGACCCTTACAAACCGAAAACACAGTTGATTGATAAATACAAAGCCGTTTACATTCCTAAAGGTGTTACTCACGTGACATATCAAGAGTATTTAGAGCAAATTCCAAACAACTTGAAAGCAAAATCAGAATGACCAACTTCGGACGAACAATAGCACATACTGCCAACACGGGTTTTGTGTCAGGCGGGGTGACGTGCAAACTTGAAGCACCGTGCTTCTAATGAACTTTAGTAATAAATTGAAACTTTGTGCCCCGCTCCGCAGGATTTTTGAGCGTTGGTAAAAGCAGAGCTAATCCTGCGGCTGTGTATGTATAACGTAGAAGTTTTGTAGTCTCAGGATTAGCAGCACACCTGCTATCACACAAAAATCCTGCGGAGCGGTAATCACTTCCTCTTAATCTGTTCAATCTCTACTTAATTAAAAATAAGTTTTAACCGCAAACTCAAATTGATTGATAAAAATTTCTTTAAAAGCCGAAATGTTGTTTTGCTCATAAAATAAAAGCATGGCTTTTTTGTAATCAACCGAATTAACAGTTCTGAAAGAAATCGGGCAATGTTTGTTGTGCATTAATAAAGCATTGCTCACAATCCTTGCCGTGCGCTTGTTCCCGTCCATAAAGGGTTGTATATACGATATAAGAACTAAAGCCAATAATGCTTTTTCAAACACATTGTTTTTTTTGTTTATCAATTTGCTCATTTCCATCATGGCTTCTTTTATTTGAAATTCATTATCCAACGGACGGTAATTTGTACCTGAAATACCCACACGCTTTTTGCGCAGATTTTTTTCAACAGCCAATTCTTTTATCAAAATACCATGAATATCTTCTATGCTGCGAACACTTGGTTTTGCAAAGTAATCAGGGTGTTCAATAATAAAGTCAATCGCTTCTTTATGATTAAGCAGCATAATAGCTTCTTCTTTTGTTTTTCCTGACGCGGTTTTTTTCTCCCGCAACAAATGTTCTGTTTCTAACAAAGAGTAAGTATTTCCTTCTATTTGCGAAGATTTCCAGCTAAGGTCAATTGCCAAACGTTCCAATTCTTTATTGTATTCGGCGGAAGAAAGTTTTTTGATATTGTTTTTATATGTCTGCTGCAAAGATTGTAGTTTTTCTAATTCGCTTACCGTGAAAATAGTTACATGAAACAAAGTATCTGAAATCAAATCAAGATTAAAACCCGATTTTATTTCGCGTTCGTCAATTTCTTTTTTGTAGTAATCTTCTATGTCAATAACATGCAGCAATTCATAAGCAGGAGAAATTAAATATTTTGTTCCTTTTCCTTGCCCTGTGGTTTGCAATAAATTATCTGAAACAAGTTTGGTCAACATTCGTTTAACTGTGGCATAGCTTATCTTTAAAGAAGTTTTGTCATAAATTTCTTTGGAAGATAAAGTTTTGTGCTGCTTTAACAGTTCAATAATTTTTATTTCGTTGTCCTCCGCCATTATAAATGTAGCTCACTAAGCTACGAAATAAAGCTCAAATTTTAGAAAAAAAGCCCCCTATTGATATTTTTGGTGAGCTACAAAAAAAAAATTCTCACTTCCTCTTAATTTGCTCAATTTCTACTTTCAAACCGCGAAGCATATTCATAATGCTGTCTAAATTTAATTCATCGGGCGAGTATTCGCTCATATTAATGCTACAAGTATATTCCCAAATTTCTAAAATGTCGGCGGCTTTCACTTTAAAGGGTGCATACATTTTATTGTCGGAATGCAATTCATAAGCCGCTTCACGTTTGTTGTAGCTCATAATGCGCTTGTAGGTCAAGCCGTCGTCTTTGGTAACAACAATATAGGTTTGCCCGAATTTTACCTGGTCAAATTTTTCCAAATATTTTGCAATCACATAAGAACCTTCTTTTATCGGCGGCATACTGTCACCTTTAATTGGGAAGGCACGATGTTTTCCTGTTGGCAAAAAGGGCAAACTCATTTTCGGCAGTTTCTCAATGTATTCAGGGTCGGCATAGCCGCGTGTGTAGCCCGCCGAAGCCTTTAGCGGAATAAGTTCCACCATGTCGTTGCCGTCGTTATCCAAAAGTATGGGAAACAAAATGCGGTTTTTGCCCACTTTCATCAAGCCATCCAAATTGGTTTTTTTCAAATCGCCGCGTATCAAGGCATCAACCGCCACATGAAAAAAATCCGACAAACGAATTAATAAATCAATCGGCGGCTCGTTGCGAGCTTCCTCGTAGCCACCCACGCGCGAGCGGGTTATGCTCAACTCATCTGCCAACTGTTCTTGCGATATGCCTTTCCATTGGCGTAAAAATTTAATGTTAGATGCTATTTTACTCATTGCTACAAAATATAGTTTAAAAATACTACTTTGCGTGGTAATAAGCAAATTTTCTGTTTTTTTATTGTCGCAAACTATGACGCATAGAAAAGAGTATCGCACAACATTCGTGCTTATATTTGCGTTATAACATTAGTAAAATGAAATTCACATCGCTTTTTTTGTTTCTCTGTTTGTTTGGTTTAAATAAAATTTTTGCCGAACAGTTTACCATTTATGTTCAAACCGAAAATGGATTTGACAGCATTGTTGTAACGCAAAAAGAAGCGAAGCAGCCAAAATTTTTATTGCGGTTAATAGAAAAACAACAGGCAAAAGACAGCACAAAAAGCAAGCACCTTACGGCGGCAGCACTGGCATTTCCTTTTCCGTTTGGCATTGTGGGCTTGCACCGAATTTATTTGGGCTGCGCACCTTACGTTCCCATTGTTTATATTGCCACGCTGGGCGGAATGTTTGGCGTGTTGCCCTTTATAGATTTTTGCGTGCTGCTTGTAAAAAAGAAAATTGACAAATACATGAACAACAAAAAAGTGTTTATGTGGATTGATGATGAGAACCTTTAAAGGTATTTTATGTGCGGCATTGCAGGAATAATTTTAAAACAAAAATCAAATTTTAACCTCAACGAAAAAATTGTTTTAATGAGCAATGCCCTTGCTCATCGCGGACCTGATGGCGAGGGCTTTATGTTGGAGAATAACGAAAATTCTTTTCTTGCATTTGCACATCGGCGCTTGGCAATTATTGATTTGCACAAAACAGGACATCAGCCCATGAACAAAGAACATTTGTGGATTACCTTTAACGGTGAAATTTATAATTACATTGAGCTGCGCGAAGAACTGAAAACACTCGGACATCAGTTTGTTTCCAAAAGCGACACCGAAGTAATTTTGGTGGCGTACAAAGAATGGGGAACAAATTGCGTCCAAAAATTTAACGGTATGTGGGCGTTTTGCATTTACGATATTGAAAAGCAAATTTGCTTTGCAAGCCGCGACCGTTTTGGCGTAAAACCATTTTATTATATCAACAACAAAAACTTGTTTGCATTTGCAAGCGAACAGAAAGCATTCGTAAAATCAGGCTTGGCTTCGGCAAAAATTTATCATGTCGCTTTGCACGATTACCTTGTAAATACCTTGTTGGAACGAGAAACAACAAATTTTTTTGAAGACATTTCAGAATTATTTCCCGGTAATAATTTGATGTATGATTTACGCACACATGACATAAAAATTTCTCAATACTATCATTTGCGCGAACATAATAATCTTGAAAATGACAAGTTGAGTGAAGCGCAACTGATTGAAAAAATTACTTCCGCTTTTGAAAACGCCATAAAACTCCGTTTGCGCAGCGATGTGGAAGTTGGCACTTGCTTGAGCGGTGGTATTGACAGCAGCGCGCTGGCGGTGAGTATGGCAAATCTCACAAACAGTTCGGTGTATTGTTTCACCTCTGTTTTCAGAAACGAAAAAATGAATGAAGAGTTTTTTGCCGACAGCGTTGCGAAAAAAATATCTGCCAAACATTTTAAAACTGAACCAACGTTTGAAGGCTTTATGCAGGAAGCAGATACGTTAATTTATTCGCAAGATGCGCCGATTTGGGACACGAGCACCTATGCTCAGTTTAAAGTCATGGAACTCGCTAAACAAAACAATATTAAAGTGGTGTTAGACGGACAAGGCGCAGATGAAGTTTTTGCGGGTTATCATCATCATTTTACGGCAAAGTGGAATAATTTATTTTCTCACGGAAAAATGTTTGAAGCCTTAAAAGATATTCAGGCTTCCAATAAAACCATTCCAAATGCCTTGAAATTCTACCTTACAGAGCGATTGAAACAAAAACATTATTTCAAACAAAAAGAATTTTCAAATTTCTTTACGCAGGATTTTATACAAAGTTCAACGGTTCAAAATCCCTCAGTTTATTTTGATGATGTGAACGCACAATTAATGAACGACATTTACGATACGCGCTTAAAAACATTTTTGAAATGTGAAGACCGCTGCGGTATGTGGCACAGCGTAGAAAGCCGTACACCCTTTAGTGATGATGTGGAATTAATTAATTTATTATTTTCGTTTAACGGAAACAAAAAGATAAAAAACGGTGTGTCTAAATATTTTTTGCGTGAAGCGGTAAAAGATAAATTGCCAACCGAAGTTTACACGCGCTACGATAAAAAAGGCTTTGAAACGCCCATGCAGCAATGGGTTCAAAAACTCCGACCGCAACTGTTATCTGACATTAAAAATGCCAAGTTTGATTTTGTTGATTACAAAAAATTAGAAAAAACAAATCCGAAAAACGCCTTTCACAACAAAATGCTGTTTAAATTATTTGTGTTAAGCAGGTGGGAAAAGAATTTTAGAACGTTGAACCATTAAGATTTGACAACTGCCATATTTCCAAAATTGCACAGTTTTTTTCAGCAAAAAACATGATTTATGCCATGTTTTTTTTGATATAAATCATGTTTTCTAAACCTTGTTTAAATTACATAAGCAGTCCGCTTCTGCGGAGTGTAAAATATTTTTTTTAAGAGTTGTATTTGCAGTATTTTCGCTACACATGAAAAACCAAATTCTAACATCACTTTTACTTTTTTCTTTCGGTGGGGCTTCCTGCCAAACACCAAGCAACAAACAAAATTTAACTATGGAAACACATTTTAATAAAACCGACGAGGAGTGGAAAAAAACCCTTACACCCGAGCAATACAATATTTTAAGAAAAAAAGGAACGGAATATCCCAACACGGGCAAGTACAATCATTTTTCTAAAAAAGGCGTTTACACTTGTGCAGGCTGCGGAACGGAACTGTTTACAAGCAACCAAAAATTTGACAGCCATTGCGGTTGGGCAAGTTTTGACAACAACATTGCGGGTAGCGACAGAGTAAAACAAATTCCTGATTTTTCGCACGGCATGATACGCACCGAAATTGTGTGCGCCAAATGCGGCGGACATCTCGGTCATATTTTTGACGATGGACCAACCGCCACAGGGCAGCGGTATTGCGTAAACAGTTTGAGTTTAAATTTTATTGCCGCAGAAGAAAATAAGGCAAAATAAACTTCTAAAAATCAATATCCCGAAACTTTCAAATCGGTTTTCATGCCGTTGCCTGTAAAATGATTCATCATTCGCCAAAGGCGTTCCACTTCTTTTTCAAGCAGGGTGTTTTTGTGTTTCAGTTCCTGATAGGCTTCATCTTTCCAAAAACCGTTTGCTTCAATTTCGCTTACGGCATAAAAATTTCTTGCGCCGTTCGGCAGCATATCGCCTTGCCCGTGCAGCAGCCACTCGGCGGTAGTGCCGTAAGTAGAAATAATTTTGTTGAGCGAGGCGCGGTGCGGACGTTGTGTTTTACCGCCTTCAAAGTGAAATACCGCTACATGCGATAAGCCGCAGCGGTTGGCAAATTCCTTTACGCCCATATTGTAGCAGTTTCTCAGTTCTTTAATTCGGTTGGCGATAGTTGTCTCCATAGTAGTTCTAAAAATTAAATATTTATTAAAAATTCTTTATCGGTTCTAAAACCGTAGAGTGTTACCTGCAAAAATAATGCCAAACTTTAATGCCGTTTGGCAGAAATGTGTGAAATGGTGCTTTGACTTTGTGAAATGCCCTTTTTTTTGTGTGAAATGATTTTTGGGCTGTTTCAAACAAAGAAAATTCAAGTAAAATTTAACGGAAATTTACCCAACCAAAAACAAGATTTTGGTGTAGCGTTTCAGGAAAATAAAAATCTTATCTTGCAGCAAAATTTTACAACGCATGAATTTTTTTCTTAGAGTTTTCATTTTTTCTTCAGTAATGTTTTGTTGCACTTCCGTTTTTTCGCAGGAACACAAAACGTTTAAGGTTCGTAAGGAAAGCAACCTTTCAAAAGCTGTGTTTGATAATACCGAAATGCAATTAATGGTGATTGACCGTTTTGGAAACCCGAAAGACAACAACATTGTGTCGTACAAATTATATGTAAAAGGAAAAAGAGATACCAAAGAATTTCAGGGATTCAGTAACCGTTTAACTCCCGACATGGTTGCTCATCTCAACAAACTAAAATATTCCGCCAAACTGTTTTTTACTCAAATTTCGGTGAAAGACGATGACGAACACCTTATCAGTTTACCCGATGTAATTGAACAATGGTTTCCAAACTGCACCAATAAAAAGCCGTAGAATATAACAATATTAAACGTTTAGGATTTAGAGATTAGAATTTAGAATTTGAATAAACGGCTATCTTTGCGCCTCTTTAAAAAATTCAATAAAAAAACATGATTTCGGTTAATGGCGTAACGGTAAGTTTTGGCGGATACAATTTATTTGACAACATTTCTTTTTTAATCAATGCAAAAGACCGCATAGGCTTGGCAGGTAAAAACGGTGCAGGAAAAAGCACCATGCTCAAAATTTTGTCGGGACATCAAAATCCTACCAAAGGCGAAGTGTCTATGCCCAAGAATTGCAAAATCGGGTATCTGCCGCAAGACATGATACATCAGCACGGGCGCAGCGTGTTTGAAGAAACCGAAACCGCTTACGAAGAAATAAACAATCTTGAAAAACGCATTGATGAAATCAATCATCAGTTGGAAACCCGCACCGACTACGAAAGCGATGCTTACGCAAAATTAATTGAAGAACAATCGGAAGTGTATCACCGTTTGGATATGCTGGGCGCAAGCAACCGCACCGAAGAAATTGAAAAAATATTAAAAGGTCTCGGTTTCGAACGCAAAGATTTTTCCCGTCAAACGGCAGAGTTTAGCGGCGGCTGGCGCATGCGCATTGAGTTGGCAAAATTGTTGTTGCAGAAACCTGACATTTTGTTGTTGGACGAACCAACCAATCACTTGGACATTGAAGCCATTATGTGGTTGGAAGAATTTATGGAAACCTTTGCGGGCGCGGTGGTGCTCATCAGTCACGACAAAACCTTTTTAGATAACGTAACCACGCGCACCATTGAAATTTCAAACCAAAAAATTTACGATTACAAAACCAATTATTCGCATTACTTGGAGTTGCGCGCAGAACGCCGCGAGCAACAGGAAAATGCCGCAAAAAATCAACAGCGCATTATAGACCAATATGAAACCCTGATTGATAAAAATCGCGCCAAAGCAAGCAAAGCAGCCTTTGCACAATCGCTCATTAAGAAGTTAGATAAAATGGAGCGCATTGAAGTGGACGATGAAGACAATCAAGCCATGTACTTTAAATTTCCGCCGCCTGCGCACAGCGGAAAACTTGTGATTACAGCCGAACACGCAGGAAAAAAATATGGCGAAAAACGTATTTTCAGCGATGCGAATTTCATCATCACCAAAGGTGAAAAAATCGGTTTGGTGGGAAGAAACGGCGAAGGAAAAAGTACCATGATGAAAATGATTGCCAAAAAAGTTCCGTTTGAAGGCAGCATACAAATTGGGCATAGTGTGCTGATGGGCTATTTTGAGCAAGACCAGGAAGAAAAATTGGACACGAAAAAAACCGTGTTTGAAACTATTGACGAATTGGCTGCGGGCGAAGTGCGAAAAAACATAAGAAATTTATTGGGCTCATTTTTGTTTCGCGGCGATGACATTGATAAAAAAGTGCAGGTGTTGAGTGGGGGAGAGCGCGGACGTTTGGCTTTGTGCAAATTGTTGTTAGAGCCATACAACTTGTTGTTAATGGACGAACCAACCAATCACTTGGACATTCGCTCAAAAGACATTTTGAAAAAAGCCTTGATTGATTACGAAGGAACGGTAGTGATGGTAAGCCACGACCGCGATTTTATGAAAGGCATCTGCAACCGTTTGTTTGAATTTAGAGAGGGACAGGTAAAAGAACATTTGTGCGACATTGAAGAGTTTATGCAACTGCGCAAAGTGGAGCGTTTAAATGAATTGGATTTGGAGAAGAAAGAAAAAGTTGAGAAAAAACAGGAAACAGTTATTAGTAAACAGTCGGCAGTTGACAGTACACAGGAAGCAGAACAAAAGCAAATTCGCAACCAACTGAAAAAAGTGGAAGAAAACATTTCGGTATTAGAAAATAAAATAAAAGATTGCGACACGAAACTGAGCAACGCCGATGAGTACCAAAAGTTGATGAACGACACAACTTTTTTTGACAACTACAACAAACTGAAATCTGACTTGGAAAAAGAAATGGAAAAGTGGGAAGGTTTAAGTTTGAAGTTAAAAGTTTGAAGTTAAGTGCGAAAGAAATATTATCTTTGATGTAAACTTTTAAAATCATGCTTACATTAAGTCCAAAATACATTACCGACAACAAAGGAAAAAAAATTTCTGTTGTGCTTCCCATAAAAGATTTTAACGCCATAATAGAAGATTTGGAAGACATTCGCTTGTATGACGAAGCAAAAAAATCAAACGAGCCTTCTGTTCCTATTGACCAAGCCTTTAAAATGATTGAGGCAAAACGTAAATCAAAATAACTCATCGCGTTATTTACGAAATTTTTGACAACATACTTTTGGTGGACGTTATTGATTTAGGACACCGAAAAGAAATTTACGACTAATCTTCTCTACAACTTTCAAACTTTGTAACTTTCTAAACTTTCAAACTAAAAAAATGAAAAAACACATTCCTAACATAATCACACTTGGCAATTTATTTTGCGGGTGCTTGGCTATTGTAAAAATATTTGAAGGCGATTTGATTCGGGCAGCATATTTAGTGGGCATTGCGTTAATCTGTGATTTCTTTGACGGCTTTGCTGCGCGTTTATTAAAAGTTACTTCGCCGATAGGAAAAGATTTAGACAGTTTGGCAGATATGGTAACGTTTGGTGTAGTACCAGGTTTAGTGATGTTTCATCTTAATTCTTCGTTGTCTTATTTCGCTTTCATTATTCCGATTTTTTCAGCTATTCGTTTGGCAAAGTTTAATAATGATACAAGACAAACAAGTTCCTTCATCGGTTTGCCAACGCCTGCCAATGCTGCGCTGATTTGTTCTTTGCCGCTTGCGGCGGGAGAAAATTATGCGCAGTTAGATTCTTGGGCGTATATTCCTATTGTGTTAATAGGAAGTTTGTTGCTCGTAGCTGAAATCCCCTTGTTCGCGCTTAAATTCAAAAACTTTGCATGGGCTGACAATAAAATAAAATACATTTTTTTAGTCCTTTGTTTAGTATTGCTTGTTGCCCTAAAATTCGCGGCAATTCCCTTAATTATTATTCTTTACATTTTATTAAGTATTGTGAATAACATATTTTTAAACAAGAAAGTTTAATTCTATTTTTGTCGCTCAAATTGTAAAAATCAAATGGCAAAATTTATTGCAAACATTGATGTAATGCCGCTCAAAGCATTACTTGACCCACAGGGGAAAGCCGTTACAGGCTCTATGAAAAATTTGGGTTTGCCCGAAATTGAAAATGTGCGCATTGGCAAGCACATTACCTTAGAAATTGAAGCAGCCGATGAAAATACCGCCAAATCTAAGGTGGACGAAGCCTGTAAAAAACTGCTTTGTAATCAAATTATGGAAGGCTATGAATTTACACTCACCCAAATTTAAACCTCAAACTAAAAACTTCAAACTGTAAACTAAAAACTTTCAACTAATAACTTTAAACTTTCAACTAAAAAAATGGCGTATTTATTTACCTCAGAATCCGTGTCAGAAGGACACCCCGACAAAGTAGCCGACCAAATTTCGGACGCATTAATTGACAACTTCCTCGCATTTGACCCGCAAAGCAAAGTGGCTTGCGAAACCCTTGTAACCACAGGGCAAGTAGTATTGGCAGGCGAAGTAAAATCAAAAACATATTTAGACGTGCAGGAAATTGCGCGCGGTGTTATCCGCAAAATCGGTTACACCAAAGCCGACTATATGTTTGAAGCCAACTCTTGCGGTGTGCTTTCGGCTATTCACGAACAATCGTCAGACATCAATCAAGGTGTGGAACGCAAGAAAAAAGAAGAGCAAGGCGCGGGCGACCAAGGTATGATGTTTGGTTACGCTACCAACGAAACCGATAATTATATGCCTTTGGCTTTGGATTTGGCTCACGCTATTTTATTGGAATTAGCAGCATTGCGCCGAGAAAACAAACAAATAAAATATTTGCGCCCCGATGCAAAATCGCAGGTAACTTTGGAATACGATGATAACAACAAACCCGTGCGCATTGATGCCATTGTAGTTTCAACACAGCACGACGATTTTGACGGCGAAGCAAAAATGCTCGCAAAAATTAAAAAAGATATTGTTGAGATTTTAATTCCGCGTGTAAAAAAGAATTATCCAAAATATGCGCATTTGTTTAACAACAAAATCAATTACCACATTAACCCAACCGGAAAATTCGTCATTGGCGGACCTCACGGTGATACAGGCTTAACAGGCCGCAAAATTATTGTGGACACTTACGGCGGAAAAGGTGCACACGGCGGTGGTGCATTTTCGGGCAAAGACCCAAGCAAAGTGGACAGAAGTGCTGCTTACGCCACTCGCCACATTGCAAAAAATTTAGTAGCCGCAGGTTTGTGTGATGAAGTGTTGGTACAGGTATCTTATGCTATCGGCGTGGCACAACCAATGGGCATTTACATTAACACCTACGGCACAGCCAAAGTAAAACTAACAGACGGACAAATTGCCAAAATCGTAGAAAAAGTATTTGATATGCGTCCGTACTTTATTGAGCAACGTTTAAAACTGCGCACACCTATATACAGCGAAACAGCCGCTTACGGACACATGGGGCGCAAAAATGAGGTTGTTACCAAAACCTTTAAAACCCCCGACGGAAAAACCAAAACCATGAAAGTGGAGTTGTTTACATGGGAAAAATTGGATTATGTAAATAAGGTAAAAGTTGCGTTTAAGTTGAAGTAAGTTCTATACGAATGGAATAGTCCTTGAAGTGATACAAAGAGGCGCATCAAAAACTAACACCGAGAATAAAAAATCTGTTTCAAATTCTTGAAACAGATTTTTTTTACCCTCCATTTATGTGAACTTTTAAATAATAGACAAGCAACACTTTTAACAGAGGTAAATTGCGAATATCAAATGGCTAATGAGTTTACTTTGCACTAAACATAAACAAGTTTTTTATACCAAATTTGTCTAATTTTTTTTAGACGAATTTAACTTCTTAATAGGGCAGTTTTATTCTTTTCTGTATTAAATTTGCCACGGCTAATCAGGTTTTTGGGTTTAGCCTGATTAGTAACACTAACATTGTGAAGTTACATTTGGGGCGTAATTTATTGTTTTCGTTACGCTCCGCATAAGTGGGTTTAATAATTGTAAATGTAGCAATGTTATTGGTGGCGATACGCAAGTATCGCCATTTTTTTTATGCAAATGATGATTGCTTATTTGTTAATTTCGCAAAACCATGCTTAAATCACTTTACATTAGTATTCCGTTTTTTTTAGTGTTTTTTTCTTGTTCAAATACTGAATCAAGTGTGCCACAACAGTCTCAAAAATCTGCTGCCCAAATAAAAGAAAACATAAAACAACAATTGATTAAAGCCAATCAGCATTTGGCGCAGCGCGAAATTGACAATATGAATTATTATGCCAAATCTCATCAGTTGCCTTTTGTTCAAACGGCTTCGGGCATACGTTATTATGTGTATAAACCTTCGGCAAAAGGCGACAGCATTAAAGAAGGTATGAAAATTACGATGGACTATAACGTGAGTTTGTTAGACGGAACGCTGTGTTATTCTTCGCAAACAGACGGTGCAAAAACGTTTATCGTCGGACACGAAATTTTACGCGAAGGACAGGAAAAATTGGAAAGCGGCATTCACCGTGGTGTGCAATTTTTAAAGCGTGGCGACAAAGCCATTTTACTAATCCCTTCGCCTTTGGCGCAAGGCTTATTGGGCGACATGAAAAAAATTCCGCCGCAAATGCCCATTGTGTATGATATTTACATTCATTAAACGTTAATCCGCGAAGTGAAAATTCAGTTTCGTTGTTATGAATTTGAATAATACAAATACAAAAAAACTATTGATAATTTAAGTTAATGCAATTCGGTTTAATAGGCAAATCATTAAAACATTCTTTTTCCAAAACGTATTTTGAAAAGAAATTCAAAACGCTTGGATTGGAAAATTATGCTTACGAGAATTTTGAACTGGAAACTATTTCAGATGTAAAAAAGTTAATCTCTGAAACGCCCGATTTAAAAGGCTTTAACGTTACCATTCCTTATAAAGAAACAATCATGCCTTTTTTAGACAACTTGAGTGAAGAAGCAAAAAGCATTGGCGCGGTAAATTGCGTTTTGATTTCCAACAAAAAACGGATTGGTTACAATACAGATGTTTACGGATTTTCGCAAAGCATAAAACCTTTTTTAGACAACAATCATCAACGCGCTTTAATATTGGGAACAGGCGGCGCAAGCAAAGCCGTAGCTTACGCCTTGCAAAAAACAGGCGTGGAAGTTTATTTTGTTACTTCATCTCAAACAAAAAAAACAAGCAACACATTTTTTTATTCCGAAATAAACGATGTGGTGATGAACGCTTTTAAATTGATTGTAAACACCACGCCTTTGGGAATGTTTCCGAATGTTGATGATGCTCCAAATTTGCCTTACCGTTTATTTACGCCGCAACATTTGGCTTACGATTTAATTTACAATCCCGACCAAACTTTGTTTTTAAAGCAAGCAAAAGAGCGTGGCGCAATTACTGTAAACGGTTTAAGTATGTTGCAACTGCAAGCGGAAAAGAGTTGGGAGATTTGGAACGCAAAATAACCACAGAGGCACAGAGAACACAGAGATATTTTAGAATTTAGAAATCAGTATTTAGAATTTTCCATGAATAACGTAATCCTCGTAGCTGCCACCACAGCCGATATTAAAGAAATTTCGGAATTGGCTGCATTGATTTGGAATCAGCATTACCCAAGCATTATCGGGCAGGTGCAAGTGGATTATATGCTCAACTTGATGTACAGTGAAGAAAGTTTACGCGAGCAAATGCAGAAAAAATTACATCAGTTTATTTTCATTAAAGTAAGTAACGTTGCGCAAGGTTTTATTTCTGTACATACCGAAAATAACCGCGATTGGTTTTTAAATAAATTTTATGTTAATCAAAATATAGCCGCTAAAGGCGTTGGTACGGAAGCGTTTGAGCAGTTGAAACAAATTCTTCGTCCAAAAAAAATTACTTTAACCGTAAACCGTCAAAATTTTAAAGCCATTAATTTTTATTTCAAGCAAGGTTTTAAAATTGAAACCGTTGCCGATTTTGACATTGGCAAGGGTTTTGTGATGAATGATTTTTTGATGATTTGGGAACAACAATAATTACTCAATCAACAACTTTCCTGTAGCAATTTGTTTACTTTGTGAAATAATCTGATAGAAATACAAACCACTTTCTTCTTTAATTTGAATACTGTTGTTTCCTTTGTTTAAAGGCGTTTTCATTATTTGTTTACCGACAGCATCGCTAATAATAATTTGTGTTCCCGCCGCAAAATTTCCCTCAACAGAAAATTGACCCGCGCTTGGATTTGGATAAATGGTAAAGTTCTCTGTTTGATTTTCTGCAATACCTGTGCAAATTGCAACTTCCACAGCCCCGTTAGTTACGCAACCACTAAGCGTATTTGTTACCTCCACCGAATATATTCCTGTTGCGTTTACGGTAATGCTGCGTGCCGTAGTATTTGCCGAAACAATGGCACTATTGGGCGACCAAGAATAACTATAAGCGGATGCGTCACTCACAAGTGTAGGATAAATTTCAACCGTATTAGTACAAAGATGAAAAGCTGGAGTATTTATCACTCTATCATCTTGTATGGTTATGGTTGTGTGTGATGAACAGCCGTTGTTAAGGTCTTGCACCGTCATGGTGTAAGTACCTGAGGTTTCAGCTACATAGCTACTAATCAACGATACCGTTTGTTGAGGACTTGGAGCTTCCCACAATTCTACTTGAATAATTTGGTTAGTAGGCAACCCCGAACTTGGCGGTATTCCCGTTGTACTTACATTAGTTAATTGTAAGGTTGGATTGATACACGTAAGTATTTGGCTCATTACCGAAATGCTTGGCGTTGGCAGAAACAGATTTTGTTGCATTGGTACAACCGAATAGCTTACGCAACCATTATCTCCATCGATAATCATTAAAGTATAGTTGCCTATTATTGAACTGCTGGTATTGGTAATGGTGTTTACGGTAATGAATGGACCTTGCAAACTGCCTGTGCCGGGAGTTAGCCATACAAGCACAGCAGCCGAATTGGTGCTTTGTCCAATAAGTGTGGTGCTTGGCGTGTTACAATCTAAAATCTGCGTAGGCACTATTGCCGAAATATTAGGTGCAATTGTGTTTTGTGTTATTGTTACAGTTTGACTTGTTTGACAGCCATTATTTACATCGAGAGCCGTAACCGTCCATGTGCCGGGAGTACTTACAACTGTACATTGATTATTATTCGGTGAACAATTAGTTCCCCCCGGTGGAATAAAACAAAACTGCAAAGCACCACCAGGAGTAGGACTTGTATTGGCATTTACAATACATATTGTTGTAAGACTTTGTTGATTACAGCCCACCGTAAAACCTCCTTGATTTGCAAGTGTACCTGTGCCAACCACGTCAAAGGTTGGGGAAATAGTCGGATTGCATTGTGCTTTAATAAACAAACTTGTTATTAAAGCTAAAAAGAGAAGGAGTAATTTTTTCATAAGACAGAATTTTAAATTGTTATACAAATGATTTTACGGCAAATATAGTGCCTTTTTCAATGATACTTTTTCAATATTCAATGTTACTTTTTCACGTTCCCTTTTCTTTAAGAAGTTCTTCCAACCCATACATTTCATCTCTCAATCGGGCAGCTTCCATAAAGTCCATGTCTTTGGAAGCGCGGAGCATGGCGGTTTTCAGCTTGGCAATTTGTTTTTTCAATTCATCGGCGTTCATGTATTGCACCACAGGGTCGGCGGCAAAACTAATTTCTTCGGGTTCGGCATAAGCGCGAACGAGTTGTCCGTTCATGTTTACTTCAATGCCGCTTTGGTTGGGTTGTATCAACTGTTTGCGCCCCGCTTGCACAGGTGTAATGTTGTTTTTGTAATTGTATTCAATTTGTTTTTTGCGGCGGCGTTGCGTTTCGTCCATTGTGAATTTCATGCTGTCGGTAATTTTATCGGCGTACATAATCACATGACCGTTTACGTTACGCGCCGCTCTGCCAACGGTTTGCACGAGGCTGCGTTCGTTGCGCAAAAACCCTTCTTTGTCCGCATCAAGAATGGCAACCAAAGAAACTTCGGGTAAATCCAAACCCTCGCGCAATAAATTTATGCCAATCAACACATCAAACATACCCGCGCGGAGTTGCCGCAAAATTTCCACGCGCTCCAAGGTATCCACTTCACTATGAATGTAACGGCAACGCACATTTAGTTTGGTAAGATACTTTGTCAATTCTTCTGCCATGCGCTTGGTTAGCGTGGTTACAAGTATGCGTTCATCTCGCGCTGCTATTTTATGAATTTCGTCCAGCAAATCGTCCACCTGATTGTGAACGGGACGCACTTCAATTTGCGGGTCTAAAATTCCCGTCGGGCGAATAAGCTGTTCCACCACAATTCCCTCTGCTTGCTGCAATTCAAATTCGGCGGGCGTTGCGCTTACATAAATAACTTGATTTAAGAGCGAATAAAATTCTTCAAACTTCAAAGGACGATTGTCTAACGCAGCAGGCAAGCGAAAACCGTATTCCACCAAATTTTGTTTGCGGCTTAAATCTCCGCCGTACATGGCGCGCACTTGCGGCAACGTTACATGGCTTTCGTCCACAATAAACAAAAAATCACTGGGGAAATAATCCATTAAACAAAAGGGTCGCGTGCCGGGTAAACGTCCGTCCATGTAGCGCGAATAATTTTCAATGCCGTTGCAATAGCCCAGTTCGCGCATCATTTCCAAATCAAAATTTACGCGCTCTTCCAAACGTTTTGCTTCCAAGTTTTTTCCTTGTTGATTGAAAAATTCAACTTGTTTGGTTTTGTCTTCTTCAATTTTTGACATGGCTTTTTGCAAGGTGTCGGGCGCAGTTACAAAAATGTTGGCGGGATAAACGGTAAACGCATCGTGCTTGTTCAACACAAAATTATTTATGTTGTCAAAGGTTTCAATGCTTTCAATTTCATCGCCGAAAAAAACAATGCGCACGCAATAATCGGCGTAAGGCAAATTTACATCAACGGTATCGCCTTTTACGCGAAACGTACCTCTGTCAAACTCGCCTGTGGTGCGTGAATACAACGCTCCGACAAACTGATGCAATAATTTGTTGCGTGAAATTAATTGCCCGACCTGAATGGAAATAATGTTTTGCTTAAAATCGCTCGGATTTCCCATACCGTAAATGCAACTCACCGAACTCACCACAATCACATCTCGTCTTCCCGAAAGCAAAGATGATGTTGCGCTCAAACGGCATTTTTCAATTTCTTCGTTAATGGCTAAATCTTTTTCAATGTAAGTTCCTGTTGTGGGCAAGTAGGCTTCGGGTTGATAGTAATCGTAATAGCTCACAAAATATTCTACGGCGTTGTGGGGGAAAAATTGTTTGAACTCGCTGTACAACTGCGCTGCCAAGGTTTTGTTATGACACAAAATTAAAGTCGGTTTTTCTACTTTTGCGATGACGTTGGCGGCGGTAAATGTTTTTCCCGAACCCGTAACGCCCAACAATACTTGGTGTTTTGTGCCGTTATTAATTCCGTCCACCAATTGCTGAATGGCTTGCGGTTGGTCGCCCGTAGGCTGAAATTCTGATGTGAGTTGGAAGGACATTTTTTTCTTTGCCACGAATTTCACGAATAAACACGAATTATTTAGTGAAATTAGTGTAATTCGTGGCTTTTTATTTAGAATTTATTTGTTTAAACGCTTTCGGCAACAAATCAATCACATCGCTAATCAACAGACATTCTTTACTTTTTCGTTTGGCAAAAATATCGGCGGCAAGTCCGTGAGCAAAAACGCCAATCAGCGCGGCTTGCGGAGCATTGTAACCGCGAGCGAGCAAACCGAGAATAATTCCTGTTAAACCGTCGCCGCTACCGGCTTTTGCCAAACCTGCGTTTCCGCTTGAATTGAAAAATATATTTCCGTCAGGCATGGCTATTGCGCTGTGTGCATCTTTTAAAACTACAATGCAATTATGCTTTATGGAAAATTGCTTTAAAATTTCCAAGCGTTCAAAATCATTTTCGCTTTTTCCCGCGAGACGTTCAAACTCTTTTGGGTGCGGTGTAAGAATGGTGTTTGGCGGTAAAAAACTCAGCCATGTTTTATTTTCGGAAAGAATGTTTAAACCATCTGCATCAATAATTAATTTACCCGAATAGTAATGCAACAATTTTTTCAAAACGTTTTGTGTGTCTTCGTGCAAGCCCACGCCACAACCGAATCCAATGGCATCGTAATTTTCAGGCTTTTCAATTTCAGAAATAAAATCTGCGTTTTTGTCTTCGCTGCTCATGGCTTCCGGCAAATGATGCAACAAAGCATTCAAAGTTTCTTTGGTGGAATGAACGGTTAATAATCCTGCGCCGCTTCGCATACAACCCAATGCGCTGATAATTGCTGCGCCGCTTTTGCCTTTGCCTCCTGCTAATAACAAAGCATGACCAAAAGTGCCTTTGTGCGAAAATTTGCTGCGCGGTTTTATTAACGATGAAATTTCGGTACGGGTGAGGTAATGCAAATTTGTTTGTTGCGAGAGAATGCCTTGCGGGTGCAAACCAATATCCAAAATTTCAAATTCGGGAACGAAGTTTTTATTTTCAGGAAACAAAAACGCCAATTTCGGAAACTGAAAAGTGAGCGTTAAAGAAGACTGAACAACGTTTTTGTTTTCCAAAGAAGTTTTATCGCAAAATAAACCGCTCGGAACATCAATGCTGACAATGCTTTTAAAACCCGCGTTTAAAAACGCAATAACCTCTCCCAAAAAATTTTCTACGGGCTTGTTAATGCCTGTTCCCAACAAAGCATCAATAATTAAAACTTCGGACGACATATTTTTTGCTTTCAGTTCATCAATAGTGTGGATATCAGAAATGTTTTGCGGAAATTTTTCTTTCAGTCTGTTGTAATTTTCTTGCGCATCATTACTGAATTTTTCGCTGTGATGAATAACAACCGCTTCGCAGTCATAACCGCTTTGCAGCAATAGTTGCGTAATTGCCAAGCCGTCGCCACCGTTATTGCCTTGTCCGCAAAACACAGTCACTTTTTTATCGTGCTTAATTAATTTTATAATTCGCCTAAAACAGACTGTGGCTGCGCGTTCCATTAAATCAATAGAAGCGATGGGTTCGTGCTGAATGGTAAATTCATCTGTGGATTTTATTTGAGAAGCGGTTAAAATTTTCATGTTTGATTTTTCTGCCACTAATTACACGAATTTACGCAAATCAAGAATTATTTTTTTTCGCTTTGCTCAATGATTACACAAATTTGTGTAATCTAACAATTAGTGTCATTCGTGAAATTCGTGGCTGTTCTTCTATTCGCAGTTCTCACAGTTTTTATCCTTTTTCTTAGGTTTCAAAAATTTAAAACCCAAATACGCCAAAGCGCAAGCCAAAAGAAGATATACGATAATTTGCTGTGTCATGCTGCAAAGATACTTTTCTGCCACAGATTGCGCAGATGATTATAAAAAAACAGTTGCCGTTTTTGAGAGTTGTTTTTAAAATCTGAATTAATGTAAAACGCATACCTAAGCGGCTTTGCGGTGTTTTTTTGGTTTTAAAAGTGCTTGTTTTTTTCTGTGTTCTTTTATAAAATCACTAAGCTCTTTCACTTCTTTGGCTGTAAGTTTTTGGTTTACCACAAACAAATCAGGTTCTGTTTTTCTTGTTCTTTTCATGTTATTTATTTTTAAAATATTGATTAATTAAAATTTCGGCTTCTGTATCTAATATAACCATGCGTTGCCCCAATGCTCTCGTTGCCCCCAATGTTTTATTATAATGTTCCATCAATAATGTTTTTGAAATAAAACTCACACAACCGTTAAAGCCAAATTCCATTGAACGTTTACAGGCAAAGGCAAATAAGTTACCGCCAACACCCATATACATTTTATCTTTTCCTCTGTTAAATCCCGCACTTTCAACTAAACTCACAAAAACAAAATCTGTTTCTTTTCGCATGGAAATTATTCCTTGAATAATGTTTTTGTTTTCAACAGTTGTCATTTTATATACTTCAACACTTTTGTCTTTTAATTCTTTATGCCAATCAAAAAGCCAATCTTTCTTTTTAATTTCTTTGCTTGACACACGACTAAATTCTGTTTCAAATTTTTCGCCTGTAACGGCGTTTTCAATAGAATTAGTCAGCTTATCAATTTCAATATCTACGCTTTGTCTTTTTGCCATATTGCTACACGAATATACAAAAAAATACCCGCAATAAAAAACGGCAATAAAAAAATTGTACATTCGTAATACTTAAAATTTAAAACAAGAATGTTATGAGTGTAATAATGACTAACCAAAACAAAATCGTTGCGATAAAAACGCCAAAGAGTAAAGGAATCGCGATACTGCTTGTGTTTTTATTTGGTCCTATTGGTATGTTTTATGCTACTATAAGAGGAGCTTTAATTATGCTTCTTATAGCATTTGGAGCGTGCCTATTAATATTTGATTTTTCTGGTTTTTTTATTTCTGTTTCCATCTCGTTACTTTTAATTTTTTTGTGGGTTTATTTGATTGTTTGTATAGTATGGTCTTATAACGCCGTTGTAGAATACAATCAAAATATAGAGGACGAAATTAATGCAATAAACAAAAAACAAAATAACGTACCTGCTAATGCTACAAACCAACAAAATCAATCCACACAAAAAAATGAAAATAAAACTGTTTTATACAATCAATTGGAACACATTTTAAGTTTAAAGCAAAATGGTTTAATAAATGAAGAACAGTTTGAAAAAGAAAAACAGCAAATACACGATAAGATTTTTGGTATTGAAAAGAAAGAAGAAGCCAAACCTAAACCCACCCCCATAGCTACGCCCCCTGCTGAAAAACTCATTAATGATGTGTCTTTTGAAACAAAAAGAAGTCTGCCCAAACAAGAGGTAAAAGAAGAAAATCCCAACAAAACCTTATATATTATTTTTGGAATTATATTGACGCTTATCGTTTCACTTATGATTTACTATGTGTATTTCCGAGAGGAATATAACGTGAGTAAAAATAATACCGAGAATAAAACAGCTACGAGCAAAGAAGAGAAACATCTTCAAACAATTCAAGTTCCAACTTATGTTGAAAATGAAAACAATGAGCAAATAAGTTCAACAGAGAAACCCAATGCTGTATATAATGCAGAGGAAGAAGTAGAAGAATACTATACTGTATCTTCAGATAAAGCATATTTCTACAATAGTCCGAGTAGTGGAACTCAACGAAAAGCCTACTTGATAGAGGGAGATAGGGTTTATGTTTCAAAAACTCAAAATGAGTTTGGCTACGCTGAGTTTGAAAATAGTGAGGGAAAAACTACGAGTGGTTGGATAAAATTATCTGATATAGAAAGAGAGTGAAAACTCTTAATAAAAACGAAAGACGATGGATAAAAAAAACAGCTATCAAATTTGATAGCTGTTTTTTTTATCGTTTCTTATATGCATCGTTTCGTTTTATTATCTCAATTATTTCAATCAAAATTCGTTTTGTGTCAAGATTGTAAACTATTCTAATGTCTGCAATGCGTAAGCGATACATTGTGTCTTCACCTTCTAATTTCTTTACATTAGAAACGTTAAAAGGATTTTCTTTCAATTCTTTTAACTTACGCTCCACACGCAATAAGTAAACATTAGAAAGTTTTTCTAATTGTTTCTTGGCGGTTTTTGTAAAAATGATTTTATACACTTTATTTCAATCCTCTGCGTTTGCGTTCTTTTTCAAAAACTTCTTCCATTGGAATGCGTACTTTGTCTTCCGCTAAAATTTTCTTTGCCCTGATAATGTCAAGAAAATCGTCCACATACTCCGAAAATTTGTTGTAATCAATTTCAACAGATTTAATTTTACCTGTGGTTGTTTTTTTAATTTTTACGCCTGCTACTTTCATGTAGCAAAGATAGCTTAAAATCCCTATCCTTTGGAGAGGGATTTAAGGTAAGGCTTCCCAACAAATCCCTGTTAAAAACATTGCTTTTCAGCCTCTGAACTTCGCAGCAATTCTCTTTAATTTCAAAAAGATAATATGGCTGAAAAAAGAAATAAATTTCGCGGCAGCGATGAGCTTGAAACTATTGTGAATGTTGAGGAGCAAGACCTTGCTCAAAATAACGTAGAAGATTACGCGCCGCAAAGGGCAGAGAAAAAAAACAGACCGAAAAATCCGCCCAAAAACCGCGAGAAAGTTTTTGCCGAAACTGTTAAGCCCGAAAAAAAACAGGCAAAAGGCAAAACTACCTTTGTGCAACGCCGCGAAAATTTTTTGGCATTTTACCGAAACGAGCGCACACAAAAAATTTTCGGTTTGGCGTTGGTGCTGCTTTCGGCGTACTTGTCCATCGCGTTTATTTCTTATTTCGCTACTTGGCAAATTGACCAGGACAAAGTTCTCGGAAATTTTTCCGATTTATTTTTACCCGAAACCAAAGTAAAAAACTGGTTGGGGAAAATCGGCGCGCTCACCTCGCATTTCTTTATTTACAAGGGCTTTGGCGTGGCTTCGTTTTTGTTTGTGCCTGTGTTGTTTGTGTTTGGTTTGCAAAAAATGATACAACGTCCGCTCGTAAATATTGGCGCATTCAACGCCAAATGGCTGTTCATCATGGTGTGGACTTCACTCACACTCGCAAGTATTTTTTCCGACAATCTGTTTTTTATGGGCGGCGGTTTTGGTTATTTCATCAATGCAAAAATTTCCAATTACGTTGGCTTTGCTGGGTTAGTGGCTTTGCTGCTTTTTTCTATGCTCACGTTTTTGGTCTTGGTTACCAATCTTTCTTTCTCTTTGCCCAAACGTCCGCGCTTGGAAGAAGATGAAATGATTGAACAGGAAATTTCAAATGAGGGTGAAGCGCAAGAATTTAATTCAACCTTTAACGAATTGAAAGAATTAAAACTTTCGCCCGAAGAAGAAGCCGAGTTGCTGAATTTTGAAGTGATTAACAAAACCGACGAAGCTTTGCAAGATACAAATGACGTAGGTTTTGAAGTAATTAATCCGCAAGAAGAAAAAACGGACAACGAAAATACAATCAATCTTGATATTGAAGTTCCTGAAACGGAGAAAAAAGGAGAAGCTGAATTTGAAATTAACGAAGGTGTGGAAGAACCAATTGCGGTGTTTGACGATGAAAATAAAGCTGCGAAATTGGTAGAAGAATTTGGCGAGTACGACCCGACTTTGGATTTAGGCTCTTACAAATTTCCGAGTTTGGATTTGATGATTGACCACGGCAACAATCAAGGCAAAGTAAGTCAAGAGGAATTAATCGCAAACAAAAATCGTATTGTCAGTACGCTGAAAAATTACGGCATTGAGATTGATAAAATTATGGCAACAGTTGGTCCAACTGTTACGCTGTATGAAATTGTTCCTGCGGCGGGTGTGCGTATCAGCAAAATAAAAAATCTGGAAGATGATATTGCTTTAAGTCTTGCTGCTTTGGGCATTCGCATTATTGCGCCAATTCCGGGCAAGGGAACGATTGGTATTGAAGTGCCGAACCAATCGCCTGAAACTGTGCCGATGAAAAATATTTTGTCGTCTGAAAAATTTATCAATTCGCAATTTGAATTGCCGATTGCTTTGGGCAAAACTATCAGCAACGAAATTTTTATTGCCGACCTCGCCAAAATGCCGCACTTGCTTATGGCGGGCGCAACGGGGCAAGGCAAGTCCGTTGGACTGAACGCGGTCTTGGTTTCGTTATTGTATAAAAAACATCCTGCGCAAGTAAAGTTTGTGTTGGTTGACCCGAAAAAAGTAGAACTGACTTTGTTCAACAAAATTGAACGACATTTCCTCGCCAAATTGCCAAACGCCGAAGATGCGATTATTACCGATAACACAAAGGTTATTCACACGCTCAATTCTTTGTGTATTGAAATGGACAATCGCTACGCGCTGTTGCAAGATGCGCAGGTGCGCAACATCAAAGAATACAACGCCAAGTTTGTGCAGCGCAAATTAAACCCCAATGAAGGACATAAATTTTTGCCTTACATCGTTTTAGTCGTTGATGAGTTTGCCGATTTGATTATGACCGCAGGCAAAGAAGTGGAAACGCCGATTGCTCGCTTGGCGCAGTTGGCAAGGGCTATCGGCATTCACCTGATTATTGCCACGCAACGTCCGTCTGTAAATATTATTACGGGAACAATTAAAGCGAACTTTCCTGCGCGCATTGCGTTTCGCGTTACAAGCAAAATTGACAGCCGCACTATTTTGGATTCGGGTGGTGCAGACCAACTCATCGGGCGCGGCGATATGTTGTTGAGTACGGGCAATGATTTAATTCGTATTCAATGTGCTTTTGTGGACACGCCTGAAGTGGAAAAAATTACGGAATTTATCGGAAGCCAGCGCGCCTACCCAAGTGCGTTTATGTTGCCCGAATATGTGGGCGAAGACGGCGAAAGCGGCAAAGAAGAAATTGATTTGAGCGAGCGCGATAAAATGTTTGACGATGCCGCAAAATTGGTTGTACAGTTTCAGCAAGGCAGTGCCTCGTTTTTGCAACGTAAATTAAAATTGGGTTACAACCGCGCAGGGCGCATTGTTGACCAATTAGAAGCCGCAGGTGTGATTGGTCCATTTGAAGGCTCAAAAGCCCGCGAAGTGCTGATTAAAGACATGGCGCAAATGGAGGAGATTATTCAGAGGTTGAAAAATAAATAAAACAACATGAATAAAAATTGGCAGGTTTTTCTCATTCACCTTTGCGTACAAATTTTTGTTGGTGTTATAATTGTACAAGCAATTACGCCAAGTTCGGACGGTCATTTTAGAGCCATTGGTGAACTTATCAGGCTTGTAGTAATGGCATGTAGTTTTGTTGTAATTTCCATTTTAGCTTTTTTGTTTGTGAACAAAGAATACCGTAAAAGCATAGTTTATAGTATTCTTATGGGTGGTATTCTTTTGTTGTTTATTCCGATTATAATTGAAAAATGCGACAATGCGCTTAGGGAAATGAAATGGCGGGCTGAAAGAAAAAAATCTAATGAGGCATTTAAAAATAGAAATCTTGAAGTGGCAAAGCAAGTGGGATTAAGTTCTTACACATTAAACCCGACTACCAATCAAATTGTCGTAAAAACAAAAGACGAAAAGCAGCAAACATTTTATGTGAATAATGGGCGTTTGATTATACACAGCAATATACAGCCACCCGCTTCAAATGATACGCTTGCATGGTTGAAGTTGTCGTTAGAAGAAGCTTCTGTATATCTAAATTCAGATATTTATGGAGTACTCGATTCATGTATTCAAGTAAGAAACTATGGATTTCGTTCTAAAAAAGAGCCGTTATTTGTTAGTTTTGTGATACGTCCATTAGGGTCAATAAACACAGAAACAAAATTACAAGGGGAATTTAGTAATGATACCGATAACAAACTTCGTGTTATCATGGAATTATATGTAGTAAAAAATATTGCTGAGGGATTGTAACAATTTCCTGTTTCTTAAAATATCCCAAAATTCCCTATTCATTAAACCTTTGTTATCTTTGCGCCTCTATAAAATTATATGAAAAAATTAATTCTTTCCCTTTTTATTGCTTCGTGTTTTACAGCCAGTGCGCAAGACCAAGACCCTAAAGCCAAAGCCATTTTAGACGAGGTGAGCAAAACCACCAAGCAATACAAAACCATTTCGGCTGATGTTCTGTTTACCGTTTTCGGTAAAGACAAAAAAGCGGTGGACAAGCCTCAAACATGGAAAGTTCAGGTAAGCGGACAAAAATTTCATTTGGAAATTCCGGGTAACAGCATTGTGTGCGACAGCAAAACATTGTGGAATTACAACAAAGATGCCAAAGAAGTAACCATTAAAAATTTTGACCCCGAAAGCGACGAGCAAAATCCGAGCAAAATTTTTACCATGTACGAAACGGGTTACAAATTCAAATACGATAAAGAAGAAAAAATTGGCGCGGTAGCTTGCGACGTGATTGACTTATATCCTGCCGTGAAACCCGAAAAGAAAAAATTTCACACCGTGAAAATATATATTGACAAAACCAAAAAACAAATTGTGCAAATGAAAATGATGATGAAAGACGGTGGCACTCAGACTTATGAAATTAAATCCTTACAACCGAATTTGCCTTTAGCCGATAATCTTTTTGTGTTTGACACCAAAGGTTTGAAGTCTGACCAAATTAGCGATGAACGTGATTAATCACATTTAGATTTGACAACTTTAAAAAAGTTGTCAAATCTTTTTTATGTCAAATTTTTCTTGATAAGGTAATTCAACCGCCAAAGCAAACACAAACTCACAAACACTAATGATGTGAGCAGCGCAATCCAAATGCCGATAGTTTCCATTTTCATGGTAAACGCCATGAAGTAGGCGAGAGGTAAAGCAATTATCCAATAACCGATTAAGGTAATAACAGTCGGAATTTTTACGTCTTCCAAACCGCGCAAAATACCGATAACGGTTACTTGCAAGCCGTCAAACAATTGGAACATGGCAGCGATGAGTAATAATTGCGAAGCGAGTTCAACAATTTCTTTTTCGGAACTGAAACCCAAAGGCAATAGTTTGTGAAGCAATAAAAATAAAATGCCGAACGCACCCATAACCAACACAATTAATTTAACGGAAACCGATGCCGAATTTTTTATTTCCTGCCAGTTATTTTGTGCTTTAAAAATTCCTGCCCTGATTGTAGAAGCACTGCCAATACCGCTTCCGAACATATAAGTAAATGCCGCCAAACCTAATGCAATGCCGTGCGCATCAATTTGTTCTTTACCAAAACTGCCCGACATGAATCCTGCAATGGCAAAAGCCGCCACCTCAAATGTAAATTGCATGGCAGAATTAAACCCAATGCGGGCAAGGTCTTTCAAATCTTGCCAATTTATTTTTACGCGTTTATATACTTCCGCAATTTCTTTGGTAAATGATGATTTAAAAATTATAATTAAAAATGCAATGCCCAAAAAACAGCGTGCCACAAACGAAGCCCACGCCGAACCCATATAACCCAATTCGGGCAAACCAAGTTTTCCGTAAATCAACGCGTAGTTTAAAATAACGTTGATAACATTTGACGCAATGCTGATGACAAGGGCAATGCGCGTGTTGCTCAAACCCTCGCAATATTGTTTGCACACAAAAAATAACGATGTGGGAATGATTGAAAAAACAATGACGTTAAAAAACGGAATGGCTAATTCAACCACTTCGGGCGGTTGCCGCATATAATTAAGTAAATCTGAAGCAAGGAACAGAACCAAAAAACAAACGCAAGCCACCAACACATTTAAGAGCAACGAATTTTTAAACAGTGAGGCTTTTTTTAAAAGATTATTTTCTTCGTGAGCGGCGGTTACCAAAGGCGTGGTGGCATAACTGATGCCGATACAAAACACGAGCAACAACATATACAAATTGTTTGACAAAATTCCCGCAGCCTGTTCGGAAGAACCAATTTGACCGAGAAAAATAGTGTCCACCATGCCTGTAACAATATGTCCAACCTGTGTAATAATAAGCGGAAAAGCCAAATGAACGGTGCTTTTTGTGTGCGGGTTTTTGAAAAAAGTTTTAAGCATGAAATAAGTTGAGAGTTGAAAGTTTGGAGTTTAGAATTTAGTTTTTAGGATTTAGAGTTTCTGCAAATGTTTGCGGCGTTACTGCATCTTGTAATAAAAAATGTCCGATACGAGTACGACACAATTTAGTAAGATGTGCGCCGCTGTTTAATGCTAAGCCGAAATCACGCGCTATGCTGCGAATGTAAGTGCCTTTGGTGCATACAATTCTAAAATCAACATTTGGCAAATTAATGTTGGTAATTTCAAACTCTTTAATGTCTATTTCGCGGGGTTTCAGTTCTGTGTCTGCGCCTTGGCGAGCCAATTCATAAGCACGTTTGCCGTTTACCATTACCGCGCTGAACAAAGGCGGCACTTGCTGCTGAATGCCGATAAAATTTTTCGCAGTTTGTTTTATTAAGCCTTCGGTAATGTGTTCGGTGGGGAAAGTTTGGTCAATGGGTTTTTCCAAATCAAAACAAGGTGTGGTTGCGCCGAGAAAAAATGTGCCTGTGTATTCTTTTTCCAAGCCCATGAGTTCGTTGATTGATTTTGTTTTTTTTCCTGTGCAAACAATCAAAAGCCCTGTTGCTAAAGGGTCTAAAGTACCTGCATGACCAACTTTAGGTTTTGTTTTTACACCATTAAGAATTAAAGAAGAATGATTTTTTATGGCGTATTTTATTTTGTTTACCGCCTGAAAGCTGCTCCATGTGTAGGGTTTGTCAATAAGCAGCGTTTCGCCGCTGTAAAAATTATAGCTCATTGAAACTGCGTACCGCATTTTGATTTATTTTTTCTTTCTTTTCCATTGACTGTACTACAAACTATTTTTATTTTGATTATTCATAGTACTCAAATTTATAATCAAGTTCTCCTGAAAACGTTTCTTCTTTTATACCGTCTTCTGATGTATAGAATTTGATATTCTCAATAAATCCATATTCGTTATATGTATATACAGTTTTTCTTTTAATCGTTCCAGACTGAATCTCTTCTATAAGTTGGTTTTTAATGTTATACTTATATCGGATAGTTGTTACTCCATACCCTTTCTGCCTTGTATTTTTTTCCAATAACAAGCCGTTATCATCATAACTGTATTTGATAATTTCTTTAATTTCTCCTTGAGTTTTACCGCTATCAATCATTTGCAATATTTGGTTTTCATTCTCTGGATATTCAGGAAGAGTATATGCGTAATTTGTTTCTACTGTTTCTGTTTTTCTCTTATTTGAGTCAAGTGTGGAGCAAGTCGTAGTACAAAAAGTAAGTTTTGAAACCCCGCTAGTAATTGAAAGCCCTAATACATCTACGCACTCCTTGCCGTTTCTTAAATATGACCTTGTAATACTTTTGTGGCTATTGTCGGTTACCGCCTTAATCTTCGTCGGAACCGTTTTTTTTGTTATAACTATGAAATGATAACCATTATGGGTGCTATCAATAAAGTAGGTTGTTTCCTTAAACAAGTCTCCTTCTATTGTGGTTTTTTTTCGGACTTTTTTTTCTTTACTTGATAATAGTATTTCTGTTTTGGCAATGTCGGTGTATATTTTACCATGAGCATCATAGTAAGATTTTTTTCCTATCACAAGATTTTTGCCCTCCTTGTACTCAAAATCCCACCAATAGCTAAGCTTAGATGTGTCCCTATCTTCGAAATGTTTTTCTTTTATTAACTTTCCTTTGTTGTCGTATTGGTATGTGCTTTTACTGTCACCGGGATAACCCGGCAAATAACTTGCAGTTACCCGCCCAGCCTTGTCGAAACGAAAGCCACGAATAGAAACAAACGAAGCACGTGAAAATTTTTGGAATTCAAGTACAGATTTCACTTTAGCCTTAACAATAGCAACACGGTAGGTGCTATCTTGCCAGTAGTTTTTGAAATTAAAATCCTGACCATAAGCGTCAATTGTTTGTGTGAAAAATCCTATAAATAATAAAATTAAGCGCGAATAGTTTTTCTTTATCGCTGTATAAAATACGCTAATGGCATGCTCACCTATCGCATCAGAGAAATAAAGAATTGTTCTTTTTTTCATAATGTTTTCAAAACACCTCCTTCGCTACAGTCTTCGTAGCTTCCGACATTCCCATAGTATAATAATGAAGACAAGGCACATTGGCTTTTACCAATTCTTTACTTTGTTCAATGCACCATTTAATGCCTGCTTCTTTCACTTGTTTGTCGTCCTTGCATTTTTCTAATTCTTCGTAAAAGGCTTGCGGAATATCAATGTGAAAAATTTTTGGCAAGGCAGTAATTTGTTTTTTGCTGCTTAAAATTTTTAAACCGGGGATAATGGGAACATTAATTCCGTTTGTGCGGCACAAGTCCACAAACTCAAAATATTTTTTGTTGTCAAAAAACATTTGTGTTACAATATATTCTGCGCCCGCATCAACCTTAGCCTTCAGATATTTTAAATCACTTGTCATGTTCGGTGCTTCAAAATGTTTTTCGGGATAACCTGCTACGCCAATACAAAAATTGGTTGGTGCGGCATCTTTCATTTCTTCATCTAAATAATGCGCGTGGTTCATGCCGGCAATTTGTTTTACCAAATCCAAACCATAAGCGTGTCCGTTTGGTTCAGGCACAAAAGCGGGTTCGGTCTTAATGCTGTCGCCGCGCAACGCCAACACATTGTCAATGCCCAAAAATTGCAAATCAATTAAAGCGTTTTCGGTTTCTTCGCGTGTAAAGCCTCCGCAAATAATGTGCGGTACTGCTTCCACATCGTATTTGTTCATAATGGCGGCGCAAATGCCCACCGTACCGGGGCGTTTGCGAATACTCACTTTTTCCAAGTAACCACCCTCGCGTTTTTTGTAAATGTATTCTTCGCGGTGATAGGTAACATCAACAAAGGCAGGTTTAAATTCCATTAAAGGGTCAATGCTGTCGTAAATGCTTTGAATGCTTTTGCCTTTTAATGGCGGAAGAATTTCAATAGAGAAAAGAGTTTTTTTGCTTTGACTAAGTTTTTGTGTCAGCTTCATAAAAAAATTTGGTGTGCGTAAAAAAATCAAGGTTAATTGTTCACCGAAACAATTTGTTTTATTTCGGGTACGGCGCGGCGAATGGTTTCTTCAATGCCCGATTTCATGGTCATGTGGCTCATGTTGCAGGTTTTGCAAGCACCTTTCAATTCTATTTTCAGGGTTTGGTCGGGCGTAATTTCAATTACTTCCACATTACCTCCGTCTGCCTCCAGATAGGGACGAATGCTGTCTAAGGCTTGCTGAACTTTATTATAGAGAGTTTCCATGTTTTTTTAATTTAGAGAGTAAAGATAGGCATTTTAATTACCGCATCGGGGGACATAAAAGTAATAAATGAAATAAATAGATAACTCAAACCTCATTAAAATAACGCTCGTCAATACCAACACCTTGCTCGGAAAGTAAACGGCGAATTTCTTCAATAGAAGTTTCGGTGCTGTGATGTACTCTTTGGTTTTTGATGTAGTTTACAATCATATCCTTGTCTTTATAAGCGTAAGTCAAAGCGCAATATTTACTTGACCAAGCCTCAAAGTCAGGAAAATCTTGTTTGTTTTCGTCAAGCCATTTATGCGTGGCGTTTTTGAGTTTCTTTACAAAGTCTGCAATAGAAACCGTAGAATGCAGTTGCACAAAAATGTGGATATGGTCGGGCATACTGTTTACACGATACAAGACAGATTTGTGGTTTTTGATAAAACCCCAAATGTAACGGTACAATTTTTCCGACTGCTCATTCGGTAGTGTCGGTTTTCCGTATTTGGTACGGAATATGATGTGGTATAGCAGTTTTGTGTAACTCATTGTTTGTATATAGTTCCGCGCTCCGCGCGGCTGTGTGTGGTGTCGCACCCTGTGCGCCCGACACTATCGTATCGGGTTACGCATAGTATCGCGCTCCGTGCGGCTGCGTGTGGTGTCGCACCCTGTGCGCCCGACACTATCGTATCGGGTTACGCATAGTATCGCGCTCCGCGCGAGCAGCAACTCAATACGGTAAGCCAATGTACAAAACTTTTTTACACTAATAAGATAGGGTTGATTTACGGCACGGAGTGCCAAACCATGCGTAACCCGATGCGCAGCTTCGGGGCTGCCCACAGGGCTAAAGCGGCACGGAGTGCCGAACTCTGCGCACCCGCTCCACAATAGCAATTACCGTGCCGATTGCCATGATTAAACAACCAAGCCAAAGAATATTGATGTAAGGAAAAACGTAGGCTTTCATCACAATAAAATCTTTGTTGTTGCTTAGTTTTTCGCTCATGGTAATTTCAATTGTTCCGTCATCGGGATTAATTTTCCAAAACACAAACTTCAACCCGAGTTCATCGGCAGTATCTTCCAGCGGAATAATGGTGCTGTTTTGAATAATAAATTTCGGGTAAGCGTAATGCGTTTTTGAGTGAACATCTATACAACGCAGTACGGCGGTAACTTCTAACAACGAATCGTTTTTTTCGTATTGCTCGCGGCTCAAATTAGTACGCAAACTGTCAATCACAATAATGGCATTGCCTGAAAAAATCGTATCGCCGATATGCCCCACATAATTTTTTGCCGTGCCAAATGCGTTGTTTTTTGTTGCAGAAGTGTCCACGTTTAAATCGGCATAAGTAACGTGCGTATAAATATCTTTATCCAAATAATGTTTGGTGGCAGGCTCGGGAGCTTTGCCCATGCGCGGATTATCCTGAACGTGCGGCACGAGCGTAAAATCCAGTTCAGGCTTTTTGTCGGCGTTGAGTTTTAAATAATCCACATGAAAATACACATTAATGCCCTCGCGTTTTTTTCCGGTGTACGTTACAAGCCAATGCCCCATTGGAAGCGTATCGCCCTGCGTTAATAAAATACTTTCGCGGTCGTCAAAATCTTCGCCAAGACTTGATATTTTTTTCTCGGAAGTGTTTTTTGAAATGGTAATTTTTTTGGAGGTGGAAATTAACGCGCCCAGTAAAATCAGCGAAAAACCAATGTGCGCAATGGCTGAACCGCTTTTGGAAATTCTACCTTTCATTACTAACAAAAAATAATCCGTATTTGAAAACAAGGCAAACAATCCCGCAAAAATTAAGAGCGCGTAACTCACAGCGTCCCAAGTGCTGAACGTGGTATTATTAATAAAGTACAGCGGAACAGAGCAAACGAGCGTGAACAGCAAAGACAAAATCAGGGCATAAACAATGCGTTTAAAAAAAGCGGAGGCGTTTGTTTTTTTGTATTTTAAAAACAGAGAACCGCCAATGAGTAACAGAATGATAATGGCGAAAGGAATTGTCCAAACGTTATACACTTCGGGTTTTGGCGGTGCGTATTCTGTACCGAACAATTTATTGATAACAGGAATGGACGTGAAATAAGTAATAATGATAGAAGACAGAATTAAACACAATGCGCCGAGAAAAATCCAAAACTCACGCGAAAACAAATCTTCCTCTTCTTTTTCTTTTGGGAAATACCACAAATAAGAAAGAAAGGCAATGCCTGCACTTGCGCCGAGCCAAATCATAAGCGTAATTTTTGCATAACCGTAAATGAGCGCAAACACCAACATCACAAACGAAACAACGATGTAAGAAGTTTTAAATAATTTTTCGCTGATGAGCAAAGCCACGCTGATAAAAATAAAGGTGAGCACATACAACACTAATTGTCCTGTCATTCCCAAATCGGTAAACGCATGAACGGAAGCATTGCCCAACACACCGCTGCGCGTGAGGAACGTGGAATACAACACCAATAAAAACGCGCCAATGGATAAAAAATGTGTGGTGAATAATGAACCGCCTTTGTTTTTGTTGATTATCATGGTGTGCGCTGCTGCCACCAAAACCAACCAAGGAACTAAGGAGGAATTTTCAACAGGGTCCCAAGCCCAAAAGCCGCCAAAACTCAAGGCTTCGTAAGCCCACGCGCCGCCCATTAAAATTCCTACGCCAAGAATTAACACGCCGAAATACGTCCAGGGCAAAGCAAATTGCTGCCAATCGTTGTATTTTTTATTCCATAAAGCTGCTATTGCAAAAGCGAAGGGCACAAGCGTAGAAGCAAATCCCAAAAATAAAGTTGGGGGGTGAATGGTCATCCAATAATTCATTAATAAGGGATTTAAACCGCGTCCGTCTAACTTTGCAAGATAATTTGCATTTTGAATAAAAGGTAAATTGCTGAAATCGGGGTGTTCGCGTAATAATAAAAAGGGATTGCTTCCTATTTTGTAATCAAAAACATAAACGCCTAAAATCATGCTTGCCAAAAAAACTTGCACGAGTGCAAACACCGTCATTACAGGAATTTCCCACGTTCCGTTTTTAAGCTGGCGTTTCAATAACAAACCTAAAACCACATTCCAAAATGTCCACAACAAAAAACTACCCTCTTGTCCTTCCCAAAAACAAGAGAGAATGTATTTCATGGACATATCGGTATTGCTGTGCTGCCACACATATTGATATTCAAAATAATGATTGAAAAGCATGAAGAACAAAGTTGCCGCAATGCCCACCACGGCAAGCGCGTGAAGATTAAACGTAAATCGCGCCAGCTTTATAAGGTTGGAATTTTTTGAGGAAAGATAGTAAGTTGCGCAACTCAACAAGGCTGCTATAAACGATAAAACTACAAATCCGTTTCCCAGATGCCCTGCCCACAGGTGCTCGCCAATGTATGTAATGTTGCTCATATTCCTTACGTTTTGCGGTGGCGAAATTAAGAAAGGATATTGAGATTATTGAATATGCTTTGGCTTCGTTTTTATTATATTATGATTTTAAGCCCACACTTTTGTTCCTTCGGTGCAATTTGTGCAAATATCAATTTTGTTTCGGCTTTGCAATACAGCATTTCTGAACTGATTATAGGCTTGGGAATGCCACACGTTTTTAAACGTTTCGTTTTCCAAATTTCCTAATTGATATTTGGCATCTTTATCAAAACAGCAGGGTACAATTTTTCCGTCCCAAGTAATTACGCAACCTTGCCACATACGCCAGCACTGATTTAGCAGCTTGTTTTTAATTTCAAAATTGTTGCCATTTTTTTTGTAACGCGAATATTTTTCCAAATCGGGAATTAAAGAATGTCCGTTTTCAAAATCGTACACCTGTGCGGTTTTAATTTTCACTTCATCAACTCCGAGTTCTTTGCCCAATTTTTTTACCGCTTCAATTTGGTGCTGATTGGGTTTAAACACCACAAATTGCCAAACAACGTGCGGCGTTTTACTTTTCAGCAATTTTTTTTGTTTCAAAATTTCTTGTGTTCCTGAAAGCACTTTATCCAATTTTCCGCCAATGCGGTATTGTTCGTACACTTCCTGTGTAATGCCGTCCACCGAAATAATGAGTTTGTCCAATTTGCTTTCAATGGTTTTTTTTGCGTTTTCTTCGGTTAAATAATGTGCGTTGGTGCTTGTTATGGTGAAAATATTTTGTTTGCCTGCAAAATTTACCATGTTTAAAAAATCGGGGTTCAAATACGGTTCGCCCTGAAAATAAAAAGTCAAACTGTGCAATGTGGGTTTTAACTGCAAAATAATTTTTTCAAAGAGTTGATGTTGCAACATTCCTGTTGGGCGCGTAAACTCGCGTAATCCGCTTGGACATTGGGGGCAGCGCAAATTACAACTTGTAGTAGGTTCAATGCTCACAAAAAAAGGAAGTCCGAGTTGCGTTGCCTGTTTGGTTAAACGCGAATAATGAAAACCGATAAAAAGTTTAACGAAATTAAAAACCTTGCGTGGCGAAAGTTTTTTTATGATACCTATATAATAGTGCAGCAAGAAAATTTGTGATATTTGCGCAAAATTAATCAATAACTTGTTTAACATTAAACCACATAGATACATAGTTTTCATAGTTGATAGAATTAATCAGCGTTCACATAGTGTCGCAAAGCGACATCGCTCTGTGTTCTCTGCGCCTCTGCGGTGAAAAAATCTATGTACCTATGTGTTTGAAAATTTTTATGAAAAACTTTTTGCGAATACTTTTTGTTTTAACAACAATCTTCCTGTTACAACAATGCGCACAGGTTGGGCAGCTCACGGGGGGCAAACGCGATACCACGCCGCCGAAATTGCTGGAAGCTGTTCCCGCAAATCAAAGCACAAATTTTAATTCGGGAAAAATTACCCTGAAGTTTGATGAATTTGTTCAGCTCAAAAACCTGAACAGCCAATTAATTGTTACGCCCAAGCTAAAAACCCAACCCGAAGTGGAGGCTTCGGGAAAAACCATACATATATATATAAAGAAAGAAGAATTGCAACCGAACACCACCTACCGTTTGTTTTTTGGGAAAGCCATTGCCGATATGCACGAGGGCAACAGCATGGAAAATTTTGATTATGTGTTTTCAACAGGCGCAAACATTGATACCATAAAACTAAAAGGAACAATTACCGAAGCTTTTAATAATAAAGCCGTGAAAGAAGTTTTGGTTGGCTTGTATTCGCCAACGCAAACAGGCGACAGTTTATTTTATAAAGAAATACCCGACTACATGGCACGCGGAAACGAAAACGGTGAGTTTTTATTTTCCAATTTACCGAAACAAACGTTTAAGGTGGCAGCCTTTACCGATAAAAACAAAAACTCTCTTTACGACGGCGAAGCCGAAAAAATTGCCTTTATGAACGAAGATTTGAATTTGCTTTCCGACACCAACATTCATTTGAATATGTTTCAGGAAGAACCTGCCAAAGTGTTTATAAAGAAAACCCAAATGCCTTATTACGGTTTGGCGCGAATTATGCTGAATAAAAAATCGCACATAAAACTTTCAGCTTTAAATAAGGAACAATTAAACAACTTATCCGAAACCTTTGTAAATAAAGAGAAAGATACCGTTTCGTTTTATTATAAAGACATTCAGGATACCTTGGGCGTGGTTTTGGAAAATCTGGATACTCAAAAAACGGACACCTTAAAATTGGCAGTACCAAAAGATAATTCTGCCCGAAAACGATTAAAACAGATGAATGCAAACATTTCAAACGGAACGTTGCCTTTGAACGGAAAAATAAAATTCACGTTTCAAACATGGACAGATACCCTGCGTTTTGACCTTTCTAAAATAAACATGACAAGCCAGGAAGACAGTTTGATTTCTGATGTGCCGCTTTCGGGGCGTTGGCTGGGCGTTACAGACTATGAACTGAACAACACGTTTAAAGAAGGAACAAGCTATTTAGTGAAAATTGACACCAATGCTTTTTTTGACATAAAAGGTTTTTCAAACGACAGTGTGAAATTCAATTTTAAAACCAAAAGCAAGATTGAATTTGGAAAAATTACCTTAAAAATGCTCTTTAACGACAAAGGAAGTTATATCGTGCAATTAATTAAAGTAAACGAAGCGATAGTTCGGGAACAATTTGTGTCGTTGTCGTTATCGTCAAGCAATGCTGTATCGCTTGATTTTACTGATGTTGTGCCCGATACCTATATGGTAAAAATTATTTTTGACGAAAACAGAAATAAAAAATGGGACAGCGGAAATTTGCTCAGGAAAAAGCAAGCCGAAAAGGTAATTATCAATTCAAAACAGATAAAAGTGTTAGCCGATTGGGAAATGGAAGAAGAAATTTTAGTGAAAGATTAAAAAAAATTATTGTCTTTAATTCATGCTTAATGTCATCGGGTTGAAAAAAATTAAAACACAAAAGATAAATGATGAAAAAAGCCACACCTCTAAAACACTTGTAAAATCAATGCTTGCAGAGGTATTAAAAAATAAAATTTTATTTTGAAAACTACATACAGCAATAAAACATCATGGTGATAAATTACACTATTAACAATCTTAACAAAATTGTGTTGAAAAAATAAAGACTTAAAAATTAGCCAAGAGAAAATAATTTGTTTACTTCGTATCAACAAATCTCAAAAACATAAATAACCATGGCAAAAAAAGCAGCTAAAAAAGCAACTAAGAAAGTTGCTAAAAAAGCAACAAAAAAAGTTGCAAAAAAAGCAGTAAAAAAAGCAGCAAAAAAAGCAGCTCCTAAAAAAGCAGCTCCTAAAAAAGCAGCGAAAAAAGCAGCTAAAAAGAAAAAGTAATAAAAACCCCGCGCAAGCGGGGTTTTTTGTTTGTGCTTTGCAAACCCCGCCGTAAGCGGGGTTTTGCGTTTATGTACCGTTCGTCATGTTGAACTTGTTTCAACATCTCAACAAAATAAATTCCAAAACGACTTGCCTTAAATTTATTTCGTGGAGTTCGGAATGACAAAAGAAAAAACAAAACTTTATATTTATGCAATCAAAATTCATTTTTCAAAATATTAAAATCAATCTCACAATGAAACGGACAATCATCAAATTATTTTCGGCAGCAATTATTACAAGTACATTTTTTTCATGCAGCGAAGCAAAAAAAGAAGTTACCGCACCTCAGGGCATGAACGTTTTAAATCTTTCGCGCTACGGAAAACCATTTTCCATTTTTGTACCCGACACCAATGCAGGGCATTTTGAAGTTATTGAACAAACTTCGGGTGCTTTGGATATTATAGCAGGAAACAATTTTGCCATCAGCATTAACGAACAGTTTGCCGACCTTGAACTTCGGAAGTCAGACATTAAAGACGATGAGGTAAATAAACTGAAATCTTATATTATTGAAGAACCCGATGCCATTTTATGGGAAAGCCAAATTACAGAGCCTGAATTTCACTTTTTGGTAAACAAAAAAATCGGAACAAGTGAATACAGTTTTGAAGATATTCGCAATCCTGAAGCAAAACCCTTTGCTTTGGAAGCCACGCAGCGTATGTTTGACAGCAGTAAGAATATTTCGGAAAACAAATAAACTCTTAACAATTCAACCAAATTATTAACATCGTAACCAAGCTGTTTTCTTTTTTACAATATTTGCTCCATTCAAACAACAATATATGTCAGACGAATTTGAAAAAAACGACAGAGGCGATTTGTTCTCAAAATCAGTAAGAGCGGGAAAACGTACCTATTTCTTTGATGTGAAAAGCACACGCGGAAACGATTATTACTTAACCATTACCGAAAGTAAAAAACGCTTTAGCGACGACGGTAAATTCACTTACGAAAAACACAAAATCTTTTTATATAAAGAAGATTTTGAAAAATTTATGGAAGGCTTAAACGAAGCCGTTGAACACATCAAAGACAACGCTCCCGAAATAAGCAGCGGAAATGCTTCTTCCGATGTAGATTTTGACGACTTGGGAAATTAAGTTTTTCAAATAACGATAAATAAAAATGGCTCAAAAATTTTTGAGCCATTTTTTGTTTGTCAATTTTCAAAATTGATATTATTTCGGATTTAACAGGATTATCAATTTCAGTAAGATTAAACAGAAACAAATTGTAAGAACAATCATTGTCCACTTATAGATTTTAAAAAAAAACAGATTTTGATTTAGTAATTTCGAATATTGTTAAAATAATTGTCATAATAAATGCAATACCCAAAATAACGCCAAGCCCTGTTAACATTGTCATGAATTCCTGAAGTCTGCCGAGTGCTATTTCCGTGCCTTGTGCATTGATATTCGTAACAAACAATACGAAAAGTAATGTCAGAAATAAAGACTTTGAGAATTTTACCATAGCTTTAGAATTTAGAATTTCTTCATAGTATCAGGATTATTCTTCGCCTTTTTACTTCCGCCATACAATTCATATTTCAGAAAGCGGCATTCCAACGCACCGTTGTAAATTTGAATTTTTCGCGAAGGGCGCAAACCCACACTTTTTATAGCTTCGGGGCGACTTGTAATAATCCACGCATTAAAATTTTGAAAATCTTTTTTCAGCTTGTCGCCGATTTCTTTGTACAGTTTTTCAATTTCGTCCACAGGCAAACGCTCGCCATACGGCGGATTTAAAATCACCACTCCCCCTTGTCGCGTTGGTTTCAAATCAAAAAACGATTGATTGGTGCAAGAAACTACATCTTCTACTTTGGCATTTTGTGTGTTGATTTTCGTTTTCTTAATGGTGTGCGCGTCAATGTCGTTGGCAATAATTTCCACCTTGTCTTCTTTAATTTTACTTACGCTGCTGTCAAAAATGGTTTGATAGAGTTCTTCGTCAAAATTTTGCCAACGCATAAAACCAAACTGGTCGCGGTAATAACCCGGCGGAATATTATTTGCCCATAATGCTGCTTCAATGGCAATAGTTCCCGCACCACACATACCGTCAATCAACAATAAATGTTTTTCCCAACCACTTAATTTTACCAAACCTGCGGCTAAAACTTCTTTCATCGGTGCTTCGTTAATGTCAGAACGGTAACCGCGTTTATATAAAGGGTCGCCGCTGCTGTCAAGGTTTAGCGACACTTCATTTTTAAAAATGTGAACGTATAATTTGAATGAAGGGTGAATTAAATCCACATCGGGACGTGCGCCTGTTTTGTCACGGAAACGGTCAACAATGCCGTCTTTTACTTTTTGCGACACAAACAGACTGTGGCTGAACATATCTGAATTGACAACGCTTTCCACCATTAAAGTATCGGAGTTTGAAATAAATTTTTCCCATTCAATCAGCTTGATGTTGTTATACAATTCCTGCTCATTATCCGCTTGAAATTTTGTAATCGGAATAATGACTTTCAAAGCCGTATGCAAACACAAATTGGCTTTGTATAAAAATCCCATATCGCCCACAACCGATACGCCGCGCTTAAACGCTTCAATGTTGCGCCCGCCGAGTTGTTGCAGTTCTTTGGCTAAAACTTCTTCCAAGCCAAAAAAGGTGGTAACTTTCATTTCAAAGTCGCCTTTGTGATTAAAATCGTAACTAAGAGCCATATTGCGGTAATAAAATTTCTTGAATGTTGTCTTTAATTTTTGCAGAGATTTCGTCAATCGGCAAATCGTTTGCGTCTGTGCCAAATGGGTCTTCAATTTCCTCGGAAATTAATTCCAACGACGCAAAAGCGTAAAACATAATCATGACAATGGGAACAGACCAGTAACCAATGGTTAAACCAAAGGTAAACGGCATGGTAATAATATAAAGAAAAATTATTTTTTTGATGAACAAGCTAAATGTATAAGGAATAGGCGTGTTCTTAATGCGTTCGCACGCGCCGCAAATATCAGTCATTTGGCTCACGTTCTCTTGAATAACTCTCAGGTAACTTGGAAATTCCGCTTCATATTTTTTACAAAGTTGCGTTACAAAACTTACTAACTGTTTTGCCACAAAATTCGGTTTATGTGTGGCTTGCAGAAACTTTTGCTTTTCGTTTTCATCTGCAAATTCCAAATTCTTTAACTCTTTGTTGTGGCGCAAATGTGCTTTGAGCGCGTAAGGATAATTGCCGATTAAACGTTGCAATTCTTTTCGTGTTTGCAAATCGTTTTCAGGAATAATGGCATTAAATTTCAGCGACAAATTTCTGCTGTGATTAATAAGCATACCCCACAGTTTGCGCCCTTCCCACCAACGGTCATACGCAGAGTTGATACGAAACACCAAGACCATGGAAATAATGAAACCCGAAATTTGATGAAAAATAGTAAGCGAGGGTACTTGAATGGTTAGGTATTGTTTTTCAACGTAACAAATTATCCAGGTTATAATGCCAATCCATGTCATGTTTGGCAACAACATTCGGAGTGTGTCGGATTTGTGAAGCTGGAAAATAAGCTTAAACCAGTCTTTGGGATTGTAGATTACCATTTGATTTTTTCTTGATGCGAATTACGCAAATTTTTATGACCTTGTTATGTGATGTGTCATTTCGTATTCTTTTGGTTTGTCAAACGCAAAAGTCATTTGTTTGGTTTGTGGAATTTCGTCTAAATAATTTGAGATAAAAAGTTCTTTTCCTTTTTGGTTGGAATTTTCGGTTACGTTTCGCATTCCGTAGGTCAAGTCCCAAGGAATGATGTTGGCAAACGAAAACAATTCTCTGATGTATTCACAATCGTCATAAGTGATTAACCATTTGTGATTGCAGTTTTTCATTGTGTTGGCAAACTTTTGGTGGTCAAAAACTTTATGCAAGTTTCCGTTTTTACCATACAAAGCCGATTTTGTTGCCGAATAATACGGTGGGTCAAGGAAAATGAATACATTTTGCCCTTCTTCGTTTACAACGTCTTTGTAATCTAAATTAGTGATTGTTGTAGAACCGTTGATGACTTGTGCAAATTCATTTAGTCGCTGAATACTGCTTTCGGTAAAACGTCCTGCAAATGCGCCCTCACTAAAACCACCACTCAAACTTGTTCCTGAAAATGTAATGCGGTTGTATATAAAAAATGCTGCGGCACGTTCCAAGTCGTTAAACGAAGAAATGTTTTTGTTTAAAAATTGATGTAATTCTTTACCAACAGGAAATTGATTTCGCCATTCATAAATTTTGTCTATCAAAGCATTTACGTCTTTTTGCGACATTTCCCAAAATTTATACAACTCAAAATAGAGGTCGTTTACCCAAAATTTTTTGTCGGGAAAGCGTTGTTTGGCATAAATAAAAACAGAGCCGCCACCCACAAAAGGCTCACGAAATTCATCAAACTCGGGCAGTAATTTGGAAATCAAATTTACTGCACGGCTTTTGCCTCCGGGATATCGTAGCGGACTTTTTATCATTTCGGTTTTTTCTTTGGCTTGTCTGTTACAGGCATTCCAACTCCTGTTCTTGTATAATAGGTTTCTATTTCGTCTTTGAAGTTTACAATGTGCATCATTTCATTTTCTTTTTCTTGTCCTAATGGAAAATGGTTTTGAAAATAAAATCCGAGAATATCAATTTCGTCAGAAAATTGAATATCGTTTCTGTCATACAATGCAATTCTGTTTGTTAGATATTCTTTGAATTCAGTTTCACTTTGTATTAAGTCAGCAAATATCATTAAGTCATAAAGAGAAACAATCCAAGTCCATTTGAAGTCGGGACTTAAAACACCTGAATTAATTAAGTATTTTAAGTTTGCCGAAATAGACGAAAAATGTTCAAACGTTACAGATATTTTGAAATATGATTGGACTTGTGCCTTATCAATCGTCAATGTTTTCTTTGCCCCTGTTTCAACATAATCAAAACTCGGATTGTCGTTTTCTTGAATATATTTCAAAGCCCTGTGGCATTGATAAGAGCCTTCATTAATGGTTTCTTCAAGTCGGTCTTTTAGCCCTTTTATTGCACCTCTTCTATGTTTTGTGTTTAGTTCACCTGCTTTTACTTCAATTATGTAAATGGTGTCAGAAGAAACCCCAAGAATGTCAAGTTCTGTTTTTTTATTTTGCCCATTTTCTACAACGCTATATCCCAATGAATGATAAAATGTAGCTGTTGGTAGTAATTTTTCAAATTGCTGTTTCGTCTTTTGTTCAATATAGTTATCTCTGGAATTAGCGTTGCTATTTCCTTTGAAAGAGTTTTCATAATAAACAGTATCAGCTGATTTTATTAGTTCTTCCGTTATTTTGAAAATATTTCTAAAAGCAAGATTTAAAGAGAAGTGAAAATATTTGTCGTCTTCTTTTATCAATGGTTTAAGATTGATTAGGGTGTCGTTTAATGGAAACGCTTTGAACTTTGGTGGCTGATAAAAAACTCCATTAGTACCAAACTCAATTGATAGTTTTTCAAATATCAATTTCTCTTTGTCTGTTTTGGGGATAACCCAAAATATTTTATTGTAACTTTCAACTCTGTCAAGACTGTGCATCATAACATTTTCAGGTGCTTCTGAGTCGTATAAGTCTGGATTTGCCTCTGTAAACTGAGCAATAAAATGTTTCCCCGTTTCTACCATTACTCTCGTAATGGTTTCTTGTCCAACCTCGTCCATCCAATCTGTTAGTCGCTTATGAGATTGGGTTGCACCAAACGGATTACCAATTTTTGAATAAACTAAACTATCAAGTTTCAAAATAGTGCTGAAAATGTCGTTTGAATTGAAACCATAATATTGTTGAAGAAACCCATCAAATGGTGTGAAAACTTCTTGATAAATTTCTTGTATGTGTGTATGGTATCCGTCTCCTCTAACATTTATAGTGTCTTGCATTATATTGGTTCTTAACCAATGGTCAAATTCGTTGCCACCGACAGGATTTTCTGCTGAAAGTTCCCAAAAATTGATGTTGGTTTTTATTTTGGAAAGTTGTTGGCGTATTTCCTCAATGTCTTTTTGAGTTGGAATAATATTTTTGTTTGTATTTGGCGTTGCGGTAGCAATGTTCATCGCATATTCTAAAAGAACTTCTATTTCATCATCGTTTTGAATTAATTCTTCATCTTGGATTTCTGCTTTGTCTGTTCCGTCATAGGTTGCTAAGAATTGGTTGTAAAAAGTTGGTGTGGATTTTATAAGTTTAGAGCCAAGTCCGCCAAGAACATAAATTTTGTCAAACTTGTTTATTAGAGTAATTGCAGTTTCAATCTCGTTCTTTATCCAATTAAGGTATCTATCACGGTCTTCACGTGCTTTTTCAATAGCATACTTGTATTGTTCTTTTATGTCGTTTGGAATGTTTAATGTATGCATTGCATTGTCGTGTCTTAAATACCCTATAACTTATTTGTACCTGTAACGAAAACTACACAAATTCCTTCCACATCTGTTGGCTTGGCGTTATAAAATAACTCTCTTAACCAATCAAAAACTCAAAATTGTTTTGCGGATAATCGCAACACATTCCATTAATTGCTCTTTATTAATTACAAGCGGCGGCGAAAAACGAATAATATCGCCGTGCGTAGGTTTGGCGAGCAAACCGTTTTCGGCAAATTTCAGGCAAACGTCCCAAGCAGTTTTTCCGTTGCGTTCTTTAATTACAATGGCGTTGAACAGCCCTTTGCCTCTTACCAAAGTAATTAAATCCGTTTCGTTTTTCAGCTTATTCATTTCTTCGCGGAAAAGAATACCGAGCGTTTCAGAATTTTCTGCGAGCTTTTCTTCTTTCAATACTTTTAATGCTTCAATGGCAACCGCGCAGGCAAGAGGATTTCCACCGTATGTACTGCCGTGTTCACCTGCTTTTATGGTCAGTATAATTTCGTTTGAAGCCAACACCGCACTCACAGGCATTGTTCCGCCGCTTAATGCTTTTCCGAGAATTAAAATATCGGGTTTTACGTTTTCGTGGTCGCAGGCTAACATTTTTCCTGTGCGGCACAAACCTGTTTGCACTTCGTCAGCCACAAACAACACATTGTATTTTGTGCAGAGTTCGCGCACGCCTTTTAAATAGCCGCTATCGGGAACAACCACGCCCGCTTCACCTTGAATTGGCTCAACCACAAACGCGGCAGTATTCGGGTCTTTAATTGCATTTTCCAATGCAGACAAATCGTTGTAATCAATTAATTCATAACCCGGCATAAAAGGACCAAAACCGCCGTAGCTGCTTGGGTCGTTGCTTGCAGAGATAACACCCAACGTTCTGCCCATAAAGTTTCCTTTGGCAAAAACCAATTTGGCTTTGTTTTCGGGAACTTTTTTTACATCGTAAGCCCAACGGCGCGCGAGTTTTAAAGCGGTTTCATCGGCTTCCACGCCTGTGTTCATCGGCAAAACTTTGTCGTAACCAAAATAATCGGTAATAAATTTTTCGTACTCGCCCAACATAGAATTGTAAAACGCACGCGAAGTCAAAGTCAGTTTTTTTGCTTGCGAAATCATGGCGTTTACAATGCGCGGGTGGCAATGCCCTTGGTTTACCGCGCTGTACGCCGAGAGAAAATCAAAATATTTTTTTCCTTCCACGTCCCAAACGTAAACGCCTTCGCCTTTTTCCAACACCACAGGAATTGGGTGATAATTATGTGCGCCGTAACGGTTTTCCAATTCCATTAATTCCGCGCTTTTTGTTAGAGTTGTTTGCATTGCCAAATTTTTTTTGTGAAGTGCAAATATAGTGAAATTGGGCGAGGGATTTGTTTTGCGCGGGAAAGGCTTGTGCTATCTAATTACAACTTCTTCCACCAATCGGTAACCGCAAAATTTATGGGTTTAAAAATCATTTAAAAACTTTGCTTCGGGTTCGTGATTGTTTGATATTTTGGTAACTAAATATCTGTTGTCTTTTTTCTTAAAATAAGCGTGATATGCGGTGTGTTTGTTTTTTGGTAAACGAACTACAATGTAGTAATCGGCATACTTTACATCTTTTGGCACAGGGTAATGTTTGAGTTTGTGAACATCGCGCTTTATGGTTTGTGCAATGTAATCAACAAATCTATCGGCTTGTTCAATAAATCCAAAGTATTCATCAGCGTATAAAGTAAACGAAAGTCCAAACAAATAATCTTCAACTTCGGTAGTGAATGTTACTTCGTATTCTTCCATACTTCCCTAAGTCTTTTTTTTACGTTGGTTGCTAACTGTTCTGCTGTTAAATTAGTCGGATTATTCCACAAACGCTCAAACTCATCGTCTTCATCTTCCGCTTTCAAAAAACCGATGTCTTTCAAAACAGGTTTTAGTTTTGCCTGATGTTTTTTGTAATCAAACGTAATAGATTTGATATTGCCGTTGGCATATTTTTCTGTTTTAATTCCTGCAATTTTCATATTGATAGCCTTTAAAGAAGTTCTACACGAATTTACAAAATTTGTTTCATTACCTAATCACCACTTCCTCCACCAATCGGTAACCGCAAAATTTATTGATGTTGTTTAAAATAACGTCTTTGCGAAAAGAGAGTTCTTGTTTTAAAGCAGCAGAACTGAGTGTGATAAAAATGATTTTGTCTTTAAAAAAAATCTCGCTTGTGTTTTTGGCTACTACTTCGCCAACAATATCTTTCCAACCGCTTTTTACAGAAAATTGCGAGAGCTTTACGTCTAACTTTTCCTGTTTAAACAGTTCACTGATGGCATCGCCAAGTTTGATGAGATTTGATTTTTTTGCCATTTTATTTTAGTGAGTGTTGGGGGTAGTCTTTTTTCTGATTTTTCTAATTAAAAAATTCACCAAATACACAACTAATAAGTATAATGGCGCATAAATTATAAATGTCATTATAGCTTTTAATACCCAACCAACTCCCATAATATTGAACTCAAGTTGTTTTACTCTCTTCATATTTTCAGGTGCAACTTGTCCGTAAAACTCAACTTCATTCATTCCGTCAATATTATAACCATAATAAGCTAAAAGCATTCTATCAGACCTATTAACCCACCAAGCAGAAATCAAAATTATGACAGCAGTTGTTATTAATCCGATTAGCAAATAAAAAATAAACTTACGTTTTATGTATAGTTTATTCAATTTCAAGATAATAAAAACAGGACTTAAAAGAAAACTAATCAGCAGAATAAACGAAATTATGGTTGTGATTGTTTCCATATTAGAAACGTGAATTTTATTTTTTGTTTTTCACTTCTTCGCTCGCCTTTATCACTTTTTCTTTCAGCGAATTTTTGAAAGCGATGATTTTATTCAATAAGTTTTTATCAGATGCTCCGATAATTTGAGCAGCTAAAATTCCTGCGTTTTGCGCGGCGTTTACGGCGACTGTGGCTACGGGCACACCGTTTGGCATTTGAACGATGCTTAATAAGCTGTCCCAACCGTCAATGCTGTTGCTGCTTTTTACGGGAACACCAATTACAGGCAATGGCGTGAGTGAAGCTACCATACCCGGCAAATGCGCTGCGCCGCCTGCGCCTGCAATAATCACTTGCAATCCGCGACTGTGTGCATTTTTTGCATAGTCAAACATTTTTTCGGGTGTGCGGTGCGCCGACACAATGTCAATTTCAAAAGCAATGTCAAATTGTTTTAAAATGTCGGCGGCGGCTTGCATGGTTGGCAGGTCGCTGTTGCTGCCCATGATAATTCCAACTTTTGGTGATGCCATTTTTTTATTTTTTTATTAGACACAGAGGCACAAAGGCTCTGAGGCACGGAGTTTATATTTTAGTATTTCGCTCAACATTGTAATAACGTGGAGGCTCTATATTTTTGAGATACAGAATTTTTCTCTGTGTCCCAGTGCCTCTGTGTCAAAAAGTATTACATGTGAATAGGTCGTTTCGCTGTCGCATCTAAACACGCTTCTTTCATGTTTTCGGTGAAAGTAGGGTGCGCGTGGCTCATGCGGCTGATGTCTTCGGCACTCGCGCGAAATTCCATTGCTACCACGCCTTCGGCAATCATATCGGCTACACGAGGACCAATCATGTGTACGCCCAAAATTTCGTCCGTTGCTTCGTCGGCTAATACTTTTACAAATCCGTCGGTGTCCATGCTGGCGCGTGCTCTGCCGCTTGCTTTGAAAGGGAACGAACCCGTTTTGTATTTTCTGCCTTGTTCTTTTAATTGTTCTTCGGTAAAGCCAACTGCGGCAACTTCGGGCCAAGTGTAAACCACACCCGGAATTAAATTATAATTGATGTGCGGTTTTTGTCCTGCAATATATTCCGCTACAAAAACGCCTTCTTCTTCGGCTTTGTGCGCCAACATTGCGCCTTTCACTACGTCGCCAATGGCATAAATATTTTCTACGTTGGTGCGCAGATGGTCATCGGTTTCAATGCGTCCGCGATTGTCCACTTTCACGCCAACTTTATCCAAGCCCAAATTTTCTGTGTAAGGCTTGCGACCAACGGCTACCAAGCAATAATCGCCTTTAATTTCAATGGCTTCATCTTTTGAATTGAGCGCGCTCACGGTTACTTCTTTGGCGGTAGATTTCACACCCGTAACTTTGTGCTTCATCAAAAATTCAAAGCTCAAATCTTTTTTCAACACGCGCTGCAATTCTTTGCCCAAGCCCGCGTCCATGCCGGGAATAATTCTATCCATAAATTCAACTACGGTTACTTTGCTTCCCAAACGTCCGTACACGCTGCCGAGTTCCAAACCGATAACGCCGCCGCCAATAATGATAAGGTGTTTAGGGATTTCTGTCATTTCTAAGGCTTCGGTGGAAGTGATGATGCGTTTTTTGTCAATTTCAATTCCGGGAAGCGAAGAAGGCTTAGAGCCTGTGGCAATAATGGTTTTAGCACTTTCAATTTGTTCTTTGCTGCCGTCTGCTTTGCTAATGTCAATGTGTGTTTTATCGGCAAAGCTGCCTACGCCTGTGTAAACGGTAATTTTATTTTTCTTCATCAAATAATTGATACCGTCCACCGTAGCCTTTACCACGCCGCGTTTGCGCTCAATCATTTGCTTTAAGTTTACTTTGGGTGCTTTTATTTCAATGCCGTGCGCTTCAAAGTTATGCGTGGCGTTGTGAAAATGTTCGCTTGAATCCAACAAGGCTTTTGAGGGAATACAACCCACGTTTAAGCAAGTGCCCCCAAGCGAAGGGTATTTTTCAATCAAAGCGGTTTTCATTCCTAATTGCGCGCAACGAATAGCTGCCACATAGCCTCCGGGACCTGCACCGATAACGGTTACATCAAATTTTTCCATATAGATTTTAAATTAAAAATTGCTTTTAAAAAGATGTGTGAATTTACGTTTTTTTTGAATGGGAGAGTTTGTTTTTATCGGAAGTTATTCAGGCTCATAATTGAACATTTAATTTATTGCCTCTTTGCTATGGTGATAAATAAATAATCGCCAAGATTGTTTTGATATTTTTCTTTTTGAGGCTGCAACAAGTGAAAAAGTCTTTCCGTTAAATACACATCTGCTTGTCGTGTTGAATTATAGTTTGTTCCTATCTTATCGTATTTTGTGTGCCCCATTACGCAGCAAGATAATTAATTCTCATCAAAATGTATTTTTTCAATTTTTCTTTTTTGAAATTAAGCCTAATAAAATCCTTATTCTCCAAAAAAACCAATTTGGCGATTAGAGCTAAGTTTCACTACACAATTTCCAAATAAGCATTTTCGCTATCAGCTAAAAAATCAATAATGCTTTTGAAAATCAATAATGCTTTTGGCTTGTGATTTTAATTTTTGCGCAATGCTTTCCACAGTGGTATTGCCTGTTTTGAGCCAAATTATTTTTGGTGGAAAGCCGTGTAACACAGAAATGTCAATGAAATCAGAATCAAATGTAACAATACAAAAATCGTTGTCTTTGGCGTAACGCCATATTTCTATATCGCTTACGCCGTTTAAGCGAATATCTGAAACGTGCCTGGCATCGGGTAAAACGTCTGCAATTTTCTTACAAATTTTAAAGGAAAGATTTTCGTCAAACAACAAACGCATCAGGAAGCAATTTTGTATTTATGCTCTTTGTCGGCAGCAAAACTTAAACAGGCTTTTATTTGTTCTTCGTTTATAGAGGGATAATCGGAAATAATTTCCGCAGCGTTCATTCCCGCAGCCAACCAACCCAACACATCATACACAGTAATGCGAGTTCCTTTAATACAAGGTTTTCCAAATCTGATGTCGGGATTTATGCTTATGTGTTGTGAGTAATTCATCAGTGTAAAAATACTAAAAATGCTTTACACTTTTGTTAAACCCTGTTTAAAACATTTGCCAAAAAAAATTACTCTTGTTTTTTGCTGTATCTTTGCTGGGCAAATTTTATTATAAAGTTTATGAAGAAAGTACTGGTTATTCTTTTTGTTATTCAAAATTTTTTAATGCTCTCGCAAACCCTTGATGCAAGCGGAAAAAAGCAAGGGTATTGGAAAAAGACAGACGAACGCACAGGCAAATTAATTTACGAAGGGGAGTTTAAAGACGATAAACCCATTGGTAAATTCAAATATTATTATCCGACTGATACCACCACGCGCGCCATTATGATTTTTAAAAATGACGGCAAAACATCTTACGCAAAACTGTTTCATCAAAACGGAAAGCGCGCTGCCGAAGGAAAATACATAAACAAAGAAACCAAAGACAGCCTTTGGACTTATTACGATGAGAGCGGAACATTACTGTCAAGCGAAACATACAGCGTGGGCAAAAAAAACGGTAAAAGTTGTGTTTACTTGGCTGACGGCACTCTTTCGGAAGAAAAATTTTATAAGAATGATTTGCAGGACGGCGTGTGCAAACAATTTTTTGACGGTAAAACGGTGAAGTCGCAAAGCAATTATGTAAACGGAAAACAAGAGGGGCGCACAACCCATTATTACCCTAACGGAACAGAAATAGCCACAGGTTTTTATAAGAACGGCGTAAAAAACGGCATTTGGATTTACAAAGAAGAAAACGGAAAGTTAAAAGAACGCGAGTTGTATAGAAACGGAAAATTAGCTTCAAAGAAAGAAATGGAGGAATTTTTATCAAAGAACAAACAGCAACAGGCAGCAGATAATAAGCAACCTGCAACAAGTAATCAACAATCGGGAACAAACAACAAGCAACCTGCAAATAAAAAATAAGCAATTTGCAATAAGCAATTTTTAAGAATGAGCAAGCACGGAAAAGTTTTGGTAGCCATGAGCGGCGGCATTGACAGCAGCGTTACAGCCATGATGTTGCATGAGCAAGGCTATGAAGTGATTGGCATTACCATGAAAACTTGGGACTACGAAAGTTCGGGGGCAAGCAAACGCGAAACAGGTTGTTGCAGCTTGGACAGTATTAACGATGCGCGAACTATGGCGGTGTCGTTTGGGTTTCCGCATTACATTTTAGATATACGCGGTGAGTTCGGCGAATTTATCATCAATAATTTTGTGGAAGAATATTTGGCAGGAAGAACGCCTAACCCTTGTGTATTGTGCAACACGCATATTAAATGGGACGCACTTTTGAAACGCGCCAATATGTTGGACTGCGAATTTATCGCTACTGGTCATTACGCTCAACTGCGCGAAGAAAATAACCGCAAAATTATTTTTAAAGGCATTGACCAAACCAAAGACCAAACCTATGTGCTTTGGGGCTTAGACCAAGAGTGTTTAAAGCGCACCATGTTTCCGCTTGGTGGTTTTAAAAAAACAGAAATCCGCCAAATGGCTAAGGAAGCAGGTTTCTACGATTTGGCAAACAAAAGCGAAAGCTACGATATTTGCTTTGTGCCCGATAACGATTACCGCAGATTTTTAAAACACCGCTTACCCGATTTGGAAGCGCAAGTGGAAGGCGGCGATTATTTTTTCAAGGGAAAAAAAGTGGGCACACATCGCGGTTATCCGTTTTACACCATTGGGCAACGCAAAGGCTTGGACATTGCTTTGGGTGCACCTGTATTTGTAAAAGAAATTATTCCCGAAACAAATACCGTGGTGCTTGGCGACAAAGAAGATTTGGAAGAAAATCATTTGCAGGTACGCGATTTTAATTTGATTAAATACGAAACTCTGCCCGAAGATTTTGTTGGCTTAACAAAAATCCGTTACAAAGATGCGGGTACACCTGCCACAATAAATACCGTTGAAAATAAATTGGACATAATTTTTCACCAACCTGTTTCAGGCGTAGCACCCGGGCAAAGCGCGGTAATTTACGAAGGCGATGATTTGGTTGGCGGCGGTTTTATTGACAGGAAAAAGATTTTTTAGAATTTAGGATTTAGAATTTCTCTTCACGTTATTTTCTTTCACTCTAAATGCCACAATTCTGCCGATTAAGAAATACGGAATTTTCTTGTCTATAGGAAATTGAACCGAACCTTTACCTTGTTTGTATTTTGAAAGTTCACCTGCAAATTCTTCGTGCCCCGAAGGTGTAGCATAAAACCCGATATGATTTTTATATGCTGCAAAATACACCAAAGCTCTGCCATTGCTTTTGTACGCGGGCATTCCGTAAGAAATGCTTTCAGCGGCTTCGGGTGCTTTCTTTTTTATGGTGGCGCGCACTTTTTCTAATATTACCTGTATGGTTTCGGGAAAAGAATTGATGTATTCATCAACGTTTGAAAAATTTGCTTCCATAGTGTGTGTGTTATTCTTTCAAAAATTTTTGTGTCTTATTTCCAACTTTTATAAAATAAATCCCTTTCTCTAATTCGCTCGCATCAATAGCAGCCTCTCCCTTCTCCTCCACAGGAGGGGTGATTGTCTGTTCCAAAACAATACCGCCCAACATATTAAAAATTTTAATTGTTCCCCCTTTGGGGCTTAGGGGGCTAACATTTAACATTCCGTTTGCCGGATTTGGATAAACGCTCAACTCCAAACTTTCATCTTTCAACTCATCAATATCTGTACACGGTGAAACAGAAAGCATAATTTGAGCCTCGTTTTGGCAACCGTAATTATCTGTTGTAAACACGGCGTAAATTACACTCACCACAGGTGTTACAGTAATACTCGCCTCTGTTTGTAAGGGCAATGTACTCCATGTATAAGTAGTTGCACCGCTTGCCGTAAGCGTAACTGTTTCACCCGAACACAGCGTGGTAGTTGATGCATTAATTGAAAGAAGCGTTGATGTGCAAAGCGCGCGAATGCGGTGATTTTGTTCATCGGCAAAATAAAGTTTACCTGCATTGTCAAAAGCTAAACCGCAGGGCTTGTTTAATTTTGCTGCTGTGGCTTGTCCGCCGTCGCCGCTGTATCCCACAAAACCGTTGCCTGCTATGGTAGAAATAATTCCGTTACTGCCAAGCATTTTTCTGATACGATGACCATAATATTCAGATATATATAAGTTGCCCGCAGCATCTAAAATAAGATACAGAGGCATATTTAAGTTTGCTGATGTTGCCTGTATTCCGTCACCATTATATGACATATTTCCTGTTCCTGCTATGGTAGTAATAATACCGTTGGTATCTACTTTACGAATACGATTATTCCACGAGTCGGCAATGTACAAGTTACCCGCAGCATCAAGCTCAATTCCAAACGGATTTTTTAATTCGGCAGATGTGGCTTGTATAGTATCGCCGTTGTAGCCATAAGTGCCTGTTCCTGCAACGGTAGTAATAATACCGTTGGTATCTACTTTACGAATAGCGTTATTGTTATAATCTGCAATAAAAATAGTTCCGTGCCTGTCCACTTTCACCATACTCGGATAGTCTAATTGAGCCAATGTAGCCAATCCTCCGTCGCCACTATACCCCGAAGTTCCGTTTCCTGCCACGGTAGTAATAATGCCGTTAATGTCAATTTTTCGCACACTTGCCTCATAACCCTGAGAAAAATATAAATTACCTGCCGTGTCCAACGCAACTCCATTAGGGGAATTAATGAGTGCCGCAGTTGCCAAGCCGCCATCGCCACTGTAACCCTGTGTTCCGTTTCCTGCAATGGTTGTAATAATACCGTTGGCGTCTATTTTTCGTATGGCATGGTTTTGGTGGTCTGCAATATAAAAATTGCCTGAGGCATCTGTTACTACATCAGAAGGCACGTTTAATTTGGCTTGCGCAGCTTGTCCGCCGTTACCGCTATATCCGAAATTGTTGGTGGGTGTTCCGCTTCCTGCATAAGTGTAAATCATTTGTGCATTTACATTTATGCAAAGTGCAAGCATTAAAAATGTAAAGAATATTTTACAAACGTTTTTTATAAAAGCAGTTTGGTGTGTGTGAATATTCTGTTTCATGGCATTTGAGTTAAATTAAATGCAAGGTACTTACTCAAAGTAAAAGTACAAAAACAGTTTTAATAAGTGGTAAGTTGTGGCTAATAAGTGGTTTTAGTTTTCTAATGCCTGAATTTAAACACAATCAGCAGCATAAAAATGACGGGTAACGAGTTTAAAAAAATGCCCAAATAACCTTTCGGGAATTTTTCCTGCTCCGAAAAATATTTGGCGTTGAGGTATAAATTAATTGCCGAGAGCGTGAAACCGATTGTTGCCAAAGCAATGCCGTAAAACAAAAACTGCATTCGGTAAACGCTTAAAGCTGCGAGAACGCCAACGGCAACCGAGAGCCAACCGCTGATTAAATAAACTTTTTTTACATTCATAAAAATTATTCGGCGTAAAACGACATTAAACGGCGGCGCAATTTGCTTGCATACGTTTGGCTTTGCCAATCGGTGTGGTTGGCAGTAGCATTAATACATTTACCGAATTGTTTCAGGCGGAATTTCATTTCTTCGCTCAGCAAATTAAAGAGTTCCATAGCTTCGTCAAAATCGGCGGCATTGCCCGTGATGCGGGCAAAGTGGTCTTCCATGCTTTCATCAACCACCACCTGCGGTTTTTTGCCTTTGCGCAACGCCATTAAATAACGGTCGCGCACAATAAATGCTTCGGCACTTGTGTTAAGGAAACGCTCTTTAATTTCGGCAGGCAAATCGTAGTCGTTTACCAATTCGTAATCCCACTCGTCTTTGTAGCGTTGCTCCAAATACATGTGCGGCGATGTAAACACATGATTCCAGTCAATAGGATATTGCCATAAATTAAAACGGCGCGAGTTGTTTCCTAAATCAATAATGTTAAATGTTTTTTTGTTGGGCAGCACGCGGCTTCCGCGCCCAATCATTTGATGATACAGGGTTAAAGATTTTGTGGCGCGGTTTAAGAAAATACATTCCACTTCGGGTTCGTCAAAACCTGTGGTTAAAATACTCACCGAAGTTAAAATGCCGTCTTTGGTCTTGTGAAACCAATCCAAAGTATCGGCGCGCTCTTTGCTGCTGAATGTGCTGTCCAAATGTTTAACAGGATACCCTTTGGCTTTAAAGGTTTCATACACGGCGCGGCTTGTAAGAATGCCCGCGTTAAAAATCAAACATTTTTTTCCTTTGCCCAATTCTTCGTAAGCCTCAATCAGCTTGCCCTGCATAATGGCTTGGGTGTAAAGCAACTCGTGCGAGCCAACGGTAAATTCTCCGTTATTGCCCACACGCAGCGAACTTAAATTGACATCGTAAGAATAGGTTTGTCCTTCGCACAAATAACCTTGCTCAATTAAATTGGCAATGCTTTCGCCCACAATCAAGCTGTGGTAAGTTTGATACAAAGGCAATTTTTTATTGCTGCTCAAAGGCGTGGCGGTTACGCCAAGAATATTGACATCTTGAAAGTAGTGAAAAATTTTGCGGAAGGAATTGTTGTGCGCTTCGTCCACAACTACCAAACCAATGTCTTCAATAAACTGGTCGTTCTCTTGCAAGCGGTTGTTCAGCGTTTCCACCAAGGCAATAAAACTTTGGTAAGAGCTTTGCTGCGGCAGTTGTTTCACATCGCTGGTAATAACCTTGTTGCTTATACCCGCTTCGGTGAGCACGTTGGAAGTTTGCTTGCCCAACTCAATGCGGTGGGTGAGAATTAAAACTTTACGTTTATATTTTTCAATGTAGCGTTTTGCAATTTCGCTGAAAATGATTGTTTTTCCGCCGCCTGTTGGTAACTGAAACAACAGGTTGGCGTTTGGCGGCAACTCCATCAGCTTATTAAAAATAGTATTAACGGCGTTTTCCTGATAAGGATATAATTTGCGTGATTCCGCGATTTCAATAATTTGTTCTTCCATAGAAAAAAAAGCAACTTGCAAATATAGTGCTAAAGCAAGGAAACGAGGAAAAAAATATTAAATAAAATGTGAAGATTTGAACATTTGAGTAAGTGTTTTCTATATCAATTCATTTTTGTAGCTTCATACAATGAACATTCACAAAGAAGACATTTTAAAATTATTCGGCGCAAAGGAATTTGATTTTAAACCCACACAAGCGGCGGTGTGTGTGCCTATCGTTAATCGCATTTACAAAAAGATGAAGATTGGAATTAAGTTTGACGGCATTAAAGTTTATGAGGGATTGATTATAGACGGACATCACAGATACATTGCTTCTTTGTTGGCAAATTTTGATTTGCAAAAATACAATTGGGCAAAACCAACACATTACAAAGCAATGGAGTGGAAAGAAATTGAAATAACGGAAAAAGACTGGGATACGGAAGACAAGATAGATATGCTGAACCGAGAAGATGCAAAATACAACGGCTTGCTCTTTGAACAGCTTGCAGAGATGATAAAAAAGGCGTAAATTTGCAGCTATAAAATGCTCATTTTCTTAGATATAGACGGTGTAATGGTGAGTGCAAAAAGTTGGCAAAGTCCCGAATTGCTTCAGGACGGATTTTTTGCGTTTAACAATAAAGCAGTTGTTGCACTTCGTAAATTAATAAACGGAAATGCTACGGTTATGCTTACCACTTCGCATAAGGCAAAATACAGCATAAGCGAATGGAAAAATATTTTTAAAGCAAGAGGCATTGAAATAAACAAGTTAGATACTTTAAAAACCAACTCGGCAGAGCTAAGCCGAAAAGATGAAATACTCAATTGGTTTAACGCCAATAAAACAAAAGAAAATTTTGTGATAATAGACGATGACAAATCATTAAACGATTTACCTAAAGACTTAAAACAACATTTAATACTTACCCGCTCTTTTGTTGGATTAACCGAAGATGATATTCAAAATAAAATTGCGTTTGCGTAATAATTGAACCGAAAAACAAATAACATGAAACAGAATGTTCACAAACGCCAAAACAAACAACTAATACACGTTTGTAAAAAAATCATCTTCTTTCTCACAACAAGTATTTTTGCTTTGGCAAACACAAGCACAAAAGCCCAATGTAACATTTGGGCTACTGTTGGTACAGCAGGTTTTTCGGCGGGGTATGGCGAATATACTTCCATAGCCATAGACGGCAACGGTACGCCTTATGTGGTGTATGTGGACCTCGGCAGCAGCAACAAAGTTACGGTAATGAAATTTAATGGCAGCACTTGGGTAACAGTCGGTCAGGCAGGCTTTTCGGCGGGGTATGCCTCAAATACTCGAATAGCCATAGACAGTAGCGGAACACCTTATGTGGTGTATATGGACGATGCTTACGGTTACAAAGCTACAGTAATGAAATTTAACGGCACGAGTTGGGTTACTGTGGGTTCGCCGGCTTTTTCTGCAAATATGGCGGCAACTACTGATATAGCCATAGACGGTAGTGGAACACCTTATGTGGTGTATAAAGACGTTGCCAGCGGTGCCAAAGCTACTGTGAAGAAATTTAACGGTAACATTTGGGTTACTGTGGGTTCGGCAGGTTTTTCGGCAGAGCATGCCGACGAAACTTCCATAGCCATAGACGGTAGCGGAACGCCTTATGTGGTGTATAGAGACGGCAACGATGGCTACAAAGCTACGGTAATGAAATTTAACGGTTCGGTTTGGGTAAATGTGGGCGCAGCAGGTTTTTCGGCGGGGCAAGCCGGTTACCCTCAAATAGCCATAGACGGCAGCGGAGTACCTTATGTGGTGTATAGCGACTACGGCAACAGCCAAAAAGCTACGGTAATGAAATTTAACGGCAGCACTTGGGTAAACGTTGGTTCGACAGGGTTTTCAGCGGGAATTACCGGTAATAATTCCATAGCCATAGACGGTAATGGCACACCTTATGTAGCGTACTATGACGGCAGCAATGCCAAAGTTACGTCAATGAAGTTTAACGGCAGCACTTGGGTTAATGTGGGTTCGCCTGGCTTTTCGGCAGGTCCAGCCATGAACATTCAAATAGCCTTAGACGGAAACGGCGTGGCTTATGTGGTGTATAGGGACTACGGTAACGAGCACAAAGCTACGGTAATGAAAGCTAATATTGAACCGGCTGTATTGGTAAGTGCAAGCAGCACACTAATTTGTGAGGGCAGTTTAGTTACGCTTACACCAAGCGGTGCGGGAGTAACCGGTACTTATACTATTACAGGCGGCACGTTTACGGTAAACCCAAACAGCACTACTTCGTATTCGGTTACAGGCACAAGTACTGCGGGTTGTGTGTCAAATAATACGGCAATAGTAACGGTAAGTGTAAATGCCTTACCAACATTGAGCCTTAGCGGTGGTTCTACAATTTGTGTAAATGAAAGTGTTGCGCTTTCAGCAAACGGTGCAACTACTTATACTTGGAGTACACATGAAAACAGCGCAAACATTAACGTAACGCCGAGCGTAAATACAACTTATGTTGTGCAAGGCACAGATACTAATGGTTGTGAAAATTCGGCGGCGGTAACGGTGTTTGTAGATGAATGTTTGGGAGTTGGGAAATTAAAAATTAAAAATGAAGAATTAAAAATTTACCCAAATCCGACGAGCGGAATGCTAAATGTTGAATTGGGAATGTTGAATGAAAAGCAAATTGAAATTTTTGTGTATGATGTTTTAGGCAATACAATCATTCATAACTCAACACTCATCATTCATAACTCTGCGCGTTTGGACGTGCGTGAGCTAAAAAGCGGCATTTATTTTATAAAAGTTGGAAATGCGATGAGCAAATTTGTGAAGGAGTAAAATAACCACAGCACTTGTTCCGATTTATCGGAAGGCGCAGAAGAAACCGCGAAGCATTTTGCTTCGCGGTTTTTTTATTATTTCCATTTGAACAAATTACCAAATTTTGATAACTTTACCGTATTAAATTAATTACGGAAATCATGGGACATAACACATCTGTTTCTTTAGGAAATCATTTTGAAAATTTTGTGGGCAGCAGAATTTCAGAAGGTCGTTATAAAAACGCGAGTGAAGTTATTCGCGCGGGTTTGCGCCTTTTGGAAGAAGAAGAAAATAAAATCAAGATTTTAAAAAAAGCCTTAAAAGAAGGAATAGACAGTGGTGTTGCGCTTGATTTTAATCCTGAAAAACATTTAGCCTCGCTAAAAGCCGATAAGAAAAAAAATGGCTAAGTATTTTTTAAGCAACAAAGCTGTTGAAGATTTATCCGACATTTGGAATTACACCTATGATGAATGGTCGGAAACCCAAGCCGATAAATATTATCAGGAACTCATAGATTGTTGCAAAAACATTTCTAAAAATCCTGCTATCGGAAGACAATATCCAGAAATTGATTTCGGAATTTTAGGTTATTTAGCCAACAAACACATTATTTTTTATCGTTTGTTGAAAGCAAACGAAATTGAAGTGATAAGAATTTTACACTCAAGTATGGATTTGAAAAATAGAATTAAAGAATAATAGCTGTCAAGAAATTGGCAACTGTTTTTGTTTAAGAACTTTTGACTAAAGACTTCCAACAATCTCACACAACCTCTTTGTCAATTCTTTTCTGCTGTATTTATTTACTTCGGTTTTGTTCACTGAAAAATTAGTGCCGTTAAACAGAGAAAGAATATTTTTTTTCAGCGGAAGTTCATCGTCAAAATCGCTGATTACACCCGCGTTGGTTTGCTGCATAATGTTTGCAAGGTCGCCGTTGCTTGGAGCAATGGCTAAAATCGGCGAACCCGAAATCATGTATTCAAAAAATTTGCCTGTTAAAATGCCTTTGGCGTTTTTGGTGTTGTTTACCAAAAGCAATAACACGCGCGAACGTTGTTGCTCCACAATTACTTCATCGTGCGGCAAATAATCAATTTTTTTGACGAAAGAAGTTAAGCCGAATGTTTCCAACTGCTCTTTTACATATATATCAACTTTGCCTACGAGTTTTATTTCCAATTGATTTTTAAAATCTTCGTTCTCTTTCACCAATGCGCTCAACACTTTCCACAACGCTTGCGGATTGCGGTCTTTTACCAAAGTGCCGATGTGCGCCATGCTGAATTTTTTATCTTTCTCAACCGCTTGCACAGAAATATCTTCTTCGTCAAAACCGTTGGTAATCACCTTAAATTTTTCAAAATTTTTTCCGCCTGCATTTTTATACAGTTCTAAAAACTCGTTACTCATGCTTTGCCCCACGCTAATTACACAATCGGCATTTTGCAACACGCTCAATTCTTGTCGGTGGTGTTTTTTGTCAGCCCAAGAACTTAACATCAGTTTTTCGTAAAAATCAATGTTTGTCCATGGGTCGCGGAAATCGGCAATCCATTTTATAGTTGGATTTTTTTGTTTCAAGCCAAGCGCCATTAAGTGCATGCTGTGTGGCGGACCTGAACTAATCACATATTCAATGTTGTTTTTTTGAATGTAACCGTTTAAAAATTTAATGCTTGGTTTAATCCAAAATTTTCGCGCATCGGGAATAAAAAAGTTACCGCGTATCCACACGCTTATTTTTTCGGCAATGCCGCCTTTTTTATTTTCACTTAAAAACGAAGCATTAATCTTGTCGCTTTTTTTTCTGCCGATAAAACGTTTGTAAATATCGTAAGGCTCCCAAATAGGCGTTTTTAAAACCGTTATATTTTTTGGAATATCTTTTTGCAAGCTCTCGTCAATCACAGGCATTTCGCCGTTTTCGGCGGTATAAACAATCGGCTCACAACCAAAGTTGCGCATATATTTTACAAACTTGAGCCAACGCTGAACACCTGCGCCACCTGCAGGAGGAAAATAATAAGTGAGGATTAAAACTTTTTTCATTTCTTTTTTAACACAGAGTTACTGAGGTTCTGAGGCACAGAGCTTTTTCTGTGTCTTTGTGTTTCTGTGCCTCTGTGTTGTAACAAGGTTTAAAACTAATTTTTTCGCAGAGATTAATCAATTAAAATTTTACTCCCGCCGAAACTACCAGCGAAGTATTTCTGTGTTTTAATTTAGCCTGCGTATCAAGCGTATAAAACAAATAATACGCTTGGCTTGTAGCGGTGCTGTACAAAGTTGCATCAAGGTAAAAATGTTCTTTTATGCGAACCCCTGCACCAAAGCTAAGCGTGTTGCGCACATAATCACCAAAAAAAACTTTTCCGTAAGGGCTGCCTTGCATATTATATCCTGCGCGTATCATTACCGGTTTTATGTTAAGTTCGCCACCAATGCGCACATTGTGTCCTGTTTTGTAATACGTTTTCAGCGCATTGTTTGCCGTTTCAAACGGATTGCCTTCTGCTTTCAATTTTGCGTTCCGGTAATTCACGGCTTCGTAATCAATTGCCACTACTGCCATTTTTTTAATAACGTAAGCAGCATTTAAACTAAAGCGGCTTGGCGTTGTAATTTTGTATGAATAATAGCCGCCCATATCAGGAACTTTTGCGGTTTGCGGCGAGTTGGGTGCGTAATCAAAACTTGTACTTAACACATTGTAATAGGTGTCGGTTAAACTGTAAAGCGTGGGCGTGTGAAAATAAAAACCAACTCTAAAATCGTCGGCAAGTCGTGCAATACCGCCGAATTTTAAGTTAATGCCCGTGCCTGTGGTGCTGAAATATTCGGTGTAGGTTAAATTGTTAAAGCCAAGCATATCGCGGTATGCAGCAGGCAAGGGCTCTGTATAAGTATCGCTGAATGTTGTGTCGGAAGTAAAAGCTACGCGCATACTGTCCAAATCGTCAAATTCTTTGTGCGTAACGGTTGAGGTGTATTTCACGCGCGGTAAACCAAGACTCAAGCCGAAATAAAATTGGTCTTTATAAGCATACGCATAAGAAATATTTATATCGTTTACTCTGCCTGTAGTGGCAAGTTCGCGCGATTGATTTACCGCACGCTTGGTATCTAAAAAAGAAAAATATTTATTATCCGCAGTATCTAAAAGGAAAGTGTTAAACGCCATACCCTCGTAATCTGAATACAAATACTTATAACTCGCCGAACCCAAACCCGAATTTATTGCAATGTCATTTGCCAAATTCAGCATATCTTTTGCAATGGAAGAAGTGTTGGTATAACCTTGCATTTTAGTTGTAGCATAAAAATTTTGCGATTGGGTGTTGCTGAACGAAACCACATTTCTGCTTTCGGGGTCGTTTTCGGCATTCCACGCTAAGGCAATACCAAAATTATTAAACGCAAAATTTGCCTGTGCTGAATTTGTTTTTTTGTTGTAAATCTCTGCCTGATGGTTGGTGATTTTCATAGAACCTGTAAACGAAAAATCGCTTTTGCGATACAAGCCCAAACCTGCGGGATTGTATGCACCGCAACTTAAATCTGCTCCCACCGAACCATACGCACCGCCCATAGCCATTGAACGCGCCGTGCCGCCAACGCCACCGCTTTGCGAATAGCGAACGGCATCTAAATCGTTTTGTGAGAAAGAATAAAAGCCAAGAAAAAAGAAAAACAGAATTGCTTTTATTTTAAACATAAGGAAATTATATTTTTTTATCTGCCGCCTCTGCCGCCGCCACCGCCGCGCGGACTTGAACCGCCTCCGCCGTTAAAACCTCCGCCGCCCGAAGAACGGCTGCCGTTGTTCCATGAATTGTTGCTTGGTTGTTGCCACGATTTAGTTTCGCTGCTGTTGCTGCGGTTTGAGTTGGTTGAATTATTATTTGTTCCGCTTTCGCTGTTGCCGCTCCGTACAGCGCGGTTGCCCTGATTGTTTGTTCTTGACGAGTTCTTGTTATCCCCAAAATTTGTTTGCTGTCCGCGTGAGGGGCTGCTGTTGTAATTTGTATTATTATTTTGCGAATTGCTGTTTTCTCTTTGTTGCGCACCTGCTGCTCTGCTTGCTGCTGCACGGTTTCCAACGTTATTAAAACGCGGTGTGTTGTTTTGCTGTTCTACAAACGAATTATACAGTTGTCCTCTTCCCGAATTTGTTTCCGCGCCTCGTCCGCCGCTGTTTGCGCTTCTGCTGTTTCCGCCACGCGGTGCATTTTCCATAACTGCATAGCCGCTGTTGGGGTCGTAAGTATTTAAGTACCCCCAACCGCTGTTGTAATAATTGTTTCCGTAGTAGCCGTTTCGGTAGCCCATATTATAACCGTTATAAAATCCTGCGCTGTAAGGCGAGTAATACGGATTATAAACCCCCGAACCGTAACCGTAATAATTGCTGTATCCGAAATTATTATATCCGTAAGGATTGTAATAGTTTGAGTAATATGGACTGTAATAATTTCCGTAACCCATGCTGTAACCGTTATAAAAACTGTTTCCGAAACCTGCGCTCATCATACCAAATTGCGCGGAAGGCATATAGTTGTATGTGCTGTAAATGCTTGTTCCGTAACAGGCAGGGTTTTGATTGTAGGTGTACATATTTGTATAATAATTATCGTAATACCCTGCGCCGTTTATCGGGTTATTGAAACGGTTAATGCGCGAAGCATATTCGTAATCGTAATAATCATCTTTGCTGTACTGAGGGTCTTGGTAATACGGATTTGCCTCATCTCTTGCTTTTTGCGCAGCAGCTGAATCGGCAAAACGCTGTCTTTCGGCTGCGGCTAATTTAGCCTGTTCTTCGGCTTGTTTTTTTGCAAGTAGTTTTAATTCGCTTGGGTCTGCATACACATCATCAGTATAAGCACCCAACTGACGGGAAGAGTTACACGCGCTTAACATTAAACTGCACGCAACAATCGGTATTAAAAATCTTTTTGCCATAATCTTTAGTTTTTTGTGGTGGAGATTTTAAGTAAATATACGAATTTGTAAGTTCAGACACACAAACTTTTAAAAAGTAAAATCATAAAAAAGGAAAAATTTATCCCGCACAATGCCCGACTAATAGTTTAAATACTTTATCGGGCGATTTTTCTTTTCGTACCCGTTTTTCAAATCGTTTTGCGGGTTTGTCTGATTGTTTGGCAAACAAAAGCAGGCAGCTATGCGCTTGTTCTAATTGCTGTTTTTTGATAACAAACGTTTCCCAATGTTTTTCAGAAATAAAATCATCTGTTGCCCAAGGCAAAACCAAAGAGGACACTTTATTGTAAAAACGGCGTTTTATGCGTATTTCAATATCGTGTTTTCCGTTATAAGGATTGTATTCAAACACGGTATAGTGGTCTAAAAGATATATCGGGAAGCTGTCCATTTTTTTCCAGTCTTTTTGCCACAGTAAAAGCGTATCCATTTTTCCCAGTATGCTTTTGGCGAGTTCTTTTGCTTTTGAAAAATCATCTTGATTGGAATACGACTGAAATTGTTTGCGGATATAATCACTTGCCCAATTTTGGTGAACCGTTTCGGCAAGCCCTTCTGCTTTTTCATACACGCTGTCTAAAACAGTTAAACGTTCAGCCATTAAATTTTCAAGCGCAAGCAACTCACCCTCTTTTTGTAAGCGTTGGTACGAATGGTCAATTTCCAAAAAATGAACCTGCCCGAGCGAGTCAAGTTCCTGCAAATAGTTGTACAGCGAAGCGAAGATACCGCCATTATCTGCCCGAAATTTATAATGTGGGAAAAACACAAACGCTTCCTTATAAAAACTTGATTTTACGGCAGAATCGCTGTTTAATAAAGGTGCTAAATTGAGGTCGTTTTCGCGAAAGCGGTTAATGTAAGTAAACAAGGGCTGCTGCGTGCTTTCTATAACAGAATCTGTAATCGCTACTCTGCGTTTTACAACATCTAAAAATTCTATGGCAACATCAAGCTCGGGCGAACGCCCTCTGTTTAACCTGATGTTTTTATATGTTTCGCGCAAAGCGGTTTTGGCGCGAAGCGAATCGTTCAGAGCTTTTAAATTTGTGAGTGCTTGGCTCTCTGACGGCGAAATGGGATAATTGATTTTTCTGAAAAGCGGAGCTTGCCTTACTATATTCGCTTTAAAAACAGGCAAATCCCAACCTTGTAAAAAGTTGTCTTCAAAATAGTCTAAAAATTTCTTTTTTGCTTCGGTTTCGTAACCGTCGGAGGTAAATGTTCTTTCACCTATTTCAAAATTTTGAGCCGTGCCGCCCGACTTTAATACATTTAATTTGGCTGTTGTTTCCTCAAATTTTTGCTGATGTTTTATGGTGTCGCTGCCTTGTATGTTTAAAGAAACAAGCTCAATTAAAATACCGTTTTCGTAAGTGCGCCGTTCAATTTGCCTGAAATTTTCTGTTGTATTTTCAAACACCCACGTTCCTTGCGCTGCTCCCTGTTTGTTACATTCGCCCGAAGCCGAAAAGCTGTTTTGGGGCAACTTGCTGCGAATTAAAAATTTTCCGCTTAACGCACCATTTTCATAATTTGCGGTAATTTGTAACCGTTCTTTTTTTGCGTTTGATGATGATAATGGCAAACTGTCTATGCCAAATTTCCAAAGCCCCTGCGCTTTTCCGTTATTAAAACCTGCGTCCCAATATTTTCGTTCGCCTCTTAAATTTAATTCGGGCTTTAGCTCTTTGCCGGGTTGTATGCTGTAGTCCCAGTTTGCCTGTTCCCATATCCATTTACCGCTTGGTACATGGTTTTTAATATTCCCCGAAGCCTTGTATGTGTTTAACTTTTCATCGTTAAAACTGCGCCAGCTTAATTCAAATTTGCCGTTGTTTGGCAATGTGGTGTCTTGCCAAACTCCGCTATATTTTACAATGCCCTGAACGCCACTGTCATCATAAAACAATTTGGTGTTTTGCGCACGGCTGTGGCAGGGCGTTAGTAATACTATGATAAAAGCAAGTGAGAGTATGCGCATCATTAATTTTGTTTAAAAAAAGAGGGCATAATGTCGTCCATGTTAAACATCACACCAATTTGCAAATTATGATTTATGTCGGGGCGCAAAGCACCGGGCACACTAATCAGTTGATTTAAGTAACCCAGTTGAAAATTTAATTTGGGGCTTACCTGAAAACCCATTGAAAAATACAAACGGTTGCGGTCAAAAATTTGCCCCGAAATTTGTGTTCCCAAATTCATAAACAGCTCGTTGTAACTTGCCAAAAAAAATTGCCGTAAGTGAGGCGAGAGTGTGTACAAGGGAAAAATAACCTGAAAGCGGTATCTTACACGGTTATCAAATTTTGAAACACGGGTGTTTAAATTTTCTATAAACCGTTGCTCTAAACGATACCTGTGCTCCATAAACACGGCTCTGGTTTTGTATCTTAAAATTAACTGCTCCCAAATTCGGTGTTCCATAGTATGAAAACCCACTACATTTTCAGATGAGGGGCGGGTATCAATAAAGCCGTATCCGCCCGTAACCATTACCAATGGGTTGATGTAATAATTTACTCCAATTCTTGCGAGGGTTTGTGCAACGGTTTCTTTTAAAAAATAATTACGCAACTGCAATTCGGAATGAATACCAATTTTAGTATTGATTTTATTGTCGCCAAAATACATGAGCCACTGACCATAAGGGTTTGGGCGAACCTGATTTTGAGCAACAAAAAACCCGACTGTCAAATTCAGAACTATTAAAAATAAAATGCGTTTGCCGTAAAAAATCACGTTTAAAAACAATAAAAAGTGTGTTTGCCAAAGTTAAACAGGATTGTTGGCAGCAGCAATAAAACGTACATCTTTTATCTAATTTTAAGAAGTGAAGAATTTAAAAAGTGAAGTGTTGTAAAATCACTTCTCGATACGCCCTCATTCTTCGGGCTACTCGAAGTGACAGGGGGACTTTAAACAACTTCACTAAAAAAAAATGAAAACTTGCAATTCTTAGTTTTTCCGTACTTTTAAAAATTGATTTTTAAAAAAGCAGTTCAAAAGAAAGTATGAGCAAGGTTATTACGCCACAGGAACAAGATTACAGCAAATGGTATAACGATATAGTGGTGGAAGCCGATTTGGCTGACCACAGCGCGGTACGCGGCTGCATGGTAATTAAGCCACACGGTTACGCGATATGGGAAAAAATGCAGCAGGCACTTGACAAAATGTTTAAAGACACAGGTCATGTAAACGCTTATTTCCCTTTGTTTATTCCCAAAAGTTTATTTGAAGCCGAAGAAAAAAATGCCGAAGGTTTTGCCAAAGAATGTGCGGTGGTAACGCATTACCGTTTAAAAAGCGACCCACAAAACAAAGGCAAATTAATTGTTGACCCCGAAGCGCGTTTGGAAGAAGAATTGATTGTGCGCCCAACCAGCGAAGCCATTATTTGGAACACCTACAAAGGCTGGATACAATCGTATCGTGATTTGCCGCTTTTAATAAATCAATGGGCAAACGTGGTGCGTTGGGAAATGCGCACACGCTTGTTTTTGCGCACCGCCGAATTTTTGTGGCAGGAAGGGCACACCGCACACGCCACCAAAGAAGAAGCACTCATTGAAACAAAACAGATGCTGGACGTTTACGCACACTTTGCCGAAAAATTTATGGCTGTGCCTGTAATTAAAGGTGTGAAAACAGCCAACGAACGTTTTGCAGGTGCAGACGACACCTATTGCATTGAAGCCCTGATGCAGGATGGAAAAGCATTGCAGGCAGGCACATCGCACTTTTTGGGACAAAATTTTGCAAAAGCCTTTGACGTAAAATTTGCCAACAAAGAAGGAAAGTTGGATTATGTTTGGGCAACATCTTGGGGCGTTTCCACGCGCTTAATGGGCGCGCTCATTATGAGCCATAGTGATAATCACGGTTTGGTAATTCCGCCGAAGCTTGCGCCAACGCAGGTGATAATTGTACCTATTTACAAAGGCGAAGAGGGTTTGCAAAAAATAAGCGTGTATGCCGGTGAATTGAAAAAACGTTTGCAGGAAAAAAACATTTCCGTAAAATTTGATAGCAGAGATAGTTTGCGCCCCGGTTTTAAATTTGCCGAGCATGAATTAAAAGGCATTCCTGTTCGTATCGGTATCGGCGAACGCGATTTGGAAAACGGAACATTGGAAATTGCCCGCCGCGACACGCTTTCAAAGGCTTCCATAAAAATGGAAGAAGCCGAAACGTACATTGAAAAATTGTTGGAAGAAATTCAAACGAACTTGTATAACAAAGCCGCCGAGCGCATGAAAAACATGACAACGAAAGTGGATACATACCAAGAATTTAAAAAAGTGTTAGACGAAAAATCGGGCTTTGTGTTGGCGCATTGGGACGGCACTTCCGAAACCGAAGAAAAAATAAAAGAAGAAACCAAAGCTACCATTCGCTGCATACCGTTAAACAATCCCGAAGAAAGGGGAGTTTGCATTTACAGCGGAAAACCAAGCACACAGCGTGTATTATTTGCACGAGCATATTAGAAAATGAAGCCACGAATTTCACTAATTACACAAAATGATTAGTGTTTTTCGTGAAATTTGTGGCAGAAAAAAATAAACAACATGAATGAACAACAACAAAAACAAAAAGACACCATTTTAAAATTGCTCGCCGAAAAATCGGTGATGAAGCAAGATGTTTACACCAACACCATTACCGTGTTTAACGAACTGAAAGATGTGCTGAAAGAAAGCGCGGACGATTTGTCTGAAAAAATCAGTAATGTGGACAAGCGTGTGGGCATTTTTTTTAAAGACCTGAGTTTACAATCCATGCAACTGAAAGTGGCGGGCGATATGCTGGATTTTGAAATGCACTCCAACGTGTTTGAGTTTGACCCCTCTCACCCCATGTATAAAACGAGTTATGTAAAAAACAACGACTATAACTCGTATTGCGGCATTATCAGCATTTACAACTTTTTGGCAGATTCATTTAAGTACAGCCGTTTAAACGATTTGGGGTATTTAATTGCGCGTGTTTTTGTAAACCGCGAAAAAAAGTTTTTTGTAGAAACGCGCATTCCGCAAATAGCCTATAAATACGCCACGTTTAGCGAAACACCCATTTCAAAAGAACAGCTTGCAGACATTGTGAATGAGTTGGTAATTTTTGCCGTGAGTTTTGATTTGTTTACGCCTCCGTTTGATGCCGTGCGCCAGGTAACCGTAGGCGAAATTCAGGAAAAATCAAGCAGCAGCGCGTTACGCACAGGCAAACGTTTGGGCTATGTTCCCTCAGCAGATTCTGCGAGTATGTTTGATGACGAAGCGATTTTGTGATTTTTAAACTAAATTTGAATATTCACTTAAAATTACATTGGCTATGACAAAAACAACCTTGAAAAAAAAGCGCATGATTACATTGAGCTGGCAGATGAAAAAATTCTAAAAGCCGTTTATACTATTTTAGAATCTCATGTAAACTCTTATGAAGCAGATGTGGAATTTACGCCTGAATTAATTCAAGAATTAGACAAAGCCCGTCAAGAACATTTGGAAGGTAAAAGCAAATCATACACTTGGAAAGAAGTTAGAAGTTCCATTTGTGTTCGTTCTTAACAATTATAATATCCACGCAAAAAAAATTTAACGCTTATCTCACACCTGCTTTATTTTGCAGCAAAGGCACAAACTTAAAATTACCCAGCACTTTTTTATCAAACGAGGTGGCACTTGTTTTTTTGAGCCAAATCATTTCCTGCGTTTCGCCTTCGCCAATGGGAATAAGCATAACGCCGCCAATTTTAAGTTGCGCTAACAAATCGTTGGGAATGTATGGCGCACCTGCGGTTACAATAATTTTATCAAAGGGCGCAAATTGCGGCAAACCCTTGTAACCGTCGCCGTAAATAAGTTTTGCGCCACTGTAACCAATTTGCGGTAAAAACAATTTTGTTTTGTCAAACAGCGTTTTTTGACGCTCAATGCTGTAAACTTTACTGCCCATTGCCAATAACACGGCAGTTTGGTAGCCGCAACCCGTGCCGATTTCCAACACTTTTTCGCCCTGTGTAATTTGCAACTGCTCGGTTTGAAAAGCCACCGTGTATGGGTGCGAAATGGTTTGCCCTGCACCAATGGGAAGTGCTTTGTCGCTGTATGCGTGGTCAAGCAGGGCAGGGCGGGCGGTGGTATTGTCAAAAAACAAATGGCGCGGAATTTCTTCAATGGCTGATAACACCTTTTCGTTTTTAATGCCTTTTATGCGCAATTGCTCCACCAGGCGTTTGCGCTTGCCTTCAAATAAATATTCGTCTGCTTTTGATACCTTGTAAAACACAGCGGTAAAGCTATTTAGTAAAGTGTAATAACAAAGCGGCAGACAGATTGAATTACTAACAAACCGACTTTAAGATTGCGGTAAACAAACATTAATATTTTTTCAACAAAGGCAATAAATACAAAACACCGCCGTTTTTATGTTGTCTGTTTGGCAAAATGCTTTTAAAAACAGGCAGTTGGCATTAGACATTAAGAAATGATGAAGGAAAGAAATTGCCACTACACGGAATGAGATAATTTATATTTTTGGCACTCGTTTTTTTGAGCGTTGATAAAACACATATTAAGAGCCTGCAAGCTATGAGAGTAGTTTTACTTTTTGTTGTAACGGTTAATTTTTTCTTACTTGTTTCGTGTAAGAAATACGGTGCTGCCAACCCTGCTTTTTTTATTAAGGCAAGCCATGTTTCCGTTAAAACAAATTCTCTGAACATTTCGGGCAGCAACAAAATTACCGACCTGTGGCTGTATGTGGATAAGCAATTTATCGGCGTGTATCCCGTAGGCAATTTAATGCCTGTGCCAAACCCAAGCAACGGAAAAATAAGAATTGATGTGTTGGCAGGTATTGAAAATAACGGCATTTCAAGCACACGCATTCCGTTGAATTTGTACGCTCTTTTTACATTAGATACCTTAGTTAAAAACGGAACAACCATTTCGCGCTCTTTTGCGTTTGAATACCTGCCAACCGTTGTTTTTCCATGGGTTGAAAATTTTGACCTGCCCGGTTTTCAGTTGATTAACTCTTCGGGTTCGGCGGCTTCTTTTACCTTGGCTTCGGCAGCCGAAAGTTTTGAAGGAAAATCAATGAAATTAGAAATTCCAAGCACTCATGCCGATGATATTGCGCAGGTAGAATCAGCCGATTATTACACATTGCCCACAAGCAACAGCGATGTGTATCTGGAAATGGATTACAAATGCAACGCACCTGTTTATATAGGTTTAGTAGGCAATACCGACCCTACAAAAAAAGCATTAATGCAGTTAAACCCTACCATAACCGACACCAAAAACGCTTGGAACAAAATTTACATTCAGCTTTCCACTATGGTAAGCATTGAACCTGTTTCAAGCAAGTACAAAGTGTATTTTCAAATTATTAAAAACTCTGAATATCCCAATCCGCAACTGTTTTTAGACAATTTAAAATTTGTTTACAACCCATGAGCAAACGCCTGATGACCATATACTATTTGCTGGCGGACTTTAGTGCGGCGGCTTTGGCATGGGCATTTTTTTACTATTACCGCAAAACACAGGTGGACGCTTTAAAAATTGGCAGCGTACCCGATGCCATTTTTGACAACCGTTTTTACATCAGCGTGTTTGTGTTGCCTGCAATATGGGTGCTGGTGTATTATTTGTCGGGGTCTTACAACAATGTGCTGCGCAAATCGCGTATTAATGAGTTTGTGCAGGTTCTCAGCACATCTATCATCGGTGTTACGGTATTGTTTTTTGTACTGTTGTTAGACGATTCGGTTGTAACCTATCGCCTGTATTACAAATTGTATTTTGTGTTGTTTGCCGCACATTTTTTACTCACGGCTTCGTTTCGTTTGCTTTTAAGTTCTTATACCAACCGCAAAATTCATTTGCGCAAATTTGGCTTTAACACCGTAATTATTGGCAGCAACGAGCGCGCTTTAAAAATGTTTCAGGAAATAAACGCCATGAAATACGGCATCGGCAATCATTTTATCGGCTTCATTCACATTGAGGGAAAAAATGGTTATTCGGAAGTACTGACAAAACAATTACTTCACTTAGGCGAGTATCACGAAGTAAGAAGCATTATTGAAAGCTATGAAGTGGAAGAAGTGATTATTGCCTTGGAAAGCTGGGAACACGAGTATTTAAAAACCATTGTAAACGATTTGGGCGATATGGGCGTGGTGATTAAAATTATTCCCGATATGTATGATATTTTAAGCGGACAGGTGCGCATGACAAGCATTCTTGGCACACCGCTTATTGAAATTAAAGACCAGATTATTCCCGAATGGCAAATTTCAATAAAACGGTTTATAGATGTGTTTGTTTCGGCACTGGTATTAATTTGTTTCAGTTGGCTGTATGTACTCATTGCCCTTATTGTAAAAATAACTTCAAAAGGTGCTGTGTTTTTTAAGCAGGAGCGCATTGGCATTCACGGCAAACCGTTTAATATTTACAAATTTCGCACCATGTACGTTGATGCCGAAAAATCGGGACCTGCTTTATCAAGCATTGACGACCCGCGCGTAACCCCTTTCGGCAGATTTTTGCGCCGTGTGCGTTTAGACGAAATGCCGCAGTTTTACAACGTGTTGCGCGGCGATATGAGCATGGTGGGTCCGCGCCCCGAACGCAGATTTTACATTGAACAAATTGTGGTAAAGGCACCGCATTACAAACATTTGCAAAAAATCCGTCCCGGCATTACAAGCTGGGGGCAGGTAAAATACGGCTACGCCGAAAACGTAGAGCAAATGATTGACCGCCTGAAATTTGACATTTTGTATATTGAAAACATGAGCCTGCTGTTGGATTTTAAAATTTTGGTGCATACTATTTTAATTGTGTTGCAGGGCAGAGGAAAATAGCTTTGGGCATTATGAAGCCGTAAAATCATTTCTCGATACGCCTCCTGTCGTCGGCTACTCGAAATGACAACTGTCAGTTTTAAAGTAATTTATAATCCTGAATAAATTTAAACGAAAAAAGTAAAGTGCGTTGGCTTTACTTTTTTCGTTATTTTTGTTACAATCAATCATTTAAAAAAATGTAAACTATGAAAAATTTTACTCTTTTTTTGTTGTTATTGACAGCATTTGTGCTGCCTGCCCAAAACCAACTTAGCAAATGGTATTTTGGTAAACACGCTGCGCTTGATTTTATGACTAATCCACCCACCGTTTTAAACAATAGTGCCATGAATAATGGTGTGGGCGGTTCAGTAGAAGGCAGTTCAAGCATAGCAGACGCGGCAGGCAATTTATTGTTTTATACTAATGGGGAAACAGTATGGAACAGCCAACACACCATAATGGCAAATGGAACAGGTTTGTTCGGAAGTCTTTCAAGCGTACAGTCTTCAATGATTATTAAACATTCTGTTAATCCAAACTTGTATTACATATTCACAATGGATTGTTGTGGAACATCTGGAAGTGGAAATGATTTTAATTATTCTGTTGTAGATATGAGTTTGGCAGCAGGTTTGGGTTCGGTTACTGTAAAAAATGCACCCATATACAACGCTCCTTGCACTGAACAACTTAACGCCACCAAACACGCTAACGGTGTGGATTGCTGGATAATGATACATGAATTGAATTCAAATAATTTCAGAGCCTATCTTCTTACTGCAACGGGACTAAATACAACAGCCGTTGTTTCTTCGGTAGGAACAACGGTTAACTACAATGGTTTTATGGGAACTATAAAGTTTTCTCCCACAGCACAAAAAATAGCTTCTGTATTAAATTCAGGAGGAGGGCTTATAGAATTATATGATTTTGATAATATTACAGGTGTAGTTAGCAATCCCTTAAACTTAGGTTCGGGCAAATCTTCTTATGGCTGTGAGTTTTCAGCCGACGGAACAAAATTTTATGCAGGAGGAACTAATCTTGCTTTCCATTTAACTCAATGGGATTTGAATGCAGGTTCAAATGCCGCTATCTTTTCTTCTTCTGTGGTAGTAGCTCCCAACGTGCCAGGCTGCAATGGTATGCAGTTAGCACCTAACGGAAAAATATACATTGTCGTCAATAATGGTACAGGTTCTCTTAGTGTTATTAATAGTCCCAACGCAGTAGGAACGGCTTGCAACTTTACTTTAAATGGGCAACTTTTTTCTGTTGCCGCTATTAATGCTACGCCTGTTGTTAATTCATCTGCTACTTATGGTACGCCTAATATGCTCGTTGCGGGGGGCTGTATTTTTAATTATGGATTGCAACTAAGTAATACCGTTGTTTGCAACAGTAGCGATGTGGTTAGTGCAAACATTGTAAATGTTATCGGTAATCAAGGTAACATAAATTATTTATGGAGTAATGGCTCTAATACATACACCAGCCCTCAAATAAATGCTTTACCAATTGGTAATTGGACGGTTATAGTAACAGACGAGGCAGGTTGCCAAAGAAAAAAACTGTTTACAGTTTCACAAACCACAACGGCATTAAGTATTACGGCAAGCAATGCCAACCCTTGCGGTAGTGGCAGTCCTGTAACGTTAAGTGCAGGCGGTGCAACTACTTACACTTGGAGTACAGGCTCACAGGCACAAAGTATTATAGTAAGCCCGACTATAAACACTCAATATTCCGTTTCCACAACAGATGAATACGATTGTGTGTTAAGCAATACAATAACCATAAATCCTTTATCAGCTCCCGAAATTTCGCTTAACACCAACAGCGGTAATTACATAGCTTGTGTAGGCGATACACTTATTTTAAACGCAAGCGGTGCAAGTTCTTATGCGTGGAGTGCAAACGGTAATTTTATAGCAAGTACACAAACGCTTGCCGTTGCCCCATTGCACAATACAACGTATTACGTTACAGGCATTGCCCAAAACGGCTGCGAAAGCTTGAGCGTTCCTGTGAGTGTAACAGTTGCGCCACCACCTGCATTAAGCGTAAGCGGTTCTACCATTTATTGCAGCGCGCAAATAGTTACGCTCACGGCTTCGGGTGCATACAATTATTATTGGCAATGGGGCGGTGCGCACGCACACGCTTCCTCATCAACCATTGTTTTAAAACAAGGCGTAACCACCCAATACACGCTTACAGGCACAAACGAGTACGGCTGCAAAAGCACAGAGGTGGTAACGGTAACAATTGGCTGCGTGGGCATAGATAAGTTTGAAATTGGAAGTGAGAAGTTTGAAGTTTACCCCAACCCCGCTTCGCAAATGTTAAATGTTGAAAGTCCCCCAAGCCTCAAAGGGGGAACGGTTGAAATTTATGTGTACGATGTTTTAGGCAATGTAATTTTGAATGAAAAATTAAACATTGAAAACAACGTGGCGCAAATAAACGTAAGCGCATTAAAAAGCGGAATGTATTTCCTGAAAATCGGCAACGCCACACGAAAGTTTGTGAAAGAATAGGCACTTCTCGATACGTCCCCTGTCGTTGGCTGCTTGAAGTGACAGGAGGGGAATACGGTTAAATTCAGTATCTTTACATCTCAAAATTTTTTTCAAGCAACCAAAATGAAAGTTTATTTAGATAACGCGGCTACAACCAAGTTAGACGAAAACGTGTTGAAAGCCATGATGCCTTTGCTTACCGAAGATTTCGGAAACCCCTCATCAATTCATGCGTTTGGGCGCAAAACGCGCACCTCGGTTGAAAATGCCCGCAAAACCGTAGCCAAATTATTAAACGCCACGCCCGCCGAACTGTTTTTTACTTCGGGCGGCACAGAAGCCGATAACACCGCCATTTGTCAGGTAATTGACAAATACAACATCACACACGTTATTTCAAGCCCTATTGAACATCACGCCGTTGAACACACCATTAAAGTATTGGAACAGGCAGGAAAAATAAAAGTAAGCTGGGTAAACATTGACGACAAAGGCAATGTGGATTTAACGCATTTGGAAGAACTTTTGAAAAACAATCCGCGCTCTTTGGTGTCGCTGATGCACGCCAATAATGAGATTGGCACATTGCTGCCTTTAAAAGAAGTGGGCGAAATCTGCAAAACATACGATGCCATTTTTCACAGCGATACGGTGCAAACCATGGGGCATTATCCCATTGATGTAAAAGACATCAACGTGCATTTTATTACCTGTGCCGCACATAAGTTTCACGGACCAAAAGGCGTTGGGTTTTTGTACATTAATCATAATTATAAAATTTCGCCGTTTATACACGGCGGTGCGCAGGAGCGCAATATGCGCGGCGGCACGGAAAACGTAGCAGGCATTGTGGGTTTGGCAAAGGCTTTGGAAATTTGTTTTGATGAAATGAAAGAACATCAGGCGCACATTATGGCGTTGAAAGATTACATGAAACAAAAGTTGATTGACACCATTCCCACTATTGAATTTAACGGCGAAACGGCTCACGACAAATCGTTGTACACCGTTTTAAATTGCCGTTTGCCACAGCACCCCGATGCGGAAATGGTATTGTTTAATTTAGACATTGCAGGCATTGCGGCAAGTGGCGGAAGTGCTTGCAGCAGCGGCAGCAATCAGGGAAGCCATGTTTTGCGGGCATTGGGCATTGATATGGAACGCCCGAGTGTGCGTTTCAGTTTTAGCAAATACAACACCAAAGAGGAAATTGACTTTGTGGTTTCAAAACTTGCGGAACTGTTTGCGGTGAAAGAAAAAGTTTAATTTTCTTATGCCACGAATTTCACTAATTACACAAAACATCATTGCGAGCGATAGTGAAGCAATCTGCCGATAAAAAGATTGCTTCGTCGTTCCTCCTCGCAATGACGACTGAAAAAATATCCGTGTAATTCGTGGCTGCATTATTTTCTTATTTTTACACCCACAAAAATTAAAATGTATGGCAGATATAACATCAGTTTTAAATAACGCAAAGGTTGCTATGGAAAAAGCAATTTCGCACTTGGAAAACGAGTTGCAAAAAGTGCGGGCAGGAAAAGCAAGCCCCGTAATGCTGGAAAGTGTGATGGTGGATTATTACGGCAGCAAAGTATCTATCAGCAACACAGCAAGTGTAAACACACAAGATTCGCGCACCATTATTATTCAACCCTGGGAAAAATCAATGCTTACGCCCATTGAAAAAGCCATTCAAATGGCAAATTTGGGTTTCAATCCTCAAAACGACGGCATTATTATTCGCATTGTAGTTCCGCCATTAACCGAAGAACGCCGCAAAGAATTAACCAAAACCGCAAAAAGTTTGGGCGAAGATGCAAAAGTAGGCGTGCGTAATGTGCGCAAAGAAGCCATGGAGCAAATTAAGAAATTGCAAAAAGAGGGTTTGGCAGAAGATATGGCAAAAGACGGTGAAGCAAAAATTCAAACATTAACCGACAGCCACGTTACAAAAATTGACAAACACGTTGAGCAAAAAGAAAAAGAAATTATGACGGTGTAACTACTCTAAAGTGCCATTGACCAATAAAAAAAGCCGCCCCACTGTTTAAAGCGGGGCGGCTTTTTCATTTCAAAAAATTGGTAATTTTTATTTACGCCAATTTCACATTTACGGCATTTGGTCCTTTTTTGCCGTCTTGAATTTCAAATGTTACCACATCGTTTTCGTTGATTTGGTCTTGCAAGCCCGAAACGTGCACAAATACTTCTTTGCCGCTTTCTGCTTTAATAAATCCGAAACCTTTGGTTGCGTTGAAAAATTTCACTGTACCTTTTTCCATTTTTTTATTTGTTTTTTATTGCTCCCTTTTCTTTTTGTTATTCAAACACCACAGGGCTAAAGGGAATTTTCCGCGTGGTATTTGTTTCATTAAAGGTTTAGTGTTTTAAAAACACATCATACTGTCCTGCACAAAATTTCCTTGCATTGCTTTGTTGTTTATTACCCACCTGTGTGAATTGAAACTAAACGAATAAAAAGAAGCGAGAAGCTGAAAAGGGTATGAGATGAATTTTAAATTTTATTCGCTTGTAATGATTGTGTGTAAATGTAGAACAAAAAATTGGTACTGCAAAATTTATAAATAATGATTTGTCTGAAGTCCAATAAAGAATTGTCAGTTCGAGTAGGTTTGCTGCCTCTTTGCAAACCTTATCGAGAACTGAAGTCGTAAAATCACTTCTCGATACGCCCTCATTCTTCGGGCTACTCGAAGTGACAGGGCTTCTCGATACGCCTCCTGTCGTCGGCTACTCGAAGTGACAGAGGACTTTAGACAAATCATTATTAGCAGGCATTCAAGCAAGCTTCCACATCGGTTTTGCTTTCATAATTTTTTTATGAACGCTGCAATCTTCGCTGTGTGCGCCACGCAGGTAGCCAATGCTCATTAAAAATTCGTTTACAATTTCGCCGCCTGTAAATTTGAGTGTTTTTTTAAACAGCTTCACCCATTCGTCTTTTGTTTTGGGATGGTGGTGTTCTAACCATTTTTCAAACGAGCCAAATTGTTTCCCAATTCAAGCCCGCCTGGTTTATTTTTTCTTAATCGTGCAACCAATGGCTTTAGTAACATCAGGCGAAGGATTTTTTCCTTTTTCTAAAGCGGCAATGGCGTTTTCCAAATAATGTTCTTTTACTGCATTGGCATCGTCCACATTATCGTCAATGGCACCAATGTATTTTACAACAAGGTTTTTATCTAAAAGAAAAACGTGAGGCGTTTTAGTTGCGCCGTATTGCGGATATATTTTCTGACCTTCATCAAACAAATACGGAAAGGCAAAATCTTTTTCTTTTGCGCGCACTTTCATCAGCTCATAGCTGTCGGCGGGTTGCACTGCGGGGTCGTTCGGGTTAATGGCAAGCAACACATATCCTTTGTCTTTGTATTTGCGGGCAAGGTCGTTTATTCTGTCTTCGTATTTAACGGCAAAGGGACAATGATTGCAAGTAAAAACTACAATAAAGCCTTTGGCATCTTTGTAATTTGCCATGCTGTAAATTTTTTCGTCAACTGATTTTAAGTTGAAATCGGTGGCTTTGTCTCCAGGTTTGTATCCGCCTGAAACTTGTGCTTCGGCTGTAGAAAGCATGGAAGCAAATGCAATGATTGATGCTATTTTTTTCATATTATTTATTTGTTTTTATTGATTAATAAAATTGTTTACATAGTTATTAAGCTCGGCAAAATTTTCAAAATCGCGTTCGGCAAAAAGTTTTTTATTGCCATGTACGAGCCATGTAGCAGGAATAGAGCCCGACCAATCTTTATCTACTTTTGGAAGCCAATCGTTGTAATTTTTATCTGCTAAAAAAACAACTTCTGATTTTATATTTTTCTTTTCTAAAAACGGCAGCAGCTTGGTTTCAAACTGGTCTTTAAAATCAAGGCTTACCAAAATTACTTTCACGTTTTTATTTTCGGCGTTCAGTTTTTCAAAATGCGGCAATTCTTTCACACAAGGCGCGCACCAGGTAGCCCAAAAGTTAATGACGTAAATAGTGTTTTCGTTGGTGATGATTGATTTTTCCAAATCCTCGTATTTGTCAAACGAAGCAATTTTTTGAGCGTTTAAATTTGCGCAGAACAAAGAAAAAAACAATGCCAATATAAAACGTTGTGAACTCATTGTGTTTGATTAACAGCCACGAATGTACAAATCCACACGAACAAGATGTGATTGTGTTAAATTAATTAGTGTTTTTTGGCAATAGTTTTAATTTCGCTTTTGTATATCTTCGGGAGTTAGCTGCAACCATTGACTACAGCATACAACTTCGAAACAATCCTAAAAATATTAACAGTAATTAAAGCAACAAATAAAAATGACAAAATTCAAAAACCCAATCTTCTCTTTATTGTTGGTATCAATATTTTTTACTTCATGTAACGGACAAACCGAAACAGAACAACTAAATGAAACTGTTGTCGAACAACAATCATTTACAAGCAAAAACACAAAACTGACAAAAACCCAAGGCACAACCGAACATCAAAACGTACATTGTATTATTCAGGACAAAGACGGTAATCTTTGGTTTGGAACAACAGGTGAAGGCGTTTATCGATATGACGGAAAAAAATTTACGCAATTTACAATACAAGATGGTTTAAGTAATAATAAAGTTTGGTCAATTTTAGAAGATAAATCCGGCAATATTTGGTTTGGAACTGACGATGGCGTTAGCAGGTACGATGGAAAAACGATTTCAAAAATTCCGTTTACTCTGTCCAGCCCAATTGGTTTCGGTACAGCAGCACCACAATCAGGCATAAATTCAGTATGGAGTATGATGCAGGACAAGAATGGAATAATTTGGTTTGGTACATCACAAGATTTGTATTGTTATGACGGGAAATCGTTTAGTCGTTTTTTAGACAAGAAAAATATTTCAAACAATCAAAATCTTCAGCTTAAATGGATACAATGCTTTTTAGAAGATAATGACGGAACAATTTGGATAGGTTCAGGACCAATCGCTGGGGAAGGCGTTATTCGTTTTGATGGAAAATCCATTACAAGTTCTAAACCGAACGGTGACGGTTGGATTAGGTATATGGTAAAAGATAAAAGCGGACATATTTGGTTCAGTGGGCGACACAACGGAGTGTTCCGTTACGATGGTCAAACATTTGAAAAATTTACAGAAAAAGAAAACATTGGTTCAGCTATTTTTAAAGACAAAATTGGACATATTTGGTTTGATGGCGGAGAAAGAGTAAGCTCAATAGAAAGTATAGATGGATTATGGCAATACGATGGAAAAACATTTAAAAACTTTACAACAAAAGACGGTATGGCTAAATATTCAGTTTGGAGTATGTTTGAAGACAAAAATGGAAACATTTGGATTGGGACAAGAAACTGCGGACTATATCGCTACGATGGGCAAACGTTTGAAATTTTTTCGGAATAAACCAAAACGGCTTGAAAGTATGGCAGCAGCTAAGAGCCCTTATCCATTTTCATTCAATGCTTCCCGCAAAATTTTATACGATTTCAATAAAAAATTATTTCTTCGCCCACATTGGTTTTGCTTTCATAATTTTTTTATAAACGCTGCAATCTTCGCTGTGTGCGCCACGCAAGTAACCAATACTCATTAAGAATTCGTTTACAATTTCACCGCCTGTAAACTTGAACGTTTTTTTAAACAGTTTCACCCATTCTTCTTTTGTTTTGGGATGGTGGTGTTCTAACCATTTTTCAAACGAGCCAAATTGTTTTTGAAGTTGTAAAATTGTTTTTGCGTTTTCAATGGCGGCGTTTACTTTTAGTTTGTTGCGGATAATGCCTGCATCGTTTAATAAACGTTCACGGTCTTTTTGGGTATAAGCCGCTATTTTTTTAATGCTGAAATTGCTGTATGCTTTTCTGAACGCCTGTTCTTTCTTCAAAATTGTTTCCCAACTCAAACCTGCCTGATTTATTTCCATAATCAAACGCCCGAACAATTCATCGTTGTTATGAATGGGAAACCCGTAATGCTTGTCGTGATAATTTTTGTGTAAGGCTTTTCTTTCACCTTGCATGGTTTTTATGGCAGCGCAATAAGACATGTGGGCAAATGTACCTTTAAATATAGTTTTTGCCTACCATTTTTACGGTATGTCCGTTTTTAACAAATCCTCTAAAACTCTTGTCAATTCAACAAAACGGGAAAATTTTAAAAAAACATACCTTTTTTATGGTATTGCCAAAAAAATACAGATGCTTTAGTTTTGCCTCGTTATTTAAAACAATTCTAAATTAATAAACAAATGAAGAAACAATTATTCTCTCTCGGCTTGGTGGCAATGGCAGCTATTACAGGCACGGCGCAAGTTACCGGCACGGTTTCTATGGGCGCAGGTTATGCAAACAACAAATGGTACAGCTTGGCTAACGGCGAAGTGGGCACTCAACCTGCCAACAACTGGGACATTGCTTTGGCAGCAACCGCCAATCCCTCAAATCCGCTGACTGCAGCAGCTTTAATGAACATTAAAGCGGGTTCGTTGTATGAGGCAGCAGGTATTCCTGTGTCAAAATTTGACACGCTTTCAACGTTCAACACATCGTGGACAGTAACACCGCTTTACAACAGCGACATCACTTGGTCTGACGGTGCATTTAATCAGGCAAGCACAGGCGGTTCGGATTACGGTTATGGTTCATATAATATGAGCAGCCACAGTATTGTAGCCAACAAAATTTTTGTAATAAAATATACCAATGGCGATTTCCGCAAACTGTATATTACACTTAATACTATGGCAGGAACATATACTGTGGTTCACGACAAGTTGGATAACAGCGATACCCATACCTTAACGCCTACTATCAGCACTTACAGTACTCAAAACTTTTTATACATCGCACTAAACACCAACAGTGTTATCAGCCGCGAACCTGCAAGTGCCGACTGGGATTTGGTGTTTACCCAATACACCGATAACGACCTTGAATATACAGTTACAGGTGTGTTGCAGAACGCAGGTGTAAAAGTAGCTCAGGTAAACGGTGTAAGCACGGCAACGTATGTAAACCATGCCGCACACACAGCCACATCAAACATTAATGTTATTGGTTACGACTGGAAAAACTTAGGGTCAGACTTTGTTACCTGGAACATCACAGACAGCATGGTGTATTTTGTACAAGATAAACCCGGCAACATTTGGAAAGTAGTGTTTACAGGCTTTGGCGGAAGTTCTACGGGCAATTTTATTTTGTCTAAACAACAATTAACTGCTGTTGGCTTGGCTGATGAACAAAATGTGATAACTAAAATGGCTGTTTATCCAAACCCTGCAAACGGAAACAATGTATCGTTAATTCTTTCGGCAGAAAAAAATGCAAACGCTTCGGTTTCTGTTATTGATTTGAACGGTAAAGTGGTTTCATCTGAAAATTTTGAAATCAACGCAGGTTTAAACCAACACGCACTCAACACTAATTTGCTAAATCCGGGTGTTTACTTTATTCGCTTAAATGTAAACGGCGCAACAGCTACACAAAAATTAATAATTCAATAAAAAAATAACAACACTTGCTCTAAGCCCCTCTCCTTTGGAGAGGGATTTAGGGTGAGGCTAATAAATAACAATCAAAAAATAATACCACATGACAACAAAAAAATCAATCATCATTGCAAGTTTGGCATTAAGCACAACACTTTTTGCACAAACAAAAACAACCACTGCTACTGCTCCCGCAGCAGCAAAACCTGTTTCAAAATTAGAACAAGACAAAGCAAGTATTAAAAGTATGTGCGGCGTTTACAAAGTTACGTTTGACTTTGCCGAAACATTTGCACCCGATACGGCTTACAAATATCACAAACGCTACCGCGAACACGCCGTTGAATATGTGTTTATAGCAGAAGAAACGCCAAATAAAATTGCTTTGCAGCATTTGTTGGTAGTGCAGGATTCTATTGTGATTAAGCACTGGCGACAAGACTGGCTGTTTGAAAACAAAGACGTTTATAATTTTTACAAAGACAACCAGTGGAACAAAACCACGCTTACTGCCACGCAAGCCAAAGGCACTTGGACACAAAAAGTGTATCAGGTGGACGACAGCCCGCGCTATGAAGGCTACGGCACTTGGGTGCATGTGGACGGAAAACACTATTGGGAAAGCACCGCCGATGCACCGCTGCCACGCCGCGAATTTACCAAACGCGATGATTACAACGTATTGCGCCGCCACAACCGTATGGAAATTTTTAACGACGGCTGGGTATTGGAACAAGACAACGAAAAAATTGTTCGCAGCGAAAGCGGCGATAAATTATTGTGCTGGGAAAAAGGCGTGGAGCGTTTTACCAAAGGCGATTACAATGTGAAACTTGCCGTAAAATGGTGGGAACAACAAAAACAATACTGGGCTGATGTGCGCACCGTTTGGAGCGATGTGTATGCAAAAACACCTTCGCTTAAATTGGCAAACCGTGTTGATGACAAGCGTTTGTACGAAAGTTTGTTTGAGCTGGGCGATAAATTAACAGAAGGAAAATATCAGGAAGCAACAGCAAAACAAGAAATTAAAAAAGTAATTGAAGCGTTTGTAAAAGCGTAAAAAAATTGCCGGAAATACATAACAGCAAAGAAATTTTTCATAGTTTTTTCATTTTAGTTCAACGTTATTTTTGCTGACTAATTTTGCTTGTTATGTGTTCCGGCATACAATAAAGATGTCTGGCTGCACAGCGGGAAAAAAGAATAGTTCTTAATAAGATGTGGTAATTTTTTTCAGAAATGTTTATGCGCCCGTTGTGCGCGCCCGACACTAAAAATAAAAAATATAAAAAAACTAATTAATTAACCGATTAACCAACCTGAACCGTAAAAAAATTATGCCGGCAATACATAATAACAAAATCGTGCTCTTCAGTCATGTGGTAATTTCTATAGCGTTCGGCTTGTTTTTTATGTACGCCGGCGTAAAAAAATTTATCCCGAAGCCACCGCCCAAAACCATTGACCACAGCGCGTTTATACAAGCCTTTACCGACAATGTGTTTGATAATCCCCTCACGTTTAAGCTCGGCGTTAAAGCCCTTAAAGCAAGCGGATTTTTAAAAATGGTAGGCGTGCTGCAAATTCTTTCGGGCTTGCTTATTCTTTTTCCGCGCACCCGCTTAATAGGGCTTTTAATGTTGCTGCCAATTGTGGTCAATGTGTTTTGTTTCCATTTTTTTATGGACAACAGACCATCGGAAAACATAGAAACAGGCTTGCTGCTTGCGGTAAACATTATACTTGTTGCGTTTTATTATCATAAACTCAAAGCCCTGTACATTCGCAATTTGCATGACTTATACATTCATAAAAACTGACAGAGTATGGCAATAAAAAATTTCAAAAAATCGGAACGCGAAAAAATGTTGGGCATTGTTCAGAAGCGATTGAAGCTGGGAGAGAAAAAAATCAAACTATTGGTGCAATCTTTTTCCGTAACAGAAGACGAAGGTATGACACGAATTTATTCCGCATTTACGCCCGAAATAGCAAAATAAAACATGTGCGATTACAGAATATTGGCTCACAACGCTCACGGCTATGTGATTATGTGCAACAGTTGCCGAAGCTATCAGTTGGCGTTTGGCACAACGGCTGCCACCTTTGAACCTGCGGAGTACAAACGTTTTTGCAAAGAAGTTGAAGAAACCTTGAACGAAGATTTTAACGACGGGTTTGAAGCGCACAAACGCATTTCGTTAGATTTATTTTGCCGCTGTGTGGTGATGGTGTTAAGCAAAACAGAGCTTGTTACACTTGGCAGTTTATTGCAGGAAGCCGCCATAAACAACGAAATGGAAAATTTATTTGAAGACCTAAACATATTAAGAGAGTGAAAAAACTTTTTTTTAACACAAAGGCACAAAGACACAAAGACACGGAGAAGATAAAAACTCTGTGTCTCCGCGCCTCCGTGTCTCTGTGTTTTCTAATCACAACTTTTTATTTAAACGCGCAACAAATTCGTATTTGTTCCTGCAAAGACAGCGTGCGCATTCCTTTTGCCACTGTGCTGATAAAAAATGACAAAATAAGTTACGGAAAAACAAGTAACGACGAAGGAATTATTCCTTTACAAAAATTTGACGATACAACTTCTTACAGCGTGCTGGTGCAATGTTTCGGTTTTGAAAAATTTCATCAGCACATGAAAGGTTCGGAAATTAACGCTCTGAAAACATTGTGCCTTAAACCTGGAAACATCAACTTGGACGAAGTGGTAATTACCGCGCAATACGAGCCAACGCTTGCCGAAAATTCCGTGCAAAAAATGAAAGTGATTGACGGCGAAAAAATAAAACAAATGGGCGCGGTAAATTTGCGCGATGTGCTTTCCAATCAACTCAACGTGCGTTTGCAGCAAGATAATATTTTGGGAAGCAGCATGAGCTTACAAGGTATCAGCGGCGAAAACGTGAAATTTTTAATTGACGGTGTGCCTATGATTGGTCGCTTAAACGGCAGCATTGACCTTTCGCAGATAAACATGAACAATGTGGAACGCATTGAATTTATTGAAGGACCATTATCAGTTCAATACGGTACAAATGCTTTGGCAGGAACAATCAACATCATCACCAAAAAAAATTCAGGCAAAAAATATACTGCCGGAGTTACCTCGTATTACGAAAGCATTGGCACATACAACCTCACAGGCGAGGTAGGTTTCTCGCGCAAAAAACACAGTTTACAGGTGAGCGGCGGAAGAAATTATTTTGACGGCTGGCATCCTCGAGAAGCAGCGTTTTATTTCCCGAAACCGCACTTTGCCGACAGCACGCGCTACAAACAATGGAAACCCAAAGAGCAATATTTTGCAACGGCGGCATATCAATACAGTTTCAAAAAATTAAGTTTGGGTTTAAAATCATCTTACTTTGACGAGGTGATAATTAATCGCGGTTATCCGCGTGCGCCGTATGCCGAAACATCGTTTGACGATTATTATTACACCACACGCTTTGACAACAGCGTTTCATTAAACGGAAAAATTTCCGAAAAATGGAACGTGAACGCTTTAACCGCTTACAATTATTATAACCGCATAAAAAAAACGCTGTACAAAGATTTGACCACCTTAGACGAAAATTTATCGCCTAACAGTTCAGACCAAGACACAAGTTCTTTCACTTTGCTGATGAGCCGCGCTTCGTTTACACGAAAAAGTGCCGACTCAAAACTGAATTACGAATTGGGTTACGATGTGAATTACGAAAGCGCACTCGGAAAACGCATTGATAAAAATTTGCAGTACATGGGCGATTACGCGGTGTTTACCACAGCAGAATACAAACCAATTTCACAACTTATTATTAAACCGGGTTTACGATATGCTTATAACACAACGTATAAAACACCGCTCATTCCGTCCCTGAATTTAAAATGGGATTTTACCGAAAATCACACCATTCGCGCGAGTTACGCAAGGGGTTTCCGCGCACCCACTATTAAAGAACTGTATTTTTATTTTGTGGACATTAATCACAACATTGTGGGTAATGGAAATTTGCAGTCGGAAAAATCAAACAATTATTCGCTTACTTACAATTACAGGCGCGATTTAAAAAAATGCCGCATGAAATTTGACGCAGGTATTTTTTACAATGATATTTTTAATTTGGTTACGCTGGCGCAGGTGGCAGGCGTTGAATATTCTTATGTGAACATCGGGCAGCACAAAACGCTTGGCTTGCAGTTGGGAAATACTTTAAACTTTAAGCGTTTGGCGTTGCAACTCGGTTACAATCACACAGGAAGATACAATCAACTTTCGGGCGATAATAACTTGCCGCAATTTAATTATACACCCGAAGTGCTGACAAACGTAACGTATAAATTCATCAAACAAAAAGCAACGGTTTCTCTCTTTTACAAATACAGCGGAAGGTTGCCGAGCTATGCCTTAAACAGCAACAGCGATGTTGTTCAAACGATGCTGAATGATTACAATATGTTTGATGCCACAGCAAGCAAACTGTTTTGGAACGACAGAATTACACTCACGTTCGGCTGCAAAAATATTTTTAACGTAACAAATATCAGAACAACTGCCCTTAGCGGTGGCGTTCACAGCGCGTCGTCAAGCAGTATGCCTTTATCAACAGGAAGAAATTATTTTGTAAAACTCTCATTTAACTTTATCGGAGAATGAAAAATTTTTTAGTTCAAGTTTTCTGTCATTCTGAGGAACGAAGAATCTATTCTTTTAGAGATGCTTCCTTCGTCAGCATGACAAGCGTTTTTTTGTTTTTATCTTTCATTTTTTGCTCATGCGAAAAAAAGGAATTGCCTGTAAAACCTTACGAGCGTGGCGATGTAACCATATCGCAGGTGGATTTGGCAACCAACTACAAATATCAGGTTTGGTTTAGCCTGGATAAAAACACGGTGATTTCTTCCAACGCAAGAACCGATTGGGATTTGGCTTTTGAAGCATCGGCAGAGGGTTTTCACATTATGCTGAACGGCGCAAACGGCGTGAGAGTATATAAAACAAATGTTTCCGACTTAAATCAGGTAAATGACACATTGGGTTTAACTTCTGTGGAAAAAGCCGATATGCCGAGCGGAAACCTTGACAGCACAGCGTTTGGCGATTGGCAAGCGGACAATAAAGTATATGTTGTTAATCTTGGCTCTGATGAAAACGGCGCGCAACTTGGTTTTTACAAAATCAAACTGCTTTCTCAATCGGCAACGGAATACAAATTTGAATACGCTGCTCTCAACAGTTCAGAAATTAAAACAGGAAGCGTAACAAAAAATGAAGAGTATAATTTTATTGCTTATTCATTGGCAACAAATTCACAACTTATCATTGAGCCGAAAAAAGAAAATTACGATTTGTGTTTTACTTCTTACACCTATTTGTTTTACAAGCCTTCTTATCAGTACTATCAAGTTACGGGCGTTCTCGGCAATTCATACAATACGCGCATGGCACCTATTAAAAAGGCATTTGAGAGCATTACAATCAACGATACAGCCTCCGTTACTTTTCTTTCGCGCCGCGATGTGATTGGTTACGACTGGAAAGCATTTGATTTTGACAAAAACACATATACCGTTGATAAAGACAAAATTTTTCTCATCTGCGACAGCAAAGGTTTTTATTACAAATTTCACTTCGTTGATTTTTACAGCGAAGCAGGCGTAAAAGGCTCACCCAAATTTGAGTTTAAGAAGTTGTAAGTTTTCTGATTATTTGCTGTTTACCGCATTGTTTACATTGCGCCAGGTGCCGCCGTTAATCACGTTTTGAAAACCGTTGCGTTCCAAAATATTTTTTGCCTGCGCGCTTCGTCCGCCGCTCAAACAAAACACCACAATGTTTTCTTTGCCTTTAAATTTTGAGAGTTGATTTTGCAGTTTATCCAAAGGAATGTTTACCGCACCTTTTACACTTCCCGATTGAAATTCGGCAGGTGTGCGCACGTCCGCCAAAAAAGCACCTTTTTTAATTGCTTCATTTAATTCATCGTTATTCATTGAAAACAAATTTTTAAATAGTCCAAACATATTTTTTCTTTTTTTGATTTTGATAGGGCAAAGGTGTAAAGAAAAGAATGGTTGTTTGGTTACTTTGGTTACAGAGAGGGAACTTCTAACAAAAAAATTGAATAAAATTTAAACAAGTTATTTAACCTTTAAACAATTTTAAACACCTTTGAACTTTTAAAATTCATCTTGCAAAAACAAACCAACATATCGGCGCGTATTTTAATTTTGGTTGTGGTAAGCACAGTTGTTTGCGCAACGGCTTTTTTGCTGCTCAACTATTTCGGGCATTTTAAAATAGACCTTTCGTATTTGTTGCTTTCGGTTTTCATTTGCTTTGTGGTGAGTTTTTTGATTTTGTATTACTTCTATTATGTGGAAGTAACGCGCAACGTAAACGTGCTGAACGAAAAAATCCGCCGCCGTTTTTTAAGTAAGGAAATTCCGCAAAAAGCCGACCAGTTGGAAGAAGAGGACACTTTGCTTCAACTCTCGGAGCGTGTGGATTTATTGGTGAAATTGCGCGAAAAAGAAGTTCAGCAGTTTGAAAATTTGGACAGCTACCGCAAAGAATATTTGGGCAACGTGTCGCATGAATTGAAAACGCCTGTGTTTAACATTCAGGGATATGTGGACACTCTGCTCAACGGCGGCTTGGAAGACAGTACAATTAATGTGGAATATCTTCGCCGCGCCGAAAAAAGTATTGACCGCCTCATTAACATTATTGACGATTTGGAAACCATTACACAATTGGAAACAGGCGATTTGCAATTGGACATTGATACATTTGACATTGCGCTTTTGTGTAAAGACATTTACGCTTCATTGGAACTGAATGCCGCCAAACGCAACATAAAATTGGAATTGGCAAAAAAATACGACAAACCCATTCTTGTGAAAGCCGATAAATTCCGTATCCGTCAAGTGCTGACGAACTTAATTACCAACAGCATTAAATACGGAAAAGAAAACGGCACAACTTTAATTGAACTGAATTATTTAAACGATGATGTTGTTATTTCAGTCAGCGATAACGGCGATGGCATTGACAAAAAACACGTTTCCCGGATTTTTGAACGCTTTTACCGTGTGGACAAAGGGCGCAGCCGCGAACAAGGAGGCACGGGTTTGGGTTTAGCCATTGTAAAACACATTATTGAGGCGCACAACAAATCCATAGTGGCAGAAAGTGAATTGGGAAAAGGCACTAAGTTTACCTTTTCTTTACCTGCCGCTTAAATCATTGAAAAACATTCACAAAAAAATACGGATTAATTGGCTGCTTGGCTTAATTTTAGTAAACTTGCGAAAAATTTTTTTAGATATGGCAGAAATCCACATCACAAATATTGAATATATAGAAATTAACTCTCAGCACGATTTAGAGTTCAAATACAAGCCTGAAGTCCCAAAATTAAAATTAGTAGGTACGCTTTTAACCGAAGACAGCGAAGACGAAGAAAACGGTGTGTTGTTTTTAACGCAAAAACAGCTAAATCAGGTATTGATGAACAAAGAGGTTGATTTAAAATTGCAAGACGACCGCTGGACTTTGGGAAAACCTTTAACAAAAGAGCAAATTAAAAAAGTTGGTTTGGTGGATATTGATGCCGAATTTATGGGTAATGCAGGTGAGTTTAAATGCTTTGAAACCGTTTCGGTAAAAGCATAAAAATTACCAATACGCAGGACCAAACCGCTGTGTAAGTTCGTGCTTCGGAAACAACTCATAAAACAGTTGGTCAAACCAAAATAAAATTTTAAAACTGTAAGTGGGCGACATTAATTTTTCGCCCACTTTTTCGTTGTTTTTCATGGTGAAACGATAGGCTATATCTGCACCCACACCAAACCAGCGAAACACTTTAAATTGTGTGCTGACACCGGGTTCATACAACAGCAAAAAATATTTCGGGTCTTTGTGTTTAAAACTGTAAACGCTGTTGCGTTGAAACCATGAAACGCCTGTTCCCACTTGAATTGGCACACTCAACTGCCAGCGTTTGGTTTTGTAAAACACAAAATCGGCATAATAACACACATACATAAATTTTAAAAAACGGTTTATGCTTGTGTCCTTTCCAAAACTGTTTTTAATCTGAAATTGCTCCTTCACGTCCGAAGCTAACCAACTCACGCCAATACCTAATTTTAATTTTCGCTGAAAAGACAAGCCCAAACGTGCGCCACTCACGCTGATAAGCTGATTATCAATAAAACTGTTGCGCGATTCCAAACGCGCATCAATGCTGTACGGCTGTTTCAGCAAATAACCGATTGAGTCCATTAATTGCGCTTTGTGAGTGGAATACAAGCACAGGAAAATTGCCAAGAAAAGAATGTGTTTCATCAACGGTAGCAAAATTACGTTTTAACATAACTAAAAAATAACATGAATAATTGAACATTTAACAATGAAGATGTTCAATGATACTTTTTCAATAATCAATGTTCAATAATAAATTCGTTCCTTAACTTTAATGCCTGTTTAATGCTTGATACCCCCATTGAATATTTAAAAGGAATTGGACCCGCGCGGGCGGAAGCCTTGAAATTGGAACTCGGTATTTTCACTTACCGAGATTTGATTTCGCATTATCCTTTCCGTTATGTGGACAAAACAAAATTTCATAAAGTGCGCAATGTGCCCAATGAAAATTTAGTTCAGTTGCGCGGCGTAATTGAGAGTTTGCAAATTGTTGGGCAAAAACAAGGCAAACGTTTAACGGCTTTGTTCAGAGATGATACAGGTAGAATTGAATTGGTGTGGTTTCAAGGTTACAACTGGATTGCACAAAAACTGAAAACAGGAACGGAATACATTGTGTTTGGCAAACCAACGGAGTTTAACGGAAAATTTAATTTGGCGCACCCCGACATTGAAGAAGCCACGCCCGAAGTTTTGAGCCGACAATCAGCCTTTCAGGCGGTTTATAATTCCACCGAAAAATTAAAATTCAAAGGTCTGGACAGCGAAGGTTTGCGAAAAGCAATGCGTCATTTATTTTCTCAACTCCAAGCGCAGCATATTGAAGAAAGTTTGAGCGAAGAAGTGATGAACGATTTTAAAATGATTTCGCGTTATGAAGCTCTCAAACAAATTCACTTTCCTGACAGCGCGGAACAATTGCAAAACGCAGAGTTCCGCATAAAATTTGAAGAGTTGTTTTACATTCAACTGCGTTTGCTCAAATTAAATAAAGTGCGGGCGCACACTATTCAAGGTTTTGTGTTTTCGCGTGTGGGACAATTCTTCAACGATTTTTTCTCCAATCATTTACCTTTTGAATTAACTAACGCGCAAAAACGAGTGTTGAAAGAAATTCGTTTGGACATGGGCAGCGGACGGCAAATGAACCGCTTGGTGCAGGGCGATGTGGGCAGCGGAAAAACTTTAGTCGCATTAATGAGTATGTTACTCGCCATTGATAACGATTTTCAAACTTGCTTAATGTGTCCCACCGAAATTTTGGCGCAACAACATTTTGAAACCTTTAAAACCATGTTGCAAAACATGAACGTGGAAATTACTTTGCTCACAGGCTCTACAAAAACCAAAGAACGAAAAGCCATTCACGCAAAATTATTGAACGGCGAACTGAAAATTTTAATCGGCACGCACGCTTTGATTGAAGATGTGGTGCAATTTAAAAATCTTGGTTTAGTGGTAATTGATGAGCAACACCGTTTTGGCGTGGCACAGCGAGCGAAGCTCACCACAAAAAATTCAGTACCGCCGCATAATTTAATTATGACTGCAACGCCCATTCCGCGCACATTGGCAATGACCTTATACGGCGATTTGGACACGAGCGTGATTGATGAAATGCCGCCGAACAGGAAACCGATTAAAACTGTCCATTACACCGAAACTCACCGTTTGCGCGTGTATGGTTTTTTGAAAGAACAAATTGCGGCGGGAAGACAAGTTTATATTGTGTATCCTTTAATTCAGGAAAGTGAAAAATTGGATTATCAAAATTTGCAGCAAGGTTATGACAATTTGATTTTGGAATTTCCCGCACCGCACTACCAAGTCAGCATTGTTCATGGCAAACTCACCAACGAACAAAAAGATTTTGAAATGCAGCGTTTCATAAAGGGTGAAACGCAAATAATGGTGGCAACAACGGTGATTGAGGTGGGCGTAAATATTCCGAACGCAAGTGTCATGGTAATAGAAAGTGCGGAACGTTTTGGCTTGTCGCAACTTCATCAGTTACGAGGCAGAGTTGGGCGCGGTGCAGAACAAAGTTTTTGTGTGCTGATGACAGGCTACAAGCTCGGTGCAGACAGCCGTTTGCGTATGGAAACAATGGTACGAACAAATGACGGTTTTGAAATCAGTGAAGTGGATTTAAAACTTCGCGGACCGGGCGATATTGAAGGCACACAACAAAGCGGCATTATGGATTTAAAACTCGCAAACCTTGCCGAAGACGGACAAATCTTGAACAAAGCCCGCCAAGCTGCGCAAAGTATTTTAGACGAGGATTATAATTTGAATTTAGAAAAAAATAAAGTTTACGCAGAGCAATTGCTCATTCAACAAAAAAACAGACCAAATTGGAGTAGGGTAGGCTGATTAAAAAGGAATTAGATTGATACCAATAACAAAAGGAGTTACCTGCGGACCTTTATTCTTTGCAAACAAAGGTGTGAGATTGTATTCCGCAAAAGCGGTGATATTTGAATAACCAATGGAAGCGTGCGCCTTCACACTCACAGGGTTCATATTGTAATTGTCTTTTCTGATTTTGGTAAACTTATCACCGTTGCTTTCTAATTTTTGTTTGGTACGACTTCCTACCATAAACTGCCCCACCGCGCCAACTGACACATGAAAAGCTTTTTTAGGATTTTTGTTGGTGTTGAAATCTAATAATAACGGCACTTGCAGCATGGTGGCGCGCAACAAGTTTTTACTGAAATTGTAGGTATTGCTGTTATCAATTACGCCCCAAGTAAAGGAGCTATCAGGATTTAATGTAGTGTTGTTATCCAACATATAACGTTTCCACTCAATGCCAAAGCCTGTAACCAAGTTTACATAATTTTTGTAGAGATGAAAATTATGCTGAAAAAGATTTAACTGAACGTTGATGCTGCGCGAATAGTTGAGGTCAAGATAACTGTAAGGATTTTGCATGGCGAAACCTCCGTTTGGCGAGAGAAAGCCGTTTACGCCAAGTGAAAAACCTGCCCAATGATTAAATTTTTCCGACATACGTTTTGTTTCGGATTTCTTTTTGTCTTTGTCATCGTCAATAATAATCATCTTTTTTCCTTTCCATTCAATGCTGGTGGTATCCGATTTTGATTTTTCTTTTTCAAGAACTCTTGTAACGCTTGCAATATCGCTTACATTCACATTCATGTCTTTCAAATCACCTTTTACTTTTACTTTTGCAACGTCGTTTGCAGTGGCAAAAAGTTTGTTTGTAACATACAATTTTACTTTGGCAGCATCTTCTGCTTTTACATTGGCATTTTCGCTGATGAGTTTATATGCATCTATTGAAGAAGCATCGGAAACATTTACATATAAATCTGTTACTGTTCCTTCAATTTCCAAATTTGCAGCATCGCTTTCTTTAACAAAAACACTTTTTGCCTGTGTTTTGATTTTTAGTTTTGCTGCATCGTGCGCTTGAATAATAAATGAATTGCAAACAATACTGTTTTTTGTTGTAAACAGGCTTGCTCCCGAACAATTAATTTTATTTAATTGCTTATAAGATACATAAACCGTAACATCTTTTTTTGTTTTCAAAATGCCTTTGGTGTCAATTTTTAAAACACTGTCTCTTACTTCTGTTTTTACCTGTTCAATATCTTGCTCATCGCCTTCTAATTTTAAACTCAAAGTATCTGAATGAATATAAATTACCTTTACAGAACCCACAACTTCAATAGCTGTAAAAGGCTCAATATTTCTTTCTTTTATCGTTTGTGCGCTTAATGTTGTTGCTGTTGCAGTTAAAATAATGCTAAAAATCTTTTTCATTTTTTTGTTTGTTGTTATTTTGAGAGTAAGACGGACTTCTGTTTTAAAAGTTACAGTCATGAATTAATTTTTTTCTATTACCAAAGAATTAAAACTTAAAATGAAATTATCATTTGCTTTTTCTTCACCTTGAATGGCTTTAAAACCAAGACCGTTTATTTGTTTGGCAACTTTTACGGCGCGTTTCCAAAAGTTTGGTTTTGAGTTTTCTGTTTCCTGTTCTTCATTATCCTCTTCAAAAGCAATCCAAGTTTGTGTTGTATTTTCCTCTTGCTCATTGCTTATTGCTAATTGACCTGTATTTGTTTCTTGTTTCAAAAATTCAGCCTCTTGAACAACTACCGTGTCATGTGTTGCAACAGGATTGTTATTCAAAACTTTAGTGAAAGATTTTTTTTCTGCAACCAAAGAAGTATTGTTCTGTTCTTTCATGGCTTCAATTTTTTTAGTTGAAGTTTGTTTGTTTTCCACAGCAACATTTTTCTTTTCGGGTAAATTATTGCTGTGAGCAATTTCTTGTTTGGTTTCTGAAATTTCATTTTTATTGATAAACAAAACCGACAAGCCAACTATCAACAACAGCGAAGCGGCAGCCAACCACGTTCTTGCGCTGAAAAGAAAAATAACGGCAGTTTCTTTTTTCAGTTCTTCTTTGTTCGGATAAACGATATTTTCGTCAATAGGAAGTTTTGTTTTTTCAAACAATAAAACTTCTTTTTTCAAAGTTTCGTTGGTTTGAATTTCATTTTCAAAGTCTGTTTTTTCTTTACCGGTCAATAAATTTTCTACATACAGCAATGCCCTGTTATTCAACAAAAATTCATTTTCGTTTTTCTTTAACTGTTCTTTTTCTGAAAATTTTGTTTCATCGGTGGTAATAGAAATTAATTGTCCGTCAAAATCAATGTTCAGTTCGGGGTGCAAAAGAGCAAAACTTTTAAGTTCGTAAATATCTGCTTCGCTTAAATTTCCTTCCAAGTAATCCAACAAAAAGGCTTCGTAATTATGTAAATCAATTTTTGGCATTAAATCAATGTCTCAATTTTTCCGATATAATTTTTTAAAAATGTTCTTGCCCTGAAAATGTAAACTTTCACTTGGCTTTCGCTTAAACCTGTAATATTTCCTATTTCCAAATAATCATAACCTTCATAATCGCGCAGCAAAATCACCGACTTTTGAACTTCGGGCAATAATTCCAAAGCTTGGTTCAATACTTTTTTCAAATCGCTGTATTGCGCTGTGTGCGAATGTTGGTTGAAATTTACTTCCGAAAAATCCGTTTGTTTAGCTTGTTTTCTTGTGTAATCAATCAAGGTGTGATAGGCGGTAGTAAACAAATACGTTTTTGCTTTTTCGGCTTCTATCGTTTCCACTTTTCGCCACATTTTTTCATAAGAATCTTGCACAATATCCCGCGCCATATCTCTGTCTTTAATGTGTTTTAACACAAAACGAAACACGCTGTCAGCATGAGTTTCAACGCAGCGGTTATATTCTTGCAAATTCATTAATTGGGAGTAAGACGAAGTTAGGGACTAAAAGTTACAGGAAAGGAAAAATTTTATTGCAATGAAAGCAATTTTAGAAGTCTGACTGATAAACTTCACAAGAATAAGTGGCAGAACGTTTACCATTTTCTTTATATTCCCATTTACTTGACAGAGAGAAATCTGTTTTTGATTTTATACTGTCCTGATATATTTCTATGTATCCTATGTGCCCTTTCAAATGGCTATCTGTTTGGTAGTTTGAAACAAATACTCCTTTGCCCGAATAACCCATTGTCTTTTCAGAATTGGGTTCAATTTCATTAGAAATAAGACTTGTGGTATTATAATCGCGACTAAACTCAATTCGTATTTTTTGATTGGATTTATTTATAACTTTATACATATACGTTGGTTTAGGGTCGCAGCTACTTATGGCTACTACAAAAAACGAGAACAAAATAACAAGCAGTATGTTTTTCATAAGTATTAATTTTTTACGAATTTAAAAATTCCCTTGCCAATCCAATACTTTAAGAAATGAGGAATATTTTATCTCGCTATCTTTTTTCTTAAACGCCAATTCACACCAAGTTCACCAATAATTGGAGGACTGTTACGACGGTAAGGAACATCATGTAAGAAAAAAGTGCGTTGAGTACCAATAATGAGTTTAATACTTATTTGTGGTTTCTGAAAAATATATCTAAGCCCTACCATGTAAAACAAGCGCACTACATCTCTATAAGATGCGGCGATTGTTGAATCATTGTCTTTAAGATAAGGTTTTCCATTATAACGGTATAATTCAATGGAAGTGGAAATTCCTGTTTCAAACTGTAAAGATTTCCCGTAAAGTAAATGAAAAGGTTGAAAGCATACAGACAAGTGTTTTGGATTGTAATAAGTTGCTTTAGTGAAATGGCTACTTGCGTTGCCACCTGAAATACTTATCAGACTTGAATAATTCCATTTTGTGCTTTTCCCTAATGGTTTTATCCTTTCTATACCCACACTCAGTGGATAGTAATTACGAGATGTGGGGCAGTTTAAAATCAAATAATAATCAAAGAATTTTGTGCTGTCTTTAACAGATTTAGTTTGACTGTGCAAACCTAAATACAGTACACAACAATAAAATATGAGTAACGATTTTTGCATAAAATTATTTTCCTAAAAACTTCTTCACCAACTCAACACCCAAAGAAAAAGGCAAATTTTCTTTTTCACTTCTGCTTTTCAGTTGCTCTAATTGCTTTTTTATTTCAGGATTTGAATAAAAAGCGTGGCGCAATTGCTCATCTATAGTTTTAAGCAACAATTCGTATTGCTGTTGTTTACGCTTTTCAAAAAAATAATTGTTGGCAGTAACAAATTGTTTGTACTCAACAATCATGGTGTAAATTTCTGCCATGCCAAAATTATTTACACTTGAACAAATTTGTGTTCGCGCTCTCCAACCGCTTTCGGCTGCTTGTAACAGGTGCATGGCGTGAGCATATTCGGCGCGGGCGGCTTTTGCTTTTGCCAAATTTTCTCCGTCAGCTTTTGTAATTACTAAAGCATCTGCCATTTCCATAATGCCGCGTTTAATGCCTTGCAACTCATCGCCAGCACCCGCGAGCATAAGCAAAAGAAAAAAATCGGTGATGCCGCTCACCGCAGTTTCGCTTTGCCCCACGCCAACGGTTTCAATAATAATAAAATCAAAACCTGCGGCTTCGCACAAAAGCATTGTTTCGTAAGTGGCGCGTGTCAGCCCGCCCAAGGTGCCGCCGCTCGGCGAAGGACGAATGAATACATTTTCGTTTTTAGACAAATCTTCCATGCGGGTTTTGTCGCCCAAAATGCTGCCTTTGCTTTTGGTACTTGAGGGGTCAATGGCGAGTACGGCAAGTTTGTGTTGGTTTGCAATCACTTCTTTACCGAAACTTTCTATGAATGTACTTTTACCAACACCCGGAACGCCTGTAATACCAAGCCTGAACGAGTTTCCTGTTTTATGAATAATACCGCTTAAAATTTGTTGCGCGAGTTGTTGGTGTGTTTCTTTTTGTGATTCAACTAAAGTTATCGCGCGACTAAGCACGGCAATGTCGGATTTTAAAATGCCTTGAATAAAAAATTCGGGCTTACGATTATTTGAAATTAAGCTCAATCTTCAAATTTTAGATGTTTTACGGAAACGCCTTTGTTTTGCAGCTCTTTCAGCGCGTTAATGCCAATGTGCAAATGATTGTGCGTAAAATCTTCGGTAACTTTTTTGTCGCTTTCTTCGGTTTTCACACCTTCGGCAATCATGGGCTGGTCGGTAACCAACAGCAGCGCGCCCGACGGAATTTCATCACGAAAACCGACGGTAAAAATAGTTGCAGTTTCCATGTCAATAGCCATAGTGCGCACTGAACGCAGGTATTCTTTAAATCCTTCGTCATGCTCCCACACGCGGCGGTTGGTGGTGTAAACCGTGCCTGTCCAGTAATCTAAGCCTTGCAGGCGAATGGTGTAAGAAATTGCTTTTTGCAAGCTGAACGCAGGCAGCGCGGGAACTTCGGGCGGAAGATAATCATCGCTTGTTCCTTCGCCTCTGATTGCGGCAATGGGCAAAATTAAATCACCGATTTGATTTTTCTTTTTTAAGCCGCCGCATTTTCCCAAAAACAAAACGGCTTTTGGTTTTATGGCGGTGAGCAAATCCATAACGGTGGCAGCACTTGCGCTTCCCATACCGAAATTGATAATGGTAATATTTTCAGCCGTTGCGCTGCTCATGGGTTTGTCCAAACCTTTTACTTCCGTGCCAAAATATTCGGCAAACATGGTTACATAATTTGAAAAATTTACCAAGATAATATACTCGCCAAATTCATTGAGCGCAATGCCCGTGTAGCGCGGCAGCCAGTTGTTTACAATTTCTTCTTTGGTTTTCATGGTATATCAAATTTAAAATTAAAACCACATAGATATATAGTTTTTTTCACCACAGAGGCGCAGAGGACACAGAGAGGTCGCTTTGCGACTACTATGTGAAACTTAAATTATATCTGAAACTATCAAAATCTATGTTTCTATGTGGTTAAAAGGTTCTTTATGTTTACAAGTTAAATGTAAATATATTTAAAAAAAATTTCTCGGCATTTGGAATTAAAAATAAAATATCCGCCTTTTGATGTTCGCTTAAAAAAACAAGGCGAACAAACTTACATTTTTGATTTTATTCGCAAAAAATGGTTGGTGCTTACGCCCGAAGAATGGGTGCGGCAACACGTTCTTAACTATTTGGTAAACGAAAAGAAATTTCCTGCTTCCACTATTTCGGTAGAGAAAGAATTAATCTTAAACAATTTAAAAAAACGTTACGATATTGTTGTGTATAAAAACTTGCAGCCGCATTTAATTGTAGAATGTAAAGCACCTTATATAGAACTTGACAAATCAGTTATTGAACAAGCCTTGCGTTACAACCTGATTGTAAAAGCCGATTTGCTGATGATTACCAACGGCGTGAGCGATTGGGTGTTTAATGCCAAAAACGAGCGCGTGATGTTATAAAATCGTTAAAAGATACCCATTTATGGGTAAATTTTTGATACCTGTCGGCTTATAATACCGTTTTATACCACTTTTATACTACTTTTTTTATTTGTTTTTCTCAAAAGGAGTGATTACGTTTGTCCTCATAAATTTAAAAAAAAATTAACAGTTATGAAACAATTATTATTTACAGCAGTAACCATAGGAGCTATGGTTTTCAGTTCATGCTCAAACAAGCTATCAACAATGTCAAAAAATTCTGTGCCGTTTCCGGGCATGACGGTAACACGCGCAGACTACAAACTGTCTAAAGATGTAACTGCCGAAGTGGAAGTAAAAGAAGCACGCTGGTTAGGCATCATTTACACGGCTAAATCCATAGGCGAAGCAAAAAACGAATTACGTCAGGGCTTTGTTTCAGGTTTTGGTTTGGACAAGGCTTCTCAAATTGCCATGTACCGCTTGCTTGAAGCTAATCCGAGTTTTGACTACCTTACCAACATTCGTATTACCAAAGAATATACGAAGAAATGGATACTTGTAGGTACAAAGTACAACACCAAAGTGAAAATTGTAGCTAAAGGTATTACTTTAAATACAGAGAAATAATTGGTACAAGCAATTGTGCAAAATGTCAAACAATTTAAAATGAATTAATCATGAAAAAGTTAAATACAATTGCCTATGTTGCTGCAGCCGTGTTGCTGTTGGCTTCATGCGCCTCAAAAAACGTTATGCAAAGAGACATAAAGAGAATGGATATTCACTTTAAGCCCTTGTCTCGCGCTGATGTTACTTTAGTAGGCAACTTACAAACTGAAACTACCATTACCGGTGTTTTAACCAGACAAGGAAAAGCGTTGGACGGTCAGTACGCTCAAAATTACAAGAAAGGTTTAATCAGTAAATCTGAAGCTACCGAAATTATGTACTTTGCGCCCAATGCTAATGAAGTCATAACAGGCTCATTATACGAGAATGATATTTTTAATAGCGTATATGGTTCTATAAACCTTACTAATGGTATAGGTAAAAGAGGGTTGGGCTTTTTACAAAAACTCAAAGGAGCAAAACTGGCAATGGTTTCTGACCCCGGAATGGAATTTGCTTACTACGCTTTAGTTGAAAAATATCCTGATGTGGACTACTTTATTAACGTGCGTTTTTCAAGAAAAACTGAGGTTAAAGGAAAAAAATATACCGAAACCGTAACAGTACAAGCTGACGGCGTTAAGTTGAAAACCGATAACTAATGCTGTAACACACACAATTAAAAAAACCGATTTCATTCATACATAGAAATCGGTTTTTTTTATTTATAGCTTGGTCTGATAAGATAGTTTTAATTACTTTTGAAAGTAAAACAAACGTTTAACATTACAAACTGAAATCATGAATTCACTTAAAAGTTATTTATTCGCGGTGTTCCTTTTGGTTTTGCCTTTTTCGGGTTTTCCTCAAGCAACAAAAAAACACCTTAAAGAAGCAGAAAAACTTGAAAAGGAAGGAAAATATGAAGACGCTTCTAAAGTTTATACCAACGTTGTTGGGTTAGACAGCCTGTCATACAAGGCGTATGCAGGCAGAGCAAGGTGTTATGTGAAACTGTATAAACCGGCAGAAGCCCTTGCCGACTATAAAAAAGCCGTACAAATTATTAACCCCGACGATAAAATGAAGCGTTTGTATGCGCGTTACGTTGAGCGGGATATGAGCGCGGAAAAACTGATTTTTTATCAGGCAGGAAAATTTTTTATGGAACAAAATATGCTGCACGAAGCCGATGTGGCATTGCGCAAGGCTTTGGAAATTGACCGCGTTTACGCTGATGCCATTGATACCGAAGTGCAGGTGTTAGTTAAATTACGCGAATTTGAACAGGCACTTTCCATTACCCAGTTGGGTATCGATTCAAAAATAAATGCGCCCAATTATTACCGCCATGCTGCCATACACGACAGTCTTAATCATACTGAGCAAGCCGAAAAATACTATCGCTATGCTTTGGAGCACGACAGTAAATATTTTCCGGCGCACGTTGCCCTTGCCGTTATAAATGTAAAGCTTGGCAAATACGATGCCGCGTTTAACCACTGCCAAATTGTTTTAAAAAAAGAACCTGAAAATACAGACGCGCTCTTTGCCCGCAGCCTTGTAAATGCCGCCACAAAAAATTTACCCAATGCCATAGACGATATTACCAAAGTGGTGGTAGCCAAGCCAAGTGAGCAGGCATACACCAAGCGGGCAGAGTATTACGAAACCATGAAGCAGTATCATAATGCCGCTGCCGACTATTCAAGTATCATAAAAGAACAGCCGAGAAATTATGGGTTTTATTACAAACGCGCGTTGTGCTACGAGCAAATGCAGGAAAAAAAATTAGCCACCGATGATTATAAAATGGTGGTGAGTTTGATTAAAGACAGAGAAGATTTGAATGATATGCGTAAAGCCATTACCGAAAGACAGTTTCAGCTTAACAGAGAATATGTAAAACCAAAAATTATGCTGTCGGGCTTAAAAGATAAAAACACATTAAACGCGCCTGCCAATTTAAGTACCTTGAATTTAAGCGGTAAAATTACAGACGAAAACATCATTACATCGGTAACGGTAAACTCACAGGTGGCGGTGTTTTCAAAAGACAGCTTAAATCCTGAGTTTTCCATTACCCTGAAAAATGCTGCAGAATTAAACGAGTTTTCGGTAAGTGCCACCGATGTGTATGATAACACAGAAACAATGCTGTATCAAATCACCAGAACGGAAAGCGATAAACCCGTTATTATTATTGAAACGCCATATACTTCGCCCGAAAATGAAATATCCATAGAAAATAACGGCGCTGAACTTTACATTCAGGGAAAAATACAGGATTCCAGCTTAATTGCTTCCATTACCATAGACGGTATTAATGCCTCATTCAATGCCAAGTATCTCAATCCCGGATTTTCTGCACAAATAAGGATAGCCGACAAACAGGAAATAAAAATGACGGCAAAAGATATTTACGGAAACGAAACCGAACAGATTTTTAAAATAGACCGCAGCGCATTGCTGGCAAGCATTGATAACCCAATGGGCAATACTTGGGTGGTGTTTATTGAAAACAGCAATTATGCGCATTATTCAAGTCTTGAAGGTCCTGCCAAAGATTTTATGGCACTCAGGTCGGCACTTGCCAATTATAAAATAACGCGCTTTGTTCATAAACAAAACATGACTAAAACTCAGCTTGAAAAATTCTTTTCGCTTGAATTGAGAGATGATATAAAAAACGCCAAAGTAACTTCTTTGCTCATTTGGTATGCAGGACACGGAAAATATGTGAAACCAAAATCGGGCTACTGGATACCCACCGATGCAAAAATTGATGATGAATTCAGTTATTACAGCATTAATGCGTTAAAAGCCGCTATGCAGTCGTACCCTGAACGTTTGCTTCATACATTAGTTGTTACCGATGCCTGTGAATCAGGTCCAACGTTTGTGGTAAATGCCAAAGAAGACGGCTCGGACGATAAAGACTGCAAAAATGCTGACCTCACCAAATCAAAATCATCGCAGGTGTTTACTTCCGCAGGGTTTGAACTGGCTTCGGATAACTCTCTCTTCACCAAAACATTTGTGGCAAGTTTAAACAACAACGCTGATGCTTGCATAGCCATAGATAAAATTGTGAAGAAAGTGGCTTACTCTGTTTCTCAGCAAGGAAATCAAGCTCCCAAGTTTGGTAAAATAAAAGACCTTGAAGATGCAGGCGGAACATTTTTCTTTATGAAGAAATAAGTCAAAAACAAAAAATGTCTGACAAACTTGTCAGACATTTTTTGTTTTGTGAAAATTTTATTTCGCGTAGCCCGTTGCTCTTACCTCTCTAATCACGGTTACTTTCACTTGTCCCGGATATGTCATTTCGGTTTGTATTCGCTGCGAAATTTCAAAAGCCAATTGTTCGGCGCGCGCATCGTTTACTTTCTCGCTTGATACAATCACACGCACTTCACGCCCCGCTTGAATGGCGTAGGTTTTTTCAACACCGTCGTAACTCAACGCCAATGCTTCCAAATCTTTCAAACGTTTCATGTATTGCTCGGCAATTTCGCGGCGTGCGCCGGGGCGTGCACCGCTAATGGCATCACACACCTGAATAATGGGCGAATACAAAGTTGTCATTTCAATTTCGTCGTGGTGCGCACCAATGGCATTTAGCACTTCGGGTTTTTCTTTGTATTGTTCTGCCAATTTCATACCTAACAATGCGTGCGGCAATTCAGGTTCGTTGTCGGGCACTTTACCAATGTCGTGCAACAAGCCCGCGCGTTTGGCAATTTTAGGATTTAAGCCCATTTCGCTTGCCATAATGCCGCAAAGGTTGGCTACTTCGCGACTGTGTTGCAACAAATTTTGTCCGTAAGACGAACGGTATTTCATGCGCCCCACCATGCGGATTAATTCGGGGTGCAAACCGTGAATACCTAAATCAATGCAGGTACGTTTTCCTGTTTCAATAATTTCTTCTTCCAGCATTTTGCGGGTTTTTTCCACTACCTCTTCAATGCGCGCAGGGTGAATACGTCCGTCTGTTACCAATTGATGCAATGCCAAACGGCAAATTTCGCGGCGAATGGAATCAAAACAGCTTAATGTAATGGCATCGGGCGTATCGTCCACAATAATTTCTACGCCTGTGGCAGCTTCCAAAGCGCGAATGTTGCGCCCCTCGCGCCCGATAATGCGCCCTTTGGTTTCATCGCCTTCAATGTGAAAAACAGAGATGGAATTTTCAATCGCCGTTTCGGTGGCTACACGCTGAATGGTTTGAAGAATTAATTTTTTCGCTTCTTTGTTTGCCGTCAGTTTCGCTTCTTCCATAATGTCTTTTACATAACCCATAGCCTGGGTTTTTGCTTCGGCTTTTACAGATTCCACTAACTGAGCTTTGGCTTCATCAGCCCGCAAACCGCTTATTTTTTCCAGCATATCCACCTGCCTGCGATGAGATTTTTCCATATCGTCGGCGCGGTGCTTATACACTTCAATTTGTTGAGCGGCTTGGCTTTTCAAGTGTTCCAATTCTTTGTCTTTGCGGTTAATTTCTTCTAATTTTTTGCCGAGTTCGCTTTCTTTTTGTTTGGCGCGGTTTTCGGCTTGAACTATTTGCGCGTTGCGTTGCTGCACGGCTTTATCGTGTTCTGATTTTAATTGAAAAAACTTTTCTTTTGCCTGCAAAATCTTTTCTTGTTTTACGGCTTCCGATTTTACTTCGGCTTCTTTAATCAGGTTTTCTTTTTCTTTTTTTGCACTTGCGTTCAAGCGACTTCCTGCTATTAAAAAGCCCGCCACGATACCTGCTATCAGTGCGCCTGCTATATAAATTATTGTCAGTATTTCCATTTTTCTTTCTTTTTTAAATTATCCCGACACCGTGCCGGAATGGGGGTATTACTAAATATAAAACGCACAAATTCCAAGCCGTTTTAACTCAAAATTTGTGCGTGATATTGTGTAAAATTTCTTTTACTCGTTTAAAGTTCTTCTTCTTCGTTTATGCCTTTTAAGTTTTCAAAATGTTGTTGCAACATATCTTCCACTTCCGTAAATAATTTTTTCAACTGACTTACTTCTTTCTCTGCGCTGCCCGCTTGTTTGTACAGTTGTGCCACCAACTGCAAGAGGGTCATGGCTAAGAGGTCTTTTTTGTCTTTTACCGCGTAATTGCGTTCCAATTCCGCGAGTTTATTATTTATCAGATTAACAGCCTCTTTAATACTTTGCTCGTCTTCGGCATTTGCCTTTATGGGGAAAATGCTTCCTGCGATTTCAACGGTTATGTTTACTTGGCTCATTTAAAAAGGCGTTAATTATTTAAGCACTTAATAACGCTATGCACTTATCAATTTCACGCACCAAATCGTTTATCTGTTCTTTCATCAGGTTTTTTTCGTTTGTCCCTTCCGATTGAGTTGCTAAAATAACATTCATTCGGTGATTATTCAAATCTTTTACATCAATGTTTTCACTATCAACCCGTTGCGAAATTAAAGAAACCATTTCGTTCATTTTTAGTATTTGCGCCGCCATTTGTTCTTTTTCGCCTAAAAGAGAAAGGCGTTCATCGTTAAGTGCATCAATCTGTTTAAACAAACGGTCAATAAACACATCGTCCTGCACCTGCTCTGTTGTTTCTGCCACAAGTTGCGTTTGGTTTTGCACTTCTTGTTTCAGCTGTTCAATTTCCTGTACTAAAGAAGCGTTGTTTGCTTCCAAGTTTAAAATTTCAAAATTTTTGTTGTTCAGGGTTTCTTTTAAATCTTCCACTTTACCGCTGTTGTGCGCCCTCATTTCTTCCAGTTCGGTTTTCAAAAGATTAATTTCTGTTTCCTGCGCTTCATTTTTTGTAAAAGCAGTTTCAATTTCATTGATAAGGTTTGAATTTTCAGCCAACAATTTTTGAAACTCCAAATCTTTGCTTTCGTTGGCTTCATTTAAAGCTAAAGCGGCTTGCCAATTCAAGTTCAACTCTTCCGCTTCTTTGTCTTTAGCGGTAATAAGTTCATGTAATGTTGTTATTTGCAAGCCCGCAGCTTCCAGTTCGCTTTCCGTTTCGGCAAGTTTGTTGGTGTTTTCTTCAAACAGCACAACCATGTTTTGCAGCTCGCCGTTTAAACTTTCCATTTGATTTTGCAATTCGTTTACCTGCTGTTCGCTGTTATTCAACAAAGCGGTTTGTTTTAAATTTTCGTGTTCGGTATTCAAATTTTCAAACCGTTCCAAAAGGCTTACAAATTCTGTGTTTTTTGCTTGCAATTCCGTTTCCGATTTTTCTGTTTGTGTATGCAGAATTTCGGCATTCAATTCCAAGCGTTTTACTTCTTCGCTTAATTTTGAATTTTGCTGATTGGCGTGTAGAACAACAGTTGCCAGTTTTTCTTCGTATTCTGCCAAAAGTCCGTTTTGTTTTTCGGTGTTTTCGTTTGTCAGGCGTTCAATTTGCGAATTGAAATTAAGTGTTAAAGTGCTGCGTTGTTCTTCCAAAGTAGTGCGCAAACTGTCTTTTAAATTTTGTATTTGTGTGTTGTATTGTTCAATAATGCGTTCAATTTCGGTACTGCTCAATTGTTTCAGGTGTTCCAGCTGCGTTTCGTAGCCCGAAGAAATGTTGTCCAATTCATTTTTCAAAAATTCAATTTCCGACAAACGCGCCTCAATCTCGCCTTGTTTTGCCTGTAATTGCTCATTTACGCTGCTGCGCAGTTCAGAAAGTGCCTCTAATTCTTGTTTGTAAGCGGCGTTGTCGCGCTGCACCACCTCTAATTTGGTATTAAGCACATCAATGCTTACTTGCAGGCGTTTACAGTCTTCATCGCGCGAAATAAGCTGATTGCGGTAGTCGCTTAACGAGCGTTTTAATTCTACAAATTCTTTACGCAGCGCAAGGTCGTTATCTAAAACTTGCTGTAATTCTGATTTTATGTTTTCGGCGTTCATATCAGTATTTTTAATTTTAGTTAAAAGTACCTAAGTATCCAAGCTGCATAACGCCTTGTACCGTGAGTGATTAAACACTAAACTGTTAATTACGCTTACGGTTATTAAATACAGGCTGTTAATAGCAAAATCCTCTGAAAGCATTATAAATAAAGGGTTTTAAAAGAATTTTTTTATTAATACCATAAAAAATGAACAAATAATTCACCTGCTTTTACACCACAATTAACAAATTATGAAAAAGTAAAAACCTTTAGTTTGATAACAATTGCTTGCAGATAAGGTAACATGAAATTTAGCCGCAGAGGCAGGTAATTGTTTGTTTCTTAACAAAAACACCGCCCAAAATTTGGTTTCACAGCTTTTATGAAATACCTTTAGCACCCTATTTAAAAACAAGAAATTATGAGAAAAAATTATTTTTTAAAGGCAGTAGCGGCGGCGGCATTGACGGTGGTGTTTTTTAGCTCAAAAGCGCAAATAACGTACACGTTTACTAATTGTGGTGCTACGGGACAGTTTGGACCAACACAAATACAAGTGAATAACGCTTACAACGCTACTAGTCTTCAAAATTTGGTTACAGTTACTGGTCAGGGAATTCAGAGTTGGACTGTTCCTGTTACAGGGAATTATGGCATACGGGCTATTGGTGCATCGGGAGGTACTACTACTTCCGGCTGCACAACTCCCGGCGGGCTTGGAGCAAATATGTATGGCGAATTTAGTTTAACTGCCGGGCAGGTATTGCAAATTTTAGTGGGGCAGATGGGAGTACCCAGCCAAAATAGCCAAGATGGCGGTGGTGGTGGTGGCACTTTTGTAGTAAGTGTCAATACACCATTGATTGTTGCAGGCGGCGGTGGCGGTGCAACAAGTAATCTTGGTGGTTGTTCAGGTGCACAAAGAAACGGTTTGAATGCCTCTTTAACTACGTCGGGAACAAATGGAGCAAACGGCAATGGTGCCGGTGGAACTAATGGAAATGGCGGAACGGGTACAGGTGCCGGTGCCGGCGGTGGATTTTTAACAAATGGTACCGGTGGTGGTGGAAACGGCTTTGGAAGGTCGTTTATGAATGGAGGAATCGGTGGTAATTATAATACTGCCGGTCCGGGTGGATTTGGCGGTGGCGGTTCAGGTTTTTGGGAAGGGGGTAATGGTGGTGGAGGCGGAGGTTATTCCGGAGGTGGAACTAATAGTAACTCACCTTATTCTGGTGGCGGTGGCGGAGGTTCTTACAACTCAGGTATCAATCAAACAAATGCTTTGGCAGCATTTTCTGGTCATGGAATGGCAATTATCACCCCCTTAATATTTATAAATATTGCAGCTTCATCAACGGCAATTTGTTCAGGCAATACAGCTACTTTAACAGCAAGTGGCGTTTCAACCTACACATGGCTGCCTGTTGGTGGCTTTGGAGGTTCTAACTCTACAACTATTGCAGTTAGCCCTACGGTTGCAACCGTTTATACCGTACAAGGCACAAACTCTTCGGGTATGTCCACTACCAATACTGTTCTTGTTAATGTGTTCGGCTCAGTACCAAGCGTAGTGGCTAATGCTGCACCGAATAATCTTCTTTGCAGCGGCAACACCGCCACTATAAACTACACAGGCACGGGCGTTTTAACGCACACATGGAGTAACAGTTTACAAACAGGCGTATCTTTTATCCCACCA
>JAHBTI010000006.1 GCA_019638705.1 Bacteroidota bacterium
CAAAAAAATTACCGCACATTTTATCGCCAAAACCTTGCAGGAATTATTGTACGCGCAGCGCGATTATTTGGGTGGCGATTTGCCTGTGGATAAATACGCTTTTCTTTTTTATTTCACCAAAGAAAACACCTTGTCGGGTTCGCACGGCGCGTTGGAACATTCGTATTCTTCGTTTTATGTTATGCCCGAATTTGACAGCTTGTTTTTACAGCAGCAGTTGCGCGATGTAGCCGCTCACGAATTTTTTCACATCGTTACGCCACTCACCATTCACGCAAAAGAAATAGGCGATTTTGATTTTGACAATCCGCAAATGAGCGAACACCTTTGGTTGTACGAGGGCATGACCGAATACGCCGCACATCACGCGCAGGTTAAAGCAGGCTTAATAAACATTGACGAGTTTATTACTACCATGATGCAGAAATACACAAACAGTTTGGAACTGTTTAACGACACGATGAGTTTTACTTATATGAGCAAACACGTTTTGGAAGAAAAAATTCACCCGCAATACGGTAACGTTTACGAAAAAGGTGCGTTAATCGGAATGTGTTTGGATATTTTGTTGCGCGATTTAAGCGATGGGCTTTACGGCACACAAAACCTGATGAAAGATTTGGCTACGAAATACGGAAAAGATAAATCATTCAACGACGAAGATTTGTTTAACGACATGGAGAAATTTACCTATCCCGAAGTGGGTAATTTTTTGAGAAAACACGTTGGCGGAAAAGAACCTTTGCCAATGGAAGAAATTTTTCAAAAAATAGGCATTGAGTTTAAACGTGAATTTGAAAGTGAAGAATTTACGTTGGGAAATCCCGATTTGAATTTGAACGAAAAAACAAACCGCATTTTTGTAGAAAGTACACGCGATTTGGACGCTGTTGGTAAAGAACTTGGCTACAAACGCAAAGACGAACTCAACCGCATTAACGGCAGAGAAATTAAGTTGCAGGAAATTCAACAAATTATTTCTGACTTTTACGACAATGTACGCGAAGGCGATAAAATCAGCATTGAAGTGTTGCGCCCGAAAAAAATCTTCAAATCAAAATACAAAACGGTAACACTCACCGCCATTGCAAAAAAAGTAAAAGTAACGCGCCAAAATAAAATGTCGGTTATGGAAAACGCCACGCAAAAACAAAAAAACACGTTGATGAGTTGGGTGGGGTATGGTGATGAATAATTTTCTAATTCAGAAAAAACACCACCCATAACACCATTCAATATTACGAAAGATGTTAATTAATGCTTAAATCCCCTTATTTTACCTGTAAAGTAATGACTTTAATCAGTCAAAAAAATTTGCCCAATCAAAAAAAATGTGGTTAATTGCCGAAGCTAACATTTAAAAATTTACAGCAATGACAAGTACTTTAGACATCAAGATTGAGAAAACCAAAAAGAGCAAGCTGTCAGAATTTGACATTAACAATGTGCCTTTTGGTAAATATTTTACAGACCACATGTTTGTAGCAGAATACGCAAACGGCAAGTGGGAGAAAGCCTATATTGTGCCTTATGGTAATGTTCCGATGAGTTACGCCATGAGTTCCATTCACTACGGACAAACCATTTTTGAAGGTATGAAAGCCTATAAAGATGATAAAGGCGGCGTGGCATTATTTCGCCCTTTAGAAAATTGGGAACGCATGAACAAAGGTGCTGTGCGTATGGCAATGCCCGAAATTCCCGAAGAATTGTTTATGAACGGGTTAATGGAATTAATTCGTTTGGACGCAGACTGGGTGCCGGCAAGCGAATCGGGAAGTTTATACATTCGCCCGTTTTTGTTTTCAACCGATGAAGCCATTGGCGTAAAAATAAGCGATACGTTCAAATTTGCAATCATTGCAAGCCCTGCCGGAAAATATTACAGCGAACCGATTAAAGTGTTGGTGGAAACAGATTTCTTCCGTGCCACCCGCGGTGGCGTGGGCTTTGTAAAAGCAGGCGGAAATTACGGTCGCAGCTTATATCCTACAAAACTGGCGCAACAAAAAGGGTATCAGCAAATATTGTGGTTAGACAGCGAAACAAACCAATATTTTGAAGAAAGCGGAACAATGAATGTGATGTTTGTAATTGGCGATACAGTTATGACACCTGCCGTAAGCGATACCATTTTGGACGGCATTACCCGTAAATCTGTATTGGCACTGGCTCGCGAGTGGGGCATGAAAGTAGAAGAACGCAAAGTAAGCGTGGAAGAAGTGATGACCGCACACGCCAACGGAACATTAAAAGAAGTGTTTGGCGTTGGAACAGCAGCTACCATTGCACAAATTATCGGCATTGGTTATAATGGAAAAGATTACGAACTGCCGCCTGTGGCTGAACGCAAGTTTTCAAACAAAATTGACCAAACGTTGCGCGACATCAGGAAAGGCAGAATAGAAGATAAATTTAACTGGATGGTGAAAGTTTGCTAAACTCTAAAAACAAAAATCAATTTATAAAAGCCGATGTGAAATTCGGCTTTTATTTTTTACACTTGCGTTAATGAAATTTCTGAAAGAACATTTTTTGTTTGTTTTAATTCTCGCGCTCTGTGCGGTTTTTCGCTTCATTCCTTTACCTGACTATCAATTTACCTTTGATGAACTGAGCGGTTTAAGCCGAACTTTTTTTAATTCGTTTGGCGATTTGATTGAGAGCGGAGTAAAAACAACCGACACACACCCTGCACTTGTTCAAATACTTATTTTCTACCTCACAAAAATTTTCGGTTATGCCAACTGGCTTGTTAAGTTGCCGTTTTTGTTGTTTAGTTTTGGTGCAATTATTTACGCTTACTTTTTTTCGCTGAGAAATTTTTCAAAACAGGCAGCCATTTTCTCTGCAATTATTTTCAGTTTCTCATTAATTTTTGTGTTTTATGCTCCCATTGCACGAATGTATATTTCAGGCGTGTTTTTCAGTGTGGCACTTCTGTTTTATTTCTTTGAAATTTTCTTTTTAAAGCAAACAAAAAAAATAAATTATTTTTTCTTCGGTTTGTTTGCTTTGCTTTCTGCGCTTAATCAGCATATCAACGCCCTGTTTGCGTTTACGCTGTGTGTTTCTGGATTTTTATTATGCCTCACCCCTAACCCCTCTCCAAAGGAGAGGGGAGCAGTAAGTCCATTTAAAAATTATATAATCACTTGTTTGATAATTGTTGTGTGTTATTTGCCGCATTTACCCGTTACACTTTATCAATTAAACGTAGGCGGCATTGGCTTTGAACAAGGCGGATGGCTTCCAAAACCTGCACCTGATGCCATTTTCAGTTTTTTAAAAGTTTTGTTCGGGACAGGAAAATCATATTTGGTTTTAGCAGCATTAATTGTTTTAAGCATGGTGTTGAACAAAAAATTAAATTTTCAAAAACAACAATGGCTCTTGTTGATTTTGTTTTTGTTCAATTATTTCATCGTTTATTTTTATTCTATTTATCGTGCACCGGTTTTTCAAAATTCGGTGATGTTGTTTTCGGGAGCGGGAATGGTTCTGTTTGCGGCATCGTTAATTAATTTCAAAAATAACTATGTGTTTTATACTGCTGCATTTTTATTGACTTTTACATTGATTTACAAAACCTATTTCAAAAAAGAGTATTACACGCAATGCGTGAAAACTGTGTATGAACAGCAATTTGAAAGAACGGTTCATTACAAAAAACTGCATGGCGATAAGCAAGTGTATCCTTTCTTTTTGGATACGGAAGAGGCTATGCTGAAACTATATTTTTCAAAATATCGCAGCAATTTTGATTACAAAACAAGTTTTGATACTGCCGTAAGTTCCATGAAAATTTTTTCGCACTTTGTGGCTTCATTAAATGGCGATTATGTTGTGCTCGCTTCTGCTTTTCCTGCACAGCAAGCGGTGGTAAAAGAACACTTTCCGTACCTGATTGAAAACACACAAACGCAAGCCATTAATTTAAAAGTGTATTCAAAACGTAAATCAGACAGTGCGCTTGTGGTAAAAGACGATGAGGTTTTAAAATTTTCAACCGTGATAAACCCGCAAAATTTTAATTATCCGAAATCCGAAAAAATGCAGGCGCAAAGAAAAATTTTCTCGTTACCCTTAAATCCTTCCGAAGAATTTCCGTTTGATGCGATTGCGAAATACAGCGATGTGGTAACTCACGAAGGGCAAATGCTTTTAGTAAAAGCAAAATTCAGACTTCCGAACACGAACGAAAACAGCATTGAGAGTTGTATTGTTGTTCACGACCCGAATAAAGACATAACATACGGTTACGCGGCAAAAGCAATTTCGGATTTTGTAATGAAACAAGATAGTACGCTGACTGTTTATACCGATAATTTTTTCGGCACAAATCACCGTTACATAAAAGATAAATCAAACATTCATTGTTATTTATGGAACAGGAATAAAGACAACGCTATTATGCTTGATTACGACATTCAACTCATTGATTTTTGTAAAAACAAGTGGCAGTTTTGGGAATAAATTTTACTTCTTAGTTACAAAAGCAAAATTTCCTTTGATTTTAAAATCCCAGCCGTATTCAAAAATTCTTGGAAGAAAACGTTTGTATAAAATCATGCGGGCGTTTTCGGTATTTTCTTCTTCTTCGCACTCGCGCCCAATAGCCGAAAATTCAAAAATATTTACTTTCGGGTGTTCCTGCATATAATGCTTTATAATTTCCACAATGGTGTTCATCACCTGATATACCTCGCCGCGATTGGTGGTTGTGTATTCTTCCCCTTCAAACACATCATCAACCACACCAAACACAATGTTGGCATGAAAAATATTGTCCTGAAAACGCCCGAAACGCACCTCGTAACGCAACCCGCTGCGCGTGGTAAAATAATAAACCCCCGCACTCGGAATACCCGGATATTCTATCGGCAAAATATTTCTGTACACCTCCGACACAAGTTTTACTGCATTTTACTTCTTTTTAAACTGAGAGGTTACAACCAATTCTTTTGTGCCGCCGCTGTAATCGTAAAAACCTTTTCCTGATTTAACGCCCAAATGCCCTGCCGTAACCATGTTTACCAACAAGGGGCAAGGGGCGTATTTCGGGTTTCCGAAACCGTCTTGCAACACACGCAAAATATTTAAGCAAACATCTAAACCGATGAAATCTGCCAACTGCAATGGTCCCATGGGGTGCGCCATGCCGAGTTTCATTACGGTATCAATTTCTTCAACGCCTGCAACGCCCTCATTCAACGTAATAATAGCTTCGTTAATCATGGGCATTAAAATTTTGTTTGCCACAAAACCCGGAAAGTCATTTACTTCCACAGGCACTTTGCTTAATTTTTTTGAAAGTTCCATAACGGCATTACAAACTTCATCGGAAGTATTGTAACCGCGAATAACTTCTACCAACTTCATTACCGGCACAGGATTCATAAAGTGCATACCGATTACTTTGTCGGCGCGCTTGGTGGCGGCTGCAATTTGCGTAATGGAAATGGAAGACGTGTTGGTTGCCAAAATGGTGCTGGCAGGGCAAATGTCATCTAACTGTTTAAAAATAGTGAGTTTGATGTTTAAATTTTCGCTGGCGGCTTCCACCACCAAATCGGCTTGGGCTGCGCCTTTAACAAGGTCTGTAAACGTTGTGATATTTTTTAGGGTAGAATTTTTTACATCTTCGCCAATGCTTCCTTTTTGAACCTGACGGTCTAAATTTTTTGTAATGGTAGCAATGGCTTTTTGCAAAGCTGCTTCGTTTATATCCACCAAATTTACATTGAAACCAAATTGCGCAAAGGTGTGAGCAATGCCATTGCCCATAGTGCCGCTTCCTATAACTGTAATGTTCTTCATATTTTAAAATTGAACGCTAAAGCTAATTTACTATTTCGGTCTATCCAAAATTTTTTATGAAAGATTTAGACACAAAGGCACTATAACAAGAAAGCCCCGCATTAGCGAGGCTTTTATTTTTCTTAGTTAGAAATGCTGATTTTTTTCTCCAACTCTTCAATGTATGCTTTAAAGCGTTTGTCGGTGTCCATAAGGTTGTTTACCGTTCGGCAGGCGTGCAAAACTGTTGCGTGGTCTTTTCCACCGCAGTGCATACCGATTGTTGCTAAAGAAGATTTTGTCATGCTTTTTGCAAAATACATCGCAATTTGACGGGCTTGCACCACTTCGCGTTTGCGTGTTTTTGATTTCATGGTATCAATAGCCAAATCAAAATAATCGCACACCACTTTTTGTATGTAATCAATAGAAACCTCGCGGGCTGTGCTTTTCACGAATTTGTCAATCATGTTTTTTGCCAAATCCAAGGTGATTATTTTTTTGTTGAGGCTTGATTGCGCCAACAAAGAAATTAACGCACCTTCCAGTTCGCGCACGTTTGAAGTAATGCTGTAAGCCAAATATTCATTTACTTCTTTAGGCAACTGAATGCCTTCGTTGTAAACTTTTTTGTCTAAAATAGCCATGCGTGTTGCCAAATCAGGGGCTGTTACTTCGGCACTCAACCCCCATTTGAAACGGGAAAGTAAACGTTGCTCAATGCCCTGAATATCAACAGGAGCACGGTCTGCCGTTAAAATAATTTGTTTGCCGAGCTGATGCAGGTGATTAAAAATGTGGAAGAACGCATCTTGTGTTTTTTCTTTTCCTGCTAAATATTGCACATCGTCAATAATCAACACATCAATCATTTGATAGAAGTGAACAAAATCGTTCAGGTTGTTGTTTTTGGTGGCTTCTATAAATTGCGTGATAAATTTTTCTGATTGTACATATAATACGGTCTTGTTCGGGTGTACTCTTTTTACTTCAATGCCAACAGCCTGCGCTATGTGTGTTTTTCCCAAACCAACGCCGCCAAATATTAATAAGGGGTTATAAGAGTTTGTTCCGGGTTTTTGTGCAGCGGCGTATCCCGCGCTGCGAGCCAAACGGTTACATTCGCCTTCTACCAAATTTTCAAAACTGTAATTCGGGTTCAGTTGAGATTCCACCTGCACTTTTTTCAGTCCGGGAATGACAAAGGGGTTTTTAATTACCGCCATGGCAACATCAGCCGGCATATTTACCGAAGGATTTTTTGTGCTGCTGTTAAGTGTAGGTAATTTAAAGGTAATAGGCGTTTCGGTTTTGCCCGAATTATTTTCCATTACTATATTGTATTCCAGTTTCCCTTCCGAGCCAATTTCTTTTTTGATTACTTTTTTAAGAAGTGTAATATAATGTTCTTCAATCCACTCATAAAAAAACTGAGACGGTACTTGTATCGTCAATGTGTTGTTATTAATCTTAACGGGTTTTATCGGGTCAAACCAAGTTTTAAAATTTTGAGGACTTACGTTGTCCTTAATAATTTCTAAACAACCACTCCATACTTGCTCCGCAGTTTTTTCTTTCATCATGTCTTTAAATGTTTTTAATGTTTCAGATAATTTGAGTTATATAATAATAAATGTAATGAACTTTGTTCTGTTCGTAAATATAGATAGTTTGTTTGTGTTTGCAACGAATCTTTTCAAAAAAAAGTTACATAAAGTTTCATTTTTCATTTGGAATTTAATTTTTTTTTTCTCTCAGTCAATTATACCCATTATTGGCTATTGTTTTGTAAGAAATTTTTTCTATCAGGGGGCGGTGTAAATTTCAGTTGCTAAAAACCGTGTTTTGCTCCCGCCGGCAAGGGTGTTTTGCATGGCTCGTTTCATAGGTGTAAATTAGCACACTATTTTTTTTAAAATCATTTATTTTTTCTGTTATGATTAAAGCCGACACAAAACTGCGTGTGCGCTACGGCGAAACCGACCAAATGGGTTATGCGTATTACGGCGTGTATGCACAATATTATGAAGTGGGTCGTGTGGAAGCCATGCGAATGTTGGGTTTCAGCTACAAAGATGTGGAAGCGCGCGGAATTTTAATGCCCGTGGTTGAATATACCATTCAATATAAAAAACCTGCATTTTACGATGATGAACTTACCATTACCACTTATTTAAAAGAAATTCCAACGCTGCGCATACCTTTTGAATATGAGGTGCGCAACGGCAAAGGCGAATTATTGAATACAGGCAAAGTAACGTTGGTGTGCATTGAAAAGTCCACCAACAAAATGGTGCGTGTACCCGATTGGTTCAGAAATGCGATGTTGCCGTTTTTTGGAAAATAGAAAATACTACAAGCCGTTGGGAAAGGAGTAATCCGCAAATATTTCCCTATTTTTAAACTTTGATAGAAATTAGAAATGGAAGATTTTTCGTTAAAAGCAACATCTGTGAAAAGTAAAATACCTCTTGACATTTTAAAAAAAGCCTTTGAGTTGATGTGTACTGCCAAAAGCATGACAGAACTCTATGAAGCCAACAAAGAAATTACCGCAAAATACGTTCACGCCACAAGTCGCGGACACGAAGCCGTGCAAATTGCATTAGGTTTGCAATTATTACCGCAAGATTTTTTAAGTGCCTATTATCGCGATGACAGTATTTTACTTTCAATCGGAATGACACCCTTTGAATTAATGTTGCAATTGTTGGCAAAACGCAACGACCCTTTTTCGGGTGGAAGAACTTACTATTCTCACCCAAGTTTGCGCCGAGATGATATGCCTAAAATTCCGCACCAGTCAAGCGCAACAGGTATGCAAGCTATTCCAACAACAGGTATTGCGCTCGGTTTGCAATACATGGAAAAAAACGGTATGACGGGAAGCGGTGATGTAAAACCCATTGCGGTTTGCTCTTTGGGCGATGCAAGCTGTACTGAAGGCGAAGTGTCGGAAGCCTTGCAAATGGCGGCGTTGAAGCAATTACCGATTTTATACTTTATTCAGGACAACGAATGGGACATCAGCGCAAACGCAAAAGAAATTCGCTCGCAAGACATGAGCGAATTTGTGCGCGGCTTCAAAGGCATTGAAAGCAAAAGCATTGACGGCACTGATTTTATTACAAGTTACAACACAATAAAAGATTGTTTGGAATATATTCGCAAAGAGCGCAAACCGTTTTTGCTTCATGCCAAAGTTCCTTTGCTTAATCACCACACCAGCGGCGTGCGCAAAGAATGGTATCGCGATGATTTAGCCGAAGCCGAAAAACGCGACCCGCTGCCACGTTTGCGCAATCAATTAATTATTGCAGGCGTTGACGCTTCCGAAATTAAAAGCATGGAAGAGAACGCGAAGAAATTAGTGGAAAGCGATTATCAAAAAGCATTGTTGGAAGAAGACCCTCGCCCCGAAGATTTATTTACACACGAGTTTGCACCAACACCCATTACCGAAGAAAAAGGAGAACGCAGTCCCGCAGGCAAACAGCCGACCGTAATGGTGGACAGCGCATTATTTGCCATTCGCGAATTAATGACAAAACACCCCGAATGTTTGTTGTACGGACAAGACGTTGGTGCGCGGCTTGGCGGTGTGTTTCGCGAAGCAGCAACTTTAGCTCAAAAATTTGGCGACCACCGTGTTTTTAATACACCTATTCAAGAGGCGTTTATCGTTGGTTCTACTGTGGGTATGAGTGCAGTCGGATTAAAACCGATTGTGGAAGTTCAGTTTGCGGATTATATCTGGCCGGGTTTAAATCAACTGTTTACCGAAGTGAGTCGTTCTTGTTATTTAAGTAACGGAAAATATCCTGTGAGCATGATTTTGCGTGTGCCGATTGGCGCGTATGGCAGCGGCGGACCGTATCATTCAAGTTCTGTGGAAAGCGTGTTGGCAAATATTCGCGGAATAAAAATTGCCTATCCGAGCACAGGCGCAGATTTAAAAGGTTTGATGAAAGCTGCCTATTACGACCCAAACCCTGTGGTAATTTTGGAACACAAAGGTTTGTACTGGAGTAAAATTAAAGGTACGGAAGAAGCAAAAACCATTGAGCCTGACGAAAATTATGTGATACCGTTCGGGAAAGCACGATTGGTGCAGGAAGCAAGCGATGAACAAATCGGCAAAGGAAATTCTTTGTGCATCATCACTTACGGCATGGGTATATATTGGGCAAAAGCCGCCGCCAAAAAATTTGAAAATCAAATTGAAATTTTGGATTTGCGCACCATTTCGCCTGTGGACGAAAACGCGATGTTTGCTTCTGCAAAAAAACATGGCAAAATTATGGTACTCACCGAAGAACCCGTTTTTAACGGCTTCGCGCAAAGCATGGCAGCACGCATCAGCGAAAATTGTTTTGAGTATTTGGACGCGCCCGTAAAAGTTGTTGGCGCAGAAAATTTACCTGCCATTCCTTTAAATTCTATTTTGGAAAAAACAATGTTGCCGAACGCGGAAAAAGTTGGATTGGCGATTGAAGCGTTGTTGAAGTATTAGTACTGAATTGTATTTGCAAAGCCGTATATATGTGGGCGTGTTTGTGTAGTTTTATTGCGCATATTTGAAAGTTGTGTGTCATTCTATGGGCGACCGTACTAACATCAACGGACGGACAAAAACCAAACAGACCAAGCCTACCCACCACCCAACTTCTGACTTTTGAATTTACAATTGTTGATAAAAATATTTCGACACTTGCGGATGTTCTTTTAGGACATTTTATATTTGGACATTGTTTGTCCTGAATATAAATTCTATGACACAGAAAGAAACATTTGGCGAGGTAATTAGAAAGTTAAGAGAAGACAGCGGACTTCCGCTTAGGAAAGTGGCTGCACATCTTGACATTGACCCATCAACACTTGGAAAAATTGAACGAAACGAGCGGAACGCAAACAAAGAAATGATTGAAAAGTTTGCAGAGATATTTTCCGTAAACGCAAAACCACTTCTTGTTTCTTATTTGAGCGACAAAGTCGCCTATGAAATAATGGAAGAAGATTGTACAAAAGACATTTTAAAGGTTGCAGAAGAAAAGATTAAATACTACAAAAAAGTAAAAATTGATTGATATGCCAGTAACAGTAAAAAGCAAACCATATAAAGAAATTGATAGTGATGTTCTCACTCTTGTAGAAGAACCTGCTTATCAATTAAAAATGGGAGAAAATCCAGACGTTATTGACCTTGAAGTTCTTGAAGAAGTAATCAATGTTTGGGATAAATCTGTAAAGGTTGAAGAAAATGGTTATTATTGGAAAGGCGACCCTTTCATTACCAAAGGTAAAATGCTAGAAAACGACAAACCGCTTGTTGTAGAATTGTTTTGTGGTTGCGGTGGCACTTCGCTTGGTTTTGAAATGGCAGGTTTTAACATTGCTGTCGGTTGCGACATACATCAACCGTCCATTGGAACATTCCAAACCAATCACGCAAACGTTTCAACGATTTTGGGCGATGTTAGAAAAGTAACACCAAAAATGATTTCAGAACTTTTAGACGGCAGACAAATTGACGTCTTAATTGGTGGTGTTCCTTGTCAAGGTTTTTCGCTCAACAACAGAAAAAGACACGAAAACGATGAGCGAAATTTACTTTACAAAGAGTTTATTCGTTTCGTAAAAACATTGAAACCAAAAGTTGTTGTTTTGGAAAATGTATCGGGAATGAAAAGCACAGGCGATTTTGTTGAAACCATAGAAAAAGATTTGAGTATTGCAGGCAATATGAAAGTAAAAAGCAAATTGCTTTTTGCACCAGATTATGGCGTTCCACAATCAAGAACAAGATTGGTTTTTGTTGGAATTAGAGGTGGAAAAGAATTTGATTTTTCTGAAATCAAAAAAACACACGGACCAGAAACAGGTAAACCTTACGTAACCGTAAAAGAGGCTATTGGCGACTTGCCCAGATTAAACCCAAACGAAACAGCAATAAAATACAAAAAAGAACCTTTTAGCGATTACCAAAAGCTAATGAGAAAAAACATAAAAAACAACAGTTTAACTAATCACAAAGCACCCAATCACCCAAAAGATGTTATCGAGAAAATAAAAAACACCAAACCCGGTACACCAATGTACCCAAAGTTTAAGCAACGTATTCGCTTGGCTTGGGACATTCAAAGTCCGACACAAGTTTCGGGAGGCATTAGACCGCAATTTCAATTTGGACATCCGTCAGATGAAAGAGGTTTGACAATCAGAGAAAGATGTAGATTGCAAAGTTTTCCTGACAACTTTATTGTGAGTGGCGGTATCGTTCAGGGTAGAGTACAAACAGGAAACGCAGTCCCACCATTCTTAGCAAAAGCCATTGCTTTGGCAATTAAAAAATATTTATGAATTATAGAGTTTGGTACAGTACAGAAAGTTTTGCGGATTACATCATCGCAAAAACAGAATTGAGAAACAAAAATGTTGTCAAGAAAAAAATGTATGAAAGCGATGCGAACAACGCAAAAAACTTCCATTCATTACCCGACCACATTAAACAAATCCTTTACCTTGATGCACCCGATTTAATTGTAGAATTGGACACCGAGCCAATATTTTCAATTGAAGTTTCAACAGAAGCAGGAACAGGACACAACGCTTTTCAGCGTTTTGCCAGACTTGCGGCTTCGGTAGAAAATGATGTACCTGCATTTTACATTTATCCAGAAGCTGCAATCATAACAAGACAAAATACACCACCAAAATGGGACAAAATCAATCCGCTTGTTTTCAAAGCAATGGAAGATGTTATGACCATTTACAAAATTCCTGCTTTGCTTTATTATTTTCCCTCAGACTTCCGTACTCACTCAAATGCTCAACAATCACCGAATATCCGAAACAAAGGATTAAAATACGATAGCAACAGAAATTTTGCAGGAAGTCCAGACAGCAAACATTCTGAAATGAAATTGATGTTTGAAGCAATTAACGAAATCATTGCTGTTGTTGAACAATCAGGTGTAATTGAGGGACGAGGGAAATTACTTGGCAAGCGAGTTCTAAGTACACGAAAAACTTTAATGCAACAAGAATTTGCAGCCAAAGGTGGCAATGATAATATGTCGCCGCTTACGGCGACGGTCAAACTTCCTACCGAATATTTGCTCAACCATTTGTCACAATACGAAAACAGAAATTATGAAATTGGCGAGTTGTTGCGAAGCAGGGAAGAAACAATCATCTACAAAGTAGATGCTGCTTTTCGTGGTGACCCATACCCCGGTGCTTTGGCAGCGATTGATTATTTGCTATGTAGAGAAGGAAAAACATTTGAAGAAAGAAAATACAATCTTGTAATGTGTTGGGGAAATCTCGAAGTTGATGAAGACGAAGAAACTTTTACAATTGACAGCAACAAAAGTACCGTTCACGATTTTGTGAACGCAGTAAAAGCAAGTGAGGGTAAAAATCTTTTGACAAAAGGCTATGACGACATTCCAAGTAGCGAAATTCCGAGATATTATATGCAAGTTCGCTATGGTTCAATGTTCTCAAAAGTAAAACATATAAGAGTTTTCTCATACTTTGCAGACGCAATTTTATTCCCAGACGGAGCATTATGGAGAGACGCATAACAGAAGAAAAAGCAACAAAAGCCATTCTTGATTGGCTTGAAAACAATGGTTGGGAAATCATTTGTTTTGACTTTCCACAAAGTGGAACAGGCATTTCATTGCACCCAAACAGCGACTTGCGAACAACAAAAAACAAAGGTGCATTTATTCCAGACATTGTTGCAATCAAAAACGAAACAGTAATTTTCTTTGAAAACAAAGACCGTTTTGTGCTTGACGACTTTTTAAAAGTTCAAGACCTACGACAAAACAACGACTATTCAAATTCCATAGAAAAACTTTTAGCGGACTTTGAATACACACAAATATTTTACGGTGTTGGCTTGGTTCATTCAGACAATTCCGAACAAAAAACAAACGAACATTTAGACAAAATTGATTTTGCCATTTTCTATTACAAAGACGGACAAATTAAAGTGACATTTGACCCAAACGAAATCTACAAATGACCAGAAAATAAAAGCGGTATGCCTATAACACGGGTGGCTGTTGCACAACTACTAAAAACGAAAAATCAGATAAAAGGTTTATGCTACTGAATTTACAACATCAATAAAATCCAGAACATGGGATTTGAAGAAATTAACCCGAGTGCGATGAAAATTGAGTTGTGCAACAAGCACAAGGGTTTGGTGCAATGCGGGGCGAAGTGCTTCGTATCAGCATTTGTGGTTAAACAAACAGTAGTGCTTCTAATGAACTTTAGTGCTAATAATCCGCCACTTCGCCAAGCCGCAAAACGTTATAGTCAATGATAGGACGACCCCGCAAACTGATAGATTAGTGATTAAAAATAAATATCGAAAAAAATGAATTTAGAAATAGAAGTACCCGAAGAATTTGTTTTTCAGCTTGCCAAAGTTTTCTATTGTGTGGCTGCATCTGATAAAATAATAAGAGAAGAAGAAAAACAAGCTCTTAGAAAGATTGTAGAAATAGAATGGAAACAATTAGACATCAAGGTTTCTAAATCCAATGTGGGTTTCGAGACACTATTAAATGACTTTTTTAATACTTTATTAGAAGAAAAACCGGAAGTTACAAACTTGATAACCGAGTTTTCCAAATATTATTCTACTAATCAGAATTTGTTTGAAGAAAGTATAAAAAGACTTACTCTAAAAACTGCTTTTAAGATAGCCGGGTCATTTTCTGCCAATAACAAATCAGAACTGGTAATTTTAAGTACGATTTATTTACTTTTTTATCCGCTGGAAAAATAGAATAAAACGACAAATGTTTTTTACCTTTGCAGCGTGAAAAGACTAATCGCAATATCATTCTTGTTTATCTTTCTGACAGCCAACACGGCTTTCGGACAGGTATTGCGACTGCCTACACTTGTTCACCATTATTTGGAACACGTTGAGTGGGACAATTCTAATTTGATTGAGTTTTTAAACGAACACTACGCAAAGACAATCAATCACCCTGACGACAAACACCACGACCACGAAAATTTACCGTTTAAAGCAGTGGACTGTCATAGTTCACAGGTTGTTGTATTTGTTCCTCAAGCGTTTTTTTCGCTGTCTCAAATCATTTTTGAAACGGTTAATGTAAAAATAGCTATTCACAATCAACAAGACTGTTCTAATTCCTATCTGAACAGCATTTGGCAACCGCCACGTTTTAGTTAATCATTTCTTCTGTTTTGTTTTTACAAAAAAGCATTTATGCTTTTTGCCCTCTTGTTCGTATTGCTACCGCAACACGGCATACAAAATTTAATGATTAACTAAAAAATAATGCTTAATAAAATAATTGAGTTCTCTATAAAGAACAAACTCATCATCGGGCTTTTTGTCATTGCCCTTGTCGGCTACGGCATTTACGAAGTAAAGCGTTTGCCGATTGATGCCGTACCTGACATCACAAACAATCAGGTGCAAGTGATTACCGTTGCCCCTGCATTGGGAGCAACCGATGTAGAACGTCTTATCACATTTCCCATTGAACAGGCAAACAGCAACATTCCGCACTTAAAAGAACTTCGCAGTTATTCAAGTTTTGGTTTGTCGGTTATTACCATTGTTTTTGAAGACAATGTTGATGTGTATTGGGCAAGACAACAAATTGCCGAACGCTTGCAACAAGTGCAGGACAAACTTCCAAAAGGTTTTGGTTCGCCTTTTTTAGCACCTGTTACCACAGGTTTAGGCGAGATTTATCAATATGTTGTTCGCCCCGAAAAAGGTTACGAAAACAAATACAACGCAATGGAATTGCGAACCATTCAGGATTGGATTGTTCGCAAACAACTTTTAGGTGTAAAAGGCGTTGCCGATGTAAGCAGTTTTGGCGGTTTGCTCAAACAATACGAAATAGCCGTTGAACCCGAAAAATTGTTGGCATATAACATTACAATCAGCGATGTGTTTACGGCTCTTGAAAAAAATAATCAAAACACAGGCGGTTCATATATTGAAAAAGGTGCAACAGCTTTGTTTATCCGAAGCGAAGGATTAGTAGGCAACTTCAACGATATTGAAAATATTGTCGTGAAAAATTTGCAAAACGGTGTTCCGCTTTTAATTCGTGATGTGGCAGAAGTAAAATTAGGAAACGCCACACGCTACGGTGCTTTGACTTACAACGGAGAATTGCAGGTTTCGGGAGCAATTGTTTTGATGCTGAAAGGTGCAAACAGCAATGAAGTAATTACCAATGTAAAACAACGCATTGAAAAAATTAAAAAATCATTGCCCGAAGGCGTAACCATTGAACCATTTATTGACCGCACCAAAATGGTAAACAACGCCATAAGCACCGTTACCAAAAATCTAATGGAAGGTGCATTGATTGTAATTTTTGTTTTGGTATTGTTTCTTGGCAATCTTCGTGCAGGTTTGTTGGTGGCTTCGGTTATTCCGTTGTCAATGTTGTTTGCCATTATCCTGATGAATTTATTTGGCGTAAGCGGAAATTTGATGAGTTTGGGAGCATTGGATTTCGGTTTGATTGTGGACGGTGCGGTTATTATCGTAGAAGCCGTAATGCATACGTTAGTAAGACGCAATTCAATAAGCAATGTGCAATTAGCAATAGAGAATAAGCAACAGCAATTGGCAATAAATAAAAACTTGCCTATTGCGGATTGCAAATTGCGTATTTCTCAAAATGAGATGGATAACACAGTCTTAAAATCCGCTTCAAGAATGATGAACAGTGCGGTTTTCGGGCAAATCATTATTCTGATTGTTTACTTGCCCATTTTTACTTTACAGGGAATTGAAGGTAAAATGTTTAAACCAATGGCGCAAACCGTTGCCTTTGCTTTGGCAGGAGCGTTTGTTCTTTCGCTTACTTATATCCCGATGATGAGTTCTTTGTTTTTGAGCAAAACCATTTCGCACAAACAAACATTTTCCGATAAAATGATGAACCGTTTGGAACGCTTTTATCAAAAATATTTGGTGAAAGTTTTGCGTTACCAAAAAACGGTTTTGATTTCCGTTTTATCATTGTTTGTTATAGCAATTTTTGTTTTAACACGATTGGGCGGAGAATTTATTCCCGCATTGCCCGAAGGCGATTTTGCAGTAGAAACAAGGGTTTTACCCGGTAGTAATCTCAACACTTCCATTGAAGCCATTTCAAAAGCATCAAAAATTTTATTGGAAAAATTTCCCGAAGTGGAACGGGTTGTTACCAAAACAGGAACAAGCGAAGTTCCCGCAGAACCTTTACCAATAGATGTTTCGGATATAATTATTGTTTTAAAAAACCGTAGCGAATGGACATCGGCAACAACTTATCAGGAGTTGGAAGCAAAAATGAGTGAAGCACTGGAAGCCTTGCCGGGCATAACATTCAGTTTTCAATATCCGGTGGCAATGCGTTTCAACGAACTTATTTCGGGAGCAAGACAAGATGTAGTTTGTAAAATTTTCGGAGAGAATTTAGACACGCTTGCATTTTATGCCAACAAATTGGGTAAAATCTGCAATACTGTTGAAGGCAGTAGCGGAATTTATGTTGAAGCCGTTGCAGGACTTCCGCAAATTACCATTCAATACAACCGTGCAGCCATTGCACAATACGGCTTAAACATAAGTGACATTAACAGTATTGTAAACACGGCTTTTGCAGGCGAAGCAAGCGGAACAATTTACGAAGGTGAAAAACGTTTTGACTTGGTTGTTCGTTTGAAAAATGAAAAACGAAAAGATTTATCAGATGTTCAAAACCTTTTAATCCCAACACCGCAAGGCACACAAATTCCGCTAAATGCCCTTGCACAAGTTGAAATTATTGAAGGTCCAAACCAAATTCAGCGTGAAAATTCGCAACGCAGAATTATAGTTGGTTTCAACGTGCGTGGGCGTGATGTGCAAAGTATGGTGCAGGAATTACAACAAAAAGTAGAACAGCAAATAAAATTTCCGTCAGGGTATCATATCACTTATGGCGGTGCGTTTGAAAATTTGGAAGAAGCAAAAGCACGATTGCAAATTGCCGTTCCTGTTTCGTTAGCACTTATTTTCTTGTTATTATTTTTTGCTTTCCGTTCCGTAAAACAAGGATTGCTCATTTATTCAGCCATTCCGCTTTCAGCTATTGGCGGCATTTTGGCGTTAGCCGTTCGTGGAATTTCGTTTAGCATAAGTGCGGGAGTTGGCTTCATTGCCTTGTTTGGTGTAGCGGTGTTAAACGGCATTATATTGATTGCCGAATTTAACCGATTGAAAGATGAAGGTTACACCGATTTGAAACGCATTGTCGTTCAGGGAACAAAAATTCGGTTGCGACCCGTTTTGATGACGGCATTTGTGGCTTCATTGGGCTTTCTTCCAATGGCAGTAAGTACGGGCGAAGGAGCAGAAGTGCAACGTCCTTTGGCAACGGTTGTTATTGGCGGTTTACTAATTGCTACATTTCTTACACTTTTCGTTTTACCTGTTTTATACATTCTGTTTCACAAAGGAATTTCAAAAAATAAAATCAATAAAAAAGTAACTACGTTGGTTGCTATTCTTTCTGTTTTTTCATTTCAGGAAATAAACGCTCAAACGCAAATCACATTGAAACAAGCGGTTGATACGGCTTTGACAAATAATCTTTCGGTAAAAAATGAACGCTTAAAAAGCGAATACCAACAAAAATTGATTAAGTCGGGAACAAATGTTCCTGCAACACATCTTTTTGGCGAATACGGACAAATCAACAGTTTTTATACCGACACACGATTGGGAATTTCGCAAACAATCAATTTTCCGACTGTTTACACACGACAAAAAGCCTTGCTGAATGAAGAATGGAAAAGCAGCGTATTAAATGTTGGTGTGCAGGAAGCACAACTAAAAAAGCAAGTAACACAAGTTTTTTACACGCTTGTTTACCTGCAACAGAAGAAAGAATTATTGCAAAAAAACGACAGCATTTTTTCAGAGTTTCTAAACAAAGCTACGCTTCGTTTCAACAAAGGCGAAAGCAATATCTTGGAAAAAACAACTGCCGAAAATCAGCGTGGACAAATTGCGTTGCAGTTAAAACAATTAGAGCAAGATGTAGAATTGTTGCAAATTCATTTTCAGTTATTACTCAATACTACAACGGTTTTTGTACCCGATGAAAACAACGTTATGCAAAATAATGTTTTAGAAAATGATACAATATTTTTGAGTTCGCACCCTGCAATGCAGTACTGGAAACAGCAAGAACAAATTGCAACAGCAAACACGAAATTAGAGCGGTCAAAATTATCGCCCGACATCACATTTGGTTACAATATTATGGGTATGCGTGGAATAGGTGCAGACAACAAAGAATACAACAGCACACCGCAGTTTCATTCGGGACAAATCGGGTTGGGTATTCCGATTTTTGCAGGTAGCCAAAAAGCAAGAATAAACGCAGCAAAAGCAAATGAAATTATTGCTTCAAACCAATACGAAATGAATTTTCAAAACTTTGAAAACGCCTATCGTTCAGCTTTTGCACAGTATCAAAAATTTGAAGAAACTGTTCAGTATTTTGAAAATACAGCATTGAAAAATGCCGAAATCATTACAACAACCGCCAATCAGCAATTTTTGAATGGCGACATCAATTATTTGGAATGGGTGCTTTTGCTCAATCAGGCAACCACCATACAAAGCGACTACATTGAAGCCGTAAAAAACAGAAACAATGCAGTTGCCGAACTTAATTTTTACACGAACAAATAAAATTTGAAATAATGAAAATGTTAAAGTTTAATGAACAATTAATTAGTCATAAGCAATGGGCAACGGGGCAACGGGCAATAAGCAATGGGCAACGAGGGGCAACGCTGCTAATTGCCATTTGCCTATTACTAATTACTTCCTGCGGAAACAAAGACAACAACGAACAACAAAATCAGGAACAAATACCTGAAAACGTTGTTACGCTAACCCAAGAACAATACAAAAACGCAGGTATTGAAACAGGGAAATTAAGCAAACAAAACATTTCTTCTTTACTGAAAGTAAACGGAAAAATTAACGTGCCACCGCAAAGTATGGTTTCCATAAGCATACCATTGGGCGGTTATCTGAAATCAACCAAACTGTTAGCAGGAATGCACATCAGCAAAGGCGAAGTATTGGCAGTAATGGAAGATGCACAATACATACAGTTGCAACAGGACTATTTAACCGCAAAAGCACAATTTGCCCTGACTGAAAGCGAGTACAACCGACAAAAAGAGTTGAACCAAAGCAAAGCCACAAGCGACAAAGTTTTTGAACAAGCAAAAGCCAATTATCAAACACAATTAGTTTTAATAAAATCGTTGGAAGAAAAATTAAAACTCATCGGCTTAAATCCGCAAAAACTCACAGCCGACAATATTTCTAACAGTATCAACATTTATTCGCCAATCACAGGTTTTGTGTCGGCTGTAAATTTGAACATCGGCAAGTATGTAAATCCAAGCGATGTGCTGTTTGAATTGGTAAATCCGAGCGATATACATTTAACATTATCGGTTTTTGAAAAAGACATCAACAAACTTTCAATCGGACAAAAACTGTTTGCATACACCAACACCAATCCCGACAAAAAATACGTTTGTGAAATCATTTTAATCAGCAAAAATTTGTCTAACCAAAGTTCAGCCGAAGTGCATTGCCATTTTGAGCAATACGACAAAACGCTGTTGCCCGGAATGTTTATGAACGCAGAAATTGAATTGTCTGGCAACAACGCTAATGCTTTGCCTAATGAAGCCATTGTTCGGTTTGAAAACAAACAATATGTTTTTGTTGCTGACGGCAACAATCAGTTTGAAATGCACGAAGTACAAATAGGAAGTTCTGAAAACGGTTACACAGAAATCATCATGCCCGACAATTTGACGAATAAGACATTTGTAACGAATGGTGCATACAACTTGTTAATGACAATGAAAAACAAAAATGACGAATAAGCGATTCACAACAGACGACAGGAAACTACTGGCTATAACATCGGTTTTGCGTAGTGGCGGGTGATGTGCTTCGTATATAAGATTGTGCTAAATTTGAACTTTGGTGCTTCGATTAAAGTGTAGTGCTGAAAATCCCGCACTACACCAAGCCCCACACCGTTATGTACCATTAAAGAAAGATAGTGAACTACATTGACAAAATAAGGACAGAAATTAAAAAAGACTTTGACGAAAAGACTTTTCAAAAAGGAGACATGGAAACTTTCTTGTCGCCTAATGGACAATTTCGTTTGGAGGCAACAAATTTTTGGTCTAAAACACCAAATTGGGACTTGACCAAAGTAGAAGTTTATAACCAAAAGTTAAACGAAAAAATGTTCGATTTCTTTGTGAATGAAAGCCGCTTTTTTTATGGCTGGGTTACAACAAATAATATTGACTATTTAATTTGCGCAGAAGACATTTTTGGCGGACAAACCATCGTTGATTTAACGAATAAAAAAATGAATGGTTATTCGCCAAACGAATACGGTTTTATTTGGACTGACTTTCGTTTATCGCCAAACGGTAAAATTCTTGCAACAATTGGTTGCTATTGGGCTTGTTCTTATGTAATTAAATTGTTTGATTTTTCAGACCCTCTTAATTTGCCGTTGAGAGAAATCAAAGAAATTGCATTATTGGACAATGACGAAATAATTGTAAGTTGGTTTGACAATGAAACACTGCAAATGAAAGGGATTAAGAGGGAAAAAGAGCCTGAATATTCTGAAAATGGAAGTTTTAGTATGAAAACAATTAGTGAAACAACTGTTAAAAGACAAATTAAAATTTACGGCACATAACACGGACAGCCGTTGCATAAAGCCAATTTTTACAAAAAATCAAACCAAACCAATTTCTTGCCATACATCAACGCGCAATTATTTTGAGTGATGTAACTTTGTACCGTAAATTTAAAAGCAAATAATTATGGCAACAAAAAACATTGAAGTGGTTGTACCGCCAAGAGAACCTCACTATGTGGGAGACGGATTCAGAGTACACAATTTTATTCCGAGTGCATACCGTTTGGATATGAAAAGAATGGACCCGTTTATTATGTTGGATTACAATTCAAAATTTTATTTTCCGCCTGCCGATAAGCCAAGAGGCGTGAGCGTACACCCACACAGAGGTTTTGAAACCGTAACCATTGCTTACAAAGGCAAAGTAGCGCACCACGACAGCAGCGGTGGCGGCGGTGTGATTGCAGAAGGCGATGTGCAATGGATGACAGCCGCATCGGGTGTTTTGCACAAAGAATATCACGAAGAAAATTTCAGCAAACAGGGCGGCGATTTCCACATGGTGCAGCTTTGGGTAAACCTGCCTGCAAAAGACAAAATGTCTAAACCAAAATATCAGAGCATTGCCAACGCTCAAATTGAAAAAATTACATTGCCCGATAACAGCGGAACGGTGGAAGTTATTGCAGGAAATTATCAGGACGTAAAAGGAAGTGCCACTACATTTTCGCCGCTTCATTTGCTGAATGTGCGCTTAAACAAAAACGGAAAAGCCGGTTTTGAATTTCCCGAAAATTACAACACGGCTTTATTGGTAATTGAGGGAAGCATAACCGTAAATGAAACAGAAAGCGTGCCCACCGACCATTTTGTGCTGTTTGAAAACAAGGGAACAGCATTTAACATACAAGCATCGGAAAATGCGGTAGTGTTGGTACTGAGCGGCGAACCGCTTAACGAACCGATAGCTGCACACGGACCTTTTGTAATGAATACAAAACAGGAAATTATTCAGGCAATTGACGATTTTAATCACGGGAAATTCGGTTATTTGGAAGCATAAAAATTTAAAAACATGGACAGAAAAAAATTTATAACAGGAACGCTTTTTACAGGATTTGCAGCTTTGTTTCATAAAGCATTTGCAGGTAAAGAAGCCGCCATAGAAAAAATATCCAAAGCAGACCTTCGGGGTGTTGAGGGTATATTATCGCCAACCAATACGCACATGGTGGGAAATGGTTTTAAGGTAATGAACTACTTCCCCAACGGAAAAGGTTTTGAAGAAAGAATGAGTCCTTTTTTTCTGTTAGACTTTAATGCCGAAGTAAAATTTCCGCCTTCGGATATTGCAAAAGGCGTAGGCGTGCATCCGCACAGAGGCATTGAAACCATAACCTTTGCCTACAAAGGCTCTGTTGAACATCACGACAGCAAAGGAAATCACGGAGTAATTAACCCGGGCGACATTCAATGGATGACCGCAGGCGGAGGCGTTTTGCACAAAGAATATCACGAACAAACGTTTAACCGCACAGGCGGCACATTTGAGATGTTGCAATTATGGATTAATCTTCCTGCAAAACATAAAATGACCCCTGCAAAATATCAAAGCATTGTTCACACACAAAAACCAAAAGTTGTTTTGGCTGACGGAAAATCGGCTGTATATGTTATTGCAGGGGAGTATAACGGCGTAAAAGGTGTTGCCAATGCTTTTTCGCCTGTTATTATGTACGATGTACATTTGGAAGAAAATGCCGATTTAGAATTTACGTTGCCTCAGCATTATAATTCAGGCATATTGGTAATTGACGGAAATATAACCATCAACGAACAAAAAGCACCCGAAAACCACTATGTTCAGCTGAAAAATGAAGCAGGAAAAATAAAAATCAAAGCGCATCAAAAATCGCTGCTTATGGTATTAAGCGGCGAACCGCTTAACGAACCTTATGTAAGTTATGGTCCGTTTGTGATGAATACCGAAGAAGAAATAAAGCAAGCCATTGAAGATTACAACAAAGGAAAATTCGGATTTTTAAACGACTAAGAAAGTAAAATCAGCCGCCAAAAACAATATAAACAACAAAGCAATTACAGACATTCTCGCTTTGCAATACAGGGCAAGTTTTGGTATGCTTCGTCAGGCATTGGAGAAATCACCCTAAGAGCAGTGGAACGCCGAAGAGTACAACAACCCAAGCCGGCAAATTGCCTATCACACAATATGGGCAATAAAATTTTATTTGGGAGCTAACCCTGAAAGTTATGTTTCGTTTAAAAATGCCATTACAGGAGCAGAAAGTTTGGGCGGAACACAGGATTGGGAAAATCCCGAAAAAGGCGTGCTGGTAGAGGGCTTTCATAAAAAAGAGGAATTATTTTCATTTATTGATGAAGTTGAGAAGAATTTACAGCAATGCATTGAAGCATTGCCTTTGGAAGAAAATTCGGGTTTTGAGTGGTATCCGTATTCGCGTTTACAGTTGCTCATTGATAACATCTGTCATACTCAACATCATACTGCACAAATTATTGAACGCATGAAAGCAAAAGGAATAACAGGTTTTTCGTGGTGGATAGACCAAAACCCACCACAAGCATGGGGATAAAACCGACAAGCCTTAATAAACGAACCGCACCTAAACAATCAATTGCAATCCGTCGCAAGCCAATTCAATATTTTCGGGTAATTCTTTTGTGCAATCTTCGTGCTTGCCCAACTGGTGCGAAATATGCGTGAAATAGGCTTTTTTCGGCTTTAGTTCCTGTATCATGGCAATAGCTTCGCTGAACGAAAAATGAGAAACGTGCGGTTCTCTGCGCAAAGCATTTAATACTAACACCTCTAAGTTTTGCAGTTTTTCTTTTTCAGGTTCGGGAATAAAATTGGCATCGGTAACGTAAGCAAAATTATTTATGCGAAACCCCTTTACAGGCAATTTGTAATGAATAACATTAATTGGTTTTAACAACATATCGCCGATAATAAAATCATCTTTGTCAATATCAAACAAATCAATTTCGGGAATACCGGGGTATTTTTCGTCTGAAAAAATGTAATGAAATTCGCGCTTCAAAGCCTCTTGCACACGCTCTGTGGCATACACAGGCATTTTCATTTTATTGAAATAGTTAAACGATTTTACTTCGTCCAAACCTGCAATGTGGTCTTTGTGTTCGTGCGTAAACACAACGGCATCTAACTTTTTTGTTTTTTCACGCAAGAGCTGTTGCCTGAAATCGGGACCTGAATCAATACAAATTCTTGTTTTGGTAGTTTCAATTAAAATGGAAGAACGCAAACGTTTATCTCTGAAATCGGTGCTTGTGCAAACAGAGCAATTACACGCAATAATAGGCACACCTTGCGAAGTGCCTGTTCCGAGAAATGTTACTTTAATTGACATGGTGTGAACTTCAAATTAATTCAAAATCCTGCAAGATTAAAAATTAAGTTTTAAAAGTTCCGCTGTTTGTTTTGACTAACAGTATTCGTCGTACACCGCTTTCAGGTGTTCTGAAATAGCGGCAGCATTGCGACCTTCAATGTTATGACGCTCAACAAAGTGAACCAACTCGCCGTTTTTAAACAAAGCTATTGAAGGGCTGCTTGGCGGATACGGCGCAAAATGTCTGCGCGCTTCGGTAACGGCATCAATATCAAAACCTGCAAAAACAGTTGTGAGTTTAGCAGGTTTTTTTGCGTTGTCAAGACTTTGTCTTACACCGGGGCGACAAGCTCCTGCCGCGCAACCGCACACAGAGTTTACAACCATTAATACTGTTTCGCCTGATTTTATGGCGTTTTGAACGTCTTCGGGACTTGTTAAATCTGCAAAACCAACGGCGGTTAATTCTGCTTTCATCGGACTTACTATTACTTCGGGATACATGATAATTCTGCTTTTAAATGTTAAGCAACAAAGGTACACACAAAGTTTTGTGTAGAAAGAGAAGCAAGTTAAATTGTTTTAAACTAAAACCTAAAACGGGGCATTCACATCATCAATATCGTTTCTCTTAATAATGTCGCTGTTGTTCTCTTCCACTCTGTCCCAGTTTTTTGATGTAACCGTTTTTGTTCCTGCCGGAGAAGGCAAAAAATCATCGTTTTGTTGCAAAGCATTACCTGAATTATTCTGCGTGTAAATATCTTGCCCTTCGGTATAATCCAAATCGGCGAATTTGGCGTATTGTCCCACGAAGCGCAGTTTCACGGTTTCCAAGGCGCCGTGTCTGTTTTTGGCAATAATAATTTCGGCGCGACCTTTTGTAGGCTCGTTGTTTTCGTCCACTTCCAAACCGTAATATTCAGGACGGTAAATAAACATTACCATATCCGCGTCTTGCTCAATCGCTCCCGATTCGCGCAAATCACTCAACTGCGGGCGTTTGCTGCCACCCGGACGATTTTCAACCTGACGACTTAATTGCGAAAGCGCAATGATTGGAATTTCCAATTCTTTCGCCAAACTTTTCAGCCCGCGCGAAATATGACTGATTTCCTGCTCGCGGTTTCCTCCGCCTTTACCGTCAGTGCTGCCACTCATCAGTTGCAAATAGTCAATAATGATAAGCTCCACTTTTTGATTTTCCTTTAAACGGCGGGCTTTGGCGCGCAATTCAAAAATAGAAAGTGCTGGCGTATCGTCAATATACAAAGGGGCAACAGCCAATTTTTTAATACGTTCGTTCAACTGCACAAACTCGTGGTTTTCCAAATTTCCTTTCAGAATTTTATCTTGTGTAATTTCCGTTTCACTTGAAATCAAGCGTTTCACTAATTGCAAACTGCTCATCTCCAAACTGAAAATGGCAACGGGTTTATTAAACTCAACTGCCGCATTTTTAGCCATAGAAACAACAAATGCCGTTTTACCCATGCCGGGACGCGCTGCCAAAATCAACAAATCAGATTTTTGCCAACCGCCCGTAATTCTGTCCATTGCCGTGAAACCGCTTGGTACGCCCAACAAACCGTCTTTTTGATTGGCAGCGTGTTCAATTTCTTCAAGAGCTTTCCCAATGAGGGTGCTCATTTTGTCGTGCTGCTTACGTACATTGCTGTCCAAAATTTCAAAAATATTTTTGGTGGTTTCGTCCAACAATTCAAATACATCGGTGCTGTCTTCGTAAGCGGTTTTAATGGTTTCGGTGCTGATACGAATTAACTCGCGTTGTAAATATTTTTGCGCTACAATGCGTGCATGAAATTCAACGTTTGCCGAAGATGCAATGCGATTGGTCAAAGCAGAAACATAATACGCGCCGCCAACAAATTCCAACTCGCCTGTGCGTTTTAATTCTTGCGTAACAGTCAAAATATCTACAGGTTCGGAGCGGTTAAACAAACTAATCATTGCCATAAACACACGTCCGTTTTGTTCTTTGTAAAATGCTTCGGGACTAAGAATGTCAATCACGGTGCTTAATGCTTCGCGCTCCAGCAACATTGCGCCGAGTACGGCTTCTTCCAAATCAACTGCCTGAGGTTGAATTTTTCCTATTTCGTTTGTATTGCTTGGTGCAGGCGAAAAAGTGCGTTTGCGTGTTTTATTTTGATTGTCCTGTTGATTCATAAAATTTTTAGTGCGGGGGGCAAAAGTGCATGAAAAATATTTCATAATAAATTTACGAAAGGAAAAGCAGTATTGATAAGTTGTTTAAAAATGTTTGTTCAGCGTACATAGCTGATGAATAGCGGGCTTTACGGGGCAGCAAGCCTGTTAATAAAGTACCAATGTCAATTTTGAACAAGGTTAGTGTTAGGGAATTGTTAATGATTTAACGTATTTCATTTTCAATTAATTAAACTTTGGCGGTGAATTGAGCCGTTACGTTGTAGAATTATTTTTTAATTTGGTATTGGAAAAAACACAACAACGCCCTGAAAGGGCAACATAATTTAGTATAGAGGGCTTTAAACGTTTAACTTTGAACGTTCAACTTATATGAAATGCGCATTCTTTTAGCCGACAGCAATCACGAAATATTGCAGCAAACATTAATCAAAGCTGGTTTTGATTGCGATGTGTTTTGGGAAAAATCTGGCGATGAATTAATTGCTTTGTTGCCAAATTACGAGGGATTAATTATTCGCAGCAAGTTTAAAATCACCAAAGAAATTTTGGATAAATGCCCGAAACTACGATGTATTGGGCGCGTGGGCGCAGGCATGGAAAACATTGATGTGAATTACGCGCAATCAAAAAATATTGTGTGTTTGGCTGTGCCCGAAGGAAACCGTGATGCTGTTGGTGAACACGCAATCGGCATGTTATTAATGTTACTCAATCACTTAAAAAAAGCGGATAACGAAGTGCGCAACGGTATTTGGTTGCGCGCCGAAAATCGCGGCACGGAAATAAAAGAAAAAACCGTTGGCATTATCGGTTACGGAAACACAGGCAGCACATTCGCCAAAAAATTGAGTGGTTTTGAATGTAAGATTTTGGCTTATGATAAATACAAGAAAAATTTCGGCAATGAATTTGTAACAGAAAGTTCGCTTCAACAAATTTTTGACGAAGCCGATATTTTAAGCATTCATTTGCCTTTAAGCGATGAAACAAAGTATTTGGTAAACGCCGATTTTTTAAATCAGTTTAAAAAAGACATTTATTTCATAAACACCGCTCGCGGCAAATGCGTAAACACCGCCGACCTTGTAAACGCTCTGAAATCAGGCAAAGTAAAAGGCGCGTGTTTAGATGTGTTGGAATATGAAAACGTTTCTTTTGAAAATATTTCAGCAGAAAAAATCCCTGAATCTTTACACTATTTAATTCAATCGGATAAAGTGATTTTAAGTCCTCACATTGCGGGTTGGACACAGGAAAGCAATTTTAAAATGAGTAAACTGATTGCAGAGAAAATGATTGCTGTGTTGAAACAATAAACACAGAGGCATGGGGACACAGAGATACAGAGAACAAACGACAAAATTCTGATAACATTATCAATTATCAAAAAACTCTGTGCCTCAGAGCCTCTGTAACTCTGTGTTTAATTACGGCGCAAGCGTGTAAACAGGCGAAGTAACCACATTGCTTTTATTTTTCGCCATATCCACCATAAACACTTCAAATTTTATAATGCTTACATTATTTAATCTGAAGCCGCGCAAAGGCAAACCAATTTCTCCTTGCACCGATTTTTCTTTGTAGTAGCCGTTTGCAGGCTGCACCACAGTTGCAGGGTTTGGATTGCCATTTATGGTAAATTGTTGTGTAGCCGTGTCATAAGAGTAAATTGTATAAACCAAATTTGCGCCGTTGGCTTGAGAATCTCGAAACAAATCGCCGTCGCCGTCTTCAAAACCAATGACCATTAAAGCCGTGTCGCTTTGCGTGGCACGCGAGGTGTATTGTTTTTTTGAAACAACTTTGTCGCTTGACCAAACCACGTTTGATGCGCCCGCTTCGTTGGCATCGCCCTGCATTTGTTTAAAGGTAAGAACAGGAATTGGGTCGGTAGTTTTTGGTTTTACGCAAGAAAAACCAAAAACGAAAACTGAAATTATGAGAATAAAACGCATGGATAAAAAATCAATATCTAAATTTACGCATTGTTGTTTAATAACGAAAATAATGTGTTTAATGTTGCTTCGGAAGCAGAATTTTTAGAGCAAAGTTTGCGTTTGTTTCGTTTTCAGTACGAGCATAACAGCATTTACAAGCAATGGACAGATTTGCTGAAAATTAATCCCAAAAAAGTAAACGCGCTGCAAGATATTCCTTTTTTACCGATTGAATTTTTCAAACAACACAAAATTGTATCTTCGCCAATCACTTCTAAAACTGTTGAATTTACAAGCAGTTCCACCACTTCGCAAATTCCTTCCACGCATTATGTAAATGATGTTTCGCTTTACGAAAAAAGTTTTTTAAAATGCTTTGAATTGTTTTACGGCTCACCAAAAGAGTATTGCATTTTGGCTTTGCTGCCAAATTATTTACAGAGAAAAGGTTCTTCACTCGTTTATATGTGCGATAAATTAATTCAGTTGTCGGGACACCCGTTCAGCGGTTTTTTTTTAGATAATAGTGACGAATTGATTTTGAAAATTGAAGAGTTAAAGCGTTATAATCAAAAAACGTTGTTGATTGGCGTGTCTTACGCTTTAATGGATTTGTGCGACAAACATATTTCGCTGAACGAAAATTTTATTGTTATGGAAACGGGCGGCATGAAAGGCAGGCGCAAAGAATTACTGAAACCCGAATTACACGGGTATTTAAAAAACGGTTTTCAAATCAATCCCATTCACAGCGAATACGGTATGACAGAACTTTTAAGCCAAGCGTATAGCACAGGAAATGGCGTTTTTCAATCGCCGCCTTGGTTAAAATTTTTAGTGCGCGAAGTGGATGACCCATTGCATATCCGTAACAATCACAAAACAGGCGGCATAAACGTAATTGATTTGGCAAATATTTATTCATGCGCTTTTATTGCCACCAAAGATTTGGGAATTATCAACTCCGAAAACAAATTGGAACTTATGGGGCGTTACGACCATAGCGATGTGCGCGGTTGCAATCTAATGTTGAGTGAGTATTGAACACAAAATTATTTTTATATAACTTCAAACTAAAATTAATTACCGTGCGCGTAGCAAGCAACAAATTAAAACACATCTTGGATTTTTTTCATTCTGAATTAAACGGCATTTACCCGACTTCTGAAATTGAGGCTATGACAGCAATTGCGGTATATTCGGTGTTGGGATTTTCAAAAACGGACATGGTGTTACGCGCCGAAGAAAACCTTAATCAAAGTGATTTGCTGAAATTGTATGATTGCGCCAAAGACCTGAAAAATCATGTTCCGCTGCAATACATTTTAAAAGAAGCATGGTTTTACAACTTAAAATTTTATGTAAACAACAACGTGCTTATTCCGCGCCCCGAAACGGAAGAATTGGTTGATGTGATTATTAAAGAAAATAAAACTACACATTCGTTTTTAGACATTGGCACAGGCAGCGGCTGCATTCCCGTGAGCATAAAAAAAAACAGTTCTTCGGCAACTGTTTCGGCTTGCGACATAAGCAAAGCGGCTTTGCAAGTCGCACAAAAAAATGCAGAAAACCACAAAACCAACATTCATTTTTTTGAAAAAGACATTTTGAATGAAAGTATTGCCGGAAAATTTGATGTGATTATCAGTAATCCGCCCTACATAAAAAAAGAAGAAGCCGCTACTTTAAGCAAACAGGTCATTGAACACGAGCCGCATTTAGCCTTGTTTACAGGCGAAGACGACATTGTTTTTTACAAAAAAATTATTGACCTCTGTAAAACTTCTTTGAATGAAAAAGGGCATTTATATTTTGAGTTAAATCCTTTAACGGCAAACTCTGTAAAAGATTACGCGCTCAATTCAAATTTATTTTCAAGCGTGGAATTGCTGAAAGACATGAGCGGAAATGTGCGGTTTTTGAGGGCAGAAAAATAGTAAGTTTAGTGCATGAAAAAAATTTATTACCTATCCTCTTGCTCTACTTGCGTTCGTATTATAAACGAACTGAAACTGAAAGAAAAGAAATTTGTTTTTCAGGACATTAAAACCGAAAAAATTACCAAAGAACAATTGGAAGACATGAAAAACAAAGCAGGAAGTTACGAAGCCCTGTTTAGCCGCGTAGCCCTTAAATACCGTACACTTGAACCAAAACCAAACACCGAAACGGAATACAAAAAACTGATTTTGGAAGAATATACTTTTTTAAAACGCCCTGTTATTTTAATCGGTAATAAAATTTTTGTCGGCAACGGAAAAAACACCGTTGAATCTGCGAAAGCAGAATTAAAATAAAAAGCCCCGCTTAAAAAGCGAGGCTTTAAAACAAACAAAAGCAGGATTTAATTTCACTTGGTATCTATTTTAGGCTGAACCTGCGGCGATGCTTTCGGGCTTACTTTTCCGCCGTTTTCTTTTTTGTGTTTGCCGTGTTTTTCGTGTTTTGTGCCGCATTTATGTTTGTGATGATGACGGCTTTGTTTCACCTCATCGCGTTTTGTTTTTTGCTCGGCAGTTAAAAAACCGTTTACTGTGGTTTCAAACGTTTCGCCGTTGCCGCGCATTTGTTTGCGTAAGGCTTGTCTTTCTTCGGGTGTGGCAGAAGCACGCATTTGTACTTTCAAAGGCTCATTGGCATTTATGCGTTCTAACGAAGCAGCCTGCCATTTTGCTTTTTGCTCAGTAGTTAAGCCCAAGTCTTTTTCGGCGCGCTCGGCACTTTTAGCGGCGCGCTCCTGCGGCGACAACTGAATGTGTTCATGTTTTGTGTCTGCTTTTACGGTGTGCGGTTTCTCTTGAGCCTTGCTCATTAAACCAAGTCCTGATACAAGGACAGTTGTTAAAATTAATCGTTTCATAACTTTCTGTTTTTTGTTGTTATGACTGAATTTTTCTTCTGTAAGTTTAATACGATTTTGATTTTCACATTTTTTAAAATAAATTTTGCGTGCTAAAACCGTTTTTCTACATTTGTTATAAATTAATTTTAATCTATTCTACATGAAATCTATTGCCATTACTATTACAGCGTTATTAATTGTGAGCGTTTCGTTTGTTACAATCTCTTGCAAAAAAGAAACCGATTGCAAAGCCGTTATAAAATGTGTTGATGCTTCGGGCTATCCCGTAAGCGGAGCTAACGTCTATCTTTACGCTCCCGTTCCTGTAAGAACCAACACAGGCACAACCACCTACACTGCCGATGTAACGGCTTCGGGCACTACCGACGGCAGCGGTGTCGCATCGTTTGTATTTGAATTGCCTGCCACGTTTGACATCAGAGCAACGGCAACTATTGACACATCTTCGGCTTTGGGTATGGGTGTAATAAAGTTGGAAGAAGGTCAAACAGTTGATAGAACCGTAATTTTGAGAAAAACAAACTAAAAATTCAGTATAATCCACTCATAAATTATTTATTGATAAACCTTAAAAGTATAATCAGAGTTCTTGTTGTTCTGTTGGTAGTCGGCTTCACCGCCGTGTTTGCTTCGTGCGGTCAAATTATCAAGGGCAGTAATGAAGAAGGAGTTATACAGTTTGATGCCGAAGCCATAGACAAAAGCAATCCTTTGGCATCTATGGCACCGGGTAATGCTACCTTAAAATTTAAACAGGAAAAATTTGCCATTGAAATGAGTGCTATGGGTGTGTTTAATACATCTATTATTGCAGATTCTGACGCAAAAACCATAACCCAAACCGTAAAATTTTTAAACATTGACCAAGCCTGCGTTGAACGCGGAGAAGAACTGAAAGCCTCCAACGACGATTACGCCCTGAAAATTGAAGAAACCAACGAAACCAAAGAAATTTTAGGGTTTAAATGCTTTAAAGCAATAGTTACCAAAGTAAACGAGCCTGATTCGGTTTTTGAAGTGTGGTACACTAAAGATTTGGGTATGGAAAACAGCAATATGCTCACCTCTTACGCCCCTATAAAAGGGGTGCTGCTTGATTACAGAATTAAAAAAATGGGGCTTGAACTGCGCTTTGTGGCAACATCATATTCAAACGAAAAAGTTTCGGACAAAACATTTGAAATTTCTCCCTCCACAAAAATTGTGAGTAAAGAAGAAATGGCTGCATTTTTCGACAGTTTGTAAAAGCCTTTATTTGACTATCATCTAAAAATTTAAACTATTATGAAACAGAATATTCGCAATTCAAAAAACACAAACACTAAAAATGTTTGCAAAAAAATTATTTCAACAGCCATAATTATTATTGCTTCACTCACAGGTTTTTCGCAGGAAAACTACACCATTAAAATGAGTATGAAAATGGAAGGGCTTCCGCCCGAATATGCTTCAATGGGGGAAATGGATATAACTACATACATAAAAGGAGAGAAAACTCGAATCGACATTTCAAGCATGATGGTGAACGGCACTACTGTGTCTGACGGAAAAGTACAAACTTCTGTTATGGAAACCATGGGCAATAAAATCGGATACACCACTACAAAAGAAGAAATAGATGTGTATGTAAAAAAAGAGAAAATGTCAGGAAAATCAAAAATTGAATACACCAACGAGAAAAAAACAATTGAAGGTTACGAATGTACCAAAGCAATTATGAGGATTGCAACGAAAGAAAAACAAGAAATGGAAATGACAGTATGGGTTACCGATAAAATGAAAGTTAATATGAAAAATAGCGCAAGTGTCTCGGCATACGGTGGAATGAATATGGAAGAATTGAACGGTTATCCTTTGGAAATTCGAATGACCAGCAGTCAAGGCGGAATGGAAATAACTATGGTTTATACTGCCACCGAAGTAAAAGTTGAAAACTCGCTTGACGACAGCTTGTTTGTATTAGACACCAACGGTTACAAAATGATTTCCTACAAAGATTTTTTAAAAACGGGACAGGGAAGATAAATTTTTCCGTCATAGAAAAAATAGAAGAAGCCACTCTTTTTATCTATGAAAATTCGCCCATAAGCGGCTGATAATACCTACATTTGCAGCCTGATTTTTTAAGGTACTTATGAAAAAAATACCGAACTGGCTTATTGTTGCCGCTTTTCTTACTCTGCTTATTGCTTCCAAATTTATTTTCTTTGCAAAAAAAGAGGATAAAAAAAACTCTGCCGCCAAAGGCGAAAAGCCCCCCATTGCCGTAAATTATTTTGTGGTGAAACCCATGCAGTTTTCAAACGATGTGTTTGCTACGGGAAAAATAGGTGCGTTCAATCAAATAGACTTAATGCCCGAAATCAGCGGAAAGGTTACCAATATTTATTTCAGCGAAGGGCAGAGCGTAAACAAAGGCGATGTGCTTGTTAAAATAAACGATGCCGATTTGCAAGCGCAATTTTTGAAAGTGAAAACGCAAATTCAATTGTCGGAACAAAAATTAGAACGCTTGAAAAAGTTGTTTGCCATTAATGGCGTAAGTCAGGAAGAAGTGGACACGCAGCAAAACGAGTTAGACGGTTTTAAAGCAGACCAAGCCTACATTCAGGCACAAATTAATAAAGCCACCATCACCGCGCCTTTTTCAGGAATTTTGGGATTGAAAAACATCAGCGAGGGTTCTTTTGTAAGCCCGACAACGGCAATGGTTTCGTTGGTACAGGTAAAACCTTTGTACATTGAATTTTCAGTTCCCGAAAAATACAAAGACTTATTAAAGAAAGGCGTAAACCTTACTTTTTCTGCCGAAACCGAAGTCAGCTCTCAAACATACAGCGCAACTGTTTATGCCATTGAGCCTACCGTTGATGTAAACACCAAAACCATTCGCACAAGAGCTGTATATAACGGAAATCAGCAATTTTTTGCGGGTGGATTTGTGAAAGTGTATGTTAATCTCGGCGAAACAAAAGATGCTTTGATGATACCGACACAATGCGTTATCCCAACCCTGAAAGGACAAAAAGTGTTTTTGAGCAAAAACAACATTGCCGTTGAAGTGCCTGTAACCATTGGTATCCGCAACGATGAAAAAATTCAAATCTTAGACGGCATTTCTGTTGGCGACACCGTTGTTACCACAGGTTTGCTTTCGGTAAAAAAAGATTCCAAACTCGTATTAACCAAAGCAAGCAAGTAAAATGGATTTAGCCTCTCTCAGCGTAAAACGTCCCGTTCTTGCCATTGTTATGTCAATCATCATTGTGTTGTTTGGCGCAATCGGTTTTAATTTTTTGGGTGTACGCGAATTTCCCTCTATTGACCCGCCTGTGATTACCGTGCGCACCAACTACACAGGTGCAAACGCCGATGTTATTCAATCGCAAATTACCGAGCCTTTGGAAAAAGTCATCAACGGCATTGACGGCATTCGCTCTATTTCCGCTTCGTCCAATCAGGGCGCGAGTGTGATTACCGTTGAATTTAATTTGAGTGCCGATTTGGAAGCCGCCGCCAATGATGTGCGCGATAAGGTTTCGCAAGCATTACGGCAATTGCCGCAAGACATTGATTCGCCGCCCGTGGTGTCAAAAGCCGATGCAAATTCAGACGCTATTATTTCCATGACTTTGTTAAGCGACACGCGCTCCTTATTGGAAGTGAGTGATTATGCCGAAAACGTGATTGCGCAAAACCTGCAAACCATTTCGGGTGTGAGTGCCGTGCAAATTTGGGGGCAACGCCGTTATGCCATGCGTATTCGTTTGCAACCCGACCGATTGGCTTCATACAACCTTACGCCGCTTGATGTAAAATTGGCGTTGGACAGAGAAAACGTGGATTTGCCTTCGGGAAAAATTGAGGGCAATCAAACGGAATTAACAGTGAATACAATCGGGCGTTTAAGCACCGTTCCTGAATTTGAAGCCATGATTGTGAAAGAAAACGCAGGAAATATTGTTCGCCTGCGCGATGTGGCAATTATTGAATTGGGCGCGGAAAATGAAGAAACCATTTTAAAAGAAAGCGGAACACCTATGGTGGGTTTGGCTTTAGTGCCGCAACCGGGCGCAAACTACATTGATATTTCAAACGAGTTTTACAAACGTTTTGAAATTTTGAAACGCGATTTGCCGAAAGATTATCATGTGAACATTGCTTTGGATAACACACGCTTCATCAAAAAATCAATTACCGAAGTAGGCGAAACATTACTCATTGCTTTGGTTTTGGTAATTCTGATTATCTTTTTGTTTTTCCGTGATTGGCTCATTGCTTTTCGTCCTTTAATTGATATTCCCGTTTCTTTGATTGGTGCGTTTTTCATCATGTACATCATGGGTTATTCTATCAATGTGCTCACCTTATTGGCAATCGTTCTCGCCACAGGTTTGGTGGTTGATGACGGCATTGTGGTAACCGAAAACATTTTCAAGAAAATTGAAAAAGGCATGAAACCCAACGAGGCAGCGATTGAGGGCACGCGCGAAATTTACGCTGCGGTAATTATTACCTCACTCACTTTGGCGGCGGTGTTTATGCCGGTGGTGTTTATGGAAGGCTTTGTTGGTCGCTTGTTTCGTGAGTTTGGTGTGGTGATTGCGGGCGCGGTATTAATTTCCGCTTTTGTGTCATTGACCTTAACGCCCATGCTAAACGCCAAACTCGTAAAAAAAGACCCGCACAAAAAAACAAAGTTTTACGAATGGACAGAGCCGTTTTTTACAGGCTTAGACACTTGGTTCAGAAAAACAGTTACACGTTTTTTACAAAAACGCTGGTGGGCATTTATTGTTCTTGGTGCTACTACTGTTGCTATTTTTCTGTTTGGTTCATTGTTGCAATCAGAACTTTCGCCTCTGGAAGACCGCAACTGGCTTCGTTTGTCAATTACCATGCCCGAAGGCACAAGTTTTGAAGCGACTGATGATATGGTTGACCGTGTATCAAATTTTGTTACTGATTCCGTTCCCGAAAAAAATGTGTGCTTAACGGTAACCGCTCCTTCCTTTGCAGGCTCGGGAGCTGTGAATACTGCCTTTGTGCGTTTGGCATTAAGCGAAGCGCAGCACCGCAAAAAATCTCAAATGCAAATTGCCGATTACATTAATAAAAATGTGGCGCAATTTCCCGAAGGACGGATTTTTGTTATTCAGGAACAATCCATTTCATCGGGTGGAGGACCGCGCGGGGCTTTGCCTGTGCAATTTGTGCTGCAAACAAATGACTTTGAAAAATTGCGCGAAAAACTGCCTAAGTTTTTGGAAGAAGCAAACAAAAATCCAACCTTTCAGGGTGTGGACGTGAATTTGAAATTTAACAAACCTGAACTGGTTGTGGAAATAGACCGCGACAAAGCCCGCACACTCGGCGTTTCCATTGCCGATGTGGCGCAAACCATTCAGCTTGCGTTAAGCGGACAACGTTTTGCTTATTACATTAAAGGCGATAAACAATACCAAGTGATTGGACAAGTGGCGCGCGAAAACCGTGACAAACCAAGTGATTTGAGAGAATTGTATGTTCGCGCTGCTTCGGGCGAAATGATACAATTAGATAACGTGATTAAAGTGAGTGAACGCAGCAGCCCGCCGCAACTATATCATTACAACCGTTATCAGTCAGCAACGGTTTCGGCAGGCTTAGCACCGGGTAAAACAATCGGTGACGGCATTGATGCTATGAACCAAATTGCAAATACGGTATTGGACGATTCGTTTCGCACCGCACTCACAGGGGCATCGCGCGATTTTGCCGAAAGCTCGTCAAGCATTGCTTTTGCTTTTGTGTTGGCTTTGGTATTAATTTATTTATTGCTTGCCGCGCAGTTTGAAAGTTTTGTTGAACCGTTTATTATTATCCTCACCGTGCCAATGGCTCTGAGTGGTGCGATTTTTGCGCTGTGGTACTTTAATCAAACCTTAAATATTTTCAGCCAGATAGGAATGATTATGCTGATAGGTTTGGTAACGAAAAACGGTATTTTGATTATTGAATTTACAAACCAACTGCGCGAACGCGGCATGAAAATTCGTGAAGCCCTGATTGAAGCCTCTACCGCACGTTTGCGCCCGATTTTAATGACAAGTTTGGCAACCATGCTCGGCGCATTGCCGATAGCAATGGCTTTAGGCGCGGGTTCAAAAAGCAGAATGGGCATGGGTATTGTAATCATCGGCGGATTGCTATTGTCAATGGTTTTAACCTTGTTTGTTATTCCCGCTATTTACTCTTACATGATTAAAGATAAAAAACATGATGCGTAAAACGATTTTTGGATATAAGAGTTCTGTTACGTCGAGCGAAGTCGAGACGTGCTGCCGGTATGTTCGTTTAGTTCCACTGAACTCAAATTTCTCGACTTCGCTCGAAATGACACTGCTCATCGGTATTTTTGTTTTTTTCTGTAACGTTTCTTCTTTTGCGCAAGAAGTTTTAAGCATTGACGATGCCATTAAATTGGCTTTGCAAAAAAATTATGCGGTGATGATTGAGAAAAACAATGTGGAAATTGCCAAAGCGCAAAATAACATTGGCAACGCGGGAATGTCGCCGAGTGTGAGTTTAAACGGAGGATTTAACTTTTCGGTTTTAAATTCTCATCAGGAATTTAATACAGGTGCGGTGCAGGAACGCACAGGTGCAAAATCTCAAAACCTTTCCGCTTCCATAAATGCTTCGTGGACAATTTTTGACGGTATGAAAATGTTTGCCGTAAAAAAACGTTTGGGCATGAACGAACAACTCTCGTCCATTGCCTTAAAACAACAAATGGAAAACACGGTGTATGATGTGATTGCAGCGTATTACAACGTGGTGAAAATTCAGCAACTCATAAAAGCAGCGCAACAAAATTTGAGCATTTACGAAGAGCAGAAAAAAATTGCGCAAAAGAAGTTTGAAATCGGCTCTGATTCAAAAGTTGATTTTTTGTTGGCGCAATCGGAAGAAAACAAAGTGAAAAGCGAGGTGCTGCAACAACAAATTTTGTTGCTGAATGCCAAAGTAAATTTAAACGTGCTGCTCAACCGCTCGTCCGACACGGATTTTAAAGCAGAAGATAACATCGTTTCAACGTATAATCCGAATTTTGACGAACTGAAAAAAAGCACGCCGCAAAATAATCCTGCTATTTTAATTTCCAAACAAAACGAATTGATTTTTAATCAAAGTGTAAAAGAAGCGCGCTCTGCCAATTTGCCTTTGGTGCAACTGCAAGGCGCGTATAATTTAACCCGCGCCAACAGCCAGGCGGGCTTCCTTTTTATGAACCGGCAAACGGGACCAATGGCGGGCATCACGGCTTCGTGGCTCTTATTTAACGGCGGAAAAAATAACCGCTTGGTGAAAGAGCGAAACATTCTCGCGCTCAATCAAAAATATATTACCGAACAAACGCAACTTCAAGTGGACGCTTTGGTTTACATCAATTACCAAGCCTTTTTGCTCAACAAACAAATTTTGGAAATGGAAACACAAAATTTAACTGATGCAAACGAAGTTCAAAACATTTCTTTGGAGCGTTACAAAATCGGCAAAGCTGCATTTTTAGAAACCATACAAACACAAAAAAATCTGGAAGACACACAAACGCGTTATATCAACGCGCTGTACAACATGAAAATTTCGGAAACGGAATTGCTGAAAACGAACGGAGAGTTGGTGCGTTAAATAGAAAACCGCATTTTCAAAACACCCAAAAATGCTTCTTTAAAAATTTTGGTGCTCATTTTGCTTACGCCAAGCACGCGGTCAATAAAGGTAATGGGAACTTCCACAATTTTAAATCCTTTTTTGTAAGCGCGGTATTTCATTTCTATTTGAAAAGCGTAGCCCATAAATTTTATATTATCAAGTTCTAAACTTTCAAGCACTTTGCGTTTGTAACATTTAAACCCGGCGGTGGTATCTTTTACAGGTATCCACAATACCAAACGCACATACCACGAGGCAAAGTAAGATAACAAAATACGTTTCATGTCCCAGTTGCGCACATTGCCGCCTTTTACATAGCGCGAACCCACAGCCACATCTGCCCCACTTTCACAGGCTTCCAATAAGCGGACTAAGTCTGCGGGATTATGGCTGAAATCGCAATCCATTTCAAAAATAAAATCGTAATGCTGCGCCAATGCCCATTTAAAGCCGTGAATGTAAGCCGTGCCAAGCCCCAGTTTTCCTGTGCGTTCTTCCAAATGCAATTTGCCACCGAACTCGCTTTGCAGTTTTTTTACATGAGCCGCTGTACCGTCGGGAGAGCCGTCATCAACAATCAATACATCAAAATTACGCGGCAATGAAAAAACGGTGCGTACCATTTTGTCAATGTTTTCAATTTCGTTGAAGGTAGGAATGATGACTAAATTCTTGCTCATATTCGGCACGCGAATATAACTATTATGGACAGAAAAAATTGTGTGGTTTAGTCAATTATTGTTTGATACGACTTATTTCTCCATCAAGTTCGTTTACGTTTAACAAAGCACCTTTGTAAATTAAAATTAAGGCAACAGTCATAATAACATGGGCTATGTCTTTGTAATTAAAATAGTCGTGAACAGACATTTTAAGCGAGTGAACCAATATGGATAAAAAAGAAATTAAAATTCCTGTAACAATAATGCGGCTGCCGCGTTGGCGCGTTTTGCGATACACAAGATAATGTGCAGTTAAAGAGTAAATAAGTACAATGCCGGCATGAATTTTAATCAGCAAAAATTTTCCGTTGATGAAACTTGACACCATGAGTACAAGCACCCACAAAGCAATAAAATAAATAATGTATTTGTTTTGCGCCTTACTGTACAGCGTATAAGCCGAACGAAAACAAAAATAAACCGCCACAAGGCTGAAAAAATTACAGAGAAAAACAACGGTATCAAAAAACACAGTGCCCAACTGCTCATGCGCACCGTGAGCCGCCGAACCAAAACAGGAGCTGATGCCCAAAGTAAGCAAAAACCAAGCCATTTGCCTGGCGTAAGGCTGAGAAAAACTGTTTAGCTGCTTAAAAAAAACAACGGTTAAGATAAAAAAAATGAAGTTGGTAAAAATTGCCATTGGCTCGTAAATGGTGTAACCAAACAGCGTAATGTATGTGTAATCTAAATTCAACGAAAAAAATGGTGTCGCGAAGATACATTTTTAAACGTAAAATTATTCCTTCATGCCGTTATTGAGCCAGCAGGTAATTAAATCTTTTTGTGTCTGTGGCAGCGGAAGAGCACCCTGTGGCATAAAACTTGGATTACCATCAATCACGCGTGCTTTTATCCTGCCTGCATCTGCCCGGTTTTTAACCAATTCATAAGAAGTTAAAAGCGGGTTAGCGGTATTGCCGGCATGGCAACCGGATAAAGCGCAGTTCATGTCAATAATGGGTTTAATGTGCTTGGTATAGGTTACCGTATCGCAACCTGTTGGCGTTACCGATGCTGTCGGTAACTTTCCCACATCTTTTGTACAGGCATTAAAAATAAAAAAACAGATACCTGTAATTGACAAAGAAATTTTTTTCACCATAGTTTTTTTGTTTTGGTACGGGTAAAAGTAGAAAACTTTTTTCAGACTTTTAACCAAAGAAACTGTACCTTAGTTTCCCACATAATTAACCAATATGAACAAATTAACTTTTATCTTCTTATTTCTTTCTGTACTTGGCTTTGCTCAAAAAAAAGAAAAAAAAGGCAATGCAGTAGGCGATGCCGCAAAAATGGCAATAGCCAAACAAAAATTATACGCTTTTGATTACGTTGGCGCACTAAATACTTACCGCGAAGTGGAACAAAACAATTCAAACGATGCCCCTCTGAAATATTATGTGGGGCTTTGTTATTTTAATTTAAAGCAATACGAAAATGCCAAACAAAAACTTTTAACGGCGGTGGACATAAATAAAGACCTGAAACCCGAAACACATTTGGTGCTGGCAAAAATTTATCAGATAGACGAAGAGTTTGATAAAGCCATAGATGCAGCGACAAAGTTTAAATCTTTCAAAAACGTGGAACAGGAAGATTTGGAAGATGCCGAGTTGCTCACCAAGCAATGTACCAATGCAAAAATGATGATTGAAAATCCTGTAAACGTAAACGTGATGAACATGGGTGCGGGCATTAACAGCGCGTATGACGACAAAAACCCCTGCATTACCGCCGATGGGCAAAAGTTAGTGTTTACCACACGCCGCCCCGAAAGCACAAGCGCACTTACCGATGTGCAGGGCGACGGAAAATATTTTGAAAACATTTACATAGCCGATTATGATACAACCTCACACAAGTTTGCAAATGCAGCAAGCGTGGGAAAACCTGTAAACACATTGGCGCACGATGCCTGTACAAGCATTTCGCCCGATGGAAAACAAATTTTTATTTACCAAAACGACATTAATAATAAAGAATCTATTGGCGGGAATGTGTTTGTGAGCAAAGTGCAGGGCGACGGAAAATGGAAAAAGCCCGAATCGCTCGGAAAACCTGTTAATTCTACTTATTGGGAAGGCGGTGTGTGTATTTCGCCCGACGGAAAAAAATATTTTTTCAGCAGCGAACGCCCGGGTGGTTACGGCAGAAGCGACATTTGGGTAGTGGAGCGCAAGAAAAAAGAGTGGGGAAAACCTGTAAATCTTGGTGCGGAAATAAACACGCCTTACGATGAAGCAGGAATGTTTTTAGCACCCGACGGAAAAACCTTGTTTTTTTGCAGCAACGGACCAAAAAGCATGGGCAGCTACGATGTGTTTAAAACCGTTTACGAAAACGGAAAATGGAGTACGCCTGTAAACGTTGGTTATCCCATAAACACGGCAGCAAAAGAAGGGCAATTAACCATTAGCGCAGATGCGAGATACGCTTACGTTTCAAGCGACAGAAAAGGCGGCTTGGGTGAAAACGACATTTACAAAATTGATTTACAGGATTACGCCATTTTAGAAAAAGACGGCAAAAGAAAATCGTCAAACGGTTTAAGTATTATTAAAGGCATTATTCGCGAGGGTGGCGAGGGTTACGGCGTTCCTGATGTTGAAATTACATTGACAGATGAGGCAGGAACAACAGTTGTTGCTTCAACGCTTACCAACGAGAACGGTGAATATTTTCTTACCCTGAACGGCGGAAAATACATTTTGAATGTGGTGAAAAAAGGTTACGAAAAAATTACAGAACCCGTAAGCCTTGAAATTGGAGAAACAGAAGTTATTTCGTTGGAAAAAGGCTATTTGCTGAAAAAATAATTTTAACGTTTTTAGATGCTAAAAAAAATATCCTCACGAAGAAAATTTGTTTAATATTGGGCTGCAAAATCGGAGCTCTCTCATGCCGATTTTAAAAATTTAGTTTTGTTTAAATGGAAATTGTAAAAGGTTCAGGGTTTATTCCGGGTGAGTTATTGTCAAAAATTAATTCACCTGCCGATTTGCGCCAACTGAAAGAAGAGCAGTTGCTTCAATTAAGTGATGAGCTTCGTCAGTTTATTATTGATTTGGTTTCTGTTAAGGGTGGGCATTTTGGGGCATCGCTCGGCGTGGTTGAATTAACTGTTGCACTTCATTATGTTTTTAACACGCCTTACGACCAATTGGTTTGGGATGTTGGACATCAAGCTTACGGACACAAAATTCTCACGGGTCGCAGAGATGTGTTTCACACAAACCGCATTTACAAAGGCATTAGCGGTTTCCCGAAACGCAGCGAAAGCGAATACGATACCTTTGGTGTTGGACACTCCTCCACTTCAATCAGCGCGGCGTTGGGCATGGCGGTGGCAAGCCGTCATAACAACATAAAAGACAAACATCACATTGCCGTAATTGGCGATGGAGCTATGACCGCAGGTTTAGCCTTTGAAGGATTAAATCACGCAGGTGTTGAAAATGCAAATCTGTTGGTGGTATTGAATGATAATTGCATGAGCATTGACCCGAATGTGGGCGCGTTGAGAGAATATTTAACCGACATCACCACTTCGCACACATACAATAAAGCAAAGGACATGGTTTGGGAATTGCTCGGCAAGCTGAGTAAATTCGGAACAAGTGCACAGGAAATTGTAAGTAAAGTGGAGGGCGCGGTAAAAACAAGTTTGCTCAAACAAAGTAATTTATTTGAGTCTTTAAACTTCCGCTATTTCGGACCGGTGGACGGACACGATGTGGTGCGCTTAACCAAAGTGCTGGCAGATTTAAAAGATATTCCGGGACCAAAGCTGCTGCACGTTCTCACCAAAAAAGGCAAGGGCTATAAATTCAGCGAAGAGGGAAACGAAACACTTTGGCACGCACCGGGGCTGTTTAACAAAAATACAGGCGAAATAATTAAAGTAACTCCCAAAACTCCGCAAGCACCCAAATACCAAGATGTGTTTGGGCATACCATTGTGGAACTCGCAGAAAAAAATGAAAAAATTGTGGGCATAACTCCTGCCATGCCGTCGGGTTCTTCATTAAATATTATGATGAAAGCCATGCCCGAACGTGCGATTGATGTGGGCATTGCAGAGCAACACGCCGTTACGTTCAGCGCGGGCTTGGCAACACAGGGCTTGGTTCCGTTTTGCAATATTTATTCATCGTTTATGCAACGGGCTTATGACCAAGTTATTCATGATGTGGCATTACAAAATTTAAAAGTTGTTTTTTGTTTGGACAGAGGCGGACTTGCAGGGGCTGACGGTGCAACACATCACGGCGCATACGATATAGCCTACTTCCGTTGCATACCCAATATGATTGTGAGCGCACCGATGAACGAAGAAGAATTGCGCAATTTAATGTACACTGCCCAATTAGACGAAGTGCAGGGAACGTTCAGCATTCGTTATCCGCGCGGAAACGGTGTAATGCCCGACTGGAAAAAACCGTTTACAAAAATTGAAATAGGTAAAGGCAGAAAAATAAAAGACGGAAAAGACATTGCAATTTTATCCATAGGCACGGCAGGAAATTTGGTAACACAAGCCCTTGAAAAATTAAGCAAGGATAATATTAATGCCGCGCATTACGATATGCGTTTTGCAAAACCGATTGACGAAGATTTGCTTCACGAAGTTTTTACTAACTTTGACAAAGTTATAACTGTGGAAGACGGCAGCATAATGGGTGGTATGGGCAGCGCGGTGTTGGAGTTTATGGCTGATAACGGTTATTCTGCCAAAGTGGTTCGTTTGGGCATTCCCGATAAATTTGTTGAACATGGCGAGCAAGCCGAATTATACGAAGAGTGTGGATTTTCACCTGCGCACATTGCAGCAACGGCAACAAACATTTTAAGAGAAAACAGACAAATTAACATACACACAAAAACAAGTTAAACAACGTGGAAAAGATTAAAATATCTGTGAAACTTCACTGTACTGCCAAAGAGGTGTTCAGCGGTTGGCTGAATGATGCCGTTCATTCGGAATTTACGGGCAGCCAAGCCACCACAAGCCCCAGCGAAGGCGGAACGTTTTCTGTGTGGGACGGGTATATTACAGGAACTAACGTAGAAATATTCCCTTACAAAAAAATTATTCAAAAATGGCGCACCACCGATTTTGCACCCGAAGACGAAGATTCTTTGGTGGATATGTTCTTTACCTATAAAGACGATTGTACGCTTATTACAATCACTCATTCCAACTTGCCCGAAGGGCAAAGCGAACAATACAAAAAAATGTGGAAAGAAAATTACTTTGCAAGAATGAAAAAGTATTTTGAAAAGAAGTAAGCGCGCATTAAGGTCTGTACTTGCTTTTACTCAAAATCTTTTTACTGTCTTTTTCTTTCATTAATTCGCCAAGCGAAATATCCTTGTTGTGTTTCATGTAACTTTTTACAATTTGCCAACCCACCCACATGGCTATTCGCGGCGGACAATCTTTGCTGATTGCGCCTGTAAACGGTCCTTCGCTGGTTAATTCACGAATGGTTTGCAAATTATTTTCATACAGTCTGTTTTTTTCGGCAAAATAACTCCACAATTGTTTTTCAAAATCGCGGCAATACTTTAATTGTTTGCCTGTGTAACCAATCAATAAACTGTCGTGTGCGTTTGGCAGCAAAGCGTTGATGGCGTAATATAATTTTCCGTAAAAAATGGTGTGGTTTAATAAAATATTTTCGGCTACATCATTATCAAATTCGGTAAGCAGCCAACCCCGCATAATATCAGGAACAATATAATGTTCATTCATGTTTTTTGTCATATACTTTGGGAAACGCAACATCTGATAAAACTTTGCCGTATCGCCCATATACATATCCAATCCAAGCACAAAAGAACTGTCCATGTAGGAAAAAGCGTAATTCCAGCCTCTGAGGCAAGTAATTAAATTTTTAGGCAATTTTTTTTCGGGAAAATGATAATGAAAACGTTTTACACAATTGTTCAGTTGATTGTTTATGCTTTCAATTTTTGTGTCAGGGTATAATTTTTTAACGTAAGCATAGGTTTCTCGCACATCTTTATCGTTTACAAAATCCAATACTGACGGCTTATACAGCGTATCTTTTGTTCCGCCGCGATTGAGAAAATAAGCCAAATAATGTTCGTAATAAATACCGTATTTATGTTTAATTATTTCAGATTGTTTATCAAAATTTTTTTCGTTCAGAGTAAACAAATCGTTATCCAATCTTAAAATTTTAAGCGGCTCTGTGTTCACGTTTGAAATATCAACTTCAAGCGAATTATTGTTACAGGAAACAAAAACCAAGAGCGGAAAAGTTAAAAACAAGAGGTTCTTTTTCATCATTTGCGTTACAAATTTATTTTACTTTTGTGCAAAGTAACCATTAAAAAAAATACGATGAAAAAGTTTTTATTTCTTTTTACCCTGTTGGTGTTTAGCTCAACCATTTTAAAAGCACAAGCTGATGACGATGACAGAGATTGGCGGTTTGGTTTAAGAATTACGCCACAGCCTGCGTGGTTTGTGGGTGGCGACAAAAACAATATCCCCAAGGGAACTTTGTTTGCCTATGGTTTTGGTTTAAATATTGAACGCCGTTTTTCAAACGTTATTTCATTGATTACGGGTATTGGGGCTGATTTTGAGGGCGGCAAATACAGCGTGAAAAACGACTCGGCAGACAATTACCAAGTGCATTATTACAGAAATCAGTCAAACGAATTGGTAAAACCCGAAGACGGAAAGAAAAACGGCGATTTGCTTTGTCATCTCAACGAAAGAAAAATAAATACTACTATGGTGAGCATACCCGTTATTTTAAGACTTTCCACCAAAGAAATTAACGGCATGAGGTATTACGGCTTGTTTGGCGCAGAAGTGGGCGTGCGCATTAAAACCACCGCCACCGATACTTATTACGAAACAGGAAAGTACATCAACGACAGCACTTACCAAAAAGTTAGCGGTGATATTTCTGAAACAGGTGTTAATATAAATCCCGATGCTTCGTTTATTCCTTTGCGTTTAGGTTTTAATGCAGGCGCAGGCTTGGAGTACCGTTTGTCGGGTTCTACGGCAGCCTTTTTAAATATTAATTTTTTTCGCGGGCTTACGCCTTTAATGCGTAACGAGTCAAAATATCTTTACAGTCATTCGGCTGTAAATTCTGACGGCAGCATTACTTATTCTTACATAAAACAAAAATTGTTTCAAACAGCAATACGCATCAGCGTAGGAATTATGTTTTAAATAATTCTGTCTAAATAAAACAACAGTAAATTATAAGTGCGGTTAAATTCATCTTTGTAAGAAGTTGAATTGTATTCCGTAGCTCTTGCTTCGCTTAGGCTTTCAAAGTTTTTGAGTAAATGATTGTAAGTGTCTTTATCTAACTTTTCTAAAAATTTCGTTCGGTTGTTTTCCAGCATGGTGTAAATATCCAATGCTTGTTTGTGCGCACTTGCACTGCTCGGATTTTTTATTTCGTTAATGAGATTGCTAAGGTTCATAGTGCAGCCCCCTAAATCCCCCAAAGGGGGACTTTTTTACCGTTGTTTATAAATAATGATGTTGTCATGTTTTTCTAAGTTTCGCAGTTCCCCTCCTTTGGAGGAGTTAGAGGAGGCTTTTATCCATTAAGTAATGCTGAATTTGCCCCCACAACAAAAACGATTTTTCTTTTATAGTATAGCCACAGGTTTTGTAAAACTCAACAGCGTTTTCGCGGGCTTGAAGTTCAATAGTTTTTAATTGCATTTGCTTTGCTTTGTCTTCCAAAAAAATCAAAATCATTTTTCCGAGACCTTTTCCCTGCATATCATTTTCAACAGCCATAAAACGGATTTGTCCGATTTTATTTTCGTTTTCCTGCAAACGCCCGCAAGCAATAATGTTTCCGTTTTCATCTTCAATAAAGGCATTTACGCTGCTTTGCTCTAATGTGTCGGTAGCAGTTTCTGCGGGTTGATTCCAAGGGTCGCGCAAAATTTTGCAACGCAATTTTATGATTGCTTCTAATTGTTCGGGAGTATTTGCTTGTTTTACTTTAAACATTTTAATTTTAAATAAAACCACATAGATACATAGATTTCATAGTTCTTGCTAATCATATTAGTTTTCACATAGCATCGCGAAGCGATGAAACTATGTTGTTCTGAAAAAATATCTATGCCTACTATGTTCCTATGTGGTTTAATTCTTTTATTCCAAAAATTTAAATGCCACACTCGACACCGCTTCATAATTTTTTTTCTCAAACTCAAATTGGCGAAGCATGGCTTGTGCTTCGGGCAATTCAAACACTTCTTTCAGATTACGGATTTTACCGATTGGGATTTCGCGCTCCACACATTTCTGAAACAAATCTTTGAAATTGAATTTGTTGATGTAATCGTACAAAATAGAGTAGAATTGTGTGCGATTGCTCACACGCAAATGATTGTTGGCGTACTGTGGATTTGTTGCCAAGCTCGGATATTGAATTAAGTCGCACAACTGTTTGAATTGTTTGTTGCTACCGATTGCAAAGGTTACGAGGTGATTATCTTTTGTTTCAAACAATTCGCCGTAAGGCGCAATATTGGGGTGAATGCTGCCCGCAGGTTTTGGCAATGAATGTGCGATGAGCCAATTTGTGGCTTGATTGGCGAGTGAAGCTACGGCACTGTCAAACAAAGAAACGGAAATGTGCGCGCCTGTTTGGGTTTCGTAACGTTTCAGCAAAGCAATTAAAATGGCTTCTTTCAGTTGGTGTCCTGCCAATAAATCAATTAACGCCACAGGCATTTTTAAGGCTTTGGAATTTGGCTCGCCGTTCATGCTCATAAAACCACTTTCGGCTTGCAAAATCAAGTCATACGCGGTGCGCGGGGAATTTTCACCAAAACCGTTTACCGAAGCATAAATTAATTTCGGATTTATTTGCGAAAGTGTTTTGTAATCCACTTTCAGTTTTTTGTCGTCGCCGCTTTTGTAATTGGTAATAACAATGTCTGCGGTTTTTATGAATTCGTATAATTTTTGCAGTTGTGAGGGAATTGTAATATCCAACATCACACATTCTTTCATCGCGTTTACGCTCCAAAAATACGCGCTTGCGCTTTCTTTAATGTCTTCGCTTTTTAACTTCCAACTGCGGGTTACATCACCATTGGTTTTTGGATTTTCAACTTTAATCACTTTCGCACCCAACTCCGCGAAAAAATAACCTACACTTGGTCCCGCCAAAACACCTGCTAATTCTATTACTTTAAGGTTTTTGAAAATATGTTTTTGGTTAAGCATTTATTTTGAAAGTGCATAGATACATAATTTCGTAGAAAATTCTAAACTCTAATTACTAAATTCTAAATGAAGCAATAGTATTCGCTTTATATGGATATAAAATGCTAAATTTGATTTATCAAAATTCAACCATATGAATACTGTTCAAAATAAACTTACTCAACTGCAATTAGAGCTTCTTAAAAGTTTTCGTTTTGTAACTGACGAGAAACAGCTCAGCGAAGTGAAATCATTGATGAATTTTTATTTCAAACAAAAATTAGATGAGGCTGTTTCTCGGGAAGAAAACAACCGAAACTATACAGAACGCATATACCAACAATGGCTTTCGGCAAATACAAAGTAGTTTGTAAAAGATGAAAGTTGTTTTAGATACCAACTGTTTATTGAGTTGCATAGGCAAGCGTTCTTCGTACCGAAATGTGTTTGACGCATTTATTGAGGGGCGTTATGAATTGTGTGTTTCAACAGAAATTTTATTGGAATACGAAGAAAAGTTTATGGAGTTTTGGGGCGAAGCCGTAACACATAATTTGCTTGGTTTTATGCTTACCGCGCCAAATGCCTCCATGCAGGATATTTTTTATTTCTTCAATCTTGTGCAGGGCGATGTTGATGATAACAAGTTTGCCGATACTTACATTGCCTCTATTGCTGATATTTTGGTATCTAACGATAAAAAATTATTGGCTCTTAACGATTTGGTATTTCCTCCTATTAAAGTAATGCGGTTAGAGGAGTTTTCTGAATTATTAAAAACATTATGACCACCGTTGAAAAACAAATAGAACTTAGAGACAAAATTTTGTTGGGGTTAAAAAAAGCCTACGCAAAACTTATTGAGTACAAAAAACAAAAAGGCACAGAACTTGTTATTATGAAAGACGGCAAGATTGTGAAAATAAAACCTGAATGAAAAATTGTAAGGGTTAAAAATTATTGCGGAATAGATTAATCATTCCTATCACAATCTATCAATTTACCACTTTTATCATAGCACTTCCATTGTGGAGATATTCCGTTTTCATATTTCCCAATTCGCATTAATTTCCCATTTTCGTGATAATATTTCCACTCTCCTGTTTCTACTCCATTTTCATACATTCCAAGAAATCTTAATTGTCCGTCTTCATGATAACCTTTACACTCACCTATCGGCTTTCCATCTATATATTTTCCAACATTACCTAATTGTCCATTTTCGTAATAGCTTTTCCATTCTCCCATTCGCTTTCCTTTTTCAAATTTTCCAATCTCCCATAATTGTCCGTTTGAGTGATAGATTTTCCATTTTCCTACAGGCTTGTCGTTTTTATATTTTCCAATACTATTTAATTGTCCATTGTCGTGGTAGATTTCCCACTTTCCTATAGGTAAACCATTTTTATATTTTCCAATGGTACATAATTGTCCGTTGAAGTAGTAACTTTTCCATTTTCCTGTTTTTTCGCTTTTCTCATTACGTTGCCCTATTTCTTTAGGTTTACCGTTGCTGTAATAAATGGTGTCTTGCGCATTTACATTTATGCACGCTGTACAAAAAAATAAAATGGCAATAATTTTTTTCATTATGTTTCAAGAATAGAAAAAACCTACCTCAACTCCGCGCCCAACTTCTCTTTGTAATTAGAAATTAATTTTTCCATTACGCCGTCAATTTGTTTGTCGGTGAGGGTGGCTTCGTTGTTCATTAAAGTAAAACTTACGGCATACGATTTTTTGTTGCCGAGTTTTTCGCCTTCGTAAATGTCAAAGAGGTTTACGACTTTCAATAATTTTTTTTCGGTCGTAAAAGCCAATTCTTCAATTTGGCTGTATTTAATTGATTTGTCAATCAGCAACGCCAAATCGCGGCGCACCGCAGGAAATTTGCTTATTTCTTCAAACCGTGTTTTTTGTTTTGAGAATGCGCGTACCAAAACTTCCCAATTAAAGCAAGCGTAAAATACAGGTTGCGCCATGTCAAATTTTTTCAGTTGCGTCTTTGATACAGAGCCAAACTCTGCAAGTGGCTTGTTGTTCAGAGAATATGAAAGCCCTAAGTCAAAATTTTGGTAAGAGCTTTCCACACTTTTGTAATTGGTGATGCCGCATTTTTCCAACACATTATTTACCGCCGATTTTAAAAATGAAAAATCTGCTTTCTGTTCTAACTTGTAGGGATTTTCGGGAAATAAATTTCCTGTTACAAACAAAGCGAGTTGTTTTTGTTCGCTGTATTTTGTTTCATCGTTTGTTTTTTCGGCGTTGTAAATTCTTCCGATTTCAAACAATTTTAAATCCGCATTTTTTCGGTTGATGTTATATGCAATGGCTTCCAAGCCACTAAACAGCATATCGCCGCGCATCACGGAAAGGTCGCTGCTCAAAGGATTTAGCATACGCACCAAATTTTCTTTTTCGGAATAATAGGTTTCTTTGGTTAAAGACAAAGACATAATTTCATTGAAACCAAAACCTTCCAACAGCGCACCGATTTTGTTTTCTAACAAGAGTTCAAAATTCTTTTCTTCATTCAAAGCCGTGTAAGAAATGGATTTGCTTACTTCCACATGGTCATAACCGTAAATGCGCATTACCTCTTCTATCACGTCTGTTTCGCGCCTCACGTCTGCTTTGTAGCGGGGCACTTTTAACAATAAACCGTCATTGCCCTCGCTGTCAATTTCAATGCCGAGATGATGAATGATGTTTTTTATTTTGCCGTGTTCAATATTTTTCCCGATTAGTTCGTTGCAACTCGCATAAGAAAACGCCACTTTAAACGGCTCTAATTTTTCGGGATACAAGTCTGTAATGCCCATGCTTACAGAGCCGCCCGCAATTTCCAAAATTAAATTGGCGGCGCGAATTAAAGCTGTTACAGTTATTTCGGGGTCTGTGCCGCGCTCATAGCGAAATGAAGCATCGGTTTTTAACGCGTGATGTTTAGAACTTTTGCGAATATAACTCGGTTCAAAATACGCGCTTTCTAAAAAGATTGATGTTGTGCTTTCCGTTACGCCGCTTGCTTTTCCGCCAAACACGCCCGCCAAACACATAGGCTCGCTTTCGTTGCAAATCATTAAATCGTTTTCTTGTAATGTACGTTCAACATCGTCTAACGTAACAAATTTTTCTCCTGCTTTTGCGTTGCGAACAATAATGTGGTTTCCTTTCACTTTGTCTAAATCAAAGGCGTGGAGCGGCTGCCCGAGCTCGTGCAACACAAAATTGGTAATGTCCACAATGTTATTAATCGGGCGAATACCGATTGCCTTCAAACGATTTTTTAACCAATCGGGACTTTCTTTCACTTTAACGCCGCTAATTACCAAGCCGGAGTAGCGTTTGCAAGCCTCCTGATTTTCAATTGTAATTTTTACGCCGGTTAAATTGCTTGCTTCGGGCAATTCTTGCAAACCTGAAATGGCAGTTTGATAAGTTGAAACATTTTCGTTTGTATTTAGTATAGCTGCTAAATCTCTTGCTACGCCAAGATGTGAAGCAGCATCGCTTCTGTTTGGTGTTAAACCTATTTCAAGCACGGTATCATTTTCAATGTTGAAATACTCGGAAGCGGGTAAACCTACTTTTGTATCTTCGGGCAACACCATAATGCCCGCGTGGCTTGTGCCAAGCCCGATTTCGTCCTCGGCGCAAATCATACCTTCGCTTACCGCACCGCGAATTTTTGATTTTTTTATTTCAAATGGTTCTCCGCTTACAGGAAATAATTTTGTGCCAACGGTGGCTATAATTACTTTTTGTCCCGCCGCTACGTTTGGCGCACCGCACACGATTGACAAAGGCTCGCCCATGCCAACGTCCACTTTGGTTAAACTCAAACGGTCTGCATCAGGGTGTTTGCTGCATTCCAACACATGACCGACAACCAAACCTTTTAAGCCACCCTGCAAACTTTCAAAAGTTTCTGTGCTTTCCACTTCCAAACCCGAAGCGGTGAGTAAAGTTGAGATTTCGTTCGCCGAAATATCTGTATTAATAAGGGTTTTAAGCCAATTAAGAGAAATTTTCATTTTCTAAAATTAAAGGAAACAAAGATAATTAAATTGGAGTAGGGTTGGGAAATAAAAAATCCCGTTTACTATTGAACGGGATTTTTTTTAGTATTACTCTAAAAGTCCCCCCTTTTGGGGATTTAGGGGGCTTTACTCAATCACCAATTTTTTCACCGCTTGTGTTTTGTCGGGCGAAATTGCTTTCACAAAATAAATGCCTTTAGCCCAGTTTTCTGTGTTGAGTAACAGAGCAGGCGAATTGCTCATTTGCTTAGAAAAAACAAGACTTCCAAGCGTATTGAAAATTTCCACTTTGCTGTTTGTTTGAGCTTCAATAGTAACATAATCGTGTGTAGGGTTTGGATAAATTTTCAATTCATTACCTGTGATTTTTACTTCGCTTATACTTGTTGTTGTTGGCGTGTTATAGCAAGTAATTGAAAAAATATCAAATGAATTACAACCTACGGCATCGTATGTATAAAGCGTATAAAGCCCATCGCACAAATTTGTGCAGGGCATGGTGGTGCAGTTGCTGTTTACAAGACTGTATGAGTACGGTGCAGTACCTGAACTTGTAGTAACATTCAGAACACCTGTACACGCATTATTGCAATCAGGGTTGGTAACACTAAGCGTAGAGATTGGCGAAATCGGGGAAACATACAAGGTAAACACGGCAGTAGCAACGCAGGTTGATTGCCCGCCGACAACAGTATAAGCAGTACTTGTATTTGGATTTACTGAAATAACAGAATCAGTACTGCCTGTATTCCACGAATAAGAGCTTGCACCGTTTGCCGTAAGCGTGGCAGATGAACCTAAGCATATCGTAGGACTGCTGCTGCTTATGGTTACGCTTGGCTGTTCAGACGAAACAAACAGCGTGAAAACAGCAGTCGCGCTACACGTTGATTGACTTCCAACAACAGTATAGGCGGTGCTTATACTTGGATTTACCGCAATAACAGAATTTGTGCTGCCTGTGTCCCACGAATAAGAACTTGCACCGTTTGCCGTAAGTGTGGCAGATGAACCCAAGCATATTTCAGAATTGCTGCTGCTTACGGTTATGTTTGGCAACGGTGTTATATTAATGGTTTTTGTTACGGCACAAGCCGGTGAAGCGGCACTGCTTGCCAGTAAGCTGATGGTGTATATGCCTGCCGAATTAAAAGACAGGTTGAGATTTGAAGTGGTGTATGTATTTGTTCCCACAGAACCTGTAACAAGCCATTGCCATGAGGTTGGCGTGCCGTTTGACGTATAAGTTAAAAATGCGTTTTGATTTGCACAGTATGTTGGGTTGGTAACAATAGTATTTGAAAGCACCGGCGGATTAGTCGCTTTTATGTACATATAATAACGCCCCAAACTTCCATAATCGTCATAATTGCTTGAACGACCTCCATCAACGGTAAAATAATAATCTCCCGCCGTGAGGTTAAGACCTCTTAACGTAAATAATCGGGTAAGTGTAGTATCAACGGCTATTAAAGAATTGGTTGTTGCATTATACAAATGGAATCTGATGTCCAAATTCGCACCCTGATAACCGCTTGTAGAACCCGAATAAGTATTGCTTGTATCCAACGCCCATGGTTTTATGTTGAAAGACACATAACGGTTATTGCAAATGGTAAATTTATATACATCAATGTCTGAGGGGGTAGAAATCAAGCCCGAGTCCACAAGGTTTACAGAACTTAAATTCAACGTTTTTGCGGTGTTGTATGTGTCGCCCACATCATCGGTTACAAAACTTAAACGGGAACTGTGTGTAATTCCATAAGTGGCGTTATTACTATGGTCGTTTTGCGGAATGCCACAGGGATATGTACCATTGCTTGATGTATTTCGTCCCGCGTGCCATATTGTTACGTTTTTAGTATAACCCACGCCCATAATCGGTGCCCACGAGATAATACCCGTTCCCACGCCATTGCTGTATTGCGCGGTGAGCGTGCAGGGTGTGGTTGGGGAATTCCATACACCGTGATGTCTTAAACTTAACGTATGTCCTATTTCGTGCGAAGCGGCTTCTGCCACGTTTTTTGCAGAGTAACTGAGTTTATCTTCAAACACCCAACACGGCGTGCCGGGATAACCGCCCCAAGTAAAACTGTTTACATAAGCAACACCGCCTGCATTTGCATACCAATAACTTGTTGGCGTAATTACAACACGCATACGGCGGTTTGCAGGCGCACTGTTAAAACGAAGGCTGTCGGTTGTTATGTTCACATCAAAAGGTATAAAATCTTCGCTGATGCGTTTCCATGCAATTATTTTGTTATTTGCACTGAGCGTTGACGGCGAAGCGTTTATAACAGCTACGGTGCTTGCACTCGTATTCCAAAGCGTACCGCTTACCACTTGTCCGTCAAAATCCAAATAAATAACGCTGTTGGTAACGCTTGGTCGGCTGTTAAGTATAGGCGTTTGCGAAAAAGCAAATGCAGCTAAAAAGATAAAAGCGGAAGATAGTAGGTATTTTTTCATCATGATTAAATTGAGTATATGTTTAAGAGTGGTGAGTAAAATTTTATTCAGAAATAATGTCCTCTTCGTCACATTTGGTTAATACGAAGTTGCCGTTTTTTTCTTCGCTTTTGTAAAACACAGATTTATCAGACGTGGTTACAAAAACCTGAGTGGAAAAAGCACCATTTACCTGCACAAAAAGAAAAGCGTTGGCAATATAATCCATTTTTAAACGCATAGATGTCATGTCGCCCGAAGTGGAAACTACCTGCACCTGCGCTTTGTCAAGATATTTGTTATTGTTGGCAATTACATCATCAGCCTTGTGCGAAAGCAAACTGTTGATGTCATTTTTTGAAATGGTAAACGTTTCAGGAACTTCGTTTTTTATTGTACCTGTTTTTGTGTTTTGCGCATGGCAACCAAAGGCAGCCAACATCAGCGTAAAAAGAATGGTTTTAAATTTCATTTTCTAAAAGTACGGAAACAAATTTTAAGGAGCAAAAAAAAATGTCAGGAAAAACCCACACCTTCCATACCCGAATTTTACTACTTTTGCAGCCTTATGCCAAATGTTGTAGCCATAGTAGGAAGACCGAACGTAGGGAAATCAACCTTATTTAACCGATTAACGGAAACGCGCCAAGCCATTGTTGATGAAACTGCCGGCGTTACCCGAGACCGTCATTACGGAAAAGCCGAATGGCAAGGCGTGGCGTTCAGCTTGATTGACACGGGCGGTTACATTAAAGGTAGCGACGATGTGTTTGAAGACGAAATTCGCAAGCAGGTAAAAATTGCCATTGACGAAGCCACCGCTTTAATTTTTGTGGTGGATGTAAACGACGGCATTACCGAGTTTGACAAAGAAGTGGCAAATTTTATTCGCAAAAGCAAAAAGCCTGTGATTGTAGTTGCCAACAAATCCGACAATCACGAGAAAGCCGCTTACTCTGCCGAGTTTTACCAATTTGGTTTGGGCGATATTTATCCTGTTTCTGCCATCAGTGGGTCGGGCACGGGCGATTTTTTAGATAAGTTGGTTTCCATTTTTCCGAAAGATGTTGAACCCGAAGAAGAAATTCACATTCCGAGAATTGCGATTGTGGGCAGACCAAACGTTGGTAAATCTTCTCTTGCCAATGCTTTGCTTGGCGAAGAACGCAACATTGTTACCGACATTGCAGGCACAACGCGCGACAGCATTAACACACGCTACACCAAATTCGGACACGATTTTTGGTTGGTGGATACTGCCGGAATGCGCCGCAAAGCTAAGGTGCACGAAGATTTGGAGTTTTACAGCGTTATGCGCACAATTAACGCCATTGAAAACAGCGATGTGTGTTTGCTGATGATTGATGCCGAACAGGGCATGGATTCGCAGGATTTGAGCATTTTAAGTTTGATTGAAAAAAACCGTAAAGGCGTTGCCATTCTTGTAAACAAATGGGATTTGATTGAAAAAGACACCAAAACCGCGCAGCAGTACGAAGAAAAATTACGCGAACGCATTGCGCCTTTCCGTGATATTCCCATTTTATTTATTTCGGTGTTAGATAAGCAACGCATTATGAAAGCCGTTGATGTGGCGATGAAAGTGTATGAAAACAAAACACGCCACATTCAAACACGCAAACTCAACGATTTCTTTTTGCCTTTAATTGAAGCCATGCCACCGCAATCGGTAAAAGGCAAGCATGTAAAAATAAATTATGTGTCGCAACTAAAAGGCGAAGCCTTGTTTATGTTTTATTGCAATTTGCCGCAATATGTTTCAGAATCGTACAAACGTTTCCTTGAAAATAAATTGCGCGAAGCCTATGATTTTAGCGGTGTGCCGATTGTAGTGAGTATGAGGAAGAAAAATTAGAAATGAAAATTCTAAATCCTAATCACTAAATTCTAAACAGGTTACTTCTTCCAAGTAAATTTTTCTGCGTTTTCTTCAATCACGCCGTCATCTACCAACACATTAAAGGTTTTTACCCAAGTTTCATCGTTAAAAGAACTCATCTGCGTTTTTAGTTCTTCCAACGAAAGCGTTTGTGTTTGCAGCAAAGCAGCGAGTTTATTTTTTACGCCTTCGTAATTTTTCGGGCGTTTACTTAAACACACATCGCAATGCCCGCAATCGCTGTAATTAAACTCGTTAAAGTAAATGAGCAGTTGCGTTTGTCGGCAAAGTTGATTGTTATTGGTGTAATCAATTACCGAATTGATGCGCTCCAAATGCCGCGTTTTTAGCTGATGATAATTTTCAGGATTGAGTTCAAAATATTTTGCGTTTACGCGGTCTTGTGTAAAAATTAATTTCGGCAAAGAGCTTTGGGGCTGATACGATAAAATTTGCTCTTTATTTAAAAATTGCAGTTGCTCCGTAACCGTTGCCACGTTTGATTTTGTGCGATATGCCAAATCTCTTTCGCTGATAAAAACATAATTTTCAAACAAACCGCCATAGCTGCGTAACAGGGTTTTTATAAGCGGCTCGTATTTTGAAAATTTAATCTGATAATCGTACAATGTTTCTTTACCCGCGAGAAACATCACTTTTGAAGGTTCAAAACCCGCGTCTAAAAAAGCAATGTAATTTTCTTTTTCTAAAAACTTAATGCTGTTGTAAACTAACACCGGTAAAAGATTATAGCTCGCGCAAATTTTTTCAATATCAAATTCCACGCTCAAACCTTGTCCCGCACCAATGGCTACTTGATAGTAATTACAAATGGCTTGATAGGTTTGTTTGATATAATCCAATTCAGGAAACGATTTTTGAAAATTGTCAATCAAACGCTCTTGGTCGGCGTGAGTGAAAAAAATGGTGGAGTAGGAAATTTTACCGTCCCTACCGGCTCTGCCTGCCTCCTGAAAATAGGCTTCCAGACTTTCGGGTAAATCCAAATGAACGACAAAACGCACATCAGGCTTGTCAATACCCATACCGAAAGCATTGGTAGCGCAAATAATTTGTGTTTTATTTTCAATCCAGTTTTGCTGAATGGTTTGACGTTCTTCGTACTTTAAACCTGCATGATAGGCTTGTGCAGAGATTTTTTGCTGCTTTAAAAACTTCGCCAAGTCTTCGGTTTTTTTTCGGTTGCGCACATACACAATGCCCGAACCGCCAAGATTGGCAATGAGTTTGAGCAATCGCGCCGTTTTGTTTTCTTCCAACTGCACTACATAACGCAAATTATTCCGTGCAAAGGATTGACGAAAAACCTGCTGCTCTTTAAAATGCAATTGCTTCTGAATGTCTTCAATTACAGGTTTGGTGGCACTTGCCGTGAGCGCAATAATTTTCACGTCAGGAAAATACGTTCGCAGGTCGGAAATTTTTAAATAACTCGGTCTGAAATCATAACCCCATTGCGAAATGCAATGCGCTTCGTCAACGGCAATCAAGGTAATCGGCAAATGCGCGAGTTTTTCCAAAAAATCTTTGCTTTGCAATCGTTCGGGCGACACATATAAAAACTGCACATGACCGAGCGCGGCGTTGTTCAGCGCAATATCAATTTCTTTAAAACTCATGGCTGCGCTTATGGCAACTGCCGAAATATTTCGCTTTTTCAGATTTTGTACCTGGTCGTTCATCAAAGCCACCAAAGGCGAAATCACCAAGGTTGTTCCACCCAACACCAAGCCCGACACTTGAAAGCACAGAGATTTTCCGCCACCTGTGGGCAAAAGCGCAAGTGTGTCTTTTTTTGAAAGCACAGATAAAATAATTTCTTCCTGCAAAGGGCGAAACGTATCGTAATTCCAATGCTTTTTTAAAATGTGATGAATATTTTGTTTAATGCTTGTGTTCAAAATTTCGGATTACGAATGTAAAAGAAAGCCACGAATTGCACTAATTGACACAAATCAAAAATTAGATTTTAGAATTTTAAATAATAATATCTCATTATCTTCGTTCTCTTTAAAAATTTCTGAAAGCTCTCAAATCACATATTTTCATTTTTGTTTTTTCCTGCTCAATTTTCTTTGCACAATCGCAAACAGCTGTCATTTCGGGCGTAATAAAGGGAAATGACGGTATGCCTATTGACCACGTTACCATTGGCATTAAAGAAAACGCCAACATTCACACGCTTTCCGATGACAAAGGTTTTTATTCCCTGAACGTTGAAGCCGACAAAACGCTCACCATTATTTTTCAGAACATCAGTTACAGCATTCACGCTTACACCTTTGTTGCAAAGCCCGATGAACAAATAAATTATTCGCCTGTTTTAAAATTTAAAAACGAACTCGGCGTGGTGGAAATAACCGACACAAAAGCTCGCAGCAGCGAAATGGTGGTACTTTCTGCGAAAGTTTTTACGCAACTTCCCTCTGCTTCTGGAAATATTGAAGACCTTTTGAAAACACAAATGGGCGTGAGCAGCAACAACGAGTTGAGCAGCGGTTACAGTGTGCGCGGCGGCAACTTTGACGAAAATTTGGTGTATGTAAACGACATTGAAGTGTATCGTCCTTTTTTGGTGCGTAGCGGGCAGCAAGAGGGTTTGAGTTTTGCCAACCCAAACATGGTGCAAAACATGAGTTTCTCGGCAGGTGGATTTGAAGCCAAATACGGCGACAAAATGAGCAGCGTGTTAGACATCACCTACAAAAAACCCTTGAAATTTTCGGGCAATGCTTCGGCGAGTTTGTTGGGCGGAAACGTGCAGGCAGAGGGCATCAGCAACAACCGTTTGGTGGCTTGGAACATTGGTGCGCGCTACAAAACCAATACCTTTTTACTGAATACACTTGACACCAAAGGCGAGTACAGACCAAGTGCCACCGATGTTCAGGCATTTTTGACTTTTGACATAAACCCGAAATTGAAAATTGAATTTTTAGGAAACATTGCACAAAATAAATATTTAGTAATCCCAAGCAACCGCGAAACAAATTTCGGAACGGTAAACAACGCTTTGAAATTTACCGTGTATTTTGACGGACAAGAGTTGATGCAATACACCACCTTTATGGGTGGGCTTTCTACAACCTATAAACCCAACACAAAAACAAAATTGAAATTTATTACGTCGGTTTACAGAGCCAATGAACAAGAGGTTTACACCGTGCAGGGGCAATATTGGATTGACCAGTTGGAAGCAGATTTCGGGAAACCAAACTTCGGGCAGGTGGCATACAATCGCGGCGTTGGTACGTTCCTCAACAACGGAAGAAATTATTTAAACGCCACCGTTGCCAATATTGAACACAAAGGAACGCGCACCATAAACAAAGACAACGAATTGCTTTGGGGCGCACGGCAACAGTTTGAACGCATTGACGATAAATTAAATGAATGGAAAACAGTCGATTCTTCGGGCTACCTTGTGCCTTACAGCCCCAACCAAATTGATTTAATTGATGCGTACAAAACAAATGTTTCTTTGCCGAGTTGGCGTTCGCAGGCTTACGTTCAATATAATTTCAACAAAACATTGCAAGATTCATCTAATCTGCACATAAGCGGCGGTGTGCGCGGAAATTACTGGACGGTGAACGAACAAGTTTTGTTTTCACCGCGCGCAACCATTGCCTACAAACCAAACTGGAAACGCGACTGGTTGTTTAAATTTTCTTCGGGTTTGTATTACCAACCGCCCTTTTACCGCGAGTTGCGCAACATTGACGGCACTTTGAACACCAACGTAAAAGCGCAGCAATCCATACATTTTGTATTGAGCGGCGATTATATTTTTAATATGTGGGAACGCCCCTTTAAGCTGATGATTGCAGGCTATTACAAAGATTTAAAAAACTTAGTTCCTTACGAAATTGACGATGTGCGCATACGCTATTTTGCCAACAACAACACAAAAGGTTTTGCCACAGGGCTTGACACGCGCATTAACGGTGAATTTGTAAAAGGCGTGGAAAGCTGGGCTACGCTTGGTTTTTTGCGTACTTACGAATATTCTGACGATAACATTCACTACAACTATTTTAATAAAGACGGTGAAGAAATTGTTCGCGGTTACACCTTTGACCAAGTGAAAGCTGACAGTCAATTAGTGAACCCCGGCTACATTCCGCGCCCAACCAACCAGTTAATCACGTTCGGTTTGTTTTTTCAGGATTACTGGACACGCTTTCCTGCCTTTAAATTTAATTTGAATATGCAGTTTGGCAGCGGCTTACCTTTTGGACCGCCCACGCATTTGCGCTGGCAGCAGGTGTTGCGTATGCCGCCTTATCGCCGTGTGGACGCAGGTTTTGCATACAATATTTTAAAAGCAAACCGCACCATAAAAAACAAAAATATGTTTAATCACTTACAGGAAATGTGGGTGTTTTTGGAAATTTTTAATCTGCTGCAAATAAACAATACTGTGTCTTACACTTGGGTAATGGATGTTACAGGCAACCGCTACGCCATTCCGAATTATTTAACCAACCGACAAATTAATGTGAGGTTGCAGGTGAGATTTTAATACAAAAACGGAATTATTTTTTTATCCACGTTGCCTGTATCAAAATGGGAAACTCTTTTGTAATACTCGTGCAGGTAACTGTTTAGCTTATCTACCGCCAATGAAATTCGCTCGTAGGTCAATTCTTTTTTAATTTTTATCGGAATGGCTTTATCGCTTTTTGCAATTTTACTTTTACCGTTGTTTTGTTTCAAGTCCTGCAACAGCGTTCTGTCCACCGTGTAGGGCTTTTCACTTACACCAACAAGAACTGATTCCGTTATCGTTACCTTATCCTGTATCACATACGGAAAAGGTTTTTTCAACTGATGAGCGTATTTGTTTTTTAAAACAATTGCCATTTCCTTAATCGGGTTTCCTTGTTCGCTTACAAAACGTGCAGAATCTTCAGGCACAAAACCAATGGAAGAATTGTAAGCATAATCACGCTCGGCAATGAGATAAAAATTTTCAGTCATTTCAATAGTGGGATTAACAATTAAGTTAGTGTCCAAAAAAATGCCGCTGCGCGCACCTTTCAGCAAAGTATCGCTGCTGTGAGCGTAAATAAAATATACTTTGCAAAAGTTTAAATGTTCTGTGTAGGCAAATAAAATGTTTTTGTTTACGGCAAATTGTTCGGCGGTTTTTTCTTGTGCCAGTTTTTCGTTTCCTGCTTTATTAAGCGCATCAATGGCTTTTTGGTTGGTCTGCAAACGCACTACAATTGCACCTTTTTTCAGTTGATTAATTTGCCATTCGGAAACGGTTGTTCTGCGTTTTTGAAAATTTTCAAACTGTTCAGGATTTTTATAGTCTTTGGAACTTTTTGCTTCATGCAAATTACTTTCCTGTGCTTGCAATGAAATAATTGGGAGCAACGAAACAAAAAGTAAAACTATTTTTCTATTTAACCGAAGAACCATTTTTAATTTCATCTTTTACAGGCGCAACAAAACTCAATTCGCCGTTGGCATTTTCAGCCATTAAAATCATGCCTTGACTTTCTATGCCTTTAATTTTGCGCGGCTCTAAGTTGGCAAGCAAGCACACGTTTTGTCCGATAATATCCTGCGGCTTGTAATATTGCGCAATGCCGCTCACAACGGTGCGTTTATCAACGCCTGTGTCTAACAACAATTTCAGCAACTTATCTGTTTTCGGAACAAGTTCGGCTTCCAAAATAGTTGCCGTGCGAATATCCATTTTTGAAAAATCATCAAACGTAGTTGCCGCTTTAATAGGCTGCGCAGGTTTATTGGCTTCGTTTTCCATTTTACTTTTTTTCAGCTTGTCTAACTGAATTTGAATGTCGGCATCTTCCACTTTTGAAAACAACAATTCGTCTTTGTTAATTGTGTGCCCCGCTACCATGTTGCTTGTTTGTGTTGCCGACAACCATTTCAACGGTTGAACATTGAGTAACGAAAATAATTTTTGCGAAGTGAAAGGTAAAAACGGCTCACACAAAATGGCGAGGTTGCACGAAATTTGCAAAGCCACATTCATTATGGTTTTCACACGCTCTTCATTGGTTTTAATGAGTTTCCAAGGCTCGGTATCGCCCAAATATTTATTTCCCAATCGCGCTACGTTCATCAGTTCGCCCACAGCTTCGCGGAAACGAAATTGCTCAATGGCTTTTGAAATTTTTTCGGGTGCTTTGGCTAATTCTTCCAGCACCAGCAAATCTTCTTTGGTGTAATTAGTTGCGTTCGGCACTTTTCCCTCGTAATATTTATGCGTTAAAACCAAAGTGCGGTTGATGAAATTTCCAAAAATGGCAAGCAATTCATTATTGTTTCTTGCCTGAAAATCTTTCCATGTAAAATCGTTGTCTTTGGTTTCAGGCGCGTTGCTGCAAAGGGTGTAGCGCAAGGCATCTTGCTTGTCTTTAAAATCCTGCAAATACTCGTGCAGCCACACCGCCCAATTTCGCGATGTAGAAATTTTATCCCCCTCCAAATTCAAAAATTCGTTGGCAGGCACATTGTCGGACAAAATAAAATCGCCGTGTTCCATTAACATCGCAGGAAAAATAATGCAGTGAAACACAATGTTGTCTTTTCCGATGAAATGAATGAGGCGTGTTTCTTTGTCTTTCCAATATTTCTGCCAATCGTTTGGAATTAAATCTTTAGTTGCCGAGATGTAACCAATTGGCGCGTCAAACCAAACGTACAGCACTTTTCCCTCTGCGCCTTGCACAGGAACAGGAACGCCCCAATCCAAATCGCGGGTCATGGCGCGGGGTTGCAAACCATCGCCGCTATCCAACCAACTTTTGCATTGCCCGTAAACATTAGGTTTCCAGTCTTTATGCTGCTCAATGTAATTTTTAATTTTCGGCGACAATTTATCCAAAGGCAAAAACCAATTCTTGGTTTCTTTCAGCACAGGCTTTGAACCTGAAAGTGTTGAACGCGGATTAATCAATTCGGTTGGTGATAAAGAAGTGCCGCATTTTTCGCATTGGTCGCCGTAAGCGTTGTCGTTGCTGCATTTTGGGCATGTGCCTACGATGTAGCGGTCAGCCAAAAATTGTTTGGCTTCTTCGTCATAATATTGTTCGGTGGTTTGTTCGGTAAACGCACCTTTATCGTATAATGTTTTAAAAAAATCGGAAGCCGTTTGATGATGTGTTTTGCTTGAAGTGCGGGAATAAATGTCAAACGAAATGCCAAACTCTTTAAAGGCATCACCCATAATTTTGTGGTATTTGTCCACTATGGCTTGTGGCGTTGTGTTTTCTTTTTTGGCTTTAATGGTAATGGGAACGCCGTGTTCGTCGCTGCCGCAGATGAATTTCACATCGTGTCCGCTGCTGCGCAAATAGCGCACATAAATATCCGAAGGCAAATAGCAACCTGCCAAATGCCCGATGTGCACAGGTCCGTTGGCATAAGGCAAAGCCGCCGTAACAAGAGTTCTTTTAAATGTCATACGTAAAGAATGGCAAAGATAAGGTTTATTCAAAACTCTAAATTCTAATTTCTAAACTCTAAAAGTTTAATTACTTTCGTTTGCATTGTTTTATGACCATTATTCCTCCATACTTAAAAAAAGACGATACCATTTTAATTATTGGCACGGCGCGCGCAAGAAACAAAGAAGCCGTGCAGCCTGCGATTGATATTTTAAAATCGTGGGGATTAAATGTGGAACTTGGAAAAAATTTGTTTAAAGTTCATCATCAGTTTGCAGGAACAGACAAAGAACGTGCGGAAGATTTAACTTGGGCTATTAACCACAAAACCGCGAAAGCCGTATTGATTGCAGGTGGCGGCTACGGCACATTGCGCATTATTGATAATGTAAAATTTAAGCCGCTTTTAAAATTTCCGAAATGGTTTGTGGGTTACAGCGACACCACCGTTATTCAAAGTCGTTTAGCAAAACTTGGCATAGCAAGCATACACGGCACTATGGCATTTCAGTTTGCAAAAAATGAAGAAGCAACCTTGAGCGTAAAAAAATTATTGTTCGGCGAAAAAGTAAATTACAACATTGAAAAACACACATTAAATCGTACAGGCAAGGCGCAAGGCGAAGTCGTTGGCGGAAATTTGTCGTTGATTTATGCTTTGAGCAACAGCGTGGACGATTTAAACACCAAAAACAAAATTTTATTCATAGAAGATTTGGACGAGCAATTGTATCACATTGACCGTATGCTGTTGCAACTAAAACGCAGCGGCAAATTAAAACACCTGAAAGCCCTTATTATTGGCGGCATGACGGAAATGAAAGACAACGCCATACCTTACGGAAAAACCGCCGAAGAAATTATTTTTGACGCGGTGAAAGAATACAACTATCCCTTATGTTTTAACTTCCCTGCGGGGCATATTGAAAAAAACATGGCTTTGTATTTCGGTAAAAAAGCAAAACTTGAAGTAACAAAAACGAAAGTGAGTTTTGGGTACTAAACTACCGCTTATAAAAAATATAATCCGTAACCAAAGGCTCTATGCCGTTTTGCCTGAACTCCGAAGCTATTTGCCCACGATGATAGGTGGAATGATTAATCACATGAAACAACATATCGCCAACTTTATTTTGAAAAGATTGCCCTTTGCTGTTTTTGTAGTACGAGATACTGTTTAAATCAACGTTTTCTAAAATATAAATGCTGTGTTCGTAATTCGTTTGATTGATTTGCTCAAAATCAACGGCATTATGAATATCGGCATTACGAATATTCCAAACGCCATAGTTTTGCAACTTGTTTTCAATTCTGCTGTTCCAAATATGATGTGCGTTAAGTACATGACTGAACAGCTTCACCGATTTTTCACTTGTTTTCTCGGCTTGCGCCACAAACACTTCTGCCAACTTTTGATTGAAGTGGTAATTGTATTCAAATAATTCTTTGAAAAAGGTTTCCATGTTTTTACTTGTTTGGTTTTGTAAAAATAAGGAATTGGAGTGAGTGATGAGAACGTCAGTACGTCTGCCAACAAACCCTTGTCAGCACCAATTATTTAATTTAATGTTCAATTATTCTTGTCGCTATCAAATGTCCTGTCGAGTCAAAGTCAACAACCAAATAATATGGGTCAATATGAAAACCCGAATTACTTCCTATTGAATATGTCCAATGGATTTCATATTCTGCGGTGTCAATAATCTCTGCTTTATCTAAAAGTTCGTACACCTTTTTAAAACTTGTTCCTTTTAATAAATAATTCTGTCTTAAGTCTTCTACCATGTCAAACCGAGGATTATCGGATTTCTGATTTTCGTTTTTGACCCAAGTTTCCCTGTCGTATTTAGGTTGACAACCTGAAAAAATAAAAATTGTCAATATTGTCACAAGATATTTCATAATTGATGCTAACTCAAAAATATGCGTAATAAAACTACACAAATACACCGAAAGTTACTTCCCAAACTGCCTATGCTCTACTTTATTCAATTCATCTTTGCTTAATGATTTAAAATATTCGTAAGTAATTTTTAAACCTTCGGCGCGGTTTACTTTTGGCTGCCAGCCGAGAATTTCTTTTGCTTTGGTAATGTCGGGGCGGCGTTGTTTCGGGTCGTCTTTTGGCAAAGGCAAAGAAATTAATTTTTGTTTTGCGCCTGTGAGCTTCAAAATTTCTTCGCCAAATTCTTTAATCGTTATTTCGCTTGGGTTGCCAATGTTTACAGGCAAATGGTAATCGCTCAAGAGCAAACGGTAAATGCCTTCCACCAAATCGTCCACATAGCAAAAGCTGCGTGTTTGCGAGCCGTCGCCAAACATGGTGAGGTCTTCCCCGCGCAAAGCCTGCCCAATGAATGCAGGCAGCACACGTCCGTCATTCAAACGCATACGCGGTCCGTAAGTATTAAAAATTCGCACAATGCGCGTTTCCAAACCATGCGCATCGTGATACGCCATAGTAATCGCTTCCATAAAACGTTTGGCTTCGTCGTAGCAGCCGCGCGGTCCCACAGGATTTACATTACCCCAATATTCTTCGTTTTGTGGGTGCACGTGCGGGTCGCCGTACACTTCGCTTGTGGAAGCAACAAGAACTCTCGCTTTCTTCACACGCGCCAAGCCAAGTATATTGTGCGTTCCCAACGATGACACTTTTAAAGTTTGAATGGGAATTTTTAAATAATCAATCGGGCTTGCAGGCGAAGCAAAATGCAAAATGTAATCCAAGTCGCCCGGCACAAACACAAATTTTGAAACATCATGATGATAAAATTCAAATTGCTCGAGCTTAAATAAATGCTCAATGTTTTTGAGGTCGCCTGTAATCAGGTTGTCCATAGCTACCACGCGATAACTTTCTTTAATAAATCGGTCGCAAAGGTGAGAGCCGAGAAAGCCCGCTGCGCCTGTGATGAGAACTCGTTTTTGTTTTGTCATGTCTTTTAATTAGTCAATTAGTTAATTCGGCAATTTGACAATTGGCTTGATGTGGCAATTAGTTAATTTGACAATTCGGCAATTCATTGGCTAATTGCCACATTGTCTCATCGTCTAATTAGTACGAATACCAATACAATAGTAATCAAATCCCGTTTCTTTCATATCCTTATGGTCAAAGATATTTCGTCCGTCAAAAATCACTTTGTTGTTTAAACGTTTGCTTATTTCCTCAAAATCGGGTGAGCGAAATTCTGGCCACTCGGTTACAATTAACAAAGCATCGCTGTTGTTCAAAGTTTCGTACATATCGGTTGTGTAAGAAATGCTGTCGCCCAAAATGCGTTGCGCTTCGTGCATGGCAACAGGGTCATACGCCACAACGCTTGCGCCCGCTTTCAATAATTTTTCAATAATTACCAAACTTGGTGCTTCGCGCATATCGTCTGTTTTTGGTTTGAAAGACAATCCCCACAGCGCAAATGTTTTTCCTTTTAAATTGTTGTTGAAATGCGTGCGCACTTTATTAAACAACACTTCTTTTTGTGCTTCGTTTACTTCTTCCACCGCAGTTAAAACGCGCATGGTGTATTTATTTTCTTTCGCAGTTTTAATAATTGCTTTCACATCTTTCGGAAAACAACTTCCGCCATAGCCCACACCGGGGTAAATAAATTTTGTGCCGATACGCGCATCGCTGCCAATGCCTTTGCGCACCATGTTCACGTCCGCGCCCATAATTTCGCAGAGGTTGGCAATGTCGTTCATAAAACTGATTTTGGTTGCGAGCATGGCATTTGCCGCGTACTTCGTCATTTCCGCGCTCGGAATATCCATAAAAATAATCGGGTGTCCGTTCAGCAAAAATGGTTTGTAGAGCTTGCGCATAATTTCTTCGGCTTCCGTGCGGTCAGTTCCCACCACAATACGGTCGGGTTTCATAAAGTCTTCAATCGCCGCGCCCTCTTTCAAAAATTCAGGATTGGAAGCCACAAAAAATTCCATGTTTGAATTACGTTTATCTAATTCCGTTTGCACGGCTTTACGAACTTTTTCGGCAGTAGTAACAGGCACGGTTGATTTTGTAACCACCACCAAAGGTTTTTGCATATGCTTGCCAATGTCGGAAGCAACACCCAACACATATTTTAAATCGGCAGAGCCATCTTCATCGGGCGGTGTGCCAACGGCAATAAAAGCCACTTCCGCGCCCTGAATACTTTCCTGCAGGGAAGTTGAAAAATGCAAACGTTTTTTATCCACGTTGCGATGCACCATTTCTTCCAAACCCGGTTCGTAAATAGGCAAGATGCCTTTGTGCAGGTTATCAATTTTCTTTTGGTCAATGTCCACGCAGGTAACATCAACGCCCACTTCGGCGAAGCAAGTTCCTGTTACTAATCCAACGTAGCCTGTTCCAACAATTACTATTTTCATATTCTTTAATTAGTTAATTAGTTAATTCGGCAATGTGACAATTAGCTAATTTAACAATTCATTGTCTCATTGACTAATTGCCGAATTGTCTAATTTTTTTGGTTAATTGTTTTCTTGGTAGATGATATTATTTTTGATAAAATTTTTATGATGATTTCTAATTTATTTTTTAGTTCACTATTTGTGGGATATGTTTTTGCTTGCTCGCAGATAATCAGCCAATACATGGTTTCGTCAGCTTCTTTGTGAGCGATTTTTAATTTGTGAATGAAGTCTAACTTACTTTCTGCATTCTGCGCTTCGTGAACATTAGCACCAATTGAAGTTCCCGATTTCAACAATTGATTAGCAACAACAAATTTTCTTTTCGCTTCCAATTCTTCAACAAAAGAAATAATTGCAATAGAAAATTCTATTGTCAAATTCAATATCGCATTTTCTTTTTGTTCCATAGTTCTTAATTAGTTAATTTGATAATTAGTCAATTTGACAATTAATTGGCTCATTGCCACATTGTCTAATTGACTAATTCTAACACATTCTTACAAATATAACCCAATGTTTCTTCATCTAACTCCGTGTGCATTGGCAATGACAAAACATTGGCGCATAATTTTTCTGTTACGGGAAAATCACCTTTTTTGTTTCTTTCGCTTCTAAATGCTTTTTGTTCGTGCAAGGGAATGGGATAATAAATCATAGCGGGAATGCCGCGCTCTGCTAATTGTTCACGCAATTTGGTTCTGTCCACACCATTCAACTGCAACGTATATTGATGAAAAACGTGCGTTGAATTTTTTATGCGAACAGGTGTTTTCAATTTCGGATTGTTGGCAAAAGCGGTGTCGTAAAACGCTGCTGCTTTTTGACGTGCTGCGGCGTATTCGTCCAAGTGTTTTAATTTTACTTTCAACACTGCCGCTTGTATCGTGTCCAATCGTGAGTTGCAACCCAACACATCGTGCACGTATTGCACACTTTGTCCGTGATGAGAAATCATTTTCATTTTTTTTGCCAACTCATCATCGTTGGTGTACATCGCGCCACCGTCGCCATAGCAACCTAAATTTTTGCTCGGAAAAAAGGAAGTGCAACCAATGTGTCCTATTGTTCCTGCTTTTGCTTTTTTTCCGTCTGAGAACGTATAATCCGCGCCAATGGCTTGCGCCACGTCTTCAATCACAAACAAATTATGTTTTTTTGCAATCGCCATAATGCGTTCCATATTGGCACACTGTCCAAACAAATGCACAGGAACAATAGCTTTTGTTTTCGCCGTAATGTTGCGTTCAATCGCATCGCAGTCAATATCAAAGGTGTCGGGATTTACATCAACCAACACAGGTGTTAAGCCTAACAAACCGATAACTTCGGCAGTAGCAACGTAAGTAAAACTTGCGGTAATTACTTCATCACCGCGCTGCAAGCCCAAAGCCATCATCGCAATTTGCAACGCATCAGTACCGTTAGCGCAAGGAATAACGTGCTTTACGTTTAAGTATTTTTCCAAGTCGGCTTGAAATTCTTTTACCGCCGCACCATTAATAAAGGCAGTTGTATTAATTACTTCCTGAATGCCCGCATCAACTTCGGTTTTTATTTTTTCGTACTGACCTTTGAGGTCAACCATTTGAATTTTTTTAGTAGAAACCATTAACAAGTTTTGAAGATTATAAAATTAGTCTGCTTGCAAAAAAGGATATTTATAATCCACAGGCGGAACAAAAACTTCTTTAATTGTGCGCGGAGAAACCCAACGCAGCAAATTTATTTTTGAACCTGCTTTGTCGTTTGTTCCGCTGCCGCGCGCACCGCCAAAGGGTTGCTGCCCCACAACCGCACCTGTACATTTGTCGTTAATGTAAAAATTGCCTGCGGCTTGATTTAATTTTTTTGTTGCCAAATCAATGGCATAGCGGTCTTGTGCAATGATTGCACCTGTGAGCGCGTATATAGATGTTGTATCCACAATTTGCAATGTTTCTTCAAATTTATTTTCATCGTAAACGTAAATGCTCAACACAGGACCAAACAATTCTTCGCACATGGTTACATAATTCGGATTTTTTACCAGCAACACAGTAGGTTCAATAAAATAACCTTTGCTCTTGTCGTAATTTCCGCCTGCTATAATTTCCACGTTGCTGTCTTTTTTAGCATTATCAATGTATTTGGCGAGTTTGTCAAAACTTTTTTCGTCAATTACGGCATTGATGAAATTGGTAAAATCCTCCGTTCCGCCCATTTTCATTGATTTTAAATCGGCTTGTAAATTGGCTTTTACCTCGTTCCACAAATTGCTTGGAATGTAAGCGCGACTTGCCGCCGAACATTTTTGTCCCTGATACTCAAACGCACCGCGCGCAAGTGCCGTTGAAAGCACTTTTACATCAGCCGATTTATGCGCCATAATAAAATCTTTACCGCCTGTTTCGCCTACGATACGCGGATACGATTTATATTTATGAATGTTGTTCCCGATTGTTTGCCAAATATTTTGAAACACTTCGGTACTGCCTGTAAAGTGAATGCCCGCGAAATCTTTGTGATTAAAAATTACTTCTGCCGCATCAGGTCCGCTTGGGTAAATTAAATTAATCACACCGTCAGGAACGCCCGCCAAATTGAAAACTTCCATTAATACATTTGCCGCGTAAACCTGTGTGTTGCTTGGTTTCCACACCACCACATTGCCCATCATGGCGCAGCTTGAAGGTAAATTTCCTGCAATGGCGGTAAAATTAAACGGCGTTAAGGCGTAAATAAATCCTTCCAAAGGTCGCCATTCCACTCTGTTCCAAACACCGGGCGAAGAAATAGGTTGCTCCGAATAAATTTCCGTCATGTAATGCACATTAAAGCGCAAAAAATCTGCAAACTCGCAGGCACTGTCAATTTCTGCCTGATACACGCTTTTGCTTTGCCCCAACATGGTGGCAGCATTTATTTTGGCACGGTAAGTAGTAGAAATTAATTCGGCGGCACGCAAAAATATAGCGGCACGCGCTTCCCAACTTAAAGCAGCCCATTTTTCTTTTGCTGCCAAAGCCGCGTCAATGGCTTGATTAACGTGTTCTTTGCTGCTTTTATGAAAATGTCCGAGCGTGTGTTTGTGGTCGTGCGGCGGAGCTAAACGCGATGTTTCATTGCTGCGAATTTCTTTTCCGCCGATATACATGGGAATATCCAATTCTTTACTGCGCAATTCTTTCAGCATGGCTTGAAGCTCTTTGCGTTCGGGGCTTCCGGGTGTATAATTTTTTACGGGTTCGTTTACCGGAACGGGTACTTTATAAATTCCTTTTGGCATAATGATTTGATTTTTGTTGTTTAAAAATTTTGAGGCTCAAAGATAAGGTTCTTTAAACAAAAAAAGTTGCCCGGTTTGAGCAACTTTTTTCTGATTCTGTGATTTTAACTTCACTCAATCCCAAAGAACGAAACAATGTGTTTCAATTCATCGTCGTTACTGAAATTCAGGGTAATTGCGCCACCGCCTTTGCTGTTGCGTTTAAAGTTGTACGATTTATTGAAAATACCTTCCAAGCCTTTTGCAATCACTTGGTCTTCTATGGCTAATGGTCTTTCAACGCGCGAAACTTTTGGCGTTACTTTTAATTTTTCGCCGCGAGCCAAATCCTCAATTTGACGTACGGACAATTCTTGTTCCAAAGCCAAAGCAAAAATGGCTAACTGACGGTCTTCGTTATCAATGTTGATGAGGGCTTTGGCGTGTCCCATGGTAATGTCGCGTTCGCGCAAAGCTTTTTGAATGGGCGCGGGTAATTTTAATAAACGCAAAAAATTAGTTACGGTGCTGCGTTGTTTGCCAACTTTTTCGCTCAACTCTTCTTGGGTTAAATTACATTCGTCAATCAAACGTTTGTACGACAAAGAAACTTCAATCGGGTCAAGGTCTTCGCGCTGAATATTTTCAACCAAAGCCATTTCCAACATTTCCTGGTCATCGGCAATGCGAATGTACGCGGGAACTTCTTTCAATCCTGCCATTTGCGAAGCACGGAAACGGCGTTCGCCCGAAATTAATTGGTAACGGTCGTAACCCAATTTTCTCACCGTAAGCGGCTGAATAATGCCGTGTTGCTTAATGCTGTTGCTCAATTCCTGCAAAGCAGTTTCTTCAAAATTGGTGCGCGGTTGAAACGGATTGGTTTCAATGTTGCTTATTTTAATCACCGAAACGGAATTGACAACGGGCGCGCCCTCGCCAAGTGTTTTGGTGGTAATGTCTGTTCTTGCGTTTTCTAACAACGCGCTTAACCCTCGTCCTAATGCCGGTTTTTTGCTCATGCCTTTTAGTTTTTAATTTTGAGTGATTAGTTTTAATACGATGCTGCAAATTATTCAACACTAAAAACTAATCACTAAAAACTTAATTATATATCTTCACTCAATTCTTCTTCGTTTTCCTGAATACTAATTGTGCGGTTTTTGTCGCTGATTTTTGTCAAGCCGTTGCGTTGCAAAATTTCGCGTGCCAAATTCAAATGACTTGTTGAGGCTTTTCCCGCCACATCGTGCATAATCACGGTTTTGCCAAAGCTCGGTGCTTCCGCCAATTTGGTGTTGCGGTGAATTAATGTATCAAACACCATGTCTTGAAAATGTGTTTTCACTTCTTCCACCACTTGGTTTGCCAAGCGCAAACGTCCGTCGTACATGGTGAGCAACACGCCTTCAATATCCAAACTTGTGTTCAAATGCGCTTGAACGATTTTGATTGTTTGCAAAAGTTTGCCCATTCCTTCCAAAGCAAAATATTCGCATTGCACAGGAATAATCACGCTGTCAGCGGCAGACAAACAGTTGATAACCGTTAAGCCTAAAGACGGGCTGCAATCTACAATGATGAAATCGTATTTGTCTTTGATTTTGTCCATCGCCTTTTTCATCATGTACTCGCGGTTGGTAAGGTTTACCAGTTCAATTTCAATACCAACCAAATCGGCGTTTGTAGGCAACAAAAATAAATTCGGTGTTTCTGTTTTCACAATCACATCTTTCGGGTGAACGCTGTCAATAATACATTCGTACAATCCTGCTTTCACGCTTGCAGGGTCAATGCCCACACCCGAAGTGGCGTTTGCCTGCGGGTCGGCATCCACCAACAAAGTTTTATATTCCAAAACGGCGAGGCTTGCAGCCAAGTTGATTGCAGTAGTTGTTTTTCCTACGCCGCCTTTTTGATTTGCCATTGCTATGATTTTTCCCATTGTTCTTTTAGTTTAAAGTTTTTAGTTCTTAGTTTGAAGTTGCGGTTTGAACTTCAAACCTAAAACTTCAAACTATTTCGTAATCGTTTCCCCAATTTTCAAAAGCGTTAATTTCTTCCCTGCCATATTAAATTTATTTATCGCTTCTTCGTGATTAATTTTTATTGGCGGAAAGGTGTCGTAGTGCATTCCGATAATGTCTTTACAATTAATAAAATCGCAGGCTATTATTGCGTTTTCAGGTCCCATGGTAAAATTGTCGCCAATGGGCAAAAACGCAAAATTAATTTTACGATAATCGCCAATCAGTTTCATGTCGTAAGTAAGAGCCGTGTCGCCTGCGTAATAAAAATTTCCTTCCGCACTTTCAATCACAAAACCCAAAGGATTTCCGCCATACGTTCCGTCAGGCATTGAGCTTGAATGTTCGGCTTTTACGCATTTCACAAAACCGAAATCAAATGCTTTTTTTCCGCCTGTGTTCATGGCATGAAGATTTTCTACACCTTGTTTTTCTAACCAATTACAAATTTCATAAGCCCCGATAACAGTAGCTTTTGTGCGTTTTGCAATGGTAACGGCATCAGCAACATGGTCGCCATGCCCGTGAGAAACCAAAATGTAATCGGCAGGAATTTTAGTTATATCAATATGTTTTGCCAAGTCGTTAGGACTGATAAACGGGTCAAACAACAAATGCTTGCCGCCAACTTCAACTCCAAAACAAGAATGACCGTAGTACATGATGTTCATAAAATGCAAACAATTAGTTAAAATTGCCGATTGTAAAATTAGTTATTTGAGGCTCTTTTCGGTTGTTAGTTTTAAACAACGGTGAATAAGAAAAGCCAACATTATGTTGATAAATTTTTATGGAAAAAATAGTTGTTTTTAGTTGCACCAATCGCCCCAATAGTAAGACCTTGCAAGTGAGTAGAATATATGAAAATATATTGAAAGCAAAGGGCGCGGAAGTGCAGTTTTTAGATTTTAGAACCCTGCCACAAACACTTTTTTTAGAAGAAATTTTTGGAATGAAAACGGAAAGTTATCAGAAGTTAATTAACGGGTTTGTAACAAACAATCACAAATTTATCTTTGTGGTTCCTGAATACAACGGCAGTTTCCCGGGCATTTTAAAACTGTTTTTAGACAGCATTCCAACAAAATTTTGGGCAGATAAAAAAGCCTGTTTGGTGGGAGTTTCAGATGGCAGAGCGGGAAACCTGCGCGGCATGGAACATTTAACAGGAATTTTACAATACTTGAAAATGCACGTTTTTTATAACAAACTTCCTATTTCGCTGATTAATAAAGTGATGAACGAACACGGGGTTTTTGTGAACGAAGACCAACAAAAAGTTTGCGAAATGCAGGTGGAGGGATTTTTGAATTGGAAGTAATTTTGACACAGAGACACATAGAGTGCTGTCATTCTGAGGAACGAAGAATCTGAAACAAATGAAACAGATGCTTCCTTCGTCAGCATGACACAACGCAAAAACTCCGTGCCTCAGAGCCTTTGTGCCTCTGTGTTTAAAAAAGAAATTATGAATGTTTTTATAGCAACCATACAAAACAACATCGCCCTTTTAACACCCGAAGAAAGTTGGCATTGCGCCAAAGTGCTGCGCAAAAAAAGCGGCGACAACATTCATTTAATTGACGGCGTCGGAAATTTTTATGAGGGCGTGTTGCAACTCGTTTCCGAAAAACAATGCACGGTAAAAATAACTTCCGAGCCAAGAAAACAAACGCCGAGAAATTACTTTTTGCACCTCGCCATTGCGCCCACAAAGCAAATTGACCGCATTGAATGGCTGATTGAAAAATCCGTTGAAATTGGCATTGACGAAATAAGTTTTATTCAATGCAAAAACTCGGAGCGAACAAGTTTGAAAACTGAACGTATTCACAAAATTGTGGAAAGTGCGGTGAAACAAAGTTTGCAGGCGCGTATTCCAAAAATAAATGATTTGTTGCCGATTAAAGATTTTATGAAAAGCGTAAGCAGCGAACAAAAACTCATTGCGCATTGTTTTGAAACGGAAAAGAAAAACATCAGGCAATTTGATTTTAAAAACAAAAGCACCTGTGTTTTAATTGGACCTGAAGGCGATTTTACTTTGGAAGAAGTGAAATTGGCGGAAGAAAATAATTTTCAGGCGTTAAGTCTTGGCAACAAACGTTTGAGAACTGAAACGGCGGGATTGTATGTGTGTAATGCGGTGGCTGTTTTGGTCGGTTAATTTCAGGTGAAAAACCCAAATGTTAAAATGCTTGCAAGTTTGCATTAAAATTTGTTAATTAGCGACAATTAACTTTTGTTTAACATTTTTAAATTTCACAACATGGAAAATTTTACAAAAAAACAAACAGTCATCACATCTTTTGGTACAATGATTAAGCGTTGTATGTATGTATGTATGTATATATGTATGTCGTTCTCGGCAAAGGCGCAAGTTCCTATATACAGCGAAACGTTTAGCAATGGAAATTTGGGTACAACCACCGCCGCTAACGGAATTAACGGAAATTGGGTTTGGTCTAATACCTGCGCCCGAAGTTCAATGCCTAATCACTCTGCCGGCGGACACGCTTTTTTCTTGGGCAACGGATCTTCTTGTATGTTTGGAGAGATAAATGGCAATACAGTAAGCGGAAATTTAAGCACACCCCCAATTGCAATTCCCGCAAACGGAGCGTACATTACGTTTAATTACAGTATTCAAAATGAATGTAGCTGGATTTCTTCCACATGCTCTTACGATATATTGAGTTTTCAACTGTCAAATAATGGCGGCACTACCTTTAATACAATTACAAACTCCAATACCGGAACTTTAACAGTAAACAACAACGGTTGGGTAGCCGTGAGTTATACATTACCGCTCCAATATACCAACACAAATATTATTATCCGTTTTAATTTTAATGACATTGACGGTTTTGACAGTTTTTATGACGGCATATACATAGATGATATTATTGTAACGGGCTTTTGCACTCCGCCTACTGTTTCTATTACGGCAAGCGCAGATACAATTTGTCAGGGTACGCCCATTACCTTAGCTGCAAGCGGTACAGCATCAAATTACACCTTAACCGTTAGCGGGAATTCTACGGGTACAGTGGCAAACACGCCATTAACCATTACCCCTTCGGTAAGCACCACTTATGTTATGCTTGGCGAGGATAACACAGGCTGCATGGGTATTTCTTCATCACAGTACATACACGTTGTTCCGGCTCCGGTTGTAAATATTTGGTCTATTTACCCTGCGGCTGTTTGTTCGGGAGGCACGGCAACCATGTCTATTGGTGGCGCAACAGATTATTTTTTAGAACCGGGCGGCATCATTCTTTCGGGTATTTCTTCTTACACGTTTATCCCCGATGTAAGCACCACTTATTCTTTAACCGGAACAAACAGCTACGGCTGTATGTCTTCTAACACATCTGTAAAAGCCATTACCGTAAAACCAACGCCAACCATTTCCGTAAACAGCGGTACTATTTGCTCGGGACAAAGTTTCAGTCTTTCCCCTGTGGGCGGCGGCACTTATGTATATTCTCCTTTTGGTGCAGACGAAGTGGTAAGTCCGCCCACAGGTGTGTATTCATACACGGTAAACTCGTCGCTTGACGGCTGTGTAGGTAATCCTGCGGTAAGCGGACTTACGGTATATGCCATGCCAAACACCTTTGCCAATGCATCAAATATTGATGTGTGTAAAACACAAACCGTGTCTTTAAATGCAAGCGGTGCTGACAGTTACTTGTGGAGTACAGGGGCTACTACTTCAATATCATCTGTGGGTTTTGTAAACACCCCAACGGGTACTGTTGTATATACTGTAACAGGCACTAACAGCGGTGCTTGCTCAAAAACAGCAACGGTGCAAATTACAGTTAATGCCTGTGTAGGCATTGAAGAACAGCAAACTAACATCAACCATGTAATTGTTTATCCAAACCCAAGCAACGGAAAATTAACCGCTGAATTAAACAAAAAAGGTTTGGAAAAAAACATCACTTTAACAGACTTAACAGGTCGCGTAGTGATGACACACAAAACCACCAACGAAAAAATTGATTTTAACATCAGCGAATTAAACAGTGGTATTTATTTTTTACAGGTACAGTCGGGTGCTGAAAAACACACCGTTAAAGTGGTGAAGGAGTAAGCCTACCGAAATTTCCCAAAGAGGAACTTTGAAAAAATCCTCTGAAAATATTTTCAGAGGATTTTTTTATTTACCGATATTTACAAACCATGCAAATCAACCGTTCTCAAATAGAGCCATTCAGAAAATTAGAACTGCTTGCCAAAAAAGTGGTGGAGGGTTTTATCACAGGTTTGCACAAAAGCCCTTTTCACGGCTTTTCGGTGGAATTTGCCGAACACCGATTGTACAACACGGGCGAAAGCACCAAGCATATTGACTGGAAACTATTTGCCCGCTCCGAAAAATTATTTGTAAAACGCTACGAAGAAGAAACCAATTTGCGTTGTCAAATTGTGATTGATACTTCGGCGAGTATGCTGTTTCCAAAAGACACCGAAAACAACAAACTTACCTTTAGCGTTTACGCTGCCGCCGCTTTGTGCGAATTATTAAAACAACAACGCGATGCCTTTGGTTTAACCTTGTTTGAAAAAGACATTACACAACACTTTCCGGCAAAGGGCAGTCCGCTGCATCAAAAAATAATTCTCAATGCTTTGCAGGAAGTATTGGACAATACACACGAAAACACAGGTACTTCGGCAGCTTCCGCGCTCAATCAAGTGGCGGAAATTATTCATCAACGCTCATTGGTTGTTATTTTCAGCGATATGTTTGAAAGCAATTCAGAGAACGAAGAATTGTTTTCCGCGCTTCAACATTTAAAATACAGAAAGCACGAAGTTGTGTTGTTTCATGTGGTTGATAAAAGCAAAGAATTGGATTTTGAATTTGAAAACAAACCATATCATTTTATTGATTTGGAAAGCGGCGAAGAAATAAAACTTAATCCTGCTCAAATGAAAGAGCAGTATAAAAAATCCATTTCTGCTTTTACCGAAGAACTCGAAACAAAATGCCAGCAATACAAAATTGATTTTGTGGAAGCTGATATTAACGCAGGTTTCAATACGGTACTTTATACTTATTTGGTGAAACGAAATGCGATGTTGTGAATTAACCACATAGAACACATAGTTTTTACCGCGAAAATTGTCGCAAAGTGGCAATACTATGTGAAAATTTAAAGCTTATAAAATAACTATCTCCACTATGTTCCTATGTGGTTAAATTTGAACTCAAGTTTCTAAACATTCATTGTTAGTATAAAAATTCCTTTCTCAATTTTTCCAAAAACAAAACGCTCTACTTTTATTTACATGAGCGACATTGAACAATTTTTCAGTCCCGTAGAAAAAAATGATTCCTTCAACGAATTACAATTCGGAAATTTGTTTTTCATTCACGACAGGCAAAATAATTTTCCCTCACTTGAAAATATTGATATTGCTATCATCGGAGTAACCGAAGAACGCAATGCGGAAAACAATGAAGGCTGCAAACTCGCGCCCGATAACGTTCGCAACTATCTATATAAATTATACGGTGGCAGTTTTTCGGCGCGTGTGGCTGATTTAGGAAACATCAATCAAGGACACACAACGGAAGACACTTATTTTGCTTTGCGAACAACGCTTGACGTTTTAATTCGCAAAAACATTGTTCCCGTTATTATTGGCGGCTCGCAAGATTTGACTTACGCGCAGTTTCTCGGATACAAAGATTTGGAACAAACCATCAACATTGCCGCCATTGACAGCACCTTTGATATGGGAAATCCCGATGAAGACATTAGCAACACTTCCTATCTCGGAAAAATAATTTTACATCAGCCGAATTATTTATTCAATTACAGCAACATCGGCTACCAAACCTATTTGGTAAATCAAAGCAATTTGCAAATGATGAACCGCCTGTATTTTGATGCATACCGTTTGGGACAAGTGCGCGATAAAATTGAAGAAGCCGAGCCGATTATTCGTCAAGCCGATATGATTTCTTTTGACATTACTGCTATTAAACACTCTGACGCGCCCGCCAATCCTAACGCTTCGCCAAACGGATTTTACGCCGAAGAAGCCTGCCAAATGATGCGATACGCGGGCATGAACGATAAATTATCTTCACTCGGCATTTACGAAATCAATCCGAAATATGATGTGAGCGGAAAAACAGCGCACCTTGCCGCGCAAATGATTTGGTGTTTTATGGACGGTTTTTATTCGCGCAAAAACGATTTTCCGAACCGTACAAGTGCAGATTATGTGCGTTTTCATGTGGTGCTGGAAGACAGCAAGCACGAAATTAATTTTTACAAAAGCAAAAAAAGCGACCGTTGGTGGATGGAAATCCCCTACCCGCCGCTGAAAAATGTGAAATTTGAACGACACACGCTAATCCCTTGCAGCTACAAGGATTATGAGCAAGCCATTAATAACGAAATTCCCGACCGTTGGTGGCAAACGTATCAGAAACTATCCTGACACAGAGGTACGAAGGCACAGAGAAATAATAAAAAACTCCGTGCCTCATAAACTCTGTATCTCTGTGTTAAAAAAGTGTTGAGCGAAGCGAAATACAAAAAACTATCTTTAAACCCTCAACTTTAAACTTATGGGACTTCTTCTCAAAAATATTTCCGCATTACTTTCTGTGTATGAAAATGCGCCGCAAAAATTATCAGGTGCTGAAATGAAAAAATTACCTGTGATTGAAAATGCTTGGTTAGCTTGCGATAATGGACTGATTGCCGATTTCGGCAGCATGGACGATTTTCCGGGTATTACAGATTGGAAAAATTTGGAAGTGATTGATTGCACGGGAAAAACCGTAATGCCAAGTTTTGCTGACAGCCACACGCACATTGTTTACGCGGGAAATCGCTCGCAGGAATTTGTGGACAGAATAAACGGTTTGACTTATGAAGAAATTTACAACCGCGGTGGCGGCATTTTAAACTCCGCAAAAAAATTGCGCGGAACTTCCGAAAACGATTTGTTTGAACAAGCCTTAGAACGTTTAAAAGAAATTATCTCTCAAGGCACAGGCGCAGTAGAAATTAAAAGCGGTTATGGTTTAAACGTGGAAAGTGAATTAAAAATGCTGCGCGTTATTCGCCGACTGAAAGAAACAAATTTAATTCCCGTAAAGGCTACATTCCTTGGCGCACACGCCATTCCCGAAGAATTTAAAAACAACAAGCAAGGTTACATTGATTTAATCATCAACGAAATGTTGCCTGCCATTGAAAAAGAGAACTTGGCAGAGTTTATAGATATTTTTTGCGAGAAAGGATATTTTGACGAACACGAAACCAAACACATTTTGGAAGCGGGAAAAAAACACGGACTTGTTCCAAAAGTTCATGCGGAGCAAATGAGCCACAGCAACGGCATTAAAGCAGCCGTTGAATGTAATGCCATTAGTGCCGACCATTTGGAATTTTGCAGCGATGATGATATTGCTTTGATGAAAAAATCTGACATCATGCCAACAATTCTTTCCGGTGCAGCATTTTTTTTGAATTTGCAATTACCGCCCGCCCGAAAAATGATTGATGCAGGATTGGCAGTAGCTTTTGCAAGTGATTTTAACCCCGGAAGCTCGCCAAGCGGCAACATGAAACTGATGATGAGCCTCGCTTGCATTCAATATAAACTCACACCCGAAGAAGCCATTAACGCTACAACTATTAATACAGCTTACGCCATGAATTTGCAAAATGAAGTGGGTACAATTACCAATGGAAAATTGGCAAATCTCATTATTACAAAACCGATTAACAACTACGGATTTTTACCTTACGCTTTTGGCAGCGATTTAATCGACACCATTATTTTAAACGGAAAGGTTTGGAAATAAAAAAGCCACCTTTTTTAGGTGGCTTTATATAATTCAAACAAATGAATTATTTCAATTCGCATGAAATTCCTGTTCCATAAATAGCATAAGTACTTGAAAGCGCATCACACGATGATTGTGCATCTTTCTTTTTAACTTTTTTGTACTCAATTTTTGCTAAACCAGCAGGAATACTTCCTCCTGAACATTCGCAAGTGTAATCTTTTTTGCACGAAGCCATTGATAAAGCGACTACGGCTGCAATCATAACGATTTTTTTCATTTTATTATTTTGTTTAAATTGGTTAATATGGAACAAGTTTCTGAAAAGAAAAGCAGATATGCAAGAAAAAGTTAAAAATATTTTCTTGTTTTTTCACATAGCTTTGTGTAAAATTTAGTGTTTTTAAGCGAATGTAAATACAAGGTTATAAATATGTTACACAATTATAGAATAACAGTAAAAGGTAAAGTGCAGGAGGTTGGCTATCGCTTTAATGCCCAGGCAATGGCGCATAAATACAACCTCACAGGTTTTGTAAAAAATCAGCACGACGGTTCTGTACTCATTTACGCCGAAGGTACTGACGAAAACATTAATAATTTTATTGAGTGGTGTTATGTTGGTCCGCTGCTTGCCGAGGTAACAGAGGTACACGCCGAAGAAACAGATTTTGTGGGCTACCAAACATTTGAAATTAAGCGGTGATTTATTAGTAATTTTATCACCTATGTTTAAATTAAAATTCACGATTTTCCTGTTGTCATTTGGCTTTTGTGTGCAAGCGCAACAACAAGTGTTAGATAAAGTTATTGGCGTTGTGGCAAAATATCCCATTCTGTTAAGCGATTTGCAAAACACCATGTTGGAAAACGAAGAACAGGGTTACGCAAGCGACAAATGCAAGTCGTTTGAAATGCTGGTGTTTCAAAAACTGCTTTTGGCGCAGGCTGACAGGGACAGCGTAGTGGTGGACGACAAAGAAGTGGAACAGGAACTTTCGCGGCGTATGGCGTATTTCATTCAAAAATTTGGCAGCGAACAAAAATTGGAAACGTTTTACGGCAAACGCACCAACGTTATAAAAGACGAATTGCGTCACGAGGTACAGGAACAACTTGTTGCCAACAAAATGCAGGAAAAAATTACAGGCGATGTAAAACTTACACCCGCCGAAGTAAAAGCATTTTACAACGCTTTGCCGTCTGACAGTTTACCTTTTGTAAATTCGGAAGTGGAACTGCAACAATTAGTAAAGAAGCCCGGTTTTAGTGCCGATGCAAAACAAGAAGCAAAAGAAAAATTGGAAGAATACCGTCAGCGTGTTTTAAACAGCAACGATGCCGCCCGCACCATGAGTACCATGGCGCGTATGTACAGCGATGACCCGGGTTCGGCTCCGCAGGGCGGATTTTATGCAAGTGTGGCAAAAGGCGTGATGGACCCGAGCTTTGAATCTGTTGCGTTTCGTTTAAAAAACGGTGAAATCTCCACTATTTTTGAAACGGCTTACGGTTATCACTTTATCAGATTGGTGCAGCGCAAAGGCGAATTGCTGGATTTACAGCACATTTTAATTCAGCCCAAAATGACCAACGAAGATTTTTTTCGTTGCAAACAGCAATTAGATACCATTTATAATTTAATCAAAGAAGGAAAAATTTCGTTTGAAGAGGCGGTAAGAAAATACAGCGATGATGCCGACACCAAACAAAACGCGGGCTTGATGATTAATCCGCAAACGGCAAGTACAAAATTTGATAACGAAATTCTAAACCAAATTGACGATAAATTAGTGCCCACTTTAACCAATATGCAAATTGGCGACATCAGCGCACCCACGCAATACGCCATGCCCGACGGCAAACCTGCATTCAGGATTTTAAAACTGAAAAACAGAATTGACCCCCACAAAACCAATTTAAAAGACGATTATCAAAAACTTGCCAATATGGCAACCGCCGACAAAAAACAAAAACAGATTAAAGAATTTATAAAAAAGCGTTCAAAAATTACTTACATAAAACTTGACCCTCAATACTCCTGTAAGTTTGAAAATGATTGGACGATAACAGAGTAGTTGAGCGTTGAAAGTTGAGTGAATTAGCAAACTCAAAACTTTACACAGAACTCTCAACTTTAAACATTAAACTTTAAACTAACATGAAACACGACACCATTACTCCATATAATTCCCAACAAGAAAAAAAAGAACAGGTAGCACAAATGTTTGACAACATTGCCAACCGCTACGATTTACTGAACAGCATTTTGTCGTTAGGCATACACAAAGGCTGGCGTAAAAAATGCGTAAACATTTTAAAAACCAAACAACCGAAATTTATTTTGGACGTTGCCACAGGCACAGGCGATTTTGCTGTTGAATGTGCCAAACTCAATCCCGAAAAAATTACAGGCATTGACATCAGCGCGGGCATGATGAATTTTGGAAAAGAAAAAGTAAAGAAATTAAATTTAGACCATTTAATTTCCTTTGAATTGGGAAATGCCGAAACCGTAAATTTTCCTGACAGCAGTTTTGATGCCATTGTTGTGGGCTTTGGTGTGCGCAATTTTCAAAATTTAGAAAAAGGTTTAAGTAACCTTTACCGAATGTTAAAACCAAACGGACAATTACTTGTGTTGGAGTTTTCATATCCCACAAACGTTTTCATAAAAGCAGGTTACAATTTTTATTTTTCTTACATCATACCGCTTGTCGGAAAACTGTTTTCTAAAGACACGCGCGCCTACGCTTACCTCACCAAAAGCGTAAAAGCATTTCCTAATAACGAACATTTTGTTGCCGTAATGAATAATTGCGGTTACAAACAAACATCTTACAAAACGTTGAGTTTTGGGATTGCTGCAATTTATGCGGGAAGTAAATAGTTTTTAGCCACGAATTACACGAATAAACACTAATCTGAATTTTGTATGAATTAGTGAAATTCGTGGCAGATTGCACTAACAAAAAAAACAGCCACGAAAAAAATCTCGCGGCTGTTTCATTTTTAAAATCCTGAATTACTTAACACTATTCAAAACATCATCGTTCACTTTGGCGGTATATTTCTTTTTCAGGTAAGCTAACCACTCGGTGTCTAAGTAGGTTTGGAAATCAGCCGTGGCGTTACCGCGGCTTTCAGCTAAAGTTTTTGGCGAGCTTGGTAAAATTTTGTTTACCACAATTACCAACACTTTGTTGTCTTTATCGTCTTTAATATCTTTTGCCACAACGCCCTGTTTCCAGTTGGCATCAACGTTTGCATTTTCACCTTTCAGGTAAGTAATGCTTTCAGCCGACACATTTAATTGCGAAGATTTGTTTAAAGCATCAACAATTTGCTTTTCGTCTTTGTTAGCTTTTAACTGTTTGCGTACTTCTTTGGCAATTTTATCGTTTAAGCATTTGTAAGTTGTTACTTCGGCACGCTCGTCCCACATATAATTTTTCTTGTTTTTTTCGTAAAACTCGCGCAAACCTGCGGTGTCTTTCACTGCCCTGCTCCACACTTTTTGGTCGGTTAGGTCAAACAACAAAATGCCGTCGCGGTACTCGCGGTACAGGTTGGCAAAATCGGGCTGTTTTTTCTCTAATTGCGCATCTTCAAAAGCAATTACACTTTCATCAACCCAATTTTTGTAAGTGGTTTTCATCACTTCATTTATATCGGTAGTTGGGCGGTAGGTCATTTGCGTTTCCAAATATTGGGCAAAATCGTTTTGCTTGTACGATTTTCCGCCGAGATTGAAAATTTCTTTGTTGCCCAATTTTGAAGCACGGGCTGCACTCCACGATGATTTCAGGTAAGTTGAATCCAACACTTTGCTCAACTCATCGCGGTTTTTCAAGTTCTCTTTAAAGTTGTTTTCTTTTTTTATGCGCGCAATTAATGCCTCGCGCCCCATTTGGTTACGGCTGTCGCGCGATATTCTGTTTTTCAGTTCGTTTTTTGCCTGCTCAAAACTTGGCACAGGTTTCAAATCTATGCGTTTGATAATGTGCCAGCCGTATTGTGTTATTACAGGCGCAGTTATATCGCCGTCTTTTTGCAAATTAAATGCGGCATCTTCAAACGCCTGTGGTAAACGCCCACCTTTAAACGGCGGCATTAAACCGCCACGCTCGGCTGTTTGTTTATCATCGCTGAACTGGCGTGCCAAGTCTTCAAAATTTTGTCCGCCTTTTGCTTTTTGATACAATTCGTCAATTTTTGTTTTGGCTTTTGCTTTGTCGTCTTCGCTTGCTCCTTTAGGAAACTTAGCCATAATGTGCGCTACCGTAATTTCTCCGCGAACCGCACGAATGTTATATACTTTTACAATATGATACCCGAAGCGTGTGCGAACAATTTTACTCACCTCACCTGCTTTGGTATTAAAGGCGGCGTTTTCAAACGGATACACCATATCAAAGGCTGAGAAATAATTCAAATCGCCTTTGTTGTCAATTGCCGAAGGGTCTTCGCTGATTTTTGGCGCAAGGTCTTTAAATTTATCGGCTGCACCGCTTTGTAAATTTTTTACGGCAGACAGTCTGTTTTTGTAAACGCTGCTGTCAATTTTAGAACCTGCTGCCAAAAATTCGGGGGCAGGAACAACAATAACACCGCTCGCGCTTTTAAGCAACTTTTCGTAATTGGCAATTTCGGTGGCTGTGGGCACTTTGCCCTGCACCGCACCGCGATACAAATTAATGCGTGTCCATGCTTCCAAGGTATCTTTCGGCAAAGCGTTTTCATCAACTTTTACCAAAATATGTGCCGCGTGAACCTGATTTTTTGTGCGTTCATAGGCTTCATTCAACAAATTATCATTGGTGTTTTTATCGGTAAGATACGGTGCGGTTAATTGACGGCGGTAGCCTGTCAGCTCGTTTCTGAAAGACGATAAAGTGTCTAAGCCTACCTGTTCGGCTTCCAGCACTTTGCTTTTAAAGAGTACAAACAAATCAACGTAATCTTTTACGGCTTTGCTGTTTCCCACTTCTTTAGCATTGTTTTTACGGTAAACGGCTTCAAACTCCGATTTTTTTACTTCATGTGCTTTCCCTGTTTCAGCATTGGTAATGGTCATAATCACAGGGTCTTGCTGCGCGGTGGCAAGGCTTACAAACGTGCTTACTGCCAAGGCAATAACTACGGTTTTTTTCATCTTCATAATCTTCTTTTAATTTTTTTAGAGTGGCAAAGTTAATTTTTATACCGAATTTATTTAAGGATTTCGGCAAGTTTTTCGGCTAAGGCTTCGCCGCGTAAATCTTTGGCTACAATTTTTCCGTCAGGTCCTATTAAATAGTTTTGCGGAATGGATTGCACGCCATATACTTTTCCGGCTTCGTTAGCCCAGCCTTTCAGGTCGCTGACATGTGTCCAAGTTAAATTATCCTGTGCAATGGCTGCCAGCCACGCATCTTTTTTTGAATCTAACGAAACGCCAAACACGGTAAAGCCTTTGTCTTTATAACGGTTGTATGCCGCTACCACAGCAGGATTTTCTCTGCGACACGGTCCGCACCAACTTGCCCAAAAATCTAACAGCACATATTTTCCTTTAAAGTCAGAAAGGCTTACATTTTTTCCTTCGGGGGTGGCTTGCGTAAAATTGGTAGCAGGATAACCGACAGTAGTGCCCAAAGCCGTTGCCAAACGCTGATTTACGGCTTTTATGTAAGTGATGTAATGCAAACTTTTATCAATGGCTTTAAAGGCATCTTCCACTTCAGCCAAAGAAATATTTTGGTTATTAAAATCAGTATTCAGTACCCAACCGCTTACGGCAGATTTAGGGTGCGTTTTTATAAAGTTTTTAACACCGCCTATAAATCTGTTGTTTAAGTTTTGATATTCTTCGCGAATGGCGTTTTGCGTATTTACATCGTTGTTTTGAACGGCAGTATTAAAATCATTCTGCATTTGTTGCTGAATTTGCACCAGTTCATTTACCATGCTTCGGTATTCCAAATAATCGGTTTGATGTTTTCCGCCTGTAACTGCTGAATAGGCAATGGAATCACCACCGGGTAAATTGGCTTTAAGCGGCGTTTCATCAACAAAAAATGTATAGTTTGGCTGCTCGCCCGCATTGTTGCTGTTGGTAAACCAATACAAATTAGGCTCTGTGCTTTTTAAAGCAAAGGCAAATTTTCCGCCCACAATTTTTGCCGAATCGGTTTTTGTGGCTTCGCCTGTGCTGTGATGCAAATAAATGTACTTGCCTTTGCTGTTGCGAATGTTTCCGTCTATTTTAACCGAAAACGCTTTTTGCTGCGCCGAAACCATGCCGACAAGGCAGCTTGAAATAATAACGAACGTTTTTTTAATCATGATTGCTTCGTGTGTTTCAACAAATATACCAAGTTCATAAAGGACTATAACATATTTAGAATTTTTAACAGCGAAAAATTATACAAACGCGCCATGGCATTCTGTAGAGACGGGCAATTGCCCGTCTCTACATCATTCAACAACAACCTTCTTCACCACGCTTGCCCTGCTTGTGCCTGCGGTAATTTTTATAAAATACAAGCCTTTTTCTTTGGGCAACTGAATAAGCACAGCGTTTATAAACACATTTTTTTGGGCAGGGTGTTGTATGCTTTCAATAATTTCGCCTAAGCTGTTTATTACTTCTATGTCTGTTTCTGCGCCAAGCGGCGGAAAGCGCAACATTACCTCTCCGCTTGTGGGATTAGGAAATATTTGGGTGTAATAATTAAGCACATTTTGCTCGGCTATGCCTGTGGGCAGGGTGGGTGTGCTAACGCAAGCCTCGTTGCTGTAATTGCTGCCTGCGCTGTTGGTAGCAGCAACTTTATAGCAATACGTTGTTGTGTAGCTTAAACCTGTGTGCGTGTATGTTGTGGTGTTGGCGGGCAGCGTGGCTAACAATGAATAATTTGCTGTGCTGCCTGCGCCAATTTTAAAGTACAGGTCAAAACTATCTTCATCGTTGCTGTTGTCTGTCCATGCCACATGGTTGGTGAGGCTGCCGTTGTTTGTTGCGGTTAGGTTAAGCGGAGCGTTGGGTGCTGTGCCTGTGCTGTTGTTAGTGGGTGTGGCAGCACAACCCACATTGGTAAAAAAACTTGCGCCTATGTTATTTACGGCGCGCGCTTTGTAACAATAGTTACTGTTATAGCTTAACCCTGTGTGCGTGTAGCTTGTAGTATTGGCAGGCAGCGTAGCCAACAGCGAAAAAACTGCCGCACCGTTTATGTTATACCACAATTCATAGCTGCTCTCGTAGTTGGCATTATCTATCCATGTTACATGGTTGGTTAGCGTAGCTTGGTATTGTGCTGCCAAACTTGTAGGCGGTATTGGGCTTAAAGTTGTAAGCGTGCTGCCGCAGGGAAAACCAAATTTTGCAATAAAACCGTCTTCTGCGCCGCCAATTTTGTTTACGGCTGTGCCTGCGCTATCTAATGTACCGCTAAACATACCACCTATGTATATATTGCCTTGTTCGTCCATATCAAGTCCTCTGACTTCCTCTGCACCACTACCTGATTGTGGTAGCATATTTATATTTATGAAATTACCCGCACCATTAAGTTTAGCTATACAACTTTGTTGTTGCCCTACGGCGGTGTAGGTAGTTGTATTAAAAGCCACACCACCAATAATAAGCCCATTACAATGAATGTTATTGTCTATGTCTGTATATTGCGGATTTATGGCTGCTGCGCCCGAAATTGGCGTTCCTGTTATGGCAGATATTAAATTCCCTGTACTGTGGTCTAAAGCATAAATGACAGTTCCAGTAGGAGCATTGCCACTGTTAATAGTATATCCGAAAACATTTGCTCCATTCACAGCACCACCACCTACCATTACTGTATTTTGAGCAGTATCAAGTGCTATTCCATGATTCAAAGCATCTCCCCCCACTAATGTATTATAACTTCTTTTGTACCATAACATAGTTCCGTTGGGAGAAAATTTTGCAACTAAACTGTTATTCCAATAATTATTTGGAGAAAGTGTTGTGCTTGGTACTAAAATTGTGCCATTACCTATATTAATGGTCTTGCTAAATGCTCCACTGATATATACATTATCGTTTCTGTCAAGAGTAATGCCTACAATGCGTGGTGGGTAGTATATCCCTGCACTAACTGTCGCATAACTATGAGTATTAATTACAATTCCCAATGTATTAGTGATATAACTTGAAACACCATTGGTTAATAAATAATTTCCTTGACTTGTAATAAATATCTTTGAGGCATCCGTAGCGTTAGCCACAGGAAAATTTGGGTAACCGTTTATACTAACGAAATTTCCCGATGTATCAAATTTTGCCATAAAAACATTTCCCCCAATATTAATAATTGTTGTATCCTGTATATTATTTCCGCCAAGTGTAAATGTTGTTGCACAATAGCCTAATACCATTACCTTTCCGTTATTATCCAATACTAACGAGGTTGCGTCATCGCCACTTGCCCCTCCCATTCTGCGCCACCAAAGCACATTGCCACAAGAGTTGTATTTTATCAGATAAGCATCTAAATTCCCATAGCCGCCTGTAGCGGGTAGTCCGTTGGTTACATTCACAAAAGTAGGATTAGGGTAAAAATAACCTACGGCATACACGTTGCCCTGCTTATCCGCTTTTATATCGGCAATCTTCTCATTGTGTGTAACGTTAAAGGGGTCGGAGGTGTTATTGTCGTTTACAGTGCCCACGCGCTTTGCCCATTGCCAATTTTGTGTTTGGCTCTGCGCGACAAAAAAGGCAAGCAATAAAAAAAGTAAAAAGGTAATGCTCGTTTTCATGTTGTATTTTTTTAATGGTTAAGTGCAGGTAAAGTACAAAGTTATTTTTACAATGCGCTGTTCGTTCACACAGTTAAAAGGGTATTTCACACAAAAAAAGAGGTATTTCGCACAAAGGGCTGTTTTTTGGCGGAATTTTTAAGGTGTTTATATAGTTGAAAGTTGAGAAAGTTTGCCTATTGCCATTCCCTATTCCCTATTTAAAAATCTGTGAGGTAAAGAAGCGTTAATTATTAATCAGGAAAAAACCTTTATGTTTTTTCTTGCAAAACAAAACAGATTGGCGTACATTTGATTTATGCAAAAAAAATATCCTTTCGTTTTTTTTCTCTGTGTGTTTTTTATTGCGGCGCAAGCGCATGACGATAAGCGCGTGGTTACGCCACATGTAAATCCATCATTACGCTTTACCGAAAATGCAGGGCAATGGGAAAACAACATTTTGTTTCGCGCACAGCTTGACGGCGGCGCACTGTATGTGGAAAAAAACTGCCTTACTTTTAGTTTTTACGACAAGAAAAAATACCGCGCCATACATCACGGTGCTTTTGTGCGCGGCGAGGTGCGAGATTTAAACATTCAGTTTCACGCATACAAAATGCACTTTGAAAACTGCAACCCAAATGCAGGCATAGAAAAAATGCAGCAAGGCAGCGATTACGAAAATTTCTTTTTGGGCAACGATAAAAGCAAATGGAAAGGCGATGTAAAAAACTATCATCAAATTTGGCTACGCGAATTATATAACGGCATTGATTACGAAGCCATCACTTCGGCTCGGGGCATGAAATACAACTTTCATGTAAAGCCTAATGCAGACATTACACAAATAAAACTACGCTACGAGGGCATTAACAACATAAAACTGAAAGACGGAAAACTGATTTTAAAACCCGAGGTAAACGAGGTAATTGAACACAAGCCTTACGCTTACCAAACCATTGACGGAACGATTACAGAAGTGCCCTGCGAATATAAGCTCAGCAAAAATGTGGTTACGTTTCATTTCCCAAAAGGCTACAACAAAAATTACGATTTGGTAATTGACCCTTTGCTTGTGTTTGCGGCGCAATCAGGCTCTACGGCAGATAACTTCGGCATGACTGCCACCTTTGACCCTCAGGGAAATTTGTACGCAGGCGGTACGGTGTTTGGCAACGGCTATCCTACCACGGTGGGGGCTTTTCAAAGTTCGTTTAGCGGAATGCCAAGCGGATTTTCTTTAACTGATGTAGTAGTAACAAAATACAACAGCACAGGCACGGCTTTAATTTATTCCACCTATTTGGGCGGTACGGCATCGGAAGTGATTACAAGCACCATTGTGGACAGCAACGGCAATTTGTGCTTATACGGCACAACAAGTTCTACCAATTTTCCTGTTACGCAGGGGGCTTACGACACTTCATTTAACGGCGGACAGCAAATAAATTTCTTCTCAAACGGCACTCATTTTGAAAACGGCACGGATATTTACATTGCTAAATTTAACTCCACAGGCACAAATTTATTGGCTTGTACTTATTTGGGCGGAAGCGGTAACGACGGCATAAACCATGTTAATCATCTTACACCGCTATGGTGGAATCCAAACATATCCGAATACGCTACGGATTCTTTGCAATACAATTACGGCGACCAGTACCGCGGCGAAATTCAATTGGACAATGCCAACAATATTTACGTTGTAAGTTCTACACGTTCTTCAAACTTCCCTATTGTAGGCGGTTTTGACAATACTTTGGGAGGAAAGCAAGATGCCATTATTGCAAAATTCAACTCCAACTTAACCGCCCTTATTTATTCAAGCTACGTTGGCGGCAACAGCAACGATGCAGGTTACGGATTAATTGTGAAAGACAATCACGAAGTGTATATGACAGGCGGAACGTGCAGCGGTGCAGGTTTCCCGGGTAGCGGCGGTTATCAGCCAAACTATCAGGGCGGTATTGCCGACGGTTTTGTGCTGCGCATACGAAACGACGGAAGTGTGGTAATGAACCGTACTTTTTTTGGCACAAGCCAATACGACCAAAGTTATTTTATTCAGGAGGGTAAATACGATGATATTTATATTTACGGACAATCGTTGGGCAACACGCCTGTGGTAACAGCAAGCAATGCAGCAACTGTTTACAGCGTTGCCAACACACATCAGTTTATAGCGCGGTTTGATGAAACGCTTGGCTTTTTAACTCTGGCAACCAAATTTGGCAGTTCTACTTCGCACATGGATATTTCGCCCTGCGCGTTTGCGGTGGATAAATGCAACAACATTTACCTTTCGGGTTGGGGCGGTGATTTGGTTGGCGGCACTTATGCCACAACAGGTATGCCTTTATTTCAGGCAACACAATCCACTACCGATGGCTTTGACTTTTATTTTATGGGGCTTGATTCCAATGCAACCAATTTGATGTACGGCTCTTATTTTGGGGGTGCGCTAAGTCACGAACACGTTGATGGCGGTACTTCGCGCTTTGATGCCAGCGGAAAAATTTATCAGTCGGCTTGTGCGGGCTGTGCCAACAACGACGATTGGCCTGTTACGCCCGGTGCTTGGCCCAATACACCCGGCAACCCCAATCATTCAAGCAATTGCAACAATGGCGTAGTGAAATTAGATTTTCAGTTGCAAATGACGGTTGCTTACATTACCACAAATACACTTTCGGGCTGTGCGCCCTTAACAACCACATTTGTAAACACCGTTCCCTCGCTAAATCCCGGCTCTACTTACACATGGTATTTGGGCGCAGGAAACACCACCACTACCAACCCCAGCCCCGTGGTTACGTTTAACAACCCCGGAAGTTACACCATTGCATTGGTTATAAACGACAATTTAACCTGTAATAAAAAAGACAGTGCCGTCAGCATTGTTACCATATACCCGAAACCAACGGCAAATTTTTTAGTGAATGCTTCGCCAAGCGGTTCTTGCTCCACCATTATTTCGTTCAATCAGTCTTCATCGGGCAGTTTTGGCAGTAGTCCTTACTTATGGAATTTCGGGAACGGTGTAACAAGCACCGTGAGTGCGCCCTCATACACTTACCCAAGCACAGGTAATTATACCGTATCGCTTACGGTAACTGACATAAACGGCTGTGTTGCCACTAAAACCGTGCCTGTAGGTGTACAAAACTTTACACCGGGAATTGTGCAAAGCGGCACGTTGTGTAACGGCGCATCAACGGTTATTTCGGCAAGCGGCGGTTCTAACTACACATGGACACCGTCCAACTCGTTAAACAGCAGTTTTACTCCTTCCCCTGTGGCAAACCCAAGCGTTACCACCATTTATTCGGTTGAAATAAACGAAGCAGGTTGCGCCAAAACGCTCACCACACAAATTTTGGTAATACCCAAACCAAGCACTAATTTTTCGTTTTCGGGCGGACATTGCACCAATCAAATTCAAACAAACAATTTGTCATCGGGCAGTTTGCCGAGCAATCCTTTTATATGGAATTTCGGGAACGGCGTAACAAGCACCGAACACTCCCCTTTATACACCTATCCCGACAACGGCACTTATACCATTACCTTAACCGCCACCGACATTAACGGCTGCACCGACATTAAAACACACACGGTGTCTGTGTTTAATTTTACACCGGGAGTGGTGAGCGATGCCAGCTTGTGCACAGGCTCTTCTACCGTAATTGTTGCCGATGGCGGCACAGATTATACTTGGACACCTGCCAGTTTTTTAAATGACAATACCGTTTCATCTCCGATTGCCAACCCCAATGTTACAACGGTGTATTCGGTAAACATTGTAAACACATTACCAACAGGCTATGCCTGTGCCAAAACTTTAACTACCGAAGTGGTGGTGCGCCCAACGCCCGTTACTGCATTTTCATACAGCATGAATTTTTGCGGCGGCGGTGTTTGGTTTACCGACCAATCGTCTGACGATGTTTCGGCATGGCAATGGACTTTAACCCCCACCGCCACAAGCACCAACCAAAATGCGTATTATTTTTATCATCAGGGCGGAACATTTACGGTAAGCCTTGTTTCGGCAAACGAATATTTGTGTAAAAGCTCTCGCGATACGGTTATTGACGTGGGTGTTCCGCCCGAAGTATCGGCAAGTTCTTCGGTAAACATCTGCAAGGGCGACAGCGTTCAGCTTAACGCATCGGGCGGTATTTCTTATGAATGGACACCACCGCAAACGTTGGATTTCCCTACACTTGCCAATCCTATTGCCATACCGCCTGTTACTACGGAATATTCGGTGGACATTGTTACAAACAAAACCAATACCGTAAACGGAAAACCCTGTGTGATGATGCTGACAAGCTATGTGGAAGTTACCGAACTTTCAACCATACCAATAAAAGCAACGGCAAACCCCGTGATGATTACAATTGGCGAACACAGCACCCTGATTTATTTGGGAAGCCCCGGCGCATTGGTAACATGGCTGCCAAAAGGCAGCACAAGCCCTGAATTTGGCTACACCGTTACGGCTTCGCCCGACAGACCTACCACCTATACCGCAGTGGCAAGCAAAGGTCCGTGTGTGGAAGATACCAAAGTGGCGGTGGACGCTTACTCGGCAGGTTGTATTGATAACGATGTATTTATACCCAACACGTTTACACCAAACGGCGATGGCAAAAACGATGTGTTGTTTGTGAGGGGCGTAAAAGTGGACGAAGTGTATTTTGCCATTTACAACCGCTGGGGCGAATTGGTTTTTGAAACCAACGATAAAACCAAAGGCTGGGACGGCACTTACAAAGGCAAAGCTGCCGATGTGGGCGTGTTTGGTTATTACTTAAAAGTAAAATGTATTACAGGCGCAGAAGCCTTTAAGAAAGGGAATGTAACCTTGTTGAGATGATGAGGCTCAAAGAATATCACATCTTTTAACATTCAACTCTCTTTTTAATTTTTCACTTTTACCGCTTAACAAAAAAAATAAAGAACCATGTTACAACAATTAAAAACACTAAGCGCGGCACTTGCAATTACTGCAATCGGCGCAACTAATGTAAATGCACAAGGCATAAAAATGCCTGCATCAAGTCCTTCGCAAAACATTAAACAGGCTTTTGGCTTGAGCGAATTAGTTATTGATTATTCACGTCCGAGCGCAAAAGGGCGCGTTATTTACGGCGAGCTTGTTCCTTACGGTGCTATATGGCGCACAGGTGCAAACGCTTCCACAAAAATTACCTTTGGCGAAAATGTATTGATTGACGGCATTGCACTTCCTGCGGGAACGTATGCGTTATACTCCATTCCAAACAAAGACAATTGGGAACTGATGTTTTACAAAGATTTGACTTTAGGCGGAAGCGTTGATAAATACGACAAAGCCAACGAGGCACTCCGCATTGCCGTAAAACCAAAAGCCTTAAACGACAAAGTAGAAACATTTTCTATTGACGTTACGGACATGACTTCATCAAGCGCAAACATTGAACTGACTTGGGAAAAAACCAAAGTGAGCTTTAACGCAACGGTGGCTGACCTTGACAGCAAAGTGATGAAAAGCATTGAAAGCAGCGTGTTGAAAGACAACCGCCCGTATTCACAGGCAGCAACTTACTATTACGAAAACGGTAAAGACCTGAAACAGGCACTTGAATGGGCTGACAAAGCCATTGCACAAAACCCGAAAGCATATTGGGTGGTATTGACAAAAGCAAAAATTCAGGCAAAACAAGGCGACAAAAAAGGTGCAACCGCTACCGCACAACAAGTAATTACTTTAGCCAAAGAAGCTAAAAACGATGATTACGTTCGTATGGCAGAAAAACTGATTGCCGAAAACAAATAAGCATTTGTTTAAATTTTATTGTGAGTTTCCTACTTTTTGAATGCGTACTTTTGGTACGCATTCTTAATTTTTATACGTTATGAAAAAACTGATTTTAATTTTTGCTGCGGCGTTTTGCTTTGCAGCGCAGGCACAAGACATTCAAAAACCTTACATTGAAGTTACAGGCACAAGCGAAACCGAAGTAACACCCGATGAAATTACCATTACCATTACCTTGCAGGAAAGCAAAGAGCGCGCCAACATTAACAAGCAGGAAGAGCGCATGAAAAAAGCCTTTACCGAACTGGGAATTAATTTAACCAACCTTACTTTAAATTCTGCCGATGCAGATTTTCAACGGGTAAAAGCCTTTAATAAAAAAGAAACCCTGATTTCAAAAACCTATCTTTTAAAACTAAGCAACGCCGAAATACTAAGCAAAGTATATCAAAAACTCTCTGAATTAGACGCACAAGATGCTTACATCTCAAAAGTAAATTACTCTAAAATAGAAGAGGTGAAAAAAGAAAACAGTTTAAAAGCCTTGAAAGTTGCAAAAGAAAAAGCCGAAAATTTGCTTTCGGCTATTGGACACCAAACAGGTATGCCACTTCAAATTTATGAGCAACAAAATGGTATTGTAAATCCTGTATCAAATTATAGAATGGCAACAAAAAGTGTTGCAAGATTATTTGATGCAGAAGATTCTTCAAGCGAACCCGACATTTCTTTCAGAAAAATAAAAATTGTAAACACTTTTTACGTTAAATACGAAATAAAATAATTTGTGGCAGCATTCAGTATTCTCAGCGAAAGCAATAACACGCAATCAAACATTAAAGCCCTGTTTGAATTTTTAAGCGACTTTAAAAATTTTGCTTCTGTTTTACCCGAAGATAAAGTAGAAAATTTTCAATATTCGCAAAACGAATGTTCGTTTGATATTAAAGGTATTACGCCCATGAGCATTAAAATTGCCGAGAAAAAACCTTATAAATACATTATATATTCAAGCGAGGGCTTGGCAAAATTTAATTTTCAACTCAAAGCGCAATTTGTTGGAAACGCTGATGAAAAAGGTCAATGCAACATTCAATTGGACGGCGACCTTAATCCATTTATTAAAGCCATGGCAGAAAAACCATTAACAAATTTGGTAAATGCCATGTCTTTAAAACTTTCGCAAATGCAGATATAAACACAACACTGAGGCTCTGAAGGCACAGAGAAAAAAACTCCGCGCCTCTGTGCCTCTGTGTCTTTTAAAACTAATTATGAAAATAAACGCCGCCATACAATTATTGCCGCTCAAAACTTCCGATGAACGTTATTCGGTAATTGACAAAGCCATTGCGCTCATACAAAACAGCAGATTACATTACAAAGTGTGTCCTTTTGAAACAGTAGTGGAAGGCAGCAGCGAAGCAGTTTACCAACTCATTCGCCAAATTCAGGAAGAAACGCTGAAAAACAACTGCGATGAATTAATTCTCAACATTAAAATTCATGCCGCCAACCGAGATTTGAGTTTTGAAGAAAAATTGGAGAAATATTAGCAATTATTTCATTTTTGTAGAAAATTCACCGTTCGGTTGGATTTGCTTAAAACTTTTCGCTTCTTTCAAAAAATACCGTTTTTAATGAAAAATCGCTGAAAAAACGATTTTTTCAACAAAAACAAAGAAAAAAAGTGTTTTTCTAATAAAAAAATAACGTTTACTTTCGCCCCCACTAACTAATTAAATCATTCAAACATGAAATTAAATGAAATTCAAGATTTGATAAAATTTGTTTCCAAAAGTGGCGTAAGCGAAGTGGAGCTGGAAACAAAAGAAGTTAAAATCGTTATTAAAACAGGAAAAGGTTCTGCCACTCCTGTCATGATTCAGCAAGCACCTGTGCAAATGGCTGCCGCACCTGTTATGGCTGCTGCACCTGCTGCCATTGCCGCGCCCGCTCCTCAACAGGCTGCTGCGCCAAGCAATGCCATTCCTGCAGCAAATGCAGACGAGGGCAAATACCTTACCATTAAATCGCCGATGATTGGCACATTCTACCGCTCGTCAAGCCCCGACAAACCACCGTTTGTAAACGTGGGCGACGATATTGATGCGGGAAAAACCGTGTGCATTATTGAAGCCATGAAACTCTTTAACGAAATTGAAAGCGATATAAAAGGCAAAATCGTAAAAGTGTTGGTAAACGATGCTACACCTGTGGAATACGACCAACCGCTTTTCCTTGTTGAGCCTGCATAAATGAGACAATGAGTTAATGTGGCAATGCGACAATGAATTGTCTAATTGCCGAATTATCAAATTAGCTAATTAAAACACATGTTTAAAAAAATACTCATAGCCAACCGCGGAGAAATTGCGTTGCGTGTTATTCGCACCTGCCGTGAAATGGGCATAAAAACCGTAGCGGTTTATTCTACTGCCGATAAAGAAAGTTTGCATGTAAAGTTTGCCGACGAAGCCGTGTGCATTGGTCCTCCGCCAAGCAAAGACAGCTATTTGAGCATGGCAAACATTATTGCGGCGGCTGAAATTACCAATGCCGATGCCATTCACCCCGGTTACGGATTTTTGAGCGAGAATGCCAAGTTCTCCGAAATATGCCGTCAGAACAAAATTAAATTCATTGGCGCAAGCCCCGAAATGATTAACGCCATGGGCGACAAAAGCAATGCCAAAGCTACTATGATTGCGGCGGGTGTGCCTTGTGTGCCGGGAACGGAAGGATTGATTACCGATATTGAAGTTGCGAAAAAAGATGCCAAACGCATTGGTTATCCTGTAATTATTAAAGCTACGGCGGGCGGCGGCGGGCGCGGCATGCGCATTATTTGGAAAGAAGAAGATTTGCAGCCCAACTTTGAAAGTGCCAGTAAAGAAGCCGAAGCCGCATTTGGCAACGGCGGTATGTATATGGAAAAATTTGTGGAAGAGCCGCGCCACATTGAAATTCAAATTGTGGGCGACCAGTACGGAAAAGCCTGCCATTTGAGCGAGCGCGATTGTTCCATTCAGCGCCGTCATCAAAAATTGCTGGAAGAAACTCCCTCTCCGTTTATGACACCCGAACTGCGCGATGCTATGGGCGATGCAGCCGTAAAAGCTGCTCTCTCTATCGGTTACGAAGGTGTGGGAACAGTAGAATTTTTGGTGGACAAGCACCGCAATTTTTATTTTATGGAAATGAACACGCGCATTCAGGTAGAGCACCCGATTACCGAAGAGGTAATTGATTACGACTTAATCCGCGAACAAATTTTGGTAGCTGCGGGCGTTCCCATTTCAGGAAAAAATTATTATCCGCAGTTGTGCGCTATTGAGTGCCGCATAAATGCCGAAGACCCTTTTAAAAACTTTGCGCCAAGTCCGGGTAAAATCACAATACTCCACACCCCCGGTGGACACGGTATTCGTGTGGACAGCCACGTTTACAGCGGTTACACCATTCCGCCAAATTACGACAGCATGGTGGGAAAACTCATTACCGTAGCACAAACCCGCGAAGAAGCCATTGCAAAAATGCACCGCGCGTTGAGCGAATATGTAATTGAGGGCGTAAAAACAACCATTCCTTTCCATTTGAAATTGATGCAAAACGAAGATTTTAAAGCAGGAAATTACACCACTAAGTTTTTGGAAACTTGGGATTTTAAAGCCTAACCACAGAGGCACAAAGAACACAGAGATTAAAAAGTCATTACAATTTGTAGTGGCTTTTTTATTTTTACTTTTGTCTTTCGTTTCAATAAAAAATTATGAACGTTTTAATATTAGGTTCAGGCGGGCGCGAACACGCATTTGCATGGAAAATTGCACAAAGCAAGCAATTACAAAATTTATACATTGCGCCGGGTAATGCAGGCACAGCCAATTGCGGCACTAACGTAAACATTGCCGTTACCGATTTTGAAGCCGTAAAAAATTTGGTGTGGGAAAAAGACATTGACTTGGTGTTGGTTGGTCCCGAAGACCCTTTGGTGAAAGGCATTCACGATTATTTTTTGAATGACGAGGTATTGAAAGATGTGCCTGTGATTGGTCCAAAAAAAGACGGCGCGCAATTAGAGGGCAGCAAAGATTTCAGCAAACAATTTATGATGAAACACGGCGTACCGACTGCGCGTTATGCTACGTTTACAAAAGATAATATAAACGAAGGCTTAAAGTTTTTAGAAACTCTAAACGCGCCTTACGTTTTAAAAGCAGACGGATTAGCCGCAGGCAAAGGCGTTTTGATTATTAACGACTTGGAAGAAGCAAAAACAGAATTGCAAAACATGCTCGTCAATTCCAAATTTGGCACGGCAAGCAGCAAAGTGGTGATTGAAGAATTTTTGCAAGGCATTGAGCTTTCGGTATTTGTTTTAACGGACGGAAAATCTTACAAACTACTTCCCGCTGCCAAAGATTACAAACGCATTGGCGAGGGCGATACAGGCTTAAACACAGGCGGAATGGGCGCAGTTAGCCCTGTGCCGTTTGCCGATGAAACCTTTATTAAAAAAGTAGAAGAAAAAATTGTGAAGCCAAGCATTGCAGGATTAAACAAAGAAGGCATTGATTATCGCGGATTTATTTTTATCGGCTTGATGAATTGTAACGGCGAGCCTTTTGTGATTGAATACAACTGCCGCATGGGCGACCCTGAAACGGAAGTGGTTATTCCACGCATAAAATCGGATTTGTTGGATTTGCTGCATGGCGTAGCTACACAAACGCTTCACCAAAAAAATTATGAAACTGTAAACGAAACCGCTACAACGGTGGTTATGGTAAGTGGCGGTTATCCCGAAGCGTTTGAAAAAGGAAAACCGGTGAACGGTTTAAATGAGCATCACGATTCTTTGGTGTTTCATTCGGGCACAGCGTTTAAAGGCGATGAGGTTATAACCAACGGCGGGCGCGTGTTTGCTGTTACTTCATTCGGAAATTCTATTGAAGAAGCGGTGAATAAAAGTTTTGCTACTGCGGATAAAATCAATTACGAGAAAAAATATTTTAGAAGAGATATTGGGAAAGATTTGATGAATTATTGAACCATTAAGGTATTAAGATGATTAAGACTTAGTGTTCTTAATTTCTTAATGGTTTTGTCATTCTGAGCAAAGCAAAGAATCTATTTCATAGTTTTACATCATGTTACGCGCACTCATAAAAAAAGAATTTCTTTTGGAATTTCGTCAGAAGTCCACATTGGGCGGGGTTTTGGTGTATGTCATCGGCACGGTGTTTATCAGCGCATTGTGTTTTAAAGCGCGGTTGGACAAACCAACCTGGAACGCTTTGTTTTGGGTAATTACTTTGTTTACATCGGTTACAATAAGCGGAAAAAGTTTTTTGAAAGAAACGGGCGGGCAGGCTTTGTTTAATTATTTGTATTACAGTCCGCGACAATTTATTATTGCCAAAATTTTGTACAACATGATTTTTATGCTGGCGTTAAGCGGCGTTACATTTTTCTTTTACGCATTTTTTATCGGTAATGAAGTTCAAAACCTCACTCTGTTTTTTATTGTGTTAATCCTTGCTTCCACAGGATTGGCAGGCATTTTAAGTTTAATGAGTGCCATTTCTTCCAAAGCAGGCGGCAATTTTGCGCTGATGAGCATTTTAAGTTTTCCTGTGCTGATGCCTTTAATTTTGGTCATTATCCGTCTTAGCAAACAAGCGGTGGACGGCATTGAATGGGCAGGTGTAAACCTTGATTTTATTGTGATTTTGACGGCACTAAATGTTTTAACTATGGCACTTTCCTTTCTATTATTTCCGTATCTTTGGCGCGATTAATTTTTTAGTGTTTAGTTGTTAGTGTTTAGTTTTTAATAAAAGCCGATTACTAAGAACTAAAAATTAAAAACTAAGAACTTGAAAAGGCATTTTTATAAAATATTCTCCGTCCTCATCATTCTTTACACGCTCGTTTGGGGTTTGCTCAATCCCATTCCGCGTTTGGACATTTTAAACGAAACCATTCGCAATGTGTATTATCATGTACCAATTTGGTTTGCCATGTTGTTTATGATGTTTTTGAGTTGCGTGCAAAGCGTTATTTCACTTTCAAAAAATAATTTGGAAAACGACACCAAAGCTTTAAACGCAGCCATTGTAGGATTTTTTTTCAGCCTGCCCGGTTTGTTTACAGGCTGTATGTGGGCAAAATACACTTGGGGCACTTGGTGGACATTTCAAGACCCGAAACTGAACGGCGTTGCCATCAGCATTTTAATTTATCTTGCGTATTTTATTTTACGCGCTTCTATTGACGATGAATTGAAACGTGCGCGTATTTCAGCCGTGTACAATGTTTTTGCATTTGTGATGATGAACGTTTTTATTATGGTGCTTCCGCGATTAACCGATTCGCTTCACCCCGGAAATGGCGGCAATCCTGCCTTTGGCAAATATGATTTAGACAGCAATATGCGCATGGTGTTTTATCCTGCCGTAATTGGGTGGATATTGTTCAGCTATTGGTTGTTTGAAATTAAAAACCGTATCAGTTCCATTAAAAATAAATTACATGATTAAACGCTTTTATACTTTTTTGTTCGTACTCATTTCTTTTTTTGCTTCGGCACAAACGCCGCAAATGGCAGACACTTTTCGCGAAGAAGGAAAAATTTATGTCGTGATTTCCGTGATTGGAATTGTGTTTATCGCTCTTGTTTTCTTTTTAATATACTTGGAGCGTAAAGTGAAAAAATTGGAAGAAGAATTAAGTCAAAAGTCAGAAGTTAAAAGTTAAAAGTAGAACGATGAAAAAATTACACATACTCGCTATTATTATTATCGCCGTTGCCATTGGCGTTATTTTTGTGTCGCTGAAAAACACCAGCACTTACGCCGATTTTACGGAGGCAGCGGCTAATCCGAACAAAGAATACCATGTGGTGGGGACATTGGATAAAACGCAACCGCAAATTTATGAGCCGCGCATAAACGCCGATGAATTTCTGTTCAGCATGATTGACAACAAAGGCGTGATAAAACAAGTGGTGCTGCACAAAAGCAAACCGCAGGATTTTGAAAAAAGCGAACAAATTGTTCTCATCGGAAAAATGCACGGCGACAATTTTCACGCCAAAGATATTTTAATGAAATGCCCAAGCAAGTACAATGATGGTAATGTGCAGGTGGATTAAAGTTTTATTTAGGCAATACACTGTTTTTTACTTTTTCCAAATGCGTGTCATATAACTGGTGAACCAAGCCGTCAGACAAACCCACTTGTGGTACAAATACTTTTTCAATGTCGGCGTTTTTCATAACGGTTAAAAATATTTTGGCAGCAGGAACAATCACATCGGCACGGTCGGGTTTCAAATCCAAACGTTCAATGCGCTCCTGATAGGTGTATGAGCAAAGCATTTCATAAATACCTTTCAGTTTGTCGTAGCTCAAATGTTTGGTTTCTTTTTTGCCACTCATTTTAAAAATTTTGTTGATGTTGCCACCCGAACCAATAGCAAACAAGGGGTGAATGCCCACGGTGTTTTTCTTGAGCCAGATTTTCATTTCTTCCCATTCCTGCTTATCCGCTTTATCTAACAACATACGCACCGTGCCAATGTTAAATGATTTTGCCGAAATTACTTTGCTGTTGTAATACAAGGTAAGCTCGGTGCTGCCGCCACCCACATCAATATACAAATACGCATTTTTGGGATTTAATAATTCCTCCACATGATTGGAAAAAACCATAGAGGCTTCACTTTTTCCGTCAATAATTTCCACGTTCAGTCCCGTTTCGGTTTTAATGCGTTCAATAATTTGCACACCGTTTGAAGCATCGCGCATGGCACTCGTGGCAACGGCACGGTAATCTTTCACATCGTAAGCCTTTATCAATTCAGAAAAGCCTTTTAAGGTTGTCATTAAACGTTCGGCTTTTTGCTCTGAAATTTTTCCGTTTACAAACACATCTTCGCCCAAACGAATGGGCATACGAAATAATTCTTCCTTACTGAAATGCGGTTTGCCGTCCACCACATACACGCGGCAAAACAAGAGTCGCATGGCGTTACTGCCTATATCTATTGCTGCAAAAACCATTAGTTTAAAATAAGCTGCTGTTGTTTAGTTGTTGTTGCCAAATAATTATCGGTGTCTTTTTTCAGATAATTGTAAACCTCGTCCTGCGCACGATTTGTTTTTTCGCCTGCTTTTGGCAGTTTGTATTTATTTTCCTGCTTTTGGTCTATGATGCGAATTTTTGTATTGCCCGACAACTGAATATTAAGAATGTCTTTTAACTGTTTTCTGAGTTCGGCATCATAAATAGGCACTGCCACTTCGCTGCGCTGGTCAAGGTTTCGGCTCATCCAATCGGCAGAGGAAATAAAAATTTTCTCCTCGCCCTTGTTATGAAAAACAAAAATGCGTGCGTGTTCCAAGTATTTGTCCACCAAACTGTATGCTTTAATATTCTCGCTCCAACCCGGCATTTCTGTTACTAAAGAGCAAGCTCCGCGAATAATTAAAGTAATGTGAACCCCTGCCCTGCTCGCTTCATACAGTTTTGCAATCATTTCCTTGTCCACCAAACTGTTCATTTTTAAAGTAATGGCAGCAGGCAGTTTATTTTTTGCGTGCTGAATTTCTTTGTTGATGAGTTGTATAAATTGTTTACGCATATAAAACGGCGCAACCAACAGATGTTTAAAGCTGTTTATCTTAAAATTGTTTTCGTAAAACTCAAACACTTTGTTTAAGTCGTTAGCAATTTCTTTATTGGCAGTGAGCAAAGAAAAATCGGTGTAAGTGCGCGAAGTTTTTTCGTTGAAATTTCCTGTGCCAATGTGCGCATAATTCACTTCCTTTCCGTTTTCGCGGGCAGTAATCACAAATAATTTTGAATGTACTTTCAAACCCGGTACGCCAAATATTACTCTCGCGCCTTCTTCCTGCAATTGGTTTGCCCAGTAAATATTGTTCTCTTCATCAAAGCGGGCTTGCAATTCCACAAGCACCAACACTTTTTTTCCGTTCTTCACCGCGTTAATTAAAGCGTTGGCAATTTTTGAATTATCTGCCACGCGATAGAGAGTAATTTTTATGCTTTCCACCGTGGGGTCAATGGAAGCCTCGCGCAGCAAATTAATAATGTGATTGTAGCTGTGATACGGATAATGCAGCAAAATATCTTTTTGGCGAATAACTTTTAAGGTTGTTTCGCTGTTGTGATACAACAATTTGTGCTGCAATGGCATGGGGTGATTGTAAAATAAATCGTGCCTGCCGATGTGCGGAAAAGCAATAAAATCTTTGAAGTTATGATAACGCCCGCCCGGAATGGCATTGTCTTTTTTATCCATGCCGAGTTTTTTCATGATGTATTTAAGCATATCATCGGGCATGGCAGCATCATACACAAAACGCACGGGAAGCCCCTGACTGCGGGCTTTTACACTTTTTGAAATTTTTTCAACCATGCTTTTGCTCACATCATTGTCCATATCCAGTTCCGCATCGCGCGTCAGTTTTATGTTATAGGCTTCAACAGTTTTGTAACCAAACACCGAAAAAATTCCGCCGGCATTGCTGCGGATAACATCGTCAATCAACATGATGTAATGTTTTTTTCCGTGACTTGGCAACATCACAAAACGCGCCGTTTTAGACGGAATTTCAATCAAAGCATATTTTGTTTTTTTCTTTTCGGCAAGGGCTTCCAACTTTAAATACAAATAGCTTGATTTGTCTTTCATGTACGGAAAGGGCTTGTTATCGTCAATCATCACCGGAAAAAGATTGGACACTAATTCGGTTTCAAACAGTTCGGCAACGTACATGCGCTGCGTGCTGGTAAGCTGCTTTTCATTGAGGATAAACACATTTTTCATTGCCAGCTCCGCCAGCAATTCCTGATAAATTTCCTCAAAATGATTTTGCTGTTCAATTACTTTGCGTTGCAGGTGTATGAGCAATTCTTTCGGGTCTTCGCCGTAAAGCTCGTTTGCCCGTTTTCCTAATTTTGCCAAACGCTTAACCGTAGCCACACGCACACGGTAAAACTCATCGCGGTTGTTGCTGAAAATTCCCAAAAATTTTAAGCGTTCAATTAAAGGCGTGGTTTTATCTGCCGCTTCCTGCAACACACGCTCGTTAAATGCCAACCAACTTAATTCGCGGTTGAAGTAAGGAAATACTTTTTTTTTCATGATTTACAAAATACAAGCACTAAAATACGTTTTGTTCACAAACAAACATTACAATTTTCCGCACAGCGTTCACCGTCCATTGCCGCACTTACAATACCACCCGCATAGCCCGCACCTTCGCCACAAGGAAATAAATTTTTCAGTTGAGGGTGCTGCAAGGTTTCCTTATCTCGCGGAATGCGCACAGGTGTTGAGGTACGGCTTTCCACACCCACAATCACAGCTTCGTTAGTTAAATAGCCGCGCATTTTTCCGCCAAAGGCTTTAAAGCCCTCTTTTAAAGATGTTCCGATTAATTTACCCAACACCTGTTGCATTTCTACGCTTTTTAATCCCGGCATATAACTGCATTTTGGTAATGTGGCACTTTGTTTTCCGTTTACAAAATCCTGCAAACGCTGTGCAGGCGCGGTTTGAGTTTTACCGCCAAAAACCCATGCGTTTTTTTCTAATTCTTTTTGAAACTGCAAACCTGCGAGTGCGCCAAATTTTTTGTAGGGTTCAAAATCGCGTAATTCCAAACCAACAACAATGCCGCTGTTGGCGTAAGGATTGTTTCGTTTGCTCGGACTCCAACCGTTTGTAACAATTTCTTGCTGCTGCGTGGCGCAGGGTGCAATAATTCCGCCCGGGCACATACAAAACGAATACACGCCTCTGCCACCAACCTGATGCACCAAACTGTAACTTGCGGCAGGTAAATAATGTCGCTTTTCAATCACTTCGTTGAGTGTGCCGCAATGGTATTGCACTTTGTCAATCAGGTCTTGCGGGTGTTCGGCGCGCACGCCAAGTGCAAAAGGCTTTGCTTCCAGCAAGATGTTTTTTGTGTGCAGCAACTCATAAATGTCGCGTGCAGAGTGCCCTGTGGCAAGAATTAATTTTTGAACGGAAAATTGCTGTTCGCCCTTTTCGCTCAAAACTTTAATGGAAGAAATTTTATCTCCTGAAATAGTAAAGTCAATCAATTTGGTATTGAAATGAATTTCCCCGCCCTGATTTAAAATGGTTTCACGAATGTTTTGAATGAGTTGGGGCAATTTGTTTGTGCCGATGTGCGGGTGCGCATCAATTAAAATTTCTTCGCTTGCACCATGAAACACCAAGATTTTCAAAATCTTTTCAATGTCGCCACGCTTGTTGGAACGTGTGTAAAGTTTTCCGTCGCTATATGTTCCTGCACCGCCTTCGCCAAAACAATAATTGCTTTCTGGGTTTACAATGTGTTCTTTGTTAATTGCCGCCAAATCTCTGCGGCGGGCTTTCACATCTTTTCCTCGTTCTATGATAATCGGTTTTATATTTAATTCCAAACAACGCAAAGCTGCGAACAAGCCCGCAGGTCCCGCACCAACAATATGGCAGATTTGTTTTGCATTGGAAACATTGGGATAACTGAAAATGATTTTTTCCGAAACCAAATGTTCATCAACGGCAGCCAACACCGAGAGATTTATTTTAATGTTTCGTCCGCGCGCATCAATGCTGCGTTTCAGAATTTTTACATGAAGCGTTGAATTTTTTTTTAAAGAAAGCTGTTGCTTAATTTCTTCTTTAAGCAGCGTTTCGTTTAAAGCCGTTTGCGGGCTGACTTGCAGTTGTAATTTTGTTTGCATGGTACGGAAGAGTTTTATTCTTCAAAAATTTTAAGCAAATGTAATAATTTGTTGAAAGGATTTTTTCTTCTGCTTATGTTAATGATTTGTCTAAAGTCCAATAAAGAATTGTCAGTTCGAGTAGGTTTGCTGCCTCTTTGCAAACCGTATCGAGAACTGAAGCCGTAAAATCACTTCTCGATACGCCTCCTTTCGTCGGCTACCCGAAGTAACAAAGGATACGCCCTCATTCTTCGGGCTACTCGAAGTAACAGAGGACTTTAGATAAATCAATGCAAATTGTCAATTACTACCACTTTTTTACTCAAACCTCAAACTTTCAATCGGGTCAAGTTGCGAAGCGCGTTTAGCAGGAATATAACCGCTTAGTAAACCAACGGAAATGCAAATAATTACGCCCGTAATAATCCAAAACCAAGGAATAAAAAAACCCGTATTTAAACTTAAACTGATAAAATTTCCGATAACAATACCCAACAAAATTCCCACCGCACCGCCAAGCACACAAATTACAACGCTCTCAATTAAAAATTGATTTCTGATAATGCTTTGCGTTGCGCCCAATGCTTTGCGTACACCAATTTCGCGGGTGCGTTCGGTTACGCTCACCAACATAATGTTCATTAGCCCGATAGCCGCGCCAAACAAGGTAATAAGCCCAATAACCGTTGCAACCATGGTTACTTTCTGCAAATCTTCAAGCAACATTTGCGCAAGATTGTCTGATTTTTCCATGTCAAAATCATCGGCTTCACTTGCAGGAATTTTTCTCACTTTTCTGAACAAACCCCTCGCTTCATTTAAAAACACATCTAACATCAACGTGTTTTTTGAAAGCACGTTAATGGTATAACTCAAATCTTTTCCGCCAAAATATTGCCGCGCATTGTTAAGCGGAACAAGGCAAATTCTGTCGCCGCCAAAACCCGAAGCCGAGCCGCGCGGTTTTAAAACACCAATTACTTTGTATCGGGCTGCACCAACTTTTATAAACTTATCAATGGGGTTTACGTTTTTGCCAAACAAAGCCAATTGAATGTCTTTACCGATAATAACGTTGTGTGTGCTTCCAAAAATTTCAGAAGCGGAAAAATTTCTGCCTTTTTCCAGTTCGTAACCTGCGGTGATAATGTAGTTTTCATCGCTGCCGATTATCTGAATGTTGGGATTTGTTTTTCTGTTCTCATATTTCAGCCGCGCTATGTCGCTTGCCATTGCCGAAACCGAAGTAACAACAGGGAAATTAAATTCCTTTTTAAAGCGTAAAACTTCTTTGTATGAAATTGGCGTATATATTTTTGCTTTTTTACCTTTTCTGCCCACACGAATGTTTGTTTCGGCATTGCGAATGGTAAATGTGTTTGCGCCCATATCGGTAAAACTGCTGTTAATACCGTTTTTAATGGCATCAATGGCTGATAAAATGCCCACCAACGCCGTAATGCCAATGCTGATAATAAGCATGGTAATTAAGGCTCGCAAGCGGTTAGCTTTAATGGAATTAAAAGCTACGGAAATATTTTCTTTGAGAAAAGCCAATGTTTAAAAGTAAAGATTAAACGGTTTGTTTTTGCTACTTTCGTTGGTGCAATAATAAAAATAAAATAAACAGATGAAAGTAATAGTAACAGGAGCATCGGGCATGGTTGGCGAAGGCGTTATGCTCGAATGCCTTAGCAACACACAAGTAGAACAAGTTTTGGTTGTTGGTCGCCGCCCATGCGGAACAACACACCCCAAGTTGAAAGAAATTATTCATAAAGATTTTTATGATTTAACGAGTATTGAAAATGAATTAAAAGGCTACGATGCCTGTTTTTTTTGTTTGGGTACAACTTCGCTTGGCTTAAAAGAAGAAGCGTATTACAAAATCTCTTACACGCTTACCATGAATTTTGCAAATACTTTATGCAAACTCAACAGCGGCATGACTTTTTGCTACGTTTCGGGCGCAGGCACTTCTGGAAACGAAAACGCAAGAAATATGTGGGTGCGCGTAAAAAGTAAAACCGAAAATGATTTGCAAAAATTGCCGTTCAAACAAGTATTTAATTTCCGCCCTGCACTAATGACACCAACAAAAGGTATGAAGAACACGCAAAAATTGTACTACGCTTTTGCCTGGTTAGTTCCTGTGGTAAAATTATTTTCCAAAAACTTAGTATTGAGCTTGCAGCAAGTTGGCAAAGCCATGATTAACAGCGTGAGCAAAGGTTACACCAAATCTGCTTTGGAAGCTTCGGACATAAGAATATTAAGCGAAAAATGAAAACCATACCTCAACAAGTTTTAGATAAAATGCTGGTGGGCGATAAATTCAGCGCGTGGTTGGGTTTGCAGGTTGAAAAAGTTGATACAGGTTATTGCAAACTGCATTACACCGTAAAAGAAGAAATGCTGAATGGTTTTGGCAGCATTCACGGCGGCATTTTATTTTCGGCGGCGGACAGTGCGCTTGCCTTTGCGTGTAATTCTCACGGCATTTTAAGTGTGGCTCTTGATGTTACAATTTCTTACACGCGCCCCGCCAAAGTTGGTGAAACTTTAACCGTTGAAGCAAAAGAATTAAATCTCACCAACAAAACAGGTTTGTACGATATTATTACAACCAACGAAAAAAACGAATTGGTCTGCGTTTTTAAAGGCACATCGTACCGCACAGGAAAAGATTTTTTAACGATGTGATTATTTATAAATCCCTTTCTTCGCCGCCGACAAGGTGTTTTTTATCAACGAAGCAATGGTCATTGGTCCTACTCCGCCCGGAACGGGAGTAATGTAGCTACATTTCGGCGCAACTTCATCAAATTTTACATCGCCTTTTAATTTGTAGCCGCTTTTGGTTTCGGTACTCGCCACGCGGGTTGTACCAACGTCAATGACTACAACGCCGTCTTTCACCATGTCAGCTTTTAAAAATTCAGGACTGCCTAAAGCGCAAATGATGATGTCGGCATTTTGTGTAAATGATTTTAAATCTTTGGTTTTGCTGTGGCAAAGCGTAACGGTGCAGTTTCCGAGCGAAGTATTTTTTGCCATTAAAATACTCATGGGTGAGCCTACAATGTGGCTGCGACCAATCACAACGCAATGCTTGCCCGAAGTTTCAATGTTGTATTTTTCCAAAAGCTGAACAATGCCGTAAGGCGTTGCGCTTACATAACAAGGTAAATTCAAAACCATGCGCCCAACGTTAATCGGGTGAAAACCGTCCACATCTTTTTTCGGGTCAATGGCTTCCAACACTTTGTGTTCGTTGATGTGGCGCGGCAAAGGCAGTTGCACAATAAATCCGTCAATGTCGTCATTGTTGTTTAAATCATAAACGGTCTGCAACAATTTTTCTTCGGTTACATAGTCGGGGTGGCGAATGAACGTAGATTTAAACCCGACATTTTCGCAGGCTTTTATTTTTGCAGTTACATAGGTTTCGCTGCCGCCGTCGTTGCCCACCAATACTGCCGCGAGGTGCGGTTGTTTTTTTCCTGCGGCAATCATATTTTGCACTTCCTGTGCAATGCTTGCCTGAATTTCTTGCGATATTTTTTTTCCGTCTATGAGGGTCATAATTTTTTAATCTTTTTCTTCTTCCCAAAGTTCAGGGTTTCTTGAAGTGTGAAACACCGCTAAAATATTAACCTGATTTTTATCTTCGAGATATTCAAAATGTATTCCGTAAGGAAATATGCTTGTAAAAGCCACTCTGATATTTGCGTAACGAATTTGATAAAGAAGCGGATTTTGTATAATCAGCTTTACTTTTTTATCTACTTCTTTCAAAAAAAGTTTACCCAAACCTTTCCGTGCGTTATTGTACCAAAGTGCAGCTTCTTTTAAATCTTGTTTTACAGAGGGCTCAACTCGCTTTTTAATTTTCATTTCAATTCTTTTTCGAGTTCAGCTAACATTTCATCAAAGTCCACTAAATTTTCAGGGTGATTTTTTGCGCGGGCTTGGCGTTTTAAAACCTCTTTTTTTTGCCATTCAGGAATATCAACCGAAGCAGCATTTAAAAAATTTTTAATGGTTTCTAAAATTAAGGCTTGTTGCTTATGGTTAAGCAAGGGCAAATAATTGTTAACCTGTTTTTTTATAGCTGTTGCAGTCATGTTTACTGTTTTTTAATTACAACAAATTTAGCGAAATTATTTTTGCGTTTGGTTTTTACATAAAAACATCCGCGTTGCAAATACTGGCGAGTGGGGGCTTTCATCTTCAAATTAACTCATCATCTCATTTTCAAATTAAAACTTCGGCATCATTCCCTTCGGCATATTTTTCATCATTTTTGCCATAGCAGATTTGTCGTTCATCATGCGCATCATTTTGCGGGTATCTTCAAATTGCTTTAAAAGTTTGTTCACTTCCTGAATGCCTTGCCCGCTGCCTTTGGCTATGCGGCTTCTGCGCGAACCATTTAATAATTCGGGTTTGTTGCGTTCTTCTGGTGTCATGCTTTGAATGATTGCTTCAATGCCTTTAAACGCATCATCGTCAATGTCCATGTTTTTCACCATTTTGCCCATGCCCGGTATCATGCCCATAAGGTCTTTCACGTTGCCCATTTTTTTAATCTGCTGCAACTGACCTAAGAAATCATTGAAGTCAAATTTATTGGTAGCAATTTTTTTGTTGAGCTTGCGTGCTTCTTCTTCGCTGAATTGCTCTTGTGCTTTTTCAACCAAACTCACCACGTCGCCCATGCCCAAAATACGGTCAGCCATACGTTCGGGATAGAACACGTCTAAGGCTTCCATTTTTTCGCCTGTGCCAATGAACTTAATCGGTTTGTTTACCACGCTTTTAATTGACAAAGCCGCACCGCCGCGTGTGTCGCCGTCTAATTTGGTAAGGATAACGCCGTCAAAATCCAAACGGTCATTAAATGCTTTGGCTGTGTTTACGGCATCTTGCCCCGTCATGCTATCCACCACAAACAAAATTTCGTTTGGCTTTATGGCTTTTTTCAGGTCGGCAATTTCGTTCATCATTTGCTCGTCCACCGCCAAGCGACCGGCAGTATCTATCAGCACCACCGAGTTGTTGTTGTCTTTGGCTTGCTTAATGGCGGCTTCGGCAATTTTTACAGGATTTTTTTCTTCCTTGTTGCTAAATACTTCCACGCCGATTTGCTCACCAAGAACGTGCAATTGGTCAATCGCGGCGGGACGATACACATCGCAGGCAACCATTAATGGCTTTTTACCTTTTTTGGTTTTTAAATAGTTGGCGAGCTTGCCTGTAAAGGTAGTTTTACCCGAACCTTGCAAACCACTCATTAAAATAATGGTGGGATTGCCGCCCAAATAAATATCTTCTTTAGTGCCGCCCATTAAGGCAGCGAGTTCGTCGTGCGTAATTTTCACGAGCAATTGCCCCGGCGAAACAGCAGTTAAAACGTTTTGTCCGAGTGCTTTTTCTTTCACCGTGTCGGTAAAAGTTTTGGCTACTTTGTAGTTCACGTCCGCGTCAAGAAGGGCTTTGCGCACTTCTTTCATGGTTTCGGCTACGTTTATTTCGGTAATCCTGCCCTGCCCTTTCAACACCTTGAGGGCGCGGTCTAAATGTTCCTGTAAATTATCAAACATCACAATTTTTTTTGGAGCGGTAAAGGTACAAAATAATGGGGAATGAGGATTTTGGTATTTTTACGCCATGGCAGAATTTTTAACTACAAATGGAACTTCTCATCATATTGAGAATATAATTATTGAGGCGAAAACAAAGCTGACTTTAATTTCACCGTACTTACAACTTTCAAAAACATTTTACGAAAGATTGAAAGACGCTTCAAATAATGGAGTACGAATAAAAATAATATATGGCAAAGATGAATTAAAGCCTAACGAAAAAAATTCCCTTGCTGAACTACGAAACATAGAACTTTTTTTCTTTGAAAATCTTCACGCTAAATGCTACTTCAATGAAACCAAAATGGTTATTACATCAATGAATATGTATGAGTTTTCTGAAAAGAATAACAGAGAAATGGGCGTTTTGATTGATAGTGTTACAGATAAAGAATTGTTTAACAAAGCTATAAATGAAGCTAACTCTATTATTAAATCTTCGGAACAAATTGGGCTTAAAAAAACGAATAGAACATCTTTTCAAGATACAGCAAAACACAAAAAGATAATCAGAGGTTATTGTTTACGTTGTCAAAATCGCATTAATTATAATCCTAACAGACCACTTTGCGAAAGTTGTTATTCTATTTGGGCACAATATGAAAATCCTGATTACATAGAAAATGTATGTCATCGTTGCGGAGAGTTTGAGCAAACAAGCATGAACAAACCTCTCTGTTATAATTGTTATACCGAACATCAACGAGAAATCTTTTAATGCCTCACACATTTTATATGCAACAAGCCCTAAACCTTGCCAAACAAGGTTTCCCCGATGTTGCGCCAAATCCTTTGGTGGGTTGTGTGATTGTGAAAGACGATAAAATTGTGGCGCAAGGTTATCACCAAAAATTTGGCGAGGCGCACGCCGAAGTAAATGCAATAAATAATTTACCTGCTCAACTGTCAACTGCCAATTGCCAACTATACATTACTCTTGAACCTTGTAGTCATTTTGGGAAAACCCCACCCTGCGCAGATTTGATTATTTCCAAAGGGTTTAAAACTGTTGTGATAGCTTGCAAAGACCCAAATCCTTTGGTATCGGGTAACGGTATAAAAAAATTACAGCAAGCGGGCATTGAAGTCATCACAGGCGTTTTGGAACAAGAAGCGCGAGAACTCAACAAACAGTTTATTACCTACTTTGAAAAAAAACGCCCTTATATTAGTTTAAAATGGGCTATGACCGCAGATGGTTTTATCAGTAAAAATCCTGTGTCGAAAAACAGAGAGGAAAACGTAATTACAGGAATTGAAGCACAAACTTATGTTCATCAAATGCGCGCCGAAACTATGGCAATTATGGTTGGCAAAAACACGGTACTGAATGACAACCCGACATTAACAACACGTTTGGTAAAAGGAAAAAATCCCATTCGCATTTTTATTGACAAGAATTTGGAAGTGTCGCCACACTTCAACATTTACAATGCCGAAGCTCCAACCCTTGTGTTTAATAGCCAGAAAGACGAAATGCAAAATAACATTCGTTTCATCAAACTGAATTTTGAGAACCATGTGTTGGAACAAATTTTAGAAACACTTTATCATTTAAAAATTCAAAGCCTTTTGGTGGAAGGCGGAACAACTTTGCTAAACAGTTTCATAAACCAAAATTTGTGGGACGAAGCCTTTATTTTTCAAAATCCCAAACTCAACTTCGGAACAGGAATAAAAGCTCCCGAACTTTTGTTGGGTGAAAATTTTGAGAAGGTTGGCAAGGATTTTCTTTATAGACTAAAAAACACGAAAGAATAAAAAATCACTATTTTTGGAATTGCATAATTGAAAATGTTTTTGAGAAACGTACATATTTTTATTTTGCTTTTGTTTTCTGTATTGATTGTTAGTTGTGAATATAGAAATGCGTACACATACAAAATGCTCAATAAATCCAATCAGGAAATAAAGATTGTTACCAAGAATTATGAGGGGATAGATTCTATACTTATTCCAATAAATTCTCAAGAAACAATATACATTTTAAAAGGTGGAGTGGGTGGCGGCAGAGTATCAAACCACGAAACAGATACTCATTTGAAAATATTTGAATATGTTGATTATTTTGAAGTATATCAAGATAGCACAAAATCAAAAACAGATTTTTCTTTATCAGGTGAGTGGAGTTATAAAGAAGACAACGCTCATTCAGGAACATATTCTTGCGAAGTTTATCAATCAGATTTTTAATTTCTCGTTTTCATTCAATAATTTCAAAAAGCGCAGAACTTTCAAACTTTTTAACTTTCAAACAAACAGGAAATCAGAAACCTGAAATCCGCAACAATTAAGCATTTGAGAGAAAAAACACATTTTTTTGGTACATTCGGTTTCTTAGTGTATATTTGCGTCCCCTTAAAAAAGAGGAATTAATTAAAGATTAGATTTATACATCATGTCACGTATTTGTCAATTAACAGGAAAAAAAGCGATGGGCGGAAACAACGTTTCGTTTTCTAACAGAAAAACCCCACGTCAATTTAAAGTGAACTTGAAACGCAAACGTTTCTTTGTTCCCGAAACAGGCGAATGGGTTACGCTTCGCGTATCTACTTCGGCTTTGAAAAACATTAACAAAAAAGGCATCAGTGCCTGCTTAAAAGAAGCTAAAGCCAACGGCATTTTAGCATAAGCATAAAATAATTTTAAGAAGTCATGGCAAAAAAAGGTAACAGAATACAAGTTATTTTAGAGTGCACCGAGCACAAAGAAAGCGGTAAACCGGGAACTTCCCGCTACATTACCACTAAAAACAAAAAGAACACCACCGAGCGTTTGGAGTTGAAAAAATTCAACCCCGTTTTAAAACGCATGACTGTTCACAAAGAAATTAAATAACCATTAAAATTTTAGAACAATGGCAAAGAAAGTAGTAGCAACGCTTAAAACAGGTAAAGGCAAAGATTTTACCAAAGTGATTAAAATGATAAAATCGGCAAAAACAGGTGCGTACAATTTCCGTGAAGAAGTTGTGCATAACGACCATATCGCTGATTTTTTGAAATCAAAATAATTCATTTTTTCATTTTTGATGTTATAGAAAATTCTTTCCTTTAGCGGGAAAGAATTTTTTGTTTTTACTACGTTCCAAAAATGAAGCCACGAATTTCACCAATTACACAAATTAGAATTTAGAAATTAGATTTTAGGATTTGTTTAGTGAAATTCGTGGCATAAAAAATAAAGAGTATGAGTTTTTTTTCAAAAATATTTACCAAAGAAAATAAAGAAAGCCTTGACAAAGGTTTGGAAAAAACCAAAGAAAGTTTTTTCGGCAAATTGGCTAAAGCCGTTGCAGGCAAAAGTACCGTTGATGCGGACGTTTTAGACAATTTGGAAGAAGTGCTCATCACGGGCGATGTGGGTGTAAACACTACTTTGAAAATTATTAAACGCATTGAAGAACGTGTGAAGCAAGATAAATATGTTACCACTTCTGAACTCAACAGCATTTTAAAAAACGAAATTGCCGCGCTGCTTTCCGAAAATAACAAAAATCAAAACCCCGGTGATTTTTCTGAAGCCTTACCAAATAAGCCGCACGTAATTATGGTAGTTGGCGTAAACGGCGCGGGAAAAACCACCACCATCGGAAAAATGGCGTATCAATACAAGCAAGCGGGAAAATCAGTTGTGTTGGGCGCGGCAGATACATTTCGCGCGGCTGCCGTTGACCAGTTGGTAGTTTGGAGCGAACGTGCGGGTGTTCCAATTGTGCAGCAAGGCATGGGCGCAGACCCCGCCAGTGTGGCATTTGACACATTAAGCAGCGCGAAAGCAAAAAATGCCGATGTGGTAATTATTGACACCGCAGGACGTTTGCACAACAAAATAAATTTAATGAACGAACTCACGAAAATTAAAAACGTGATGAAAAAAGTTGTTCCCGATGCGCCGCACGAAGTGATGTTGGTATTGGACGGAAGCACAGGACAAAATGCCGTAGAGCAATGCCGTCAGTTTACCGCCGCAACTGATGTGAACGCACTTGCCGTTACAAAATTAGACGGAACAGCCAAGGGCGGCGTGGTGATTGGTATTTCAGACGAATTTAAAATTCCGGTAAAATACATTGGTGTCGGCGAAAAAATGACCGACTTGCAAGTGTTTGATGCAGGTGAGTTTGTGGATAGTTTGTTTAGCAAAAGATAAATTACTCCGAACTTATGTTCTTGCTCTCAATTAATAATTAAAAACCATTACCATGAAACGTAACATTATTTTTTCTTTATTGCTTGTTACAGGTTTAACGGCAATTAAGGCTCAAGACACTTTGAGTTCGCAACTAAAACGATCTATCGTAAAAAGATATTCAAGCATTCTGCCCCTGTTATCCGCAGCAGGCGAATTTGGCAGTGGAAGCAGTTCCTTTATAGACGGAACATTAGGACTTCGTATCGGACAAGGCATTAACATCAAAAAAATTAAGGTAACTATATATAATTTTACACAAAATAAATTTGTTTATATGTAAATAACTACTTATATTTGTCGTGTCAAAAATTAAAGGCAATGATAAATATAGATATTAAATCAATCCCTCAACTATTAAAGGCTTTTCATAGTGAGCAAATTTGTATTGAGCATTTAGAGAAATTACGTTGGAATGGCAATGTAATAAGCCCGTTTGATGAAACATCAAAAGTTTATAAGTGTGCAGGAAACAAATATCGTTGTAAAAATACAGGTAAGTATTTCAATGTTCGTACAGGCACTTTATTTGACAATACTAAAATTGAACTTCAAAAATGGTTTCTTGCTATCTATATTGTAACATCTCACAAAAAAGGCATTTCCTCGCTTCAATTAGCCAAAGATATTGACGTAACACAAAAAACAGCGTGGTTTATGTTACAACGCATTCGCAACTGTTTTGGAATTGAAAATCCACATAGCGGCAATGGTGGAAGTTTAGATAATGAAGTTGAAATTGACGAGGCGTTTGTTGGCGGCAAAAACAAAAACAGGCATAAAAGCAAAAAAGTAGAAAATTCACAAGGTCGCTCTTATAAAGACAAAACACCTGTTTTAGGAATGGTTGAAAGGGGTGGTAAATTGGCTGCTAAAACCATTGAAAACACACAAGCCGAAACATTAACCCCTGAAATCGTTGCAGCCGTTAAACAAACCGCAAACATTTATACCGATGAATGGTTAGGTTACAAAGATATTAAATGGATTTACGACCACGCTTTTGTTAAGCACAATAGCCATGAATATGTTAATGGCAGAGTTCACACAAATACTATTGAGGGATTTTGGAGTTTATTAAAAAGAGGTATTTTCGGGATTTATCACTCAACATCTAAAAAGCATTTACAAAAATATGTTGATGAATTTGTGTTCCGTTACAATACACGTTCAAGTTCTGAAAGTGGACGTTTCAACCAATTACTTTCTAATTCCGAAAATCGTTTAACTTATAAAAATCTGATAAAATGAAAAACGAATTATTAAAAGCAACACACGGGTCAGATAAAACCCAATTATCTTTAGGAGAAATTAAAATACCTTGCTATGTATTAAGTGATACAACAAGGGTTTTTTCTGGTAGAGGAATACAAAGGGCATTAGGCTCTAATGCAACATCGGGAACCTGGCTAACAAAGTTCATAAATGACTCGCCAATAACCAAACATTTAAAAACCGGTGTTTTAGAGCAACTTAACAATCCTATTAAGTTTCAAAGACCACAGGCAGGTGGCTCACAATCATCAACTTATGGGTATGAAGTTACTATTTTGATTGATATTTGCGACTCTATTTTAGAAGCAAATAAAACCGGTGATAAAATAGATATTGAAATAGTCAATAATGCGCAATCTATCATAAGGTCAGTTGCAAAAGTTGGTATTATAGCATTAGTAGATGAGGTAACAGGCTACCAATATGACAGAGAAAGATTTGAATTACAAAAGATACTACAAGCATATATTTCAGACGAAATTTTAAAATGGCAACTTACCTTTACTGATGATTTCTACAAAGAAATTTATAGATTATGGGGACTTCCATTTATACCAAAATATATAAAAACAAAACCGTCTTTTATAGGCAAACTAACTTCAAAATACATATACGACCAAATGCCTAAAGGGGTAGTACAGAAGATAAAAGAAAAAACAGGAAAAACGGAAAGTGGGAATTGGAAATATAAGTGGCATCAGTCATTAACGCCTGAAATTGGAAAGGAACATTTGAAGAAACAAATTATAGAAGTTACAACGCTAATGTCTATTTCTCAATCAAAAGAGCAGTTTCAATCCCTGTTTGAGAAAAAATACCAATCAAGGGTTCAATTAGAATTAGAATTTAATGAGGAAATAAAAGAACCTGACTTGTCCCAATTCAATAAGCGGCTAAAAACAGCCTTAAACTATAATCCAAAGAATAAAGAGCCAAACTAATATCGGCTCTTTTTTTTATTTTGTAATATTATTTCTATACACATAAAATCTAAATATATTTTTTTCATATATTTGGCTCGATATTGCAGGCGTTAGTTTGCTTTGGTTGCCGAAAGTTTCGAAATCCCCAACCACAAATCACAAACTAAACTATTTGCTTGCGTCCTATGGGCGTGAGTTTTGGTTTATTTGATTTGTAGGTCTTCGAAACACCTCGGCAATAAGTAAATTATTGTCTCACGCCCTGCTTATTTTATATAACGTTACGAGAGAGGCATAGTGACATAAATAACAAATATTTATGAAAACTTTAAGGTGGGTATTATTTGCACCAGTATTTCTATTTTACACAACGCTTCCCCAACATTATGCTGAACAACTAAGTAGGTGGGGGTGGTCATTGCACCCAACAACTGATATGTGGCTTGTGAAATTATTTTATCTTTTTCTTAATTTTTTTATTTCTGCTACTTCATGGAGCATTTTTGCTGTTGTGGCTATGTATTTAATAAGAATAGCTCCTAATACAAAATTAGGAGGAATTATTTTGTTGCTGATTATAGGAACATTAATTTTAATGTCATGGATTTTAGCTTGGAGTAGCCTTGATAAAATAGATATTGTTTTTGATGTAGAAATTTTAATGATATTATTAGCCGCGTCATCTGGAGCGTTTAAATCAAATTAACTTTATACTATAATTATGGAAAATTACGAGCAACAACAGAAGAAGTACAAAGAGGGACTAAAAGCGTTCAAGGAGCAGTTATTGAAGAAAAACAAACAAGAGATGAAAGAAGCCGAGAAGATGTCGCAGCGACAATACTCTTGGGAGCAGAAACGCAAGCAGATAGACGAGAGCTTTCAGACACACGGTCAGGCAAATCCGAACAAGAGGCGTTTATGACTATGTTAAATTTTTAGTGTAAATTTGTATGTAGTTACCAAAATTAATATTGGTATTGATGTAAGCCACGAAGTATATTATCAAAAAGGCTCAAACAATACATTTATTTCTTATTTGCGCGCTTATGGTGAATATCAATTTTATCAAAACAAAAAAGCAACATTTCTTGTAGGCGTAAGACCTTACGGTTTCAGATTTGAGTACACGCCTACGGATTGGTATCAGTTTTTGAATGACCCGATTGACGGAAAACAGCATACGCACTTTATTGGAGGTGTTTCCTTATACACAAGTGCAGATATTAGAATTCGAGAAAAATGTCATCTTGTATTCGGCTTAGGTTTGGATAAAAAATTTTCTACAAAGAGTGGTTTGCTACCACGAAATTTACCAATGATTTTCATGCTTGATTTCCGTGCACCGTTTCCGAAATTTATGATGAAGAAAAATTCAAAAGTTCAGAATTATTACTAATCACAAAAAAGCCCCGAAGTTTTTCGGGGCTTTTTTAATGTTCTGCACTTAACTAAAATTTACTTCTTCTTAGGTCCAATAAGCATTTGCATTCTCTTTCCTTCCAAAACAGGTAACTGCTCTGCTTTTCCGTATTCTTCCAGTTCGTTGGCAAAGCGCAATAATAAAATTTCGCCCTGTTCTTTAAAGGCAATCTGGCGACCGCGAAAAAACACATAAGCTTTTACTTTGCTGCCTTCCTGCAAAAATTTAATGGCATGATTTTTCTTGAAATTAAAATCGTGTTCGTCCGTGTGCGGACCAAAACGAATATCTTTTATCACCACTTTGGCGGCTTTGGATTTTATTTCTTTGGCTTTCTTCTTTTGTTCGTAAAGGAATTTGCCGTAATCAACAATTTTACAAACAGGAGGGTCAATATTCGGCGCAATTTCTACAAGGTCTAAGCCCTGCTCTTCCGCCATTTTCAAGGCTTTTGAAACAGGATAAACGCCGCTTTCTATGTCATCGCCCACCACACGCACTTTCGGCGAGGTGATGCGTTCATTTATGCGGTGTTGTTCTTCTTTTACGCCCGGTCTTTTGTAACCTTCTTTCAGGGCACGGTTTCTTGGTCTTGGTGGTTGTTGTTGTGTGCCTGCATTGGGAGTATTACTCTTAGGTGCAAACGTGTTTGGTTTCTTTTTATTGATAATAGCCTCCGCTTTTAAATTGTTAATTGCCGACAAAATTACTAAAATTTTATTGGTTTAATTTCTGATTAAAATCATTTTCAATGAGTTTGTTCACATGGCTTGCAAAATCTGTTAATGAAAACTCGCCAATATCGCCTTTGCCGTGAACACGCGCCGACACTTTTTGCTCGGCTTCTTCTTTTTCGCCTACAATCAGCATAAACGGAATTTTTTTCAATTCCTGGTCGCGTATTTTTTTGCCGATTTTTTCGTTGCGGTCGTCCACAAAGCCGCGCAGTTCCATACCTGACAAGGTTTCCAAAACGTTTTGCGCATACTCGTTGTATTTTTCGCTGATTGGCAAAACAGCAAACTGGTCAGGTGTGAGCCACAGCGGAAATTTTCCACCGCAATGTTCAATCAGCACCGCAATAAAACGTTCCAAACTACCGAATGGTGCACGGTGTATCATTACAGGGCGGTGTTTTTGATTGTCGCTGCCCATGTATTCCAACTCAAAACGTTCTGGCAAATTGTAATCCACTTGAATTGTGCCAAGCTGCCATTGTCTGCCCAAAGCATCTTTCACCATAAAATCCAATTTCGGACCATAAAACGCCGCTTCGCCGTATTCTGTAACGGTTTTCAACCCTTTTTCTTTTGCGGCTTCAATAATGGCATTTTCGGCTTTTTCCCAATTTTCTTCGCTGCCAATGTATTTGCTACGGTCTTCTTTGTCGCGCAACGAAATTTGTGCGGTGTAATCTTTAAAATCCAAGGCATTAAACACATGAAGCACCAAATCAATCACTTTTATAAATTCTTCTTTCACCTGGTCGGGGCGGCAAAACAAATGCGCATCGTCTTGCGTAAAGCCGCGAACACGGGTTAAACCGTGCAATTCGCCGTGTTGCTCGTAACGATACACCGTTCCAAATTCTGCCAAGCGCAAAGGCAAATCTTTGTATGAACGCGGCGAAGATTTATAAATTTCGCAGTGGTGCGGGCAATTCATCGGCTTCAACAAAAATTCTTCCCCGTCTTGCGGCGTTTTAATCGGCTGAAAAGAATCTTTTCCGTATTTCTCGTAATGCCCCGAAGTAACGTACAAAGCCTTATGCCCGATGTGCGGTGTTGCCACCTGCAGATAGCCCGCTTTGAGTTGAGATTTTTGCATGAAGTTAATTAAACGTTCGCGCAAAGCCGCGCCCTTAGGCAACCACAGAGGTAAGCCCATACCTACTCTTTCTGAAAAAGTAAACAACTCCAATTCTTTTCCGAGTTTGCGGTGGTCGCGTTTTTTAGCTTCTTCCAAAAGCACTAAATATTCTTTCAGCTCTTTGTCTTTCGGGAAAGTAATGCCGTAAACGCGGGTGAGCATTTTATTTTTTTCATCGCCTTTCCAGTACGCACCTGCCACGTTTAAAATTTTGGCAGCCTTTATAAATCCTGTGTTCGGAATGTGAGGTCCGCGACATAAATCGGTAAAATTACCTTGTGTGTAAAGCGTGATATTGCCGTCTTCCAAGCGTTCCAGCAAATCTAATTTGTATTCATCGCCTTTGTCTTTAAAGTAAGCAATGGCATCTTGTTTGGAAATTTCTTTGCGTACATAAACATTGTTTTGCCGCGCCAGTTCCAACATTTTTTGTTCAATCTTTTCAAAATCTGCGGGCGACAAGGTATGTCCGTTTAAATCCACATCGTAATAAAATCCGTTTTCCAAAGGAGGACCAACCCAAAATTTCACACCGGGATACAAGGCTTCCAAAGCCTCAGCCATTAAGTGCGCCGAAGAATGCCATAAGGTTTCTTTGCCCAATTCATCGTTCCACGTTAATAAACTTAACGTGCTGTCTGAATTAATGGGGCGAGAAGCGTCCCAAGTTTCGTTGTTTACTTTTGCTGCTAAAACGTTGCGTGCCAAGCCTTCGCTGATACTTTGCGCAATTTGCATGGCGGTAGTTCCTTTTTGATAGTCGCGAACTGAACCGTCGGGAAGAGTAATTTTTATCATATTGTTTTTGTACCTGCAAACAACACAGGTTTAAATTTCAATGGCGAAGATAGTGGATTTTTTGTTTAAAGATTTGGCGAATTGTATTTTTCAACTCAGAGAGTTGTTCTCAATAAACTGATAAAAACGTTCTTTGTATTGTTCGGCTACGGTTATGCGCTCGTTGTTTATCACAATTTGGTTGCGCTCAACGGTTGAAATTTTATTTAAAGCCACAATAAAAGAACGGTGTACGCGCATAAATTGCTCTTCGGGCAATTCCTGTTCCAGCGTTTTTAAACTCATTAACGTTAATATTGGTTTGGCTTGAGTATTCACCCAAATTTTAACGTAATCTTTTAAGCCTTCAATGTAAAATATATCGTTTAAGTTTATTTTTATTTGCTTGTAATCCGACCTTACAAAAATAAAACGGTCGTGTTGTGAGGCTTTTGTTTTTTCTTCGCCAATGTTAATGCGCTCTGCCGCTTTGTTGGCAGCTTTCAAAAATTCAGAATAATTAAATGGTTTCAGCAAATAATCTACCGCGTCCACTTTAAAGCCTTCAAACGCATAATCTTTAAACGCCGTAGTAAAAATAACTTTTGTGTTGGGCGAAAGCGAGCGGCTTAATTCAATTCCGCTCATATCGGGCATTTGCACATCTAAAAAAATCAAATCAATTTTTTCCTGGGCTATAATTTTCAGGGCTTCAAGCGCATTCAGGCATTTTGCTTTCAGTTCAAGAAACGGTGTTTTGGTTACATAGCTTTCTACCAAACCGAGAGCAAGCGGCTCATCATCAACAATTATGCAATTAATTTTTTTCATTCTTTTCATTTTTTAATGAACCACATAGATACATAGTTTTCATAGTTGATAGAATTTTATTTTAGTTTCACATTAGGTAAATATCGCTTGCGACATTCTTCCGTGTTCTCTGTTTTTTGCGGTAAAAAACTATATTTCTATGTTTTCTATGTGGTTAAAAATTTAATTCAGGTTTATTTCAATCAGCGCGCTGAATAAATTACCGTTTACTTTTGTTTCAAATTTATGTTTATCGGGGTAACTCAACTCCAAACGTTTGCGCAAATTTGCCAGACCAATGCCCGAACCGCTCTTGTCGGTTTGGTTTTTGGGGCAATTGGTGTTTTGTGCGTAAAAGCGCAGCAAATTGTTTTCCACACTTAAACTAAAAAATAGTTCAGACGGATTTTTTGCCGACACACCGTGTTTAAAGGCATTTTCAATTACCGACACAAACAGCAAGGGGGCAATTTTATAATGTTCGCCAAGCGCAGGCAAATTGGTATGAACCCTTGTTTGCTCCGAAGTGCGCAGCTTCATCAAATTAATGTATTGGTTCATAAATTCAATTTCGTCAGCCAAATTGTTTTTTTCACGGTCGCTTTCGTACAGCATATAACGCATTAATTTTGAAAGTGTGTGAATGGTTTCCTGCGCCAGTTTTGGCGATTGCTCGGTGAGTGCATAAATCGTGTTCAGCGCGTTAAAAAAGAAATGCGGCTGTAACTGATATTTTAAATGTTGCAGTTCGGTGTTCAGGTTTTCTTTTTCCTTTTCCTGTTTTTCAGACACAATGTGCGCTAAATTTTCGGTTGTTTTCATGGCAATAGACACCACAATGGGAATAATAAAAGCAAGGGCATCGCGGTAAATGGCAAGTTTTGCAGAGGGTTTGGGCAACACAATAAAACCGGGCGGAACATCTTTTACCAACGGAAAAAAATCTCTCAAAAATTCTTTTATTTCATAAAGCAGCCAGGTGCTGAGGGCAATGAATGAAAGATTAATGACAACAAAAAGCAGCAATTTTTTTCGGAATAAAAACCTGTCAATAAACACCAAATAATTGGTATAAAAAATAAGTGCCGAAAAAATGAGCGGTGTCCATGTAAAACGCAGCACACGGTTAAAATCTGTTTGGTCGCCCGATGCCAGTAAAAACGGAAACACCAATAACGAAAGCCACACTAAAACGTGTCCGCTGATACCGAAAAGTTTTATGTTTCTGTGTTCCAAAACGCGAACAAATTAAATAAAAATTGTGGGGAATTTTGATTAAAAAAAATTGCCGAAATAAGAGAGCTATTAGCCTCACACACTCGCTAATATAGTAGGCTCTACTTATTCCGGCTTTTTCTTAGCAGCCCCTAAATTACAATGCGGGCAAAGTGCTTGGTGCGTGAAATAGAAGTTTGCATAAATTTTGTAGATGAACGTTTTGTGTGGATTTTTTCCACAAATCTGTTTCCAAACTATTTTTTTCCTACATTTGGAATGCCACATTTCATTACTTTTTCATTGATGTGGCTATTTGATAATTAATTAATGGTGCTTTGACCCGACAGTAATGTCGGGTCTTTGTACTTTTAAATTACAAACGATGAAACATTTTCTTTTTTTCGCTTTCATGTTTTCGGTTGCATTTGCCCATGCGCAGGAAACATTTACCCGCGCCGATACGCTGAAAGGCACAATTACCAAAGAACGCGCGTGGTGGGACGTTTTGCATTACGATTTGCACGTTTCGTTTAACGAGAAAGACAGCAGCATTTTTGGCAGTAACAAAATTTTGTACAAAGTGTTGGATAAAAATTCCACCATACAAATTGACTTAATGCAGCCTATGCAAATTGACAGCGTGTTTCAAAATTCAAAACGCTGTGAGTGGAAACGCGACGGCAATACGGTTTTTATTTCCCTGCCCGAACAAACCGTAAACGAACAAAATGAAGTGTTGATTTATTTTCACGGAAAACCTCACGCTGCAAAATTACCGCCATGGGACGGAGGAATTATTTGGAAAAAAGACAAAAACAACAATGCTTGGATTTCTGTTGCTTGCCAGGGCATAGGGGCGCAGGTGTGGTTTCCCAACAAAGACCACCAATATGATGAGCCTGACAGCGTTTCTATTCACATTACCGCAAACCAAGAATTGACAAGCGTTTCAAACGGAAATTTAATTTCCATAAAAGAAAAAGCGAATGAAACAAAAACCTATCATTGGAAAACCGTAAACCCGATTAATAATTACAACATCATTCCTTACATAGGAAGATATGAAAATTTCAGCGACACGCTTCACGGCAAAGGCGGCGTGTTGGAAATTAATTATTGGGTATTGCAGGAACATTTGGAAAAAGCCAAAGCTTGGTTTAAAGATGTGAAACCCATGCTGCGCTGCTACGAAGACTGGTTCGGGAAATATCCTTTTTATGAAGACGGCTACAAAATTGTGGAAGCACCGCATTTGGGCATGGAACACCAAAGCGCAATTGCTTACGGAAATAAATTTCAAAACGGTTATGTGGGACAAGATTGGTCAAATACAGGCTGGGGCTTGAAATGGGATTTTATAGTCGTTCACGAATCGGGACACGAATGGTTTGGCAACAACATTACCGCACAAGATGCCGCGGATAACTGGATTCACGAAAGTTTTACCTGCTACGCCGAAAATTTATACACCGAATATTTGTTTGGGAAAAAAGCAGGTGCGGAATATGTGATTGGCACACGCAGCGAAATTAAAAACGACAAACCCATGATTGGCGTTTATAATGTAAACCAAAACGGTTCGGGCGATGTGTATTGGAAAGGTGCAAATATGTTGCACACGTTACGGCAAATTGTAAACAACGACAGTTTGTGGAAAGAAATGTTTCGCGGACTGAACCGCACCTTTTGGCACCAAACCGTTATCACACAGCAAATAGAAAACTACATGAGCAGTTTTTTGAAATTAAATCTTACTCCGTTTTTCAACCAGTATTTGCGTACTGCGCAAGTACCGACATTTGAGTATAAAATCAAAAAAAATAAGGTTTTGTACCGTTGGGTAAACTGTGTGAAAGATTTTGATATGCCTGTAAAAATTTTTGTAAACGTAAACGAAAAAGAGCTTTGGTTAAATCCAAAAACAAAACGGCAAAAAATTTCTGTGAAAGCAAAAACGTTTGCTGTGGATAAAAATTTTTATGTGAGAGTGAAAAAAAGATAGTGTTTTAAACTTGCTACAAACCATAGCAAGCCCTTATTGTAAAAGTGTTTACTTTTACTCAAATGAAACCAAGCATTGAAATAAACTCTCAATTTGAACAAGTGTTGCGCTTTGTAAACGAAACGCAGCAAATCATTTTTCTCACCGGCAAAGCAGGAACAGGCAAAACCACTTTGCTTAAATACGTGAAAGAAAACACCTTTAAGCAAATGGCTATTGTTGCGCCAACAGGAGTGGCAGCAATTAATGCGGGAGGCTCAACTATTCATTCGTTTTTTCAATTTCCGTTTACGCCATTTTTACCAACGCTGAAAGAAAGCGGAGAATTAGACGTGGCAAAAACGCAATTACCAACTTTAAAATACAATGCGCAACGTTTAAACATTTTCCGCAATTTGGAATTGTTGGTGATTGATGAAGTGAGCATGGTACGCGCCGATTTGCTTGACCAGATTGACGTAACGCTTCGGCAAACACGCAAACGCTGGTATCAGCCTTTCGGCGGTGTGCAAGTCATGTTAATTGGCGATATGTATCAGTTGCCGCCTGTGGTACAGCAGGAAGAATGGCAATTATTAAATTCAGTTTATAGTTCTCCTTTCTTTTTTGACAGCCGCGTGGTAAAACAATTTCCGCCTGTATATATTGAGTTGGAAAAAATTTACCGTCAAAACGAAGCGCAGTTTATTAATCTCTTAAACAAAGTGCGCAACAATATTTTAGACACGGAAAGTTTGGAAGAACTTAATTCGCATTACAAAGCCAATCTTTCGCAGCAAGATTATCAAAACAATATTACGCTCACTACGCATAACCGAAAAGCCGACAGCATTAATTCAAAAAACTTGGAAGCCTTGCCTGATAAGGCTTTTAAGTTCAAATGTAGAGTAGAAGGAATTTTCTCCGACAAAAATTTTCCCGCCGAAGAAGAATTGATTTTGAAAAAAGGAACGCGCGTGATGTTCTTAAAAAACAACGCCGAGAAAAATTATTACAACGGAAAAATCGGTATTGTAACTTTTGTGAACGATGAAACAATAAAAGTGAAATGCGACGAAGACACAAACGAAATTGAAGTGGCGCGTGAAACATGGACAAACGTGTCGTACAAATTAGACCGCGCAACCAAGCACATTGACGAAGAAATTTTGGGAACGTTTACACAATTTCCTTTACGCTTGGCGTGGGCAATTACCATTCACAAAAGTCAGGGTTTAACTTTTGACAAATTAATTATTGATGCGGCGGAATCATTCAGCGCGGGACAAGTGTATGTGGCTTTGAGCCGTTGCCGCAGCTTGAGTGGCTTGACATTGAGTTCACGCATAAGTCCGCAAGCCTTGATGAACGATAATAATATTTTGAATTTTTCTTCCACCAAGCAAGATGAAGAACAAGTACAAAACATTTTTTCTTCTTCGCAGCGTGAGTACATAAAAACGGTCTTGCTTGCTTTGTTTGATTTGTCGGCGCAGCAACAAAACAGAAAAGATTTGGGCGGCGTGATTGAAACCTTTAAAGCAAAAATTACTACTGAAGGGCATTTTTGGGCTAAATCTTTTTTTGAAAAAATTGACGCGCTGAATGATGTGGCAAATAAATTTAAAAATCAACTTTCGGGATTAATTGATAATGCAACAAATATTGAAAGCGACACAAATTTGCAGGAACGCATTAAAAAAGCATCGTTGTATTTTGAAACCGAATTGCAAAATTGTTTAAACGATTTGCGCAACTGCCCTTTGGTAACCGAAAGTAAAGAAGCGGCTGACGAAATGAACGGCATTTTGCAAACCTTGTTTGAGGCATTATTTCAAAAACACGCGCTCATAAAAAATTGTGCAAACGGTTTTGTTTTTTCCGAATTTGTGAAAAATAAATTGAGTTTGCGTTATCCCGATTTCAGAATAAATGTGTACGCAAGTGCCAAAAACACTAAAGTTTCGGCAGATGTGAAATATCCCGACTTATACAGAAAACTGATTTTGCTGCGCGATGATATTTGCAACGATGAACAAAAACCAATTTACATGGTGGCAAATAAAAACACATTGACAGAATTGGCGAATTTTTTACCTGCTGCAAAAGAAGATTTGCTGAAAATTTCAGGTTTTGGAGAAGCAAAAGTCAATGCTTACGGCGATGGTTTTTTAAAAATCATTAAAGAATTTATGCTTGAAAATAATTTGGCAAGCAACATGAGTTCTAAAGTGCCCAAGAAAGAAAAGAAAACTCCTGAAGAACGCAATAAGGAAAACGAAACTAAAACCAATACTAAAGAAATTACGTTTCAATTATACAAACAAGGCTTAAAACCCGCTGAAATAGCCAAAGAACGAAACTTGGCAGTAACAACGATTGAAACACATTTAACGCCTTACGTTGCAAGCGGAGAAATAAACATTAACGATTTAGTAAGCACGAAAAAACAAAAAATCATTTCGGAAGCCTTGCAGGATTTTAAATACGAAGACGGATTGACGGTTGTAAAAAACAAATTACCCGATGATGTTTCATATTCAGAAATCAGGTATGTGTTGGCGGGTAGAGTTTCCCGCTGATTTATGCAGATGAGTTCGCAGATTTTCGCTGAAATACTCTGCAAAATCTGCGGTTTTAATCTGTGTTATCTGCGGGAAATTAGTTCTATCTTTGTAAACTCTTTTTCAATCACATGAACATTCAAGACATTCCATACATTATTTACGCGGAAGAAACGCCCAATCCCACAAGCCTGAAGTTTGTGGCAAATAAATTGCTGTTGGTAAGCGGTGCTTCTGCCGATTATCAAAGCGTTGCCGAAACGGCTGATGCGCCCATTGCAAAAAATTTATTTCAGTTTCCCTTTGTGAAGCGCGTGTTTGTTTCTTCCAATTACGTTACCGTTACCAAGCACGATATGGTGGAGTGGGAAGAAATCCGCGATGAATTGCGTGTGTTTATTACCAATTACTTAAATCAAGGTAACGCGGTAATCAATAAACTGCCGCAACGCGAAGTGGCAAAAGATTCTTCCTTTAAAGAAACTGTTTCGGTAAACACGCAGCACAACGCGCCGAGCAACGCCGTAGAAAATAAAATTATTGAAGTATTGGAGCAATACATTCGCCCGGCGGTGGAACAGGACGGCGGTTTAATTACCTTTAAAGAATTGAATGACGGTGTTGTTACCGTTCAAATGCGCGGCTCTTGCAGCGGTTGCCCAAGCAGCACCATGACTTTGAAAGCAGGCATTGAAGCCTTGTTAAAACGTTTACTTCCCGATGATGTGAAAGAAGTGGTGAGCGAAGCCGTTTAATTAGACAATTTGACAATGAGTTAATAAGACAATGAACCAACTTCTTTAAACTTTGAACTATAAAAATGAAACCTTCTTTTGATACAATATATATGGGCTTGGCAGAGCAGTTGGCAAAACGCTCGCATTGCGTAAAAGCCCAGGTTGGTGCGGTACTCACAAAAGATACACGCATTGTTTCTTTGGGTTATAACGGACCACCTGCGGGAACACACAACTGCGATGAAGATTTTCCCGAACAGGGCTGCCCGCGCGACAGCAAGGGTAGTTGCTCATTGGCTTTGCACGCCGAACAAAACGCCATTTTATACGGAACAAAAAACGGCGTGAGTATGGACGGCGCAACCTTATATGTTACACTTTCACCCTGCATTGCCTGCGCACGGGTGATTTTTACCGTTGGCATAAAAAAAGTTTTTTTTAAAGACAGTTATGCCAAATTCAAAGGCATACCAAGCGATGAGGGCGTTGATTTTTTGAGAAAATTTGGTGTGGAAGTCATTGAATATGCTGAACAGTGAAAGAAAGGAGGAACATAGCAGTTTGTTGTGCAATGTTTCTCTTTGCAGTTTCTGTAAACGCACAGGAATTAAAAGTTACCTATTACAAACCCAAATCATTTAAAGAAGAACGCATTGAATACAAACAAGAGCGTGCCGAAGTGCGCTTGCAAAACCAATATGCGCGCGAAGAAAGGCAGCACGTTAAAAAACATCACAAGCGCATTCAAACCAAAGCCGTGCGCAAACGCATGAAACAAAACCGAAAAAAAGCCGCACGAAATACGTTTAACGAGCGTATGCCCTTTTACGAAAGGTGGTTTAACCGTAAAAAACATTAACGAAAAGTCCCTCTCTTTTGGAGAGGGATTTAGGGTGAGGCTTTACCACTTATCCCCAATTTCCTGCCACTTATCAAATTCATACCGCCACATTATAATATGTGAATTTAGTATCAGTTAAACTTTACTAATTTCACACGGTGAATAAGGCTTGGGATAACAAAACCTTAAAAGTTTAAGCGATTGAAAACCATATTATTAATAAAAAGTATAGAAATTTTTTTGCTACATAGCGTGATGCTGCATAAATTTAAGGCTTCACAAAAATTGATTATTAAGGTAATTTAACACGTATGAAGAAAATATATTTAGCACTTGTATTGGTTGTTTTTGGTGGTTTAACGGCGTTTGCTCAAAACGATAATGGCGCAATTAGGATTACGCTGCAGGACAAAACAACAAAAGAAGAAATTCCTTTTGCCAACGTGGTGGCGTATAAAGACGGCGTACAGGTTGGTGTAGCCACAACCGATATAGACGGTGTAGCCATCATTAAACCGCTTGCTCCGGGTAAATACACGGTAAAAGGTGTATATGTAGGCTATCAGGCAGCAGAAATTAAAGATGTGTTGGTGGGCGAAGGAAAAACCGCTTACGTTACCATTCCTTTATCAAACGGCGAAGGGGTGAGGTTAGATGAAGTAGAAGTTATCGTCTATCAAATTCCTTTAATTGACCCTGACATGAAATCGGGCAGTACTGTTGACCGTGAACAATTCCAGAATATGGCGGTAAAAGATGTCAATTCGGTGGCTGCTCAAACTGCAGGTGTGTATCAGGCTGACGAAGGAAAAGGCTTGAACGTACGCGGTGGGCGCGAAGGTGCAACCACTTACTTTGTGGACGGTGCAAAAGTATTCGGGACACCAAAATTACCGCAACAAGGCATTGAACAAATTAACATGATTACGGGCGGTGTACCGGCAAGTTACGGCGACTTAACTTCAGGCGCAATTTCCATTACTACCCGTGGACCGCAATCGCAATATTTTGGAGGCGTAGAATTAATTTCCTCTCAGCTTACCGATAAATTCGGTTACAACTCGCTAGGCTTTAGTGTTGGCGGACCTTTATATAAAAAGAAAGATTCTACCAAACGCACGGTGTTGGGTTTCTTTATTTCAGGGCAGGGAAATTATATTAAAGAACCAACTCCCTCTTTTGTGCCTATTTATGTTATTAAAGACGAAAAATTAGATGAATTGCAGGCAACCCCTTTACTTCCTTCCCCTTCGGGTACAGGTTATATCCGCGCTACTGATTTTATCACCAAAAACGACATGAACACTCAGGCATTTCGCCCGAATACACGTTCGCGTGCTTTGTCGCTTAACGCAAAATTGGATTTTGCACCTACGGCAAACACAAACATTTCTTTGGGTGGGTTTTATGACTATACCGACAACAAATACGGTCAGTCGTTTACCGCAAGCGGAGGTCCTATTGCAGGAAACCTGCTTTTAAACTCAAACAACAATCCGCTTAACACACAAAGAATGTGGCGCGGAACACTTTCTATCACCCAAAAATTCGGCACTTCAAATTCAGGCGGCAAATCGCAGTCCATTGTAACCAACCCTTTCTTTAAATTTTTGGCAAGTTACGAAGACATTAAAAACCTGTCGGGAAGTGAAAAATTTAAAGACCGTGTTTTTGAATACGGCTACATCGGTAACTTTGACAGAACTTTCCACCAACAAGAATACGCATGGAACTACGCTTACGCACCCGGCTTTGAAATTCCGGGGCAACCCGGCACGGCGGTAAACGCTTATACCTACACAGGGCGCAGCGAAATGCCTGTAAAATTTACGGCAGGCGATTTAAACCCTGAGGCGGTTAATTATACAAGGTACTTGGTTGAACAAACCCCTGCCGAACGCCTTAGTATGGATTACATTGTAGCCAATAACGGTTTAAGAAACGGCGACTCGCCTCAGAGCATATACAGTTTATTCAGCAGTTTTGGAAGTATGCCGGGCGTGTATTTAACACAAAACCGCCAGCAGGCGCGCGTGGCTGCAAGTTTTAATGCCGATATTAAAAACCATGCCATAACTGTGGGTATGGAATTTGACCAACGCTTTACAAGTAATTATCAGGTTGGGGGTGCAGGCGGTTTTGCTCCTTCAGCTCAGGGTTTATGGACGCGTATGCGCCAGATTACCAATTCGCATACCGACCAGTTGGATATGTCTAATCCGCATTTGAATGCCGACCTTTCGGGCTTAATTCCTTATTATTATTACGATTACGCTTATAATGCCGAAAAACAAACCCAGTTTTCTGAAAGGTTACTGGAAAAATTAGGTTTGCCGAAAAACTATACAGGTTTTGTAAATACCGATGCCTTAAATCCTGCCGATTTAAGTTTGGATATGTTTAGTGCCGAAGATTTGTTGGGCGGTTCTTCTGAAACCAATTTGGTAGCCTATATGGGGTACAGCCACGACGGTAAACGAAATACCGATAAAACAAACATCAGCGACTTTTTGACCAAAAAAGATGAAAACGGCAGAAATATGTTGCCAATCGGAACGTTTAAGCCAATTTACACCTCGGTTTACATCATGGATAAATTTGACTTTAAAGACATTAAGTTTAACGTGGGCTTGCGTGTTGACCGTTTTGATGCCAATCAGCCTGTACTGAAAGATAAATATGCGCTCCACGATTTGGCGCGTGTAGGTGATTTGTCTTCCTTATCAAACCTGCCAACAGGCTTTGCCGATAATGTACCGCAAAATATTTCTAAAGATGCTGCTGTGTATGTAGCCCAAAACCCTTCGGGCGGAAAATCACCTGTGTCTATTATGGGTTACAGAGACGGCGATGTGTGGTTTGATGCCGAGGGTAAAGAAATATCTGACCCGCGTATCATTGCTTCGGCTGACGGACGACCTATTCCTTTATATAAAGACAATGCCAATTACGACAAAAATATGTCGGTTGATGCCTTTACCAACTATGTGGCAGCCATTAATGCCATGCCGCGTTTGGCGTTTTCATTCCCGATTTCAGATGTAGCCAACTTTTTTGCACACTACGATATTTTAACCAAACGCCCCGGCGGAAACGTTTTAAATCCTTTGGATTATTATTATTTGAGCAGTTCTGCCAACACACCGTTTTTGGCAAACCCGAATTTAAAACCCGAAAGTACAGTGGACTATGAGTTGGGCTTTTCTCAGGTATTGAACGAACGTAAAAATGCCTCTTTAACCATTACTTCATTTTACCGCGAATTCAGAAATCAGTTGAATCAGCGCATGATTGTAGGCGCGTACCCTAAAAACTACCTCATGTACGATAACATTGATTTTGGAACGGTAAAAGGCTTGTCGCTTGTATTCGATTTCCGCAGAACAGGTGGTTCGCGCATTAACTTTAACTACACCTTACAGTTTGCCGAAGGTTCAGGCTCTAATGCCAATTCGGGTGCAAATTTGGCAAGCAGCGGACAACCAAACTTGCGCGTGTTACAACCTTTGGATTATGACCAGCGCCACAGCTTTGTGCTAACCTATGATTACCGTTTTGGCGGCAGCGAAGATTACAGAGGTCCGGCGTTTAAAACCAAAAACGATAAAACAATCCGTATATTGGAAGATGTAGGTTTCAACCTTTCTTTCCTTGTAGGTTCAGGCACACCATACACACGTTGGATTGGTGCTGTGCCTACGCAGGGCGGCAACGGACGCTCAAGTATTTTGGGGCAAATCAACGGCTCGTCTAAACCATGGCAATTCAGAACCAACTTCAGAATTGATAAAAATGTGCCTTTAACCTTTGGTAAAGACGATAAGGAAAACAAAAAAACAGCCAATTTGAACATTTATTTGCAGGTGTTGAATTTGCTTAATTCACGAAACATATTGAATGTGTATAATTACACAGGCATGGCAAATGATGACGGCTTTTTGTCATCGCAGCAAGGGCAGGTATCTTTAAGCCAGGCAAACAGTCCATTGGCGTACTCGGATATGTACAGCATACGCGTAAACAACCCGAACAATTACAGCTTACCGCGTCAAATTCGCATAGGTTTATTATTTGAATTTTAATTTTGGAGGACTAATAACATGAAAAAGTTTATAATCATATTAGCAGCAGTAGCAACCACCTTTCAGGGTTGGGGCAGAGAAAAAGTTGGCGAAGAAAAAAATTCTTCTTCGTCAGGACTTGCGCAACGCGGTCAGCGCATTATGGCTGATTGTGCAACACCAAAAGCAAGTAAAGAGTTGTGGATAAATAACGTGCGCACTATTATATACACAGGTGGCGATATGTGGTGGGATTTAATGGGCACAGGCAACGCGTACTATTATGTGCCTGCCGTAGAAAACAGAAATCAGGGCGTATCGTCTTCGTTTGCAGGCTCTATTTGGCTGGGGGGTGTAGATGCTTCCGGTCAGTTAAAAGTAGCCGCAATGACCTATCGTCAAAAAGGGTATGATTTTTGGCCCGGACCCTTAGATACAACCAATGCTGCTGCTGACCCTGCCGTATGTGCGCAGTACGATAATCTTTATTCCATTACAAGTGCCGAGGTTGAAAACTGGGTGAATAACGAAGAAGCTCCCCTTACGCAAAGCATAAAAGATTGGCCCGGAAACAGCACAAACATCAATCACGGCTTTCATTTAGCACCCTATGTGGATGCTAACTTTGACGGGCAGTATCTTGCTTCTACGGGCGACCCTTTGGGGGCGCGCGATTATCCTGCATTTGATGTGTATCACAGAGCCGAAAAAGACCCTTTGGGATTTTGTAAAACAAAACTGTATGGCGATTTTTCGTTGTTTTGGGTGTTTAACGACAGAGGCGCACCCCACACAGAAACACAGGGCTACCCTATTGGCGTGGAAGTAAGAGCACAGGCGTTTGGTTTTAAAACCAACGATGAAATCAATAACATGACCTTTTATAGATATGAGGTACACAACCGTTCTTCTTTCCAGTTAAATCAAACCTATTTTACAATATGGAACGATGCAGATTTAGGGTATTATTTGGACGACTATGTGGGTTGCGATGTAAGCAGAGGTCTTGGTTATATATACAATGCCGATGGTTTTGACGAATCATTAAGCGGAACTCCCGGATACGGAGATTTTCCTCCTGCTTTTGGCTGCGACTTTTTCAGAGGACCTACTGCCGACCCGAATGACGGCATTGACAATGACCAGGACGGCATTATAGATGAGCCCGGCGAAACCATTCAAATGTCGCGCTTTACTTATTATAATAACAATATCGGGGCGTTTCCGCCACAAACAACAAATCCGGATATTTCAACACACTATTACGGATTTATGACAGGATTTTGGAAAGACGGCTCACCGTTTACACAGGGCGGTAATGCCTACGGCGGAAATACGGCGGCTACTTTTGTGTATGACGGCGACCCTGTAACCAACACAGGCTGGACAGAACGAAGTGCGGGCAATCCACCCGGCGACAGGCGTTTCCTCCAGTCGGCAGGACCTTTTACCTTAAAACCCGGTTCGGTAAACGATATTATTTTTGGTATGCCTTGGGCGCAAAGTTCGAACAAAGGGGATAATATGGGTTCATTAAAATTATTGTATGCCGCAGACGACAAGGCTCAAAAATTATTTGATAACTGCTTTAAATTGTTGGACGGACCGGAAGGTCCTGATATGACTATTCAGGAAATGAATAATGAACTGATTATTTATCTCAGCAACGAAAAAGGAAAATCAAACAATTACACCCAGTACAACAACGATTATAAGGACATAGACATTAACATTTCAATTCCTCCTTCTTCGGGTGTTACCTTAACCCCTGCACAGGAGGACGAGAAAAAAACCTATAAGTTTGAGGGCTACAAGGTATATCAGGTAAAAGACGACCAGGTAACAGCCAACGATTTGGAAGATGTAACCAAGTCGCGCCTTGTATTTCAGTGCGATGTTGCCAATGATGTAACCGATTTGATAAATTATGAGCAGGATAATACGCTTGGCGGAATATTTGTGGCAAAACAAAAAGTAAAAAATGCCGCCAACAAAGGCATCACATCTACCTTTAAAGTTACGGAAGACTTGTTTTCTATCGGCGAAAATAAAAAACTGGTAAACAACAAAACCTACTACTTTATTGCGGTAGCCTACGCCTTTAATGAATACACAAAATATGTTCCCGATGTGGCACATTCAACATCAACAGAAGAAGGTAACTCTTTGGGGCAAAAGAAACCGTATTTGGAAGGACGTTTGTCTAAACGTGCAGCAGGCACACCTCATAATACGGACAGCGAAAAGGGTGGAACGCTTATACAAGCGGCGTATGGCTTTGGTCCGAAAATTACACGCGTGGAAGGTCAGGGCAACGGCGGAAACAAACTTGCACTTACCAAAGAATCGGAAGATGCCATTGTAAAAGATTTTTTTGTAGAGAAAATAACATACGAAAATGCACAGGGACCGGTTAGCATAAAAGTGGTTGACCCATTGAATGTGAAAAATTCGAATTTCAGCCTGCGACTTGTTAATTCGCGTGTGGACGCATCTGCACCTACCACAAGCGTTAATGCCATGATTTCTTCAACAGCGGCTAACACATACACAGGCACTATAGCTGCTATTAATGCCAACCTTACAAGTTGGGAATTGGTGGACTTGGTTGCCAATGCTGCTGACCCTACACAGGGGAAATACTATCCGAACGAAATACGGTCTGATGCCGACAGTTTATATCAAGCTATCAGAGTAGGTAATGAAGTTTATTTTCAGGATTTGGGCATATCGGTTAATGTAACTCAGGTAGCAGACCCTGCAGAAAGTGTTAATGCGTTTACAAACTATGCTTTATTAGGCGGTGATTATGCACCACCTGCCGGAGCTTTTCTTGGGGCAAGCGTTTCTTATGTTAATGGTACTTCCAACTGGCTGAACCCTGTAAAAGACGTTGATGGCGACAACCCTTTAAATTGGATTTTGTCGGGTTCAACAAATGACGGAACAAATGATTCATACCGTACTCCCGATGCCTATTATGCAAAAAGGGCAACCAGTCAGGGCGATGCTTTTGTGTTTTACGATAAGGATAAGCAATTTGGAGAAATATTAGAAAGTACCTGGGCACCTTATTCTTTATGTGCATCGGTTTACACGGTTTCGGGTACACGGATATTCTGTGGACCGGCATTTACGGGTGCAGCATGGTTTAACGATAAGAGATTAAGCCCAGCTCAGTCCATACAAAGTTCCCCAAGTATTCTTTCGGGAGGCGGAGGCACAGAGCTGAGAAAACTGTCAAGCGTTTTGGTGGTGCTTACAAGAGATAAATCAAAATGGACACGCAGCGTGGTGCTTGAAATGCAGGAAAAATCGGAGTTAAGCGAAGGCAATGCCGTGTTTTTCTCGCCGCGTAAACACGCTTCGGTGGACAAAAACGGGCTTTCTGCCGAAACAGGAAGCGGAGCTGATACCGTAAATCAAAACGCCCCTAATTTTATTTCAGAAACAGGTATGGGTTGGTTTCCGGGTTATGCCATTAATCTTGAAACAGGCGAACGTTTGAACATAGCCTTTGGCGAAGACAGCTATCAGCGCGAAAATAACGGTAATGACATGATTTGGAATCCGACTTCCAAACTTCATTCGCCGTATGCTTATGCCATGGGCGGAAAACATTTTGTGTATGTGTTTGCAGGCAATACCATTTCAACAAAATTCCCGAGCAGCGGCACTACATCGGCATGGCTGACTGCTTTGGCAGGAAAAGATGCAAGGGTTGGAAGATACGACCATGGAAAACGCTTAATGGACATGATGAAAAACTTCTTTACTCCAAGTGTATTTTCCTCGAACTTTGGCAGCGGTGTGGCAGTAGCCCCTATAAAAGCCATAGAACGTGACATTATGTGGGTGTCTATTCCCTTGCCTGCAACAGGTTCTGAATTTGCTACCCCCGATTTAATGCCTTCTGACGTAAGATTTCAAATCAACGTGTCAAAACCATACAGACACGGTTATTCAGGTATAGCAACCCTGCCTGCAGGATACCAAGCTTTGGGCGACATAAACAGAATGGTGGCTGTAAACAATCCGTCGTTGCTGACCACACATATAAACACGGTAAATCCCGAAAATGGCAATTTCCCTTTATACACATTCAGCACGAGCGATATAGCCACGTTGTTTGGAGATGCAGAGAAAGCTAAAAATGCGCTTGACCTCATCAGAATTGTTCCTAATCCGTATTACGGTTCTTCTGCTTACGAAGCAAGCAGAACCGATAATAAAGTGAGGATAACCAATTTACCGAACCGCTGTACAATCAAAATTTTCACCATGAACGGAACATTGGTGAGAACCATTACCAGAGATGTAAGCGGACAGGAAGATGGATACAGAACAACATCGGGTATCAAACAATCTCAACTCACCCCTTACGCAGAGTGGGATTTAAAGAACGACAAAAACATATCGGTAGCAGGCGGATTGTATATCTTCCATATTGACGCGCCGGGTGTTGGCGAAAAAGTTTTAAAATGGTTTGGTATTATGCGTCCGTTAGACGTTCAAAGCTATTAATCCCTTAATCAGTTAAAGAAATTTATTATGACGAAGAATATAAAATACATTGGTTTATCACTTGCCGTTGCTTTCTCAGCAGGTTTGAAAGCAGGCAATCCTGAACGTTCGGGACAGGCAGGTGCGCCGCAACTGCTGATTAATCCTTATGCCAGAACATCAGGCATGGCAGGTGCTAATTCGGCAAGAGTAAAAGGTTTGGAAGCGCAGTTTTTAAACATTGCAGGTACGGCATACACACGCAAAACCGAAATTATTTTCAGCCATACGAATTGGTTGGCAGGTACAGGCGTCAACGTAAATGCGTTTGGTCTTACGCAAGGTGTAGGTGAAACAGGCACAATCGGCTTTGGTGTTGTTGCCATGGGCGCAGGGGCAATAGATATTACAACCCCCGAACAACCCGAAGGCGGTATAGGAACATTTAATCCTTCGTTTATGAATTTAAGTTTGTCTTATGCCAAAATGTTTTCAGACAGAATTTACGGCGGCATCAACGTAAAGCTCATTAACGAAAAAATTCCTAATGCTAATGCTTTGGGAGTGGCTCTTGACGCAGGTATTCAGTATCACGCGGGTGAACACGAGCAAATTCACATCGGTATCGCGCTAAAAAATTGGGGACCGAAAATGAAATATCAGGGCGACGGTTTAAGTCTTCAAATGACGAGTGTAAACGTGAATAATTTGGAATATCAGCTAACTGCGAGCAACAGGTCAAACCCTTTTGAGTTGCCTACTTTGGTTAATATTGGTGCTGCTTACGATTTCTATCTTACCAAAGACAGCACAGGCACGGACTTGTCTAAAGACAACAGATTATCTTTAAATGCCACGTTCACTTCCAATTCGTT
>JAHBTI010000007.1 GCA_019638705.1 Bacteroidota bacterium
GCCTACTAAAACACAGCATTACATGGTAACAGGTACAGACAACAACAGCTGCCAAAGCATACACAGTGTACAGGTGGTGGTGGCGTTGTGTATGGGGGTTGATGAGTTGAAGACAGAAAACCTAAACATAAATGTATATCCAAATCCTACCAACGGCGAGTTTACGGTAGAAGCCCCTGACAACACTCACCTCATCATCATGAACGCGACAGGACAAATTGTTTTGGAACAAACAAGCACTTCCAACAAAACCGAAATTTCACTCGGCAATTTTGCCAACGGCATTTACTTTGTAAAAGCAGGCAGTGTGGTGAAGAAAGTGGTGAAGGAATGATGAACTGAAAACAGTTTACAGAAAAAAAGCGAGAATTTTAATTCTCGCTTTTTTTGTTTTAATACTGCGTAACCAATTTATCCTTGTATTTGGTTATTTGTGTTCGCAATGCTTCGCAAGCCAAATCGGTAGCTTCTTCAAAGGTAGAACATTGTTTCTTGGCAAAAAACTCATTGCCTTTTCCGTGAATTTTTATCTCGGAAATTTTGTTGTTACTTGCATCGTTCTTGTCAAGGCGCAAAGTTACTTCGCTTGAAATAAGCCCACCGTAAAAGGTGTTCAGTTTTTCTACTTTGTCGTTGATGAAGTTCAACAACTTTTTGTCTGCATTAAAATGCACCGATTGAATGTTAATTGTCATTTTGTCCTCCTTTTTTTAATTGCCCGACCTTGGGTGGGCTTGGTTATACATTTTTTTTAATTTATCTATGGTGTTGTGCGTGTATATTTGAGTAGCGGCAAGGCTCGTATGCCCCAGCAACTCTTTTACGGCGTTAATGTCTGCGCCGTTGTTTAATAAATGTGTGGCAAATGTGTGGCGCAAAACGTGCGGACTTTTTTTCTTAGCCGTAGTAACACCACTCAAAACCGTAAAAACAATTTTGCCTACTTGCGAAGCATTGAGCGGTTTATTTTGTAACGTTACCAAGAGGTGAGCATTTGTAAGTTTGTTCTCTGATTTTTCGCGCAAATAATTTTCCAAGCTGCGCTTCAATGTATAATCAAACGGAATAACGCGCTCTTTATTGCGTTTGCCCAACACTTTTAATTGAAGATTGTAAATATCCACATCGTTTTCTTTTAAGCCCAGCAATTCTGCACGGCGAATACCGCATTGATACAAAATATCCATGAGCAATTTATCGCGCACACCTTCAAAATCTGCTTTAAATGTGTATGACGAAAACAAATAATCGGTTTGTGTTTGGTCAATAAACACAGGTAATTTTTTTGGAATTTTTGGTGCTTTAACTTTTTGTGTGGGGTTTTCTTTTACCAAATTATTTTTTAAAGCGTGTTTGAAAAACGATTTCAGTGTGCTGAGCTTACGGTTTGCGCTTTTGGCTGAAATGCCTGCTTCCATTCGGTTTGCAATATATCCGCGAATGTGCTGGTAAGAAATTTCGGAAACATCAAAATCATTTTTTCCTTTATCCGAAACGAAATTGAAAAACTCTTGAAGGTCTAATTGATAATTCTTTACAGTATGAGGGCTGAACCGTTTTTGCAAGTTCAGATAAGAAAGGAAATCTTGAATTACGCCCTCTGCCATACCAAAAATTAAAAATCCTAACCCGAAATTAAGTATTTCAGATTAGGATTGCAATTATTTATAGAAAATTAGGTAAAAATTGAAGAATTTAATTCGGCGTAAACCAATTAAATGTATTTACGCTTCAATAGCCCCGATTTGCAATTTTTGCTTGTAAGCGGCTTTAATAATTTGTTCGCGGCGACGAACCGACGGTTTTGTGAATTTTGTACGGTCGCGCAATTCCTTTATTACGCCTGTTTTTTCGTATTTCTTTTTATACTTTTTCAAGGCTTTTTCGATGTTATCGCCTTCTTTAAGTTGTACTATTAACATATTTTTATTTCCTGTTTTTAATTTTAAGAGGCGCAAATATAGGTATTTTATTCTTTCTCAAAGAAATAATTGACGTTTTTTTTATTTCTTTTTTCGTAAGTAGGCTGTGTGTACAAGAACATTACTATTACTACCGAAGCCATTACCGAAGCCATACGAGTGAAAATTCATTACTTCCCAACCCTTGCTTTGATATTCTTTTACTTTAGCAAGTAAAGGATTTGCATTAAAATGTTCTTTTTCTTTCTTTTTTAATTCAACATCTTCTTTAAGAAACTCGTCGCCGTCAATGGATATTTGAAGTTCACCTTTTGATAAAGAATTAAATTCATAGTGAACAGTCATAAATTCATATTTATCTTGAGCTTTGGCAAATGCAACAAGCGTAAACAACACTATTGTTAAAAGGATTTTTTTCGTTTTCATTGTTTTAAATTTTTAACTGATTGGCAAATATGGCAAAAAGATTTGACAACTTTTTAAATTTGTCAAATCTTAGAAATACAAATAATGAAACTTTAAACCTTTGTTATTGAATTGCAAAGCAGGTGCAGGAATTTTAACAATGTTCAAAGTTTGAAATACGGCGCGTAAAAATTTTGATTTAGTTTTTATGCGTGTTAAATCTACATCAAGGCTTAAATAAAAACGGCGTTCGCGGTCAAAAGATGAAAGGGTAATAATGTTTCCGTTTGTGTCTTTGTAAATTTTGTTGTTGTGGTGCGCGCCAATCATGCCGAATGCGCCGTAACCCAAAGCAAAGTTTAACCATTTCGGAAATTTTGTTTCCTGTTTCATAAACGCGCTTGGGTTCACGCTCAACCAATAACGCTGTCCGTTGTAATCTTTTAAAATTTGTGTGTAAACGTTTTTGCCCAGCAAATTTGGATTATACTTTGCCAAGCCGCTTGATGTGTAAGAAAATTTTAACTGTATGCGTTGCTCGTTCCAAAAAGCCTGTTGCGTAATTGCTGCGGAAGTTCCAAATGCGTTTGCCAACATATCGCCCCACGAAAAGCCCCAACCCGCGCTGTAACCGTCCATAATTTCAATAGCCGTTAAATACGCAAAGCCAATTGAGCCGCCAATAAATAATTGTTGTTTTTTGTTGTAGCTCGCCCAATTAAAGGCATTCATCATCAATCGTGCAGACTGGTAGGTGCTGTACGCATGACCGACTTTGTCCATTTGCAGCCATTCGGCATTATCATTAAAAAAATGAAATTTACCTGTGTTGTAATCTTTGTACCAAGCCACATTTAAGCCAACCAACGAGCCAACGGTTAAAACAGAAGAAGCCGAAACCAAAACAATTTTCCGTGTTTTATAATTGGGCAAAGTATCTTGCTGTGCAAAAGACAATCGGGTAAAAACCGAGAATAAAAAAAGGAAAGCGATTGTTTTTTGCATACGTTCAAATATAGCGCAGATTCGTTATCTTTGAAACAAGAAAAAAATAAAATAATATGAACGTACAAAACAAAAATATTGTAGTTACCGGTGGCGGAAGCGGCATGGGCAGGGAATTGACTTTGTTGTTGCTTAAAAAAGGTGCAACCGTTGCCATTGTGGATATTAACGAAGCCAATCTTGCGGCTACCAAAGAATTGGCGGGCAATAAAAAAGACAAAATTTCTACGCACGTTGCCAATATTGCAGATAAAACTGCTGTGGAAAATTTGTACAAAGAAATTATTGCCGTGCACAAAAATGTGGACATTTTGTTTAACAATGCAGGCATTATTCAACCGTTTGTGAAAGTAAACGATTTGGATTTTTCTGCCATTGAACGTGTGATGAACGTTAACTTTTATGGTTTGCTATACATGACAAAAACATTTTTACCTCACTTATTACAGCGTCCCGAAGCGCATATTGTAAATACTTCAAGCATGGGCGGATTTTTACCTGTGCCCGGACAAGCTCTGTATGGTGCATCAAAAGCAGCAGTAAAATTATTAACGGAGGCATTGTATTCTGAATTATTGAACACCAACGTAAAAGTTACCGTTGTTTTTCCCGGCGCGATAAACACAAACATCACAAGCAATTCAGGCGTAAATATTCCCGCAGGCAATACAGCAGAAGCTAAACAACAGGAGCAAAAAATGAAACCTTTAGCAGCCGACAAAGCCGCGCAAATGATTGTGAACGGCGTAGAAAAAAATAAACTGCACGTTTATGTTGGCAGCGATTCAAGTATGATGAACAAATTGTACCGTTTTGTACCTAAGTACGCAATTAATTTTATTGCAAAACAGATGCAATCGCTCTTGAAGTAATTTCTTACGGAAAAATAATCAGCCAAAGTATGCGCGAAAGTTTGAAATTCCACAAAGAGAAAAACAAAACCGTGCCTGTTACAATAAACGCCAAACTCAATGCAGATAAATCGGGGGACAGCAGCCAAGAAATAACAAAGGCTGCAATACCCTCTGCCACCGACAAAGCGTAACTTGCATACGCCGCACCAAAATAGTATCCCGGTTCGCGATTAAACTTGTAATTACATTCAGGGCAAGCATCGTACATGGGCGGTGCGTTAAAAAACGGAATTTTACCCTTGTGATAAACATCACCTTTGCCGCAATTCGGACATTTCATTTTGAGCGCGCGACCTAATTTTACAGGAACAGAAACTTTGTTTTGCATAAAAAATATAACGCTGCAAATTTACTAATAAAACAAAGAGGCACGGAGGCTCTGAGGCACAGAAAATTTTATCCGTGCCTCTGTGTCAAAAAAGAAAGTTTACCTTTGCCCGCAATTATTTATGACATTTTTAAGAAGATTAAAATTATACGGCTTCGGCTTTTTGCTTGGATTAGTCATTGTTTACGGAATGTTTGGCACACGCAGTTGCACATCGGTAAATGAAATGAAAATGCAGGAACTCGTGTTTCAGGAAATTGAACTTTCGGAAAAAGCAAAATGCAAATTAACGTGTGTGGAAAATGAATGGATTGAAAAAAATTACGGCAAAAAAGTTACCCGTACCGATACTATTGATGAGCTTTACAAACAATTGCTTAAAGTGCAGTTGCGCCACTTTAAAGTAAATTACGATGTAAGTTCGCCACGCAAAGAACCTTGCGGTGAATATTTTGTAGAACCGCAAACCGAATTTGCAGAGCAATACAAGTTTAAAATGATTATGCTGGATTGCGACAGCGTTACAAAAATTAATGATATTCATATTACTGCTTCACTTAACTGCAATTGTCAATAGCACCGCTTTATACCGATGATTATTTTATGCGCGAAGCATTAAAAGAAGCGCAAAAAGCCTTTGATGCCGACGAAGTGCCTGTGGGCGCGGTTATTGTTGCAGAAAACAGAATTATTGCCCGCGCTCATAATCTCACCGAACGCTTAACCGATGTAACCGCGCACGCCGAAATGCAAGCCATTACTTCCGCTGCCAACGCTTTGGGCGGAAAATATTTAATTGACTGCACACTTTACGTTACGCTTGAACCCTGCGTGATGTGTGCAGGAGCATTGGCTTGGTCACAAATAAGTAAAATTGTTTACGGTGCTTCGGATAAAAAACGCGGATTTTCAACGCTTGGCAAACCTATTTTGCACCCCAAAACCGAAGTGCTGAATGGCTTGATAAGCCGAGATTGCGAAAAAATAATCAAAGACTTTTTTGCAAAAAAACGAAATACTTGAATTTGATTTCATAATTGCCTACATTTGGTAATCAAAATTTTTAACCATGAACGCAATTAAAATTCTTTCACTGTCTTTGTTCTTAACAGGAGCAGCAATTAACACACAAGCTAAAACCGAATATGTAACTTCTGTATTCGGCGAATATCCCGCAAAAACCGTGTGCATTAAACACCCTGCGGCTGACAACGTAAATGCGTATTTCTCCGAAGCAACGGTAATTTCTTTTGAAATTTTTAAAATTGGTGATAAAGCGGCTTTCATCACCTCATTGCAGTCAAACGCCGATGTGGAAAGCGTTACCGAAGGCGCATTAACGGGAGATTTTCAAATGATTACAATCACTATGAAAACTGCACAAAACAAAGCGTGGTTTGCAGCCTTATTGAAAAAAGCAGGTTCGCGCGATATTAGAATTAACCACATGGAACTAAAGTCGCTGGACGAACTTTAAGTTTTTTATAAAGAAATCAGAAACGCCATGCAAGTTTTTTGTTTGGCGTTTTTTGTTGGTGTTTTTTTAACACAGAGGTACAGAGGTACAAAGACACAGAGAAGAATACTCCTATCCTTAGAGCCTCTATGTCCCCGTGTTTAATTTTTTTAACACAGAGGTACAGAGATACAAAGACACAGAGAAAAATACTCCGTGCCTCAGAGCCTCTGTGCCCTCGTGTTTAATATTTCTTATTAATTTTGAGCAATGATTAAAGCAGAAACCGTTTTATTTTCCGCAGTTCAAAAAGCATTTCAGGAGCTGTATTCTATAAATACAAATAACATTTCGTTTCAGAAAACGCGCCCCGAATTTGAAGGCGATTTTACGTTCGTAACCTTTGCTCTTGTAAAAGAAACAAAACGTTCACCTGAGCAATTAGGGAATGAATTAGGCGAATATTTGAAACAACACGAAACAACGGTTTCCACATTCAACGTGGTGAAAGGTTTTTTAAACATTTCTCTTTCTCAAAAATTTTGGTTGGATTATTTTAATTCGGTGAAAGATTTAAAAAACATTGGTTTCCAACAAGAAAACTCTTCGGGCAAAACCATTATGTTGGAATACTCTTCGCCCAACACCAACAAACCTTTGCATTTGGGGCATGTGCGCAATAATTTACTCGGATTTTCAGTTGCACAAATTTTGCAAGCAAACGGACATAAAGTAATTAAAGTAAATTTGGTAAACGACCGTGGCATTCACATTTGTAAAAGTATGCTCGCCTGGCAAAAATTCGGAAACGGTGAAACGCCGCAAAGCAGCAATACCAAAGGCGACCATTTAGTTGGGAAATATTATGTGGAATTTGACAAAGCCTATAAACAACAAATTAAAGATTTGGTTGCACAAGGAAAATCGCAAGAGGAAGCGGAAAAAAATGCGCCTTTGATGTTGGAATGTCAGGAAATGTTGCGTTTATGGGAAGCAGGAGATAAAGACGTTATAAATCTTTGGAAAACCATGAACGGCTGGGTTTACGAGGGTTTTGCTTCCACTTACAGAAATTTAGGCGTAAACTTTGACAAAACCTATTACGAAAGTAACACCTATTTGTTGGGCAAAGAAATTGTGCAAGAGGGTTTAAGCAAAGGCGTGTTTTACAAAAAAGAAAACGGAAGTGTTGCCATTGATTTAACGAATGAAAAATTAGACGAAAAAATTGTGTTGCGTGCTGACGGCACAAGTGTTTACATTACGCAAGACATGGGAACAGCCATTGAGCGTTTTAAAGAATTTCCGCAGCTCAATCAGTTAATTTATACCGTTGGCAACGAGCAGGATTATCACTTTAAAGTGTTGTTTAAAATTCTTGAAAAATTGGGCTACGACTGGGCTAAGGAATGTTATCATTTAAGTTACGGCATGGTGGAATTGCCTGAAGGAAAAATGAAAAGCCGCGAAGGAACAGTAGTTGATGCCGATGAATTGTTGCAGGAAATGTTTGAAACAGCAGAAGCCAAAACAAAAGAATTGGGCAAGGTGGAAGATTTTTCGGAAGTGGAATTACAGGACTTGTATCGCATGGTTGGTTTGGGTGCGCTCAAATATTTTATTTTGAAAGTTGACCCCGTGAAAAAAATGCTGTTCAATCCCAAAGAAAGTATTGATTTTAACGGACACACCGGACCGTTTATTCAATACACCCATGCCCGCGTAAAATCAGTGTTGCGTAAGGCAGGCGAAGATTTCAGTACTCCACTTTCCGAAATTAATTTTAACGGCGTTGAAAAAGAATTGGTAAAATCAATTTATGACTTTTCGGCTGTGCTTGAAGAAGCAGGAAAAACCTACAATCCGGGTTTAATTGCCAATTACGTTTACGAACTCACCAAATTGTATAACCGTTTTTATCACGATTGCCCTATTTTAAAAGAAGAAAATGCGAGTGTGAGAAAATTCCGTTTGCAATTATCAAAATTGTGTGCGCAGATAATTTCCAATGCTATGAATTTGTTGGGAATTGTAGTTCCTGAGAGAATGTGAGAAATGTTGCGAACGTATCAGGCAAAAGTTATATTTGTTTTCTAAAATTAGTGCCAAATGAAAAAATTAATTGTTGTTGCAGCCCTTGCGCTGTCAAATTTTATGCAAGCGCAAACCGCGCCTGTGTTGGTTGAAGAAGTAACCCAAAAAGCAGGTGAGCTGGTGATTTCTTACAAACGTTACACCTTGCCTAACGGATTGAACATTATTGTTCACGAAGACCACAGCGACCCCATTGTGTATGTGGATGTAACCTACCATGTGGGCAGCGCACGCGAGCAGCAAGGCAGAAGCGGCTTTGCGCATTTTTTTGAGCACATGATGTTTCAGGGGTCTAAGCACGTTGCCGATGACCAGCATTTTAAAATTGTTACCGAAGTGGGCGGCACAATGAACGGCACAACCAACAGCGACCGCACCAATTATTTTGAAACCGTGCCAAGCAATCAGTTGGAAAAAATGCTTTGGTTGGAAGCCGACCGCATGGGCTTTTTATTGGATTCGGTAACGCAACAAAAATTTGAAGTGCAACGCGCCACCGTAAAAAACGAGCGCGGACAACGTTACGATAACGCCCCTTACGGCTTGGTGTTTGAAAAAATAGGCGAAGCACTTTATCCCCAAGCGCACCCTTACAGCTGGACAACCATTGGCTACATTGAAGACCTGAACCGCGTTGATGTAAACGATTTAAAACGTTTTTATATGCGCTGGTACGGTGCAGGCAATGCCTTGCTTACCGTGGCAGGCGATGTAAAAACTGATGATGTCATAAAACTGGCGCAAAAATATTTTGGCAACATTCCAAGAGGTGTTGAGGTAAAAGCACAAAAATCTGCGCCTGCCGTGCTTTCGGAAAACCGTTACATTTCCTACGAAGACAATGTGAAATTTCCGAGATTGGATATTGTTTTCCCCACAGTTCCTGCAAACACAAAAGACGATGCGGCATTAAACGTGCTGGCACAAATTTTGTCGGGAAGTCAGGGTTCGCCATTTTACAAAGCCTTTGTGGAAAGTAAAAAAGCGGTAAGTGCCGATGTTTTTGAATATGGTCGCGAGTTGGCAGGGCAATTTCATATTACGATAAAAGCAAACGCCACAAGCAATTTAGCCGGTATTGAAAAACAGGTAAAAGAAACATTAACCGCTTGGGAAGAAGCAGGCGGTGTAACCGATGATGATTTGGCAAAATACAGAGCGCAGTATTTAAGCAGAACCTACAACGGATTAACAACCGTGCAAGGCAAGGGCGGTCGGTTGGCTCATTATTTTACCCTTGTAAACAATGCAAATTATTTAAAAGACGAAATGCAAACGTATTTAAACATCAGCAAAGAAGATGTGATGAACGCTTACAGCAAATACATTAAAAATAAACCTGCCGTTATTTTAAGCTGTGTGCCAAAAGGCAAAGGCGATTTAAAAGCGCGTGAAGACACATGGAAAATGTATGAACGCAAAATAGAAAGCGAAAGTGCCGAATACAAAAACCTGTCGTACAAAGAACCGAAAGATAATTTTAACCGCGCCGAAATGCCGAAAGCAGCACAGGCAAAACCTGTTCCCGTGCCTGATTTTTACACTACAAAAGTGGGCACGATTCCGCTTATCGGTGTTACGGATTATGAAATTCCTATGGTAAATATTTTAATTTCGGTTAAATCGGGGCATCGTTTTGAACCTGCCGAAAAATCAGGCTTGGCACAGCTTTTGGCTTCCATGCTTCAAAAAAGTACCACTCAAACAAGTGCCGAAGAAATTGAAAATAAATTAGACCGGCTTGGCTCTCGCTTTACTATTTATGCAGGTGATGAAGAATTGTCGTTTAGCATACAAAGCACCAAGCAAAATGTAAAAGCTACTTTGGATATTGTGCAGGAATGTATGTTCTCGCCAAAATTTGATGCTGCCGAATTTGAATTAGAAAAGAAACAACAGTTGGACGGCATTGCACAGGCGCAAACCAGAGCCGCTTCTGTTGCAGATATGGTTTACCGCAAAGTGCTGTACGGAAAAGAAGATGTGATGGGTTTTCCTGCATCGGGTACAGAAGAAACCGTGAACGCAATCACTTTAGAAGATGTGAAAAATTATTACAAATATTTGAATGTAAAGGACGCAAGTATAGCTATATCGGGTAATGCGGGCATGGACGAAATTTCAAATCAGTTAAGTTTTTTAAGCAAGTGGAATATAAGCTATATGCCTAAAAAAGCCGAAACTGTCATTCCTGCCATTGAAAAAACAAAGATTTATTTTGTGGACAAAAAAGGCGCGGCGCAAAGCGAAATAAGAATTGGTTATTTGGCTTTGCCTTTTGATGCGTTTGGCGATTTTTACAAAGCAAACATTATGAATTTCAGTTTTGCAGGTGCATTTAACAGCCGCGTAAATTATTTGCTGCGCGAAACCAAAGGCTGGACTTACGGCACACGCGGCAGTTTTTCGGGAACAAAATACAAGGGGGCTTATACCATTTCGGGCGGTTTTAAATCAAACGCTACCGACAGCACCATTCGCGAAATTATGCAGCAACTGATAAGCTATACAGGCAAAGAACCGATTACCGAAGCCGAATTAACGTTTACCAAAAATGCCATGACACAAAGTGATGCTTTGAAATACGAAGCCCTTTATCAGAAATTGGGTTTTATAAAACGTGTGTTAGATTACGATTTGCCAAAAAATTATGTGTCAAAACAAACGGATATTCTTAACGGCATTACCAAAGAAGAAGTAAATAAAATTGCCCGAAGATATTTGCCTGTTCAAAATATGGCAATTGTGGTGGTAGGCGATAAAGGCGCCAATTTTGAAAAAGTAAAAAACGTGGGTAACGAATTTAATTTTGAAGTGCTGGAAATTGACCTGAACGGAAATGTGGTGAAAGAGTAAGGTTTTTTTGATGCCTGTTAATTTCATTTCACACAATAAAAACCCCATTTCACACAGTTAAAGGGCTATTTCGCACATTTGTTGCAAAACAAACTTATTTATTGCTTTATATTTGCTGTAAGCAAAATTTTTATGCAAAGCGGCTCACTAAAAATAACAGTATTTTTTATTGTTTGTGTGTTTACACTCAAAGCGCAGGTGAGTATGTACAGGTGTTATCCTCAGGCAACACAAACGCTTTGGTGCAGCTATGGAAGAGTAGGTATTCAAGACCCGCAAAAAACGTTAGACGGCGGTTATGTATTCTCATACCTCGCAAGTTCATATTCACCTATGGGTGTTGAAGCGACTTCTGTATCAGTTTCGGACGCATATACCATAAAAACGGATTCTAATTTTGTTCCTCAATGGAAAAAAAGCGGTTACTCAAAAGCCATTGTGCTACCCACAGGAGGCATTATTCTTGTTTATGATAATGGCAGCAGTATGCAGGGGGCTGCTACCAGTCAAATAGGGAACACCGTTATTGAAAAAGTTACACAGAGTGGCGTTTCGGTTTGGGTTAAACAATACACAACTACCGATATTGCTTTGTATGACGGCGTGTGTTATGACAATAAAGTACGTTTTGTAGGAAGCCTATGGATTTCTACCGGTTGGGGAAATGCCGCACCTGCGCAAGCCTACACCATGCTTATGGACACTATGGGAAATTTTATTTCTCAATCATTGTTTAATAACAATTATTATGTGGATTGGTGGACAAGCTATTCTAATTTTTCAAAAATAAAACGTAATGCGCAGGGAGAATTTTTTGTGTATAACAATGACCATTCTTATAATGGTGCGTTTAATATAGCCAAGTTTGACAGCAATTTTAATTTAGTTTGGGCAAAGTGGAATTGGGGTGTCAGAATTAGCGATATTGATTTTTTACCAAGCGGAGGCATATTTGCTTCAGCTAACAACCTGTCGTTTCTGAAATTTGACACACAGGGAAACATAACGGGGCAATCCCGTCTTAACATTGCAAACAGAATGTATTCTGCCATGAGCGGGCTTTGCAAAAAAAATACCGGCAATTACGTTTTGACGGAGGCGTGGGCAACCGATGTTGCTCCACCTGTTTGGGGACCTCCCGACACCTTATATGCTTTTGAAGTAGATACTTCCATGAATGTTGTGTGGAGTAAAAACTGGTTTGGAGGCAGCAATAATTACAGTAGTAATAATTTTGGTTGTAATAATTATTTAGCAAAGGGAACATCTCTCATAAAAAACAATCAATTATACACCCCTGTACATAATTTCTCTCAGCCTTTTATTATGTCAAGCGATACAAATGGGAACAATTGTGCAAGCCAAACAAAATTTTTAACCACCTCCGCAACATCGCTCTCTTTATATTCTTTTTCGCTCATACCTGTTGCTTCTACGGCAAGCATTGTAACAGCAAACACAACCTCGCTTTTATCACAAAATTATGCCGACTCCTGTATTTGTGCTGCCTCTGTTACAGTTTCGGCAGCTAATGTGTGCGTTGGTAATTCTGTTTTGTTAAGTTCAAGCGGCTTGGGTAATTTATCGTGGCATGCTGCGCCAAGCGGTACTGCTTTTATTGCCATAGGAGCTAATTATGCGTTTTCTTCCAACACGCCAAGTGTTTACACGCTGTATGCACAAGATAATGTTTGTGCTGTTCCTAACCGTGTACCCGTAAACATAAAAGTTAATGCCGTGCCTGTGCTTACATTAAGTTCTGCAAATTATAGTATATGCAATGGTCAAACAACAATCATTTCGGTGCAAGGGGCAAGCTCTTATACTTGGAGTAATGCCTTAACAACTTCAAGCATTGTTGTTACACCAACTACTTCTGCAACGTATTCTGTTATAGGCTCGGTTGCGCCTAATTGTGCAGATACGGCAAGTATCAATATAAGTGTGTTCGCCCCTACCGTAAACATAAGCACAGGTTCGTCATCTCTTGTGTGCAGCGGTACGGAAGTAACGGTTTCGGCAACAGGCGCAACAAGCTACAGCTGGAACACGGGCGAAACGGCAAACTCTTTCACATTACTTGCACAGTTCTCATCAAGCAATGCCATAACACAACATACTTATGATGTTGTCGGGATTAATCCTTGTGGAACTTTCAGCCAAACAACTGTTCTTAACATAGCACCAAACCCGAGTATAAACGTAGGGGTTTCCAATTCTGTTATTTGTCAGGGAAATTCAGTTACTCTTTTGGCAAACGGTGCAACCACTTACACATGGAATAATGGTATTAGTAGCGGTACGATTTCTGGCAACACAAATTTATTCCCGACAAGCAGCGGTTCGTACAACATAGCGGGTTCAAATAGTTATGCCTGTGTGTCTGACACCTCAACGGTGTATATTGAAGTAAAACCAAGCCCTACACTAAGTTTTAATATTCCTGTTGTGTGTGCGGGAAAAACCACCACCATTACGGCAAGCGGAGCTGATAGTTATTTATGGAATACAAGCAATACAACTTCACAGCTTGTTGTACCGTCGGCGCAATCGGGTCAAACATTTGCCGTAACAGGTTATAGCATAAACGGCTGCCACAGCACCAACATTGCAAGTATTGCGGTTAATCCGCTTCCTGTATTACATATCAGTTCTTCGTCCTCATCAATTTGTGCGGGCAGCCAAGTTACATTAACCACAAGCGGTGCAAACTCTTACACATGGAACACGGGCGCACAAGCACCAAGCATTGTAGTTTCACCCACAAGTGCTGTACAATATTATGTTTCTACTACAAGTCAAAACGGTTGCATCGGAAATAGTTATTCTTCCATGAGCGTTGCTCCGTTGCCAGTACTTAATGTAAGCAGCAATTATACGATTTGCAGTCCGCAAATACTCACACTCACCGTTTCAGGAGCGTACAATTATTATTGGCAATGGGGCACTAATGCTTATGCCACCTCTACGGCTATTATTGTTAAACCTAACACAACAACACAGTATAGTGTTTCAGGCACAGATGAATTTGGTTGCAAAAGCGCAAAAATTGTTAGTGTTACTATCAGTTGCGTGGGAGTTGAGGAGTTGAATGCAGAGACGGATAATTATCCGTCTTTACAGTTGAGAGTTTACCCGAATCCCGCTAATTCAATGCTAAATGTTGAATGTGAAATGTTGAATGGAGAAATGGATTTTCAGATAATAACTGTTTTGGGTGAAGTAATTAAACATTCAATAGTAACAACTAAACATTCTCAAATAGATGTGAGTGGCTTAGAAAATGGAATTTACTTTATAAAAGTTGGCAACGCTTCAAGAAAGTTTGTGAAAGAATAATAGAAAATGGCGTTAATGCCAAATTCTTACCTTTAGTGCCATGCTTAAAAACTTTCTGTTGTTTATTGCGCCTGTTCTTGTTAGTTTTTTGTTGCATTTGCACACCTTTAACTTAGATTTAGTTGGTATTCATGTGTGGCGGCAAACACAAACGCAAACCGTGATTTACAATTTTTCGTTTTCAGACAATAACATCTTTCACCCGCAAAAATTTGATTTAACAGGCGGTTCAACGGCTTTGTTGTACGAGTTTCCTGTGTATCAATGGCTGATTGCACAAGTAAATGATGCGTTCGGCTATTCTGTTATGCACTCACGCTTAATAACATTTTTGTTTTTCGTTTTTTTCTTGTGGGGCTTTTACAAATTGTTACGGCATTTTTTTAAAAGAGAAATTGCCTTAATTGTTAATGCGCTCATTTGTTTTTCGCCCCTGCTGTATTATTACTGCGTAAACCCTTTGCCCGATACGCTTGCTTTGGCTTGTGCAGCATGGAGTTTATATTTTTTCTTCGGCTTTTTAAAAACAGAACGCAACAAACATATTATTTTGTTTTGCTTGTTTGTGATGTTGGCAGCCTTAATAAAATTGCCATACATATTGTTTGGGGGCGTTTACGTTTTGTACAACATCAAGCTGTGGAAAGAAAAAAATGGGAAGGCACTTTGTAAATACGGAGTTATTTTTCTGTTGTTTTTAACTCCTGTGTTGCTTTGGTACGCTTATGCAATGCCCACATGGAAAGGAAACGGCATTACAAGCGGCATAATAAGCAACACAACGCCGCTTGTAAACCTGTTGGATTATTTTTGGCACGCACTTATTTCTGATGTGCCTGAAATGCTTACCAATTATGCTTCCTGCATATTTTTGGTGGTAGGCATTGTTTTATTTTTCAGGCATAGAAAATCTGCCAACCCTCATCAGAATTATTTTATCCTGTTGTTCTTTTTGCTTTCGGCGTATTATTTTTTTGAACTGAACATGATTGAAAACAAACACGAGTATTATTTAATGCCGTTTTTAATTTTAATTTTTTTGGTGGTGGCTGCCGGTGTCAGATTTTTTTATGAAAGCCGCTACAAAAAATTTGTGTTTGTCATTGTGTGCCTTGTTCCGCTTACGGCTTGGTTACGCATTAATCACCGCTGGAATGTGGAAGAACCCGGTTTTTTTAAAGATTACCTCACCGAGCAAAAAGCAATTCATTCGGTTTTGCCCCAAAATGCAATTTGTATTATTGATTACGACAACTCAAAATTTATTGCCCTGTATTATTTAAAACGGCAAGGTTACAGTTTGCTTGAACACGAATTGAACGCAGAACTTCTGAACCAATTTTATCATAAAGGCGCGCAGTATTTAATAACACAAAACGTATCTTTTAACGAAACTATGCTTGACGGTTTTAACACCGAAATATTGTTTAACAAAGAATTAAAAATTTACAAACTGAATTTAAAATGAAACCTGTTTTTTTCTGTCTTCTGTTCCTTGCTTCTGTATCTCGCGCGCAACTGATGTTTCAGTTAAACGAAGATAAACTGCTTCGTTATGTGTATTCTGACGGTGATGAGTTTAATCAGCCCGCGCTTGACGAACAGCGTTGGACAAACGGCTTGGGCTGGACACGGGTTTTATTTACACAAGACCTGGCGTTTAATCCCAACAATGTGGTTTTAAAAGACGGAATACTGCAACTCATTCTCAACAAACAAGACAGCATTTATACCATGTACGACTGGGAAATTGATACCGCCCTGCTGAAAAGAAAAAAATGGACTTTGACGGATAATAAATGGCAAACACATTATTCGGCGGGCTGCATTATTTCAAAACAAAAATACCATTACGGTTTTTATGAAATAAAATTTAAGGTAGAGGAGGGCAGGGGCATTTGGCCCGCCTATTGGTTTTTTGGCGGAAACAAAAATGAAGAAATTGATATTTTTGAATTAAAATGTGAGCGTAACAATAGTGTTCATGTGGAGGCGCATTGCCCGCAAGGTTGCGGCAGAGAACACAAAAACAAGCTTGGTTTTAAAACAAACTGGGGCGGTTGGCTGCCCCTGTCAAACTATTTGCACGAAGGTTATAACACCATGCAGTTGCAATGGGCGCAGGGCGAATTGCTTTGGTTTGTAAACGGTTATCCTCTGGCATATTTTAAAGGCGATTTTCCGAACCCGATGAACTTGTATTTGAACACTTCCATTGCCAAAGACGGAGAAGTTTTTAAACCCGGACCAAATAAAAAAACCGGTTTCCCCAACACCTATTCGGTAGATTATTTCCGTGCATGGAAACTTTTGGACGAAACAGGCGACCCCGTTTTGCAGGCAAATAAAAACTTTGTTCTGTCAGAGCCTTTTGAACTCGGTAAAGCCGCTTTGCCCAAAAAGCGTCGGGGGGTGATGTACAACAAAAAACAATTAAACGCACAGCAGGGGTTTATTACCCTGAGTTTTTCCGATAATCAATTAAGCGTGGTGGTATCGGGCGAATTACGCGAAGAAAAAAAAGTAAACATCGTGTTAAAATCGCTTAACACAAATTCAATATGGCAGGTTAATAATAATTTAACACAGGTATGGAAATCCGACATAAACCCCAATACAGACTACGAATTGGAGTTAATAATAGACGTAAATAAAAAACGCTACACACAAAAAATAAAACTTGAAAAATAATTTCGGTTTTTAAGTCTTTTTAAGTGTTTGTTGTGTGCAAAAAACTGTAATTTCAATCCTTGTTTTTAAATCTTTAGTTGGTGTATTTTTATCAGGTGCGATTTTTAGTTTATAGTTTGTTTTTTGTCGTGGCTTTACCTGTATTCTCTCAACCCAAAAAGGAGTATTACGATGTGGAGCAAACAAAATTAAAATCGGAAACGGACTACTTTAAAGGAATGCCCAACGGCGTTCATGCCGAATATTACAAATCGGGAAAACTAAGCCGCAAGGGTTTTTACAATGCAGGCAAAGAAGACAGCACTTGGACGTTTTATTACGAAGACGGAAAAACCAAAGCCATAGAAAAGTATGTGCGTGGAAAAAAATGGGGCACGCAGCGTTATTATTTTAAAAACGGAACCTTATCGCAAATTACCAAACAGGAAAACGATTTAGCCGACAGCGTGTGGACAGCCTATTTTGAAAACGGAAAAATTCGCAGCCGCGAAACATTTGAAAACGGCAAAAAAAACGGTGACTGGGAATATTATTTTGAAAACGGAAAATTAGAAAGTAAAGGCACGTTTGAAAAAGACAAAAAACAGGGCGAAACCAAAACTTTTTTCCAAAACGGAAATGCCGCTGCCGTTCAGCATTTTTGTAACGATGAACCTTGCGGCACTTGGGAAGAATATTACGAAAACGGACGGAAGAAATTTGTAAAGGAATACAAAGACACCACCCTGTATCTTATGGATATGTGGGACACGCAAGGTCGCCAATTAATAAGCAACGGCAACGGAAGCCTGACCGCGACTTATCCGCGTGGCACAATACGCACTTACGGCTATTACAAAAACGGTTTGCAAGACAGTGTCTGGCGTTTTTTTCACCCAAACGGCGAGTTGGATTACGAAGCGAATTACCGCGAGGGAATTTTGAACGGCTATTATTCATCGTATTACCCAAACCACAACATTAAAAGCGAAGGAAATTTTACTGACGGAAAGAAAAACGGTGTGTGGAAATTTTATCGGGAAAATGGAAACCTTGAAATGAAAGGTGCGTTAAAGGATAACAGCAGGGAAGATAAATGGACGTATTATTACACCAACGGAAAAGTAGAAAGCGAAGGAAATTTTTTAAACGACAAACAAAACGGCACTTGGAATTACTGGTATCAAACTTCTGAAAAATGGCGACAAGGCAATTTTGAAAACGGAGTAAAAACAGGTGTTTGGACAACCTGGTGGGAAAACGGACATAAATTGCAGGAAGGCACTTATGTAAACGGACAAGAAGACGGAATTTGGACAAGCTGGTGGGAAAATGGAAAAAAGAAAGACGAAGGCACTTTAAAAGGTTCAAAATTGGCAGGCTTGTGGCAAGGCTGGTATCCGAACGAAAAATTAAATTATGTGGGTAAGTATAATGATAAAGGCGCAAAAGAAGGAGAATGGAATTATTTTTACGAAAACGGAAAGCCCCGCGAATTAAATACTTATGTTAATGGCATTAAACACGGGAAATATGTGCAGTGGTTTGAAAAAGGAAATTTTGTGGACGCAAAAGGGCAGTATAAAAAAGGGCATCAGAGCGGGGAGTGGACATATTATTACGAAACAGGCGGCATTAACCGCATACAACATTTTAAAGATGGAAAGCTGAGCGGCAAAAGCACATCGTATCACAGCAACGCAAAAATTCAAAGCGTGTGCAATTACAAAATTGTAAACGATGTGCGTAGTGGCAAGCAACAAAGCGTTCCACACGGCGAATGGATTTTTTATGATAAAAACGGAAACGAAACAAGTAAACTAAATTACGAAAACGGAATAAAAAAGAAATAATATAAAACTACATACAATACACTACATCTACTAACACTAAAAACTACTAACTATCATGAGGAACATTTTTAAACTTTTACCGCTAACATGCGCGCTTATTTTCAACTCCTGCGGCGGCAGCCACACCGAAAGTGATGAATTTTTTATGGAAAGCAACGTTTCCTCCGAAGACAAAGGCAGAATTGATGCAGAAAAAGTATTTGGCACGTTGCCCGACAGAAAACTGATTTTAAGCCTGATTGAAAAAAACAGATTAGAGTACAATCCCGATTTGTTAAACGACCCGTATCAAATAAACACTTATACCTTAGAGTTTTTAAAGGCTATTAATCTTGGTATTTACGGTACTGACTTAAACGTTGCCAATTCGTTTGACCAGTCGCAGGAATGTATGGTGTTTTTAAAATGCGTGAATTCGCTTGCCGGACATTTGGGCGTGGGCGCGGCATTTGACCAAACTATGTTTGACCGCATAGAAGCTAACAAAGAAGACAGAGATTCGGTAATGACCATTGTGCGCGGCGCATTTAAAAAAATGGACGAAATTTTAAATACAAACAACCGCCCCGATGTTTCGGCTACCGTGTTGTCGGGCTGCTGGATTGAAGGTTTGTATATTTCCTGCAAAATGGCTGATGAGTCAAATTCAAAATCAATTGTTGCCGCCATTCTCAATCAAAAAGAATCGTTGGACGGCTTAATTGAAGTGTTGCAGGGCGTGAAATTGAATAACAATACCAAATTTGTTTTAGACAGTTTAAAAGACATTCAAAAAGATTTTGTTTCTATTGCTGCCAAAAACGATACCAATTACAACAACAAAACCATTGAAAGCATCAGCAAAAAAGTAACTATACTCAGAAACAAAATTGTAAACTCAGACAGTATTACCGTTGGTTAAAATTTTTTGGTTCTTGTATTTCTAATTCTATTCGTATCTTAGTGCTTCAATGAAAAAAGCACTTTTTATCTTCTTATTTTTTTCGGTGAGTTTTAAAACATTCGCTTCGTATGTGTTAATTCCTATGGACGACTCACAAAAAAATCACCTCAAGGCTTATGGCTTGGCGTATTGGGCTTTAAAAGGCGAACTGGAAATATACTGGCTGCTCAATTATCGCGGCGGCAGTTTTATGATACCCAATGCCAAAGCGGTTTCTAACGAATGTACCATTCGCGGTATCAGCTATGAGATTATTTCCGATGCGCAGTCAAGCGGTATGCTTGCCGAAATTGCCAACCCCGAAGTAAACCAAGATGCGGTGAAATTGGAGAAAGCTCCGAAAATTGCCGTGTATTCGCCAAAAAGCAAACAACCCTGGGACGATGCCGTAACATTGGTTTTGCAATATGCCGAAATTCCTTACGATGTGGTGTATGACGAAGAGTTGCATCACGACAAATTAAAAGAGTATGACTGGCTGCATTTGCATCACGAAGATTTTACGGGGCAATACGGAAAATTTTATGCGCATTTTCAACACACCGCCTGGTATCAAGCCGATGTGCGTGAGAATGAAAGTTTTGCAAAAAAATTAGGCTTCGCTAAAGTATCATTGATGAAATTAAATTCAGCAAAAAAAATAAAAGACTTTGTGTTTAACGGCGGCTTTTTATTTGCTATGTGCAGCGCAACCGACAGCTACGATATTGCCCTTGCCGCCGAAGGCATTGACATTTGCGAAACCATGTTTGACCACGACCCCATGGACAAAAACGCCAACAGCAAAATAGATTATTCAAAAGGTTTTGCTTTTGAAAATTATAAACTGAGCATGAACCCTTATGAATACGAATACTCCACCATTGACCCTTTTCACACACGCCGCCACCAATACGGCATGACCCAGAAAACAGATGTGTTTACCCTGTTTGATTTTTCTGCCAAATGGGACCCTGTGCCAACCATGTTGTGTCAAAATCACACACAAACCATACAGGGTTTTTGGGGACAAACCGTGGCGTTTAATAAACACTATGTTAAAAAAAATGTGCTGATTATGGGTGAAGCAAAAGCCTTTAACGAAGCGCGTTACATTCATGGTGATTTTGGCAAAGGTACTTGGACATTTTATGCAGGGCACGACCCCGAAGACTATGAACACCGTGTAGAAGAGCCGCCAACGGATTTATCCCTGCACCCCAACTCACCCGGTTACAGATTAATTTTAAACAACATTTTGTTTCCCGCCGCAAAAAAGAAAAAACAGAAAACGTAACTTCGCCTGTGTCATTTCTCGATACGCCTCCTATCGTCGGCTACTCGAAATGACACATTAGAATTTAGATTTTAGAACTTAGAATTTTTTATATGAATTTCATTCTCAAATTAATCATCTCTGCCGCAGCCGTATTTATTGTAGCGTACCTTTTGCCCGGCGTAAGCGTAGAAAATTATGTTACCGCCTTGTTGGTGGCTTTGGCACTTGCCTTTTTAAACGCCATTGTAAAACCGATTTTAACCATTCTCACCATTCCCATTACCATTATCACACTCGGGTTTTTTCTCTTGGTGATTAACGCGCTCATCATCATTTTTGCAAGCAAACTCGTAAACGGTTTTCATGTAAGCGGTTTTTTTACGGCTTTGCTTTTTAGTTTTGTGCTTTCAATCTGCACAGGCTTTTTAAATTTTTTGTTTGGGGTGGGTAAAGAAGATTGAATATTTTCTATTTTTGATACATCATTTTAAGAGAATAAAAAATCATGAAACGATTATTTTTAACTGTAATATCAGCAAGTTTGTTATTAATTATTGCTTCTTGCAGAAAGGAAAAAACGTACACCTGTAAATGCACTTATGTTTACAGAACAAATATTCTTAATCCAACTCCTCAACCCAACATAGAAGAAACAGTCGGCATTACAAACAAATCTTCGTTTGTGGCAACAAGCTTGTGTCAAGATAATGAAAGTAAATATTGGGGGCAAGATTACAGTGGCACTTGTAATTTACAATAAACATTTCCGGTTTCACTTCATTGTGCTGTAATCATCACCCATTACCATTCTCGGGTGGGTGCTGTCGTAAGCAGAGTCGAAAAATCCGTTTTTCTGAATTTTATCGTTGTATGTTTTTGAATTTATATTCAGTAATTGAAGCATGGTGAAAAAATTATCTGCCGTGCTGTAAGGTGTGTTTTTTCTTGCCATCATGTTTGTTTCAATTTCGGGGAAATTCTTTTTGAAATCATCTGAAAGCAAGGTGAAATAAGGTATTTCGGAAGTGAGGCGACTTGCCGGATAAGTGTGTCCCGAAAAATTTCTGTTTTCAAATAATTCTTCGCCGTGGTCTGAAAGAAAAACAAGTGCGGCATTTTTATTTTGGCTGTGCTTTGAAAAAATTGTCAAAATTTGATTTACAACCGAATCGTGGTAGTGCATGGCATTATCGTAGGAATTAAGAATTTCGTTTGTTTTTTTGCTGCTCACGGCAGTTTTGGCAGGCGGTACAGAAGTATAAAAATTTCTGTTTTTAGGATAACGTTTGTCGTAATCAAAATGGCAAGCCATTAAATGCAGCACAATAAACCGCGAAGATTTTTGACTTTCACTCATAGCTTTATTAAAATGTTTTAAAATTTCCTCGTCGTAATGGCGGCTCAAATTAGATTTATCATCATCAGAAAATTTATCCGTAAAAATATTTTGACTGCATAGTTGCGCAAATGCCACAATGGTTTTATCGCCCCTTCCCCAACCCGATTGGTTGGAAATCCACCAAGTGGTATAACCCAACTTATTAAGCAGCGTAATTAAATTAACTTCCCTGTCAAGATGTTCTCGCGAGAAAAGATTTGGTACGGCATCTTGCGTAAGTGTAGCCATAGTAACACAATTGTTAAACACATAAATGCTTTTGTTTGTGTCTAAATTCGGCGTTGTTTTTCGCGGATAACCGTAAAGGCTCATGTGCCGTTTGCTCAACGATTCCGATACAAGCAACACCAACGTTTTTTGCAGCGTATCGTTTTTATAGAAAGTATCGTATTCTTTTGAAAACTGATAGTTATTCTTTTCGGTTTGCAAGGTTCTGTTAAACTCCAGGTATTGATTGTATCCTGCAATAATATCGCCGTATCGTATATTATTAAGTCCGTTAGGGTGAGTGCTTGTAATTGTCGCAAAATCAATAATGCCAAAAATTGAAAACAACAGCGCGGTGATAAAAAACGAACGGGTAGAAAAAAACGAAACAAACCATTTGCGTTTCTTTACAAGCCACAGCATAAAAACAATAAATAAAATTATTGTAACAGAGTTTCCGACAGAAATATAGAGTTTGATAAAATCTTTTGCTTCATCGAGATTGGTGTTTAAAACAGTTTGAACCACCGAAAAGGTGAGGCGGTAAGAAAAAATAAGATAATAAATAATGTCGGCAAGAATAAGAAAGCAGGCAATAAACAAATACAGGCAAGCCATAAAAACGAAAATTGTTTTCATCCATTTTTTTTGAATGTATTTAAACGAAGCCGACAAAACAAACAATGCCAAAACCATGCTCAGAAAAAACAAAAGTTCTTTGTAAGTAATTTCAAGGTCTTTAATTCCTTGATTTATTCCGTATTCCGAAGGGTTTACAAGTTTTAGTATGAAGCCGAGAAAAACAGGTAAAGCAGAAACAAGAAAAACAACAACGAGAAATACTAATGTTTGAAAAAAAGTTTTGCCCCGGTTTAGCTTTAAAAAACTTGCATTGAAATTCATAAATCGTTCAAATATCGTTTTTATTTTTTTAAAAAAACGCCCGTACCTGTGCACCACCCAAATGCACAGTAAAATTGCCTCCTATTTGAAAACCGTTCAGTATTTTTTTTCCGAATTTTGCGAGAAAACAGGAAAACGTGTAAAGAAAACAGTTATTCAAAAGTTGTAAGGTGTGAACAACTCTATTTCGTACTTTTACTTCCACTTTTACAAAAAACAAAATCAATGAACTTCAATAATTACAACTTTACAGTTAGCGAGCGTTTTATCCGTTACGCAAAAATTGACACGCAATCAAATCCCGATTCGCCAACTTGCCCAAGTACCGAGAAACAAAAAAACTTGTCGCGTTTGTTGGTGCAAGAATTAAAACAAATGGGCATTAACGATGCAGAGTTGGACGAACACGGCTATGTGTATGCCACTATTGAAAGCAACAGCACAAAAAATGTTCCTGTGATATGTTTTTGTTCCCATGTGGATACGTCGCCCGACTGCACAGGCGAAAACGTAAATCCTGTAATTCATAAAAACTATGACGGAAAAGACCTTGTGTTGCCAAACGATAAAACGCAAATCATAAAATTTGCTGAACACCCTGCATTGGCAGAGCAAATCGGGAATGATATTATTACCACAGACGGCACAACTTTATTGGGCGCAGACAACAAAGCGGGTGTTGCCGAAATTATGGACGCTGCTCATTTCCTGATGACACACCCCGAAGTAAAGCACGGAAAAATCCGCATTTTGTTTACACCCGACGAAGAAATAGGGCGCGGTGCAGATAAAGTAAACATGAAAAAACTCGGCGCAAATTTTGGTTACACTATTGACGGTGAAACGCTCGGACACTTGGAAAATGAAACGTTCAGCGCAGACGGTGTGAGTATAAAAATTAAAGGTTTCCCCACACACCCCGGTTTTGCAAAAGACAAAATGCAACACGCCATAAAAATTGCTTCTGAAATCATTACTAAAATTCCTGCCGAAAAAACGCCTGAACACACCGAAAAAAAACAACCCTTTATGCACCCCACCAACATTAGCGGCAGCATAGAGGAAGTAGAAATTAAATTTATTATTCGCGCCTTTGATAATGCAACGCTTTTGGCATTGGAAGAAGAATTGCGGCAAATAACCATTTCCGTTTTATCTCATTACGAAAAATGTTCGTATGAATTTACCGTAACGCAACAATACCGCAACATGAAAGAAGTGTTGGACAAACACCCGCAGGTTGTGGAACACGCATTGGAAGCAATTAATCGCACAGGCGTAAAACCTGTGTTATCAAGCATTCGCGGCGGAACGGACGGTTCGCGTTTATCGTATATGGGTTTGCCCTGCCCAAATATTTTTGCAGGCGAACACGCTTTTCACAGCAAACAGGAATGGGTAAGCGTTCAGGATATGCAAAAAGCGGTTGAAACCATTGTGCATTTAAGTAATATTTGGGAGGAAAAATCCATTGAGATTTAACATCAATCAACGTAAGTTTCTTTAATAACAAATTTTATTTTTTCAATTTCCCTTTCTGTTAGTGTGCCCAACTTTTTTACAATCCTCATTCTGTCAATGCTTCTGATTTGGTCTAACACAATCCAACCTTTTGTTTTTTCTTGTTTAATTTCAACTCTTGTGGGATAAGATTTTGAACTACTCGTGAGTGGTGCTATCACAATAGTTTGAAGATATTTGTTCATCTCGTTTGGCGAAATAACTATACATGGTCGCGTTTTTTTCATTTCGCTGCCAATTGTAGGGTCAAGGTTTACCAACACTATTTCGTATTGCTTTATTTCCATTCTTCAAAAGTTTCGTCATCAAAAACATCGTTCATCAGCAATTTGTCATCGCCGTTTTCGTGCATTTTTTTAAATGATTTTTCCCAACCTTTTCTTGGTTCTGCTTTGGGCTTTAAAATCATATACCCTTTTTCCAACAGCAATTCCAACCTGTCGCTGATGTTGTATTTTTCCAAAATTGTTTTTGACAATCTAATTCCTTTTGAATTACCAATATTTACTACTGAAATTTCCATAATTTGAATGTTATTACAAAGTAATTACTTTTATTTTGGTTTTCCTAATATTATTTTCAGCGAAAATTTTATCCAATCATCTCTACAAACTCATCTTCACCAATAATTTTCACGCCGAGATTTTGCGCTTTCTTTAATTTTTCGGGACCAATATTTTCGCCTGCGAGCAAATAAGAAGTTTTTCCGCTCACCGAACCCGAATTTTTTCCGCCGTGAAATTCAATTAATTCTTTCAGTTGGTCGCGGCTGTGTTTGTTAAATACTCCGCTGATAACAAACGTTAGATTTTTTAGTTTTTCGCTGCCTGCTTGCTGTTGTTCCGCGCTTAATTCAAATTGAAGCCCTGCAACTTTTAATCGTTCAATAATTTTTCTGTTTTCTTCATCGGCAAAAAATACCGACACACTTTTTGCAATAATTTCTCCCACCTCGTCAATGTGAAGCATTTCTTCTTCATTCAAATTTATCAGCACTTGCAGCGATTTTACTTTTTTCGCAATTTTTTTTGCGGTGGTTTCACCCACATGACGAATACCGATTGCATACAACACACGCTCAAACGGAATTTTCTTACTCGCTTCAATACCCTCAATTAAATTTTGCGCCGATTTTTCTGCCATGCGTTCCAACGGCAAAAGTTGTTCTTTTTTTAAATCGTAAATGTCCGCGATGTTTTTTATTAAACCTGCGTTGTAGAGTTGTTCAATGGTTTCCGCGCCCAAGCTGTCAATGTTCATGGCTTTGCGCGATACAAAATGTTCCATGCGACCTTTCACCTGCGGCGGGCAACCTGTTTCGTTCGGGCAAAAATGATTGGCTTCACCGTCCTCGCGTTTCAACTCTGTTCCACATTCGGGACAACGCGTGATGTAAATTGTTTTTTGTGCATCGTCTTTTCGTTTTGAAAAATCAACGCCAATAATTTTCGGAATTATTTCTCCGCCTTTTTCTACAAATACAAAATCACCCACACGCACATCTAATTTTTCTATGATGTCAGCATTGTGTAAGGAAGCGCGTTTCACGGTTGTGCCGCCCAAAGGCACAGGCTTTAAATTTGCCACAGGTGTAATTGCGCCTGTTCGTCCAACCTGATAGGAAATACTTTGCAATTCTGTGCTTACCTGTTCTGCTTTAAATTTGTAGGCAATAGCCCAGCGCGGCGATTTGGCGGTGAAACCCAATTGCGTTTGTTGTTTAAACTCGTTTACTTTTATTACAACGCCGTCCGTATCAAAAGGAAGATTGAAACGCGCTTTGTCCCAATGCTCAATAAAATCAAGTGCTTCGTTAATGTTGCCGGCAAGTTTTGAATGTTCGCTGATTTTAAATCCCCAACGCTTTGCGTGTTGCAAGGTTTCAAAATGTCCTTTGTCAGAAAATTCTGCGCCCAGCACGTTATACAAAAAACAATCTAATTTGCGCGAAGCCACCACGCTGCTGTCTTGCATTTTCATTGTGCCGCTTGCTGCGTTTCGCGGATTTGCCAAAGGTGTTTCGCCAATTTCTTCGCGCTCCTTATTTATATTATCAAACACAGGGCGCGGCATAAAAATTTCTCCGCGAATTTCAAATTGTGCGGGAAAATCGCCTTTCAATTTCAAGGGAATGGATTTTATTGTTTTTACGTTAGTGGTAACATCATCGCCCTGCACGCCGTCGCCGCGCGTTACGGCTTGTTTCAGTTCGCCGTTTTCGTAAGTTAAGCCAATTGAAAGTCCGTCAAATTTTAATTCGCATACATAATTTACCTGCGCCAAAGAAAATAAATCTGTGCTTTGCAAACCCAATCCCTCGCGCACACGGCGGTCAAAATCCAACACATCTTCTTTGCTGTAAGAGTTGGACAGCGACAACATCGGGTATGTGTGTTTTACCGTTTTAAATTCTTTGGTAATGCTTCCGCCCACGCGCTGGCTCGGTGATGTGGACAATAACAATTCGGGAAATTGTTTTTCCAACGCAATTAATTCTTCCAACAGTTTATCAAACTCAAAATCGCTGATGCTTGGTTTGTCCAACACATAATAATTGTAATTGTGCTGCTCTAATTCGGCAGAGAGTTGTTTTATTTTTTCTTCGGCGTGATGTTTGTCCATTAAAATTTTATCAAGTTGGTTATTTCTTTCAAATACATTTCATCAATCTTGTCAAAAGCGTTGAGTTCATCGCTGTCCACATCTAACACGGCAATTACGTTTTTGTTTTTGTCAAACATCGGAATAACGATTTCACTTTTGCTTAAAGAACTGCAAGCAATATGTCCTTCAAACAAATCCACATCGGGAACAATGATTGTTTCTTTTTTTTGCCAAGCCGTGCCGCATACGCCTTTGCCTTTATTAATCCGCGTGCAAGCCACCGTTCCCTGAAACGGCGCGAGAACTAATTGTTCGCCTTTCACCACATAAAAACCCACCCAAAAAAAGTTCATGGTGAATTTTAGGGCGGCACAAACATTTGCCATATTAGCGATGAGGTCATTTTCACCGCGCAACAATTCTGCAAGTTGCGGAATGAGTTGCTTGTATTTTTCTTCTTTTGAAACGGCGGTTATTTTCAGGTCTTCTGCCATGCGGTAAAAATAAAAATCCAATAAGTATTATTTTAAAAAATTTAACCACATAGATACATAGTTTTTTTCATAGTTTGTTTTCTATAAAGAGTTTCACATAGTGTCGCAGGGCGACATTGCTCTGTGTCCCTTTTTGTATAAAAAATTTCTATACAATCTATGTTTCTATGTGGTTTGTATAAATGTTACCTTTAGCCTTTTGGATTTATGTTTTGCAAAACGCACGATAACCTCAATTTATATTACGAAATACAAGGCAACTCCAATACCGCGGAAACTGTAGTGTTTTTAAACGGTTTAACGCAGTCCACCTTGGCTTGGGCGTTTGTGTTGCCATATTTTAAAGACAAATACAAAATTGTTTTACTTGATTTTATTTTTCAGGGGCAAAGTGCCAAAACAGGCGAGTGGCGAAATTTTGACCAACACGCTGCCGATGTAAAAACGGTATTGGATAAAGAAAATATTAAAAAAATACATCTTGTGGGGTTGAGCTACGGCTCTTTGGTGGCGCAGCATTTTGCGGTGTTGTACCCCAATTATTTAAACAAATTAATTTTGCTTTCCACCTTTGCGCATAAAACGCCGTATTACGAAGCCATTGAATTAAGCTGGTGGCGCAGTTTAGAAATTGGCGGTTACAATTTGATGTTGGATATTATGTTGCCAAGCGTGTTGAGCGAAAATTATTTTAAAAATCCGCTTATTCCGATAAACGCGATGAAAGAAGCACGCAAAGGCGTAAACGAAAATTCGGAAGCCATTTTTAAACTGATGCAAGCCACAAAAGAACGCGAAGATTACAGAACAGAATTAGAAAAAATTTCAACACCCACACTTATTATTCAAGGCGAAAAAGATTTATTGCTGCCTGTGCATTTGGCTAACGACGTGCATTTACACATTACACATTCAAAATTTATTGTGATAGCAAATGCAGGACATACTTTGAATTTGGAATATGTAAATGAAGTGAGCAAAGATATTTTGGAGTTTCTTACCACACTTTAGGTGTTTTCTACCTTTTTGCACATAATTTTTTTGTTTTCTCTTACGTTTTCCCGACCAGTTTGGCGGCGACAGATGCAAAAAGTTTATGATAAAAAACCTGCGTGAAAAATTAATTGCCAACGCGCATTTGCCCATGCAGGAACAAAAACAAATTCTTGAAAAAATGCTTGCTGATTGGGTTGGCACGTTAGAGCAAGTGGACGATGTTACGGTAATTGGCGTGCGAGTGTAACAAAAGTTTTCGGTTTGCTACAAAATGTGGCAATGCTTTGTTGAAGAAGAACGTAGTTTTGTGCTTCAAATACACACAACATGAAAACAGAAATCATATCTCAGCTTCACAGCAGTTTTGAACTGGCTGTAAACAAAAACGAAGACGTTGAATTTTGGTTTGCAAGGGATTTGCAAATCTTATTGGGGTACACTCAATGGCGAAATTTTTTGTTAGTAATTGACAAAGCAAAAATTGCCTGTACTAACGCTAAACAAGAGGCTTCCGACCATTTTGCTGACGTCAGCAAAATGGTTGATGTAGGTTCGGGGGCAAAGCGTGAAATTGAAGACATTATGCTTACAAGGTACGCTTGTTACCTGATTGCTCAAAACGGCGATGCTCGTAAAGACGAAATTGCTTTTGCCATGAATTACTTTGCCGTGCAAACGAGAAAGCAGGAGCTTTTGGAACAACGCTTAAAAGAATGGGAACGTTTGCAAGCAAGAGAAAAATTAAGCATATCGGAAAAAGAACTTTCCGGATTAATTTTTCAAAAAGGCATAGACCATACAGGTTTTGGGCGCATACGCAGCAAAGGCGACCAAGCTTTGTTTGGCGGTAAAACAACTTTGGATATGAAAATAAAATTAGGCGTTCCCGATAACAGACCGCTTGCCGATTTTTTACCGACCATTACCATTAAAGCCAAAGATTTTGCAAACGAACTCACTAACGTAAACATTCGCAAAACAGATTTGAAAACGGAAACAGATATTACGAATGAACACGTTAAAAATAATTCAGATGTAAGAGGTTTGTTGCTAAAGAGCGGTATAAAGCCCGAAAGCCTGCCACCAGAAGAAGATTTGAAAAAAGTGGAAAGAAAAGTAAAAGCCGAAGACAAAAAACTTTTGAAAGACACAAAAAAGTTGAATAAGAAATAATCTCTCACTCTAATTCAACAAGTTTATTTCAAATCAAACAAACTCTCTACACCAACATATCTTTCAACGGTGAAACCCTCCGCGTAAGTTGCACCGATAGCGCGAGCCCAAGTGATGAGTTTTGCGTCCATGCTTTGCAAAAAGTTTTTACTTGAAATAGGCGTTTGCGGTTCGTTGGAATTTGGATTATAAAACTGCGATGAAAAAGCGAGAATAGATTGGTGTCGTGTTTCAATAAAATCTGTAACATCAATCACAAAATCAGGGTGAATAAATTGGTCTTGAATGTAGTGATACACGGCTTTTGGTCGCCATGCCTGTTGTGTTTTTCCGTCAAGCATGGTTTCAATTTTAGCCAATCCGCTGTAAAAACAGGCTTCCGAAATTAATTTGGCGGCACGGCTGTGGTCGGGGTGGCGGTCGCTTACGGCGTTGCACAACACAATGTCGGGCTGATGTTTTCTGATGATTTCAATAATTTGTTTTTGGTGCGCTTCATCGTTGGTAAAAAAACCGTCTTTCATGTTTAGTTGCGTGCGGAATTTCGCGCCCAAAATTTTTGCGGAAGTCATGGCTTCCTGTGTTCTTAACTCTGCGTTGCCGCGTGTGCCAAGTTCGCCGCGTGTTAAATCTAAAATGCCAACGGTTTTTCCTGCGGCAATATGTTTGGCGATTGTGCCGCTGCAACCAAGTTCAACATCGTCAGGGTGAACGCCGATAGCTAAAATGTCAATATTCATGTGTAGTGTTTTAAGTTACGAATTTATTAAACACATAGAAACATAGATGTCATAGTGCTAAAGAAAATATAGCATACACATAGCGTTCAGCTTTACTGAACGTGCTATTGTGAAACGTATTAAAACTTTAGATTTCAAAGTAAAACTATGTGGTCTATGTGTTTTAAGATTTTAATTTTCTTGAAAGCTCATTTATTCTGTCATTCAATTTCGGTAGGCTACGAAACAACACATAGCTGCGTTTGTATTCGCCGATACCAAAGGCTGGCGAGCCTTGCACAATTTCTCCTTCTTTTTCAATATTTGCGCCAATGCCCGATTGCCCTGCAATTTTTACGTTGTCGGCAATTTTTAAATGTCCTGCAATGCCCACCTGTGCGCCAATCATACAATTTTTCCCGACTTTGCTTGAGCCTGCAACGCCCGATAATCCTGCAATAACGGTGTTTTCGCCCACCTGTGCGTTGTGCGCAATTTGAACCAAGTTATCCAACTTTACGCCTTTGTGCAAAATGGTAGAACCCATGGTGGCACGGTCAATAGAAGTATTTGAGCCGACTTCTACATTGTCTTCAATTACCACGTTGCCAATTTGCGGCACTTTTGCAAACGCCTGCCCTTCCGCATTGGGCGCAAAACCAAAACCGTCGCTGCCGATAACAGTGTTGGCGTGAACAGTACAATTTTTTCCGATTTTACATTCGTGATACACTTTTACCCCCGAAAACAAAACCGTGTTGTCGCCGATTATGGTGTCATCGCCAATATATGTGTGCGGATAAATTTTTACGTTGTTACCGATTTTTACGCGATTGCCGATATACGCGAACGCACCCACATAGCAATCTTTTCCGAGTGTGGCATCTGCCGAAATAAAACTTGGTTGCTCAACGCCTGTTTTAGTGCCTTTCATTTCTGAATAGAGTTGCAGGAGTTTCGCAAAACTTTCGTAAGCATTGTCCACGCGCACCAAGGTGCAGGTTGATTTTACAGGTTTATCCAGCACCAAACTTTTGTTTACAATCACAATGCCTGCATCGGTAGTATAAATATAATTGGTGTATTTAGGATTTGCCAAGAATGACAAGGTATTCGGTGCGCCTTCTTCAATTTTTGAAACGTTGTTTACGGTGGCGTTTTCGTTGCCTTCCACCGTGCCGTTTAGCAACTGCGCTATTTGTTTTGCAGAAAATTCCATGTGGCAAATATAGTTTTAAAGTTTTGATGTTTTCAATCTTTCACCGTGTGTTGTTTGTGTATAAAACATAAATCTGTTTCAGTACTTATTCGTAATTTCAGGCGTGCAAACAATGCAAAAAAAAACGGCTCATAAAATCGTTATCATCGGTTGCGGCAATGTGGCGTGGCATTTGGCAAAAGTGTTGCATGGTTTTGGTCATTCGTTGTTTATTTATAATCACAAACAAAACGCTGCACTTAACGATTTTAAAACAAGGCTGAACTGCAAAACCCAAGCAAGTTTAAATAAGATAATCGGTGATGCAGATTTTTATTTTGTGTGTGTATCGGATAGTTTTGTGTTTGAAGTTACCAAACAACTGAAGATAAAAAACCCGAATGCAGTTTTATTGCACACATCGGGAAGCCTTGATAGTGTTGATTTTGGCGATACCGTTTACGGACACGGCGTATTTTATCCCCTGCAAACTTTTTCAAAGAAAGACAATTTAGAATGGAAAGAAATTCCCGTTATTGTTGAAACTTCAGATGAAATTTCTCAGCAAAAAACCGTTGCGTTGGCAAAGCAAATCAGCAACACCGTTTTGCAACTGAAATACAAGGAGCGGTTACAACTGCATTTGGCTGCCGTGTTTGCCAATAATTTTACCAATGCCTTGTACGTTGCCGCTTCCGATTTAAGCAAAACCGATTTTAAATTGTTGCTTCCTTTGATAAAACAAAGTGTTAGCAAATTAGAAACATTAACTCCTTTACAAGCGCAAACAGGACCTGCTAAACGGAACAATGAAGCCGTAATGAAAAAACATTTAGCTTTGCTCGCCAAAAAAAGCGAGTTGAAAAAAATATATAAACAACTGAGTAAATTAATTTTGAAACAACAACATGGAACTTAATTTTAAACAACGATTGACAAAAATTACAACCCTGATGTTTGACGTGGACGGTGTGATGAACGACGGAAAATTATTTGTTGCCGAAAACGGCGATGTAACACGCACCATGAATTTAAAAGACACTTATGCCTTATATGTAGCCAGAACCAAAGGTTTTAAAGTGGCAGCCATTTCGGGCGGTGATGTGTCGGAAATAAAAACTGTTTTAACGCGCAGCAGAATTACCGATGTGTTTATTTTGCAGCGCGACAAGTTGGCGTGTTATGTGGACTACATTCAACAACACAATTTGAAAGACGAAGAAGTAATGTATATGGGGCACGATTTGCCCGACATTGCGGTAATGAAACGTGCAGGCATTGCCGCTTGCCCGAATGACGCGGCAACAGAAATAAAAGAAATTTCACAATACATTTCGCCAAAAGGGGGCGGAGAGGGCTGTGTGCGCGATATTGTAGAGCAAGTGCTTCGCTCGCAGGAAAAATGGGAAGCGTTGAATTGGTAGTGGCACAATTATTAAATAATAAAATCATTGCTTTTTTTAAGCTCGTCCGAATTGAAAATTTGGTGATGATTGCATTAACGCAATTTTTGCTGCGCTATTTTGTATTGCAAAAAGTGATGAACCAATACGGCATGGGTTTGGAACTGGGAAACAGTTTGTTTCATCTCATCGTCATCAGCACGTTACTAATTGCGGCAGCAGGCTACATTATCAACGATTACTTTGATGTGAAAACCGACATGATTAATCGCCCCGATACTGTTGTTGTGGACAAAGCAATCAAACGCCGCTGGGCAATTATTCTACACATCACGTTTACGTTTTTGGGAATTGTAATCGGTATGTATGCTTCCCTGAAAGCAGGTTATTTACGTTTATCCATTTTTCATTTTGGCGCGGCAATTTTGTTGTGGTTTTACAGCACGCATTTAAAAAAACAATTACTTGTCGGAAATATTGCCGTTTCATTGCTCATGGCTTCCGTGTCTTTTATGCCCTTGGTGTTTGAAATGGGCATGATGCAAAAAACGTATCCTCATTTTTTTTCAGAATACACACACGCCGTTTTAGCTTCGTTTAAAATCATTTTCATTTTCTCGCTCTTTTCGTTTATTACAGGCATGGCGCGTGAAATTATTAAAGACATGGAAGATTACAAAGGCGACAAAGCTACTGGAAGCCTTACCATGCCTATTGTGTGGGGAATACGTTCAAGTAAATTAATTGCCTGTTTTTGTTTAATGGTTACGGCAATGCTGTTGAGTTTTGTAGTTTACAATACCATAAAAACACAACGCAGCGTTTTTTCCGTTCACAGCGTTTACATTACGCTTACGTTAATTTTGCCTGCTTTGTTTTTAGCATTATACACGTTTCAAGCCCATAGCAGCAAGCAGTTCAAACGGGCGAGCTTAATTTTAAAATTTATTATGCTTATGGGTTTGTGTTACAGTTTTATTTTTTATTACAACTGATTTATGAAGTTAATCAGCGAATTTCCGCACAAATTAATTTTGGGTTCTGCTTCACCGCGCCGACAAGAATTATTAAAAGGCTTGGGTTTTGAATTTTCTGTAAAAGCAATTAATGCCGATGAAACATTTTCGGAAAATTTAAGAGCGCAGGAAATTCCTTTGTATCTCGCCGAAAAAAAAGCAAACGCTTTTCCCGAAAAACTAAATGAAAACGATTTACTCATTACTTCCGACACCGTTGTTTGGTGCGAAAACAAAGTGTTTAACAAACCTGCCGATTACGCCGAAGCAACACAAATGCTGCAAAGTTTAAGCGGAAAAATGCACGAAGTATTTACAGCAGTTTGCCTGAAAAGTGCAGACAAACAAAAATTGTTTTACGACACAAGCAAAGTCTATTTTAAAAATTTGAGCGCGGAAGAAATTGATTATTACCTCACCAACTACAAACCTTACGACAAAGCGGGAAGCTACGGCGTGCAAGATTGGATTGGCTACATTGGCATTGAAAAAATTGAAGGCTCTTTTTACAACGTTATGGGTTTGCCCGTAAAAATTTTGTTTGAGGAGCTGATGAGGTTTTGAAAATGAAGTCGTAAAATCACTTCTCGTTACGCCTCCTTTCGTCGGCTACCCGAAGTAACAGAGGCGTTTTTTCTTTTCTGTATCAAAAAAAAGTTTACGACAACAAAGCGCGCGAAATCACAATGCGTTGCACTTCGCTTGTGCCTTCGTAAATCTGCGTAATTTTTGCATCGCGCATTAAGCGTTCCACATGATATTCTTTTACATACCCGTATCCGCCGTGAACTTGCACCGCTTCGGTTGTTACCCACATAGCCGTTTCGCTTGCAAACACTTTTGCCATGGCACTTTCTTTGTCCATAGGCAAATGCTTGTCTTTTAAATACGCTGCGCGGTAAATCAACAAACGTGCGGCTTCTATGCGGGTTGCCATGTCTGCCAACTTAAACTGAATGGCTTGGTGTTTACATATTTCTTTGCCGAATGCTTTGCGTTCTTTTGAATATGCCAATGCCAGTTCATAAGCTCCGCTTGCAATGCCCAATGCCTGAGAAGCAATGCCAATGCGCCCTCCGCTCAATGTTTTCATGGCAAATTTAAAACCGAAACCGTCTTCGCCGATGCGGTTTGCTTTCGGCACTTTTACATCGTTAAACATCAGCGAGTGCGTGTCGCTTGCGCGAATGCCCATTTTATTTTCTTTTGGTCCAACGGTAAAACCTTCCATGCCTTTTTCTATAATTAAGCAGTTAATGCCTTTGTGTCCCAGTTCTACATTGGTTTGCGCAATTACCAAATAAATAGACGCGCTGTTTCCGTTGGTAATCCAGTTTTTTGTGCCGTTTACCAAATAATGGTCGCCTTTGTCAATGGCGGTAGTGCGTTGCGAAGTGGCATCGCTGCCGGCTTCAGGCTCGCTCAAACAAAACGCGCCGATTTTTTCGCCTTTAGCCAAAGGCACTAAATATTTTTGTTTTTGTTCTTCTGTGCCAAATTGCTCCAAGCCCCAGCAAACAAGCGAGTTGTTTACGCTCATCACCACGCTGCACGAGGCATCAACCTTAGAAATTTCTTCCATAGCCAACACATACGAAATAGCGTCCATGCCGCCCCCGCCGTATTTCGGGTCCACCATCATGCCCATAAAACCAAGTTCGCCCATTTTTTTAATTTGCTCTGTCGGGTATTTTTGAAGTTCGTCGCGCTCAATTACACCCGGTTTCAATTCATTTTGGGCAAATTCACGCGCCGCTTTCTGAATCATTAAATGTTCTTCTGTTAATTCAAACTGCATGGTATTTGTTTTTATAGTTTATAATTTTCGTAATCTTGCGCAAAGGTAGCGGATTTCGGCTACCATGCAACAGAATTTTGAAATGCGCACTGAAAAAAACACAATCATTCTCGGCTTAATGAGCGGCACTTCGCTTGACGGGCTTGACCTTGCGCTCTGCAAATTTTCAGGCAATTACGAATTTAAAATACTGAAAGCGAAAACCGTTTCATATTCACAGGCATGGAAAAACGGATTGAGCGGCGCACAACATTTAAGTGCGGAAAAATATTTTGAACTTCATGCGAACTACGGCAAATTTATTGCCCAAGAAATTAATTTGTTTTTGCAAGATGCTCCTGAAAAGCCTGCCGCCATTGCTTCGCACGGACACACAATTTTTCATCAACCACATTTGGGATTTTCTACGCAACTTGGTTGCGGTGCTACAATAGCTGCCAACACAGGCATTACCACCGTTTGCGATTTTAGAAGTTTAGATGTGGCAATGGGTGGACAAGGCGCGCCGCTTGTTCCCATTGGCGATAAATTGTTGTTTGGTAATTACGCTGCTTGCCTCAACATTGGCGGCATTGCCAATATTTCCTTTGACAAAAACGGCAACCGTATTGCTTACGATATTTGCGAAGCCAATATGCTTTTAAATTTTCTTGCCGAAAAAAACGGAAAACCGTTTGACAAAAACGGCGACATGGCAAGAGCAGGAAAAATAAATTCCGATTTACTGAACGTATTAAATTCACTTTCTTATTACTCTGAAAGCGGCGCAAAATCTTTAGGGCGCGAATGGTTTGAAAAAAACACCTTGCCTTTGATTGAAAAATCTAATCTCAATACAAACGATTTACTCGCCACTTCTACCGAACACGTTGCTCAAATTATTTCCGATGAATTAAATAAAGAAAATATAAAAAACGTGTTCATCACAGGTGGTGGTGCGTTCAATTCTTTTTTAATTGAGCGCATAACATCAAAAACAACTACTGAAATTATTCTTCCCGAAGCGCAAACAATTAATTTTAAAGAAGCACTCATTTTCGCTTTCTTAGGTTATTTGCGTTTGAATGAAACAGTAAATACATTGTCTTCCGTTACAGGCGCAAAGAGCAATAGTGTGGGGGGAGTGGTGTGTTTTATGTAGGAACAAAAAAGCCGCTACATTTTGGTAGCGGCTTTTGCAGCAAAGATTTGACAACTTTCTAAAAAGTTGCCAAATCTCAATATTAATAATCCAAATCCCCGTATTCAATTTTCTTTCCTGTGATTTTCATAATCAATTGTAAAATCATAACGAAGAACGGAATGTACATTAACACGATTGGCAAATCAAAATGTTTAAGAATAATAATTGATTTGCGTTTTAAGCGTTCGGTGATTAAATACATACTCGGAATGAGCAACAGGGTTAAAAGTGTTGCAAACAATAAGCCGAAAATCATTGCCCAGCCTAAAGGACCAAAGAACGCTACGTTATCGCCGCCAAAGAAAATGTGCGGGTTAAACTCGCTGAACAAAGTTTCAAAATTGATGTTTAAGCCTACCGCCAAAGGAATTAAACCGAGAATGGCAGCCGTTGCGGTTAAAATTACAGGTGTCATACGAGTACGCCCCGCTTCCACAGTTGCTTCGTAGAGGCTCATGCCACCTTCGCGGGCAAACTCTGCAAACTCAACCAGCAAAATACCGTTACGCACCACAATTCCGCCAAGCGCAATAATACCCACGCCTGTCATTACAATGCTGATGTCCATTTTGAAAATACTCAAACCGAGAATAACGCCAATGATACTGAATATAATTTCCGACAAAATAATGAGCGGTTTGCCGAGCGAGTTAAACAAGCCCACCAACACCAACATCATTAAACCAATGGCAATTAAAAACGCAGTTCCCAAAAAGCCTGCGGTTTCAGCCTGGTCAGCTTCCTGTCCGCCAAACACAACCGTTACACCGCTTGCAGGTTGATAGGTTTTCAGCACTTTTTTTACATTGTTCGCTACTTCGTTTCCGTTGTAGTTTGCCAACACATCGCTTGACAAAGTAATAATCCGCATATTGTTTTGGCGTTTAATACCCGCGTAAGTGTAATCGTAACGAATGTTGCTCAACGCTGAAATAGGTACGTTGCGCACTTGTCCGCCCATGTTCATATCGCGGAACACAATTTTTAAATTGCGGATTGTTTCAATGTCTGAGCGTTGGTCGTACTGATAACGTAACTGCACAGGATATTCATCGTCCACATCGCGGAATTTTGTGGCTTCGTTTCCATACACCGCGCTGCGAATTTCCATTGCCACCTGCGCCAACGACAAGCCTTCGCGCAACACCCGCTCGCGGTCAATGTCAAACACAATTTCGGGTTTGTTGCTCACAAAATCAGATTTCAAATTATCAAGCCCTTTAATGCCCGATTTGCCAACCAACTTTTTCACCTCATCAGAAGTTTTCAAAAGTGCTTCCAAATCTTCGCCTGTAATTTCAATGGTAACAGGCTTGGCTTGCGGAGGACCCGATACTTCTTGGTTCACCACAATTTCAACGCCGGGCAAATCCCATTGCAGCTTTTGTAGTTTATCCAAATACTCCGATGTTGATTTTCCGTGCCGTTCTTCAAACTCCACAAAGGCAATGGAAACTTTTCCCTTGTTGGGGTACGAGTTTTGGTCTTGGTCGCGCGGGTCGCTTGTACCAATGGTTACGTTGGAAATGATAGATTCCACAATCGGGTCGTTGGCATCAATTACCGTATTAATTTTTGCTTCCACTTTGCGCATGGTGGCGTTGGTAATGTTCGGGTCAGTGCCTTCGGGTAATTTCACATAAATGTAAATATTGTTCGGGTCGCCCTGTCCGAAAAAACCAACTTTTGGCTGACGCACCGCAAACAACACAATAGCTGCTACAAACGAGATGCCCACATAACCCAACACCCGCCAAGGTCTGCGCAAACACCATTCTAATATTCTTGTATAAAAGGCTATGAATTTAGGCCATATACGGAATTGCCATGCTTCAATGGCTTTGTATAACCACAGGCGGTGAGCAACCATAAACAAACCAAGAAAAATAACAAAGTTGCCAATGCCGTGATTTCCGCCAATGTGTGCCACAAGTGCAACCAAAGCGTAAAGCCCTAATTGCATATAGGCTTTTTTGGTTAATCGTCCGTGATTTTTTGCTTCTTCTTCGTGAGGTTTCATAAAATCAACCGCAAACACGGGATTGATAATATAAGCTACAACTAACGATGCCAACAAGGAAATAATTAATGTTACAGGTAAAAAGTACATAAACTTACCAATGATGCCGGGCCAAAACACCAATGGAATAAAGGGCGCAAGCGTGGTGATTGTTCCCGAAAGCACAGGCATAAACACTTCGCCTACGGCACGTTTGGCAGCAGTTTTAATCGGCAGCTTTCCGTTGTCAAAAATGCGGTGCGTGTTTTCAATTACCACAATGGCATCGTCCACCACAATACCAAGTGCGAGAATAAACGAGAACAGCACAATCATGTTGAGCGAAAAACCGAACGTTGGAATTATCATAAAGGCAATGAACATGGACAATGGCACGGAAAGTGCCACAAACAGCGCATTGGTTACACCCATAAAAAACATCAGCACAATGGTTACCAGCACAAAACCGATAATGATTGTATTGATTAAATCGTGAAGCGTTACTTTGGTTTTGGCACTTTGGTCGCCGCTGTAATTTACTTCCAAATCTGCGGGCAAACGTTTCTGTGCTTTCATTTCGGCGGTTTTTGCTTTAATGTTGTCGGCAGCATCAATCAGGTTTTCGCCCGAGCGTTTAATAACGTTGAGCGTAATTACATTTTTTCCTTTTGAAGATGAAAAACTTTCCTGCTCTTTAAAATCGTCTTTTACTTCGGCAATGTCGCGTAAAAATAATTTTGCGCCAACCTGAGAAGTAACCACAATGTTTTCAATTTCTTTCGGGTCTTTGTATTCGCCTTTAATGCTCAACGTTGGTTTCATGCCGTTCAGCGGAACGTTACCGCCTGTGATAGCGATGTTTTCGCGGGAAATTGCGCCTGCAATATCGCCAAAGGTTAATTGCGCGGCTTGCATTTTATACGCATCAATGTTTACCTGAATTTCACGTTCGGGTGCACCAACCAAGCGTATTTCGTTTATTTCTTTCAGGCTCTCAAATTCGTCCTGCATATCTTCGGCGTATTTTTTCAACTGCTTCATGTCGTAGTTGCCCGCAATGTTGATATACATAATCGGAATTTCAGAAAAGGCAATTTCTTTAATCATCGGCTCTTTGGTAAGCGTGGCAGGCATATCGGCGCGTGCTTCATCAACCGCATCTTTCACTTTTTGCTTTGCCACATCTACTTTTACGTTGGTGTGAAATTCAATAATAATTACCGACACATCTTGCATAGAGGTGCTTGTAAATTTTTTAACGCCTGAAACAGATTTCAAACGTTTTTCAATCGGTTTGGTAATGGTGTTTTCAATGTTGGTTGGAGAGTTACCGCCGTTTACGGTGTTTACATAAATGGTAGGAATGGTGATGTCGGGAAATTGTTCTTTCGGCAACTTGTTGTATGCCATAATACCCGCAAAGCAAATAAAAATGGTGAGGAGATATACCGCCAGTTTATTGTCTATTGCCCAGTTTGAGGGTTTAAATTCTTTTATTTTATCCTTCATGATTTTTTGTTTTTAATTTTTTTCTTGACACAGAGAAACAGAGGCTCTGAGGCACGGAGCTGATTTTGTCTGTGTTCTCTGTGCTTCTGTACCTCTGTGTTTGTTATTTTGAAACAATTTTTGTGCCGTCAATAATTAAGTCGTAGCCTGCGGTAATGAGTTTGTCGCCTGTTTTCAATCCGCTTGTTACTTCGGCGTAGCCGCTGTATTCGTGTCCGAGTGTAACCATTTTTTGAACGGCAGTTCCGTTTTCGTCAATCATCACAAAACTTCCTTCGCTTGATTTTTGAATGTACTTAACAGGAATTACCAACACAGGCACGGGCGAAACGTAATCATTCACTTTTAATCGTGCCACCGTATTCGGGTGATATTCTTTTTTGCCGTCTAACAGGGCTTCAATGGCAAAGGTGCGCGTCATAGGATTAATGGCACGCGAAGCGTAATTAATTTTTGTGGTAACAGAATCTTTCATGTCAGGAAAAATGGCAATGACTTCGCTTCCGTTTTTCACGCGGGTAGAATAAGATTCTGACATATCGGCTTTTAATTTTAAGTTAGAAAAGTTTACAACGGTGATAACGCCCATTTGCGGAGCTGCCATTTGTCCGATTTTTAAGTTTATCAAATCCACCGTTCCGTCAATCGGAGAAATAATTTTACTCATGCGAATTTGCTCCTGCATAGCGGCAATTTTCTTTTCTAAACTTTCTTTGTTGGTTTTTGCTTGCAGGTATTGAATTTCAGTTCCAATTTTTTGTTCCCACAAATTTTTTTGTTTTTCATACACCTGGCTTACCAAATCTAAATTGGTTTGCAAATCGGCAATTTGTTGTTGAGTGGCACGCGAGTCTGTTTCAGCCAGCACATCGCCTTTACTTACACGGTTGCCGACTTTTACGTTAATTTTTGTAACCGTGCCGGGCATTTCGGTTGAAAGAGAAACGCTTTCGTCCGCGTCCACATGACCCTGCACTTCAAGGTAAGTTTTAAAAATTTGCGGTTGCAGTTCCACAGTTAAAACTTCGGTACGTTTTTCGTTGTCGCCTGTGGTGTCTGTTTTTGCTACCTCTTCTTCCAAAGCCGTAATTTTAGCTTCCAAGTCGGCGCGTTGAGATTTTAATTTTTCCAATTGCGCTTTCGGGTCTTTTGAACCACCGCCGCAAGCAGCTATAAACACAGCCATGGCAAGCATGAGTATTGAATTTTTCATTGTTGATTTATTTATTAAAGTTGTCATATAATTTAATTTTAAATTTTTAGTTCTTAGTTTTTAATAAGTTGTTATTTCCCCAACGCTCCTGTTGCTTTTAAATAATCGGTTTTATAGATGAGCATTTCGTATAAAGCGTTGTAATAATTTGTTTCGGCTTCGCGCAAAGAGGCTTGTGCGTTTACCACTTCCAAATTAGAGCCTACACCCTGTGCGTATTTTTTTTGCGACACATCAAATACCTGTTGTGCCAAATCTATGTTACGTTTGTTTACCGCAAAAGTTTTCAGCGCATTGTTGTACGAAATGGCGGCGGTGCTTGCTTCCATTTGCGCGCCGAGTTCCAAATTTTTTAACGTTTGCTCGTTTTTTAATGCCGTAATTTTTGATTGCTGAATTTTGTAGTGGCGTTGCAAACCGTCAAAAATATTTACGTTGAGCTGCACACCAACAATAAATGCAGGATACCATTGTTTTACCGCATTGTTTTTATCGGTTTCAAAAAAGTTTAAATTCGGGCGCATAGAGTTGTATTGAAGGCTTCCAAAAGCTGCCAGTGTTGGCATATAGCCCCATTTCAGTCGTTTTACATCAATGTTGTATAAACTTTGCTGTGCGGTGAGTAACTGATAATCGGCGCGTTTGGTAATATCAATTTCCGAAACGGGCTGTTCGGTGCTTAAATCATCGGAATAATTCAAATTGTCAGTTAAACTGATTGGCAAAGAAATTTTATAGCCCATTTGAAACTTCAATAAATTTTCGCCAAGGCTAAGAAATTGCGTTACTTTTTCTTTTTCGGTTACTAAATTATTTTGCGATACTTCCAAACGCTGTACATCAATCAGCTCTACAAAACCCTGTTGGTTCATGGCTTTTAGCTCATCTAAGGTTTTTGATAATTTCTCTACGTTGGCATCAAGCAATTTTAAGCGCGACTGATTTACCAGCACACCGTAATAGGCTTTTGTAACCTGCGCCACCAATTCGTCTTTTGAACGGTTTTTGTTTACACGCGCCAAGTTGAGATATTCTTTTGAGGCTTTTAATCCGAACAAATAATCGGCACTAAACAACAATTGTTGCGCGCTTATACCTGCTGTTGCATTGTATTGAATACCGAATTTTACGCCCATGTATGCATCTGAAGGTGCGGTAGGTACAAAAGCACTCATAGGAATAATTTGTGTGGGAAATTCCAAATAATCTTTAAAATCAATGCTTCCGTTTATTTGCGGTAAGCCCATACCGGCAATTTCTTTTCGGCGGTAATCTGCGCTTTTATAGTCTAATTCCGAAGTTTGATAATTGGGACTGTTTTTCATTGCATATTCAATCGCTTCCTGCAAACTGAAATTTGTTTTGTCGGCTTCCTGCGCCTGTGTGTGAAACGCCGTTACTGCTATGGCGAGTAAGAGCGTGTATTTTTTGAGAGGTATCATATATTAGTTGAAAGTTTTTAGTCTTTAGTTTTTAGTTGCAAAGTTCATTTTCAAATTGCCACATTTTCAAATTGTCATATTAAATTAATGTTCTTCGTCTTTTATTTTTTTGTAATTATTAATGAGCTTGTGTCCTTTCACGGTGCAAATGCCGTAAATAAACATATCCAATAAAAATTCGTTTGCTTTAATAAAGCCAATGCGTTCAAACGAAAAATAATCGCTGAACATGAGCATATCTATTTGCGCCATGCGGTAACGTGCCACTAATTCTTCGCTAATGTCTTCGCGATACACGCCTGCGGCTTTTCCCGCTTTAATGTTGGCGTTAATTTCTTTCTGTGCGTTTTTATCCTTAAAGTCCTTAAACTTTTCGTAAGCCTTAGGATACAGTTTTTGCAAATCCAAAAAGAATACAGGATTAATGTTCTGCATCATGTCGCATATCTTTTCCGAAATCAACATAACATGATGAATGGGGTCTTTGGCTTGGATTTTAACTTCATTAAATTTTTCCACTTGTTTTTTAAGTTCAACATCTGTTAAATAATTTACCAATTCGTCTTTTACGCTGTAATACTGATAAATTGTTTTTTTTGACATACCTAATTCCTTAGCTATATCGTCCATAGTAACGTGCTTAATGCCGTATTTAAAAAACAATTCCAGCGCGGTTTTTTGTATTTTTTCTTCGGGTGTCATTTTTAAAATCGGGTGCAAAACTATGGAAACTTTAAAAGTTGTACAAGTTTCCTGAAATTTTTTTATTTTTTTTGCATATTTACACTCCCATGTCAAACGATACAAATAAGGCAAAACGGAATTTCCGCGATTTTTTACGAAATAAATACAGGCTTATTTTATTGAACGATAACACCTTTGGCGAAAGTTTTTCGTTGCGCCTCTCGCCCATGAGTTTGCTGATTGCAGGTGGGGCTGTTACTATTGTAATGACCATTGTGGTAATTAGTACGGTGGCGTTTACACCCCTGCGCGAATACATTCCGGGATATGGCGATGTGGGCGAGCGCAAACAAATTATGGAACTGAATGTGCGAGCCGACAGTTTGGAAGAAGCTCTGCAAGTGCGCGAAATTTATATACAAAGCATAAAAGATGTGCTGGAGGGAAACTTGGAAACCAAAACCGACAGACCAAAACACGATACCACCGGCATTACCGAAAAAATAAATACCAAACCGGGAAAAGCCGTAACTACCTTTAAAGAAGAATACGAAAACAACAAAGGAAATTTTAAAAGCGATGTGGTTAAGTTATCGCAATTGGGTTTGGGCGAACTGGTGTTTTTTACGCCTGCGCAGGGTTTAGTGTCCAACTCCTTTAATTCAAACGAAGAACATTTTGGTGTGGACATTGTAACCAAACCCAACGAAAGCATTAAAAGCACGCTGGACGGAACAGTCATTTTTTCGGGCTTTTCGGCGCAAGACGGTTACGTTATTCAAATTCAGCACAACAATAATTTAATAAGTATGTACAAGCATTGTGCCACACTTTTAAAAAATCAGGGCGAGCGTGTAAAATCGGGCGAAGCCATAGCCATTGTGGGCAACACAGGCGAGCGCAGCAAAGGTGCGCATTTGCATTTTGAATTGTGGTTTAACGGCGCGCCTGTAAATCCGCAGGAGTTTGTAGCGTTTTAATAAAAACACTAAACCTCTTTTCTTTCATCTTTTTTAGTTTTAAATGCGTTAACTATATCGGTAACTGCGTTATAAATTTCGTCTGAATTTTTAATAAGTCCTGTGGTAACTCCTGCCTGCAATAATTGACCTAAAATTTTCTTGAAAGGCGTATCGGTATCTCCCACCAATACTTTTTTTGATAAATAGCCTGCGGCAACACTCAACGCCGTGCTTAACACGGTTTGTTTAAACGCGGGCGAAGAAGCAATACTTTTAACTCCCTGCGAAAGTAAATTGGCAGGTTTCAGTTGTTCGTACATTTTTGCAAACTCTTCTTTCAGGGTTGTTTCCTGCGCTTTGCCTGTTGTTTCAAGCGCAGCAATTTTTTCGCGAAGTGCTATGACTGATGTTGTTTTTTCCATAATTAATTCAGCAAGCGAGAAACAATAGTGTTTGCCACACGTTTTTTAATGGTTGAACTTAATCCGAAATGAATAATAATTGCAATCAGCAGATAAAACCCGCTTACCGCCAAAAAACCGTAATAATTTTTCCCTAACAGGTCGCCCAACCAAAGCGATAACGCAATGTTTGCACCAACTACAAACAACAGCAAGCAAACAGCTATCAATAATTTTGGAACAAACGATGAAACAATGTCAGAAGTTTTGTCAATTGCTTTCAGCTTTGCCAAGTCAATGTTGGTATTTACATACTCTTTCGTTTTTTCGTAGAGTGCTTCCAATGAAGTTGCTTGTTGTTCTTCCATGAGAAAAAATTTTTGCTGCTGATTAAATTAACTTGTGTGAGTTTGCTCTTTGGATTGCGTGTGCGGCGCGTTTAAAATATCTTTCAGCGTGTCGGCTAAATCGTTTACGCCGTCAGCTAATTTTTTGCGTGTTTCGCTGCCTTTGTCAGGTGCAAACAACACGCCCAAAGCCGCACCAATGGCTGCGCCCAAAAGCACCGCACCAAGCAATTTACCCGAACTGTTTGAATTTTCCATGATTGTGATTTTACGCTAAATTTAAGAATAGAATTTGAAAGGGCAATATCGTGAATATTACTTAATCATATTTTTTACTTTTACCACCATGAAAAGTATTTTATTCGTTATTTTTTGTTGTGTGATAAGTTTTTCATCTTGTTCTCAAAAACCGCATCAAGCTAATATCATAGACGACAAACACCTTATACATAGTTTTAAAGATAAAAGTGGCAATCCGTTAGGAAATGCTTATGCCAAATATACCGCTGATAACGATAGCATTTTCACTTCTCTCATTATCATTAGTCAATCAGATACCCTTTATAAAATTGATAACACAAAATTAATAAGCAAAAAAGGCGTAGATGATAAAGTGTCCGAAGAAAGATTTCTCGGATACAAATGTGTTCTGAAAAAAGGAGATTATTTTATTTTAGTTATGGTTAATGAATATGGAGAGGGAATATCTGACGATATCACGATTGAATGGAATTATTCAGAAAAATTATTTGAACTTTTAAAAAGACCGTAACAATTTTCTACACCCACTCAATTCCTTACAAGGGAAAAGCCCTTTTCGCTAAAAATTTTATCTTTGCCCCACTAAAAATTTTATCAGAGAAAAGATATGGGACGTATATTTGAAACTCGCAAAGCCACCATGTTTAAACGCTACGCCAAAATGGCAAAAGCGTTTACAAAAATAGGACGTGAAATTGTTATTGCCGTAAAACAGGGCGGACCAAACCCCGACAGTAATCCGCGTTTGCGCGCCGTAATGCAAAACGCCAAAGCGGTAAATATGCCTAAAACAAACGTGGAAAGTGCCATTAAACGCGCCAGCGATAAAGACACCAGCAACTACGAACAGGTAATTTACGAGGGCTACGCCCCGCACGGTGTGCCTGTGTTGGTAGAATGTACAACCAATAATCCTACACGAACTGTGGCGAATGTGCGTATGTATTTCAGCCGTGCCAATGGTGCGCTTGGCACAAACGGTTCAGTGAGTTTTATGTTTGAACACGTTGTGTTGTTTAAAATAGAAGCCGCCAATTTAAACAAAGACGATTTGGAATTGGATTTAATTGATTTTGGTTTGGAAGACATTGCGCTGGACGAAGAAAACAAACAATTTATTATACAAGTACAATTTACCGATTACGGAAACATGCAAACCGCTTTGGAAGAGCGCAACATCAACGTGATTGAAACAAGTAAAATTTACGTTCCCACAACCACCAAAGAACTTACGCCCGAGCAGGAAGCTGAAGTAATGGCGATGATTGAAAAAATGGAAGAAGACGATGATATTGAAAACGTGTATCACAATATTGCGTAAAATGTCAGTTCGGGCAAGCTTGCCTGCCTCTTTGCAAACGAACTGATTTTTAAAATGTCATTTCTCGATACTTGCTCCACCGCACAAGTTGCGTTGCAAACTCGAAATGACACAAGAAGCACAAACAAAACACTTCATTTGGAAAAACAATGGAAAATATTGCAAGCCGATAAAACGGTTTCGCGCAATTTACAATCAGAATTAAACGTTGATGAAATAATTGCGCGATTACTTGTGTTGCGCAACATCAAAACTTTTGAAGAAGCAAAACATTTTTTTCGTCCTGAACTCAATCAGTTGCACAATCCTTTTTTGATGAAAGGCATGAAGGAAGCGATTGAACGCATTGAACTTGCTGTTTCAAAAAACGAAAAAGTGCTGATTTACGGTGATTACGATGTGGACGGAACAACTGCCGTGAGCATTGTTTTTGGTTTTTTTAAACAGCATATCAAAAACATGGATTACTACATTCCTGACCGCTACAAAGAAGGTTACGGAATTTCGTTTAAAGGCATTGACTTTGCAGCAGAAAATAATTTTTCACTCGTCATTGCGTTGGATTGCGGCATTAAAGCCAACGAAAAAATTGAGTACGCCAGTTCAAAAAACATTGACTTTATTATTTGCGACCACCACTTGCCAAGTGCCAGCGTACCCAAGGCTCTCGCGGTGCTTGACCCAAAACAAACGGATTGCAATTATCCTTACAAAGAATTAAGCGGCGCGGGCATTGGTTTTAAATTGATACAAGCATTTTCAGAAAAAAATAATTTGCCCGCAGAAAATTATTTAAAGTATTTGGATTTGGTTGTAACAAGCATTGCGGCTGACATTGTGCCAATCACGGGCGAAAACCGCGTACTGGCATTTTTTGGTTTGGAAAAAATAAATGCCAATCCAAGTGCGGGAATACAAGCCTTGCTCAATCTTTCTCTGCAAAAAAGTTTGGCAAACATCAGCACCTTGGTGTTTACTTTAGGACCACGCATTAACGCCGCAGGGCGCATAGAACACGGAAGTAAATCGGTGGAACTATTGACTTGCGAAGATGAAATTCAGGCAAGCGAATTTGCAAAAGCCATCAACGAAACCAACACACAACGCCGCGATTTGGATTTAGGCATTACCACCGAAGCCATAGAAATGCTGGAAAACGATGTTCAGGTTTCAATAAAGCGAACCACGGTTTTGTTTAATGAACATTGGCACAAGGGCGTTGTTGGTATTGTGGCTTCGCGCCTGATTGAAAAATATTACCGCCCTACAATCGTGCTTACCCAAAGTGAGGGCTTGGTTACGGGAAGTGCACGCAGCGTGCGCGAATACGATGTTTACAGTGCCATTGAACAATGCGGCGATTTGCTGGAACAATTCGGTGGACACAAATTTGCGGCAGGGCTTGCATTAAAACGCGAAAACGTAGAAGCCTTTAAAACAAAATTTGAAACCGTTGTTTCTGCTTCCATTACCGCAGAACAACTTATTCCAAAAATTGAAGTGGATGCAGAAATTGAGTTTCACGAAATCACACCAAAATTTTTACGCATTTTAAAACAATTTGCCCCCCACGGACCTGAAAACATGACGCCTGTATTCTGCGCCCGCAGCGTGTTTGACATGGGTTGGGGAAATGTGTTTGGCAACAATCATTTAAAATTAGAACTCTTTCAAAAATCAAATCCTAACATTCGTTTTCAAGCCATTGCTTACGACAAAGGTGATTACATTAATTTCTTTCAGCGCAAAATTCCTATGGATATTGTATTTAAAATTCACGAAAGTGAGTACAACGGTGTTACTACGGTGCAGTTGCTTGTGGAAGATTTTAAGGTAAGCCATTAAACACAGAGGCTCTGAGGCACGGAGTTTTATTTTTTCTCTGTGTCTTTGTGTTTCCGCGCCTCTGTGTCGTTTACTTCATATTTTTCAATAATGGCTTTTACCAATTTATGACGAATAACATCGGTGTTGTCCAATTCAACAATGCTGATACCTTCTGTTTTTTTCAAAAGGCGCAAGGCTTGCAGCAAGCCGCTGTTTTGTTTTGGAGGCAAATCTATTTGCGTGGTATCGCCTGTGATAATGAATTTTGCATTTGCGCCCATGCGCGTTAAAAACATTTTCATTTGACTTTCGGTTGTGTTTTGCGCTTCGTCTAAAATCACAAAGGCGTTGTCCAACGTTCTTCCGCGCATAAAGGCAAGCGGCGCAATTTGTATGGTGCGGTTTTCAATATATTGATTGAGCTTGTCGGCGGGTATCATGTCGTTGAGCGCATCGTACAAGGGTTGCATATAAGGGTCTAATTTTTCTTTTAAATCACCGGGCAAAAAACCAAGATTTTCTCCCGCTTCCACCGCAGGGCGCGTAAGGATAAGGCGTTTCACTTCTTTGTTCTTTAAGGCTTTTACAGCCAAAGCAACGGCGGTGTACGTTTTTCCTGTTCCCGCAGGACCAACGGCAAACAACATATCATTCTTTAAAATGCCGCTCACCATTTTGCGCTGATTTTCGGTTTTGGCTTTAATCACCAAACCGTTGTTGCCAAACATAATAATGTCGCTGCTCAGTTGCTCCTCTTTTGTTTCTACAATGTTATCGCCTGTTTGCCCCAAAAGCCGCTCAATCACAGTATCGGTGAGCAAACCCGTTTTGTGATAATTGTCAATCAACAGTTCTAATTTTTTTTCAAAACGCGCAATTTCCGAAGGTTCGCCCAATACTTTGAGTGAATAACCCCGCGCAATTAATTTCAACTTAGGAAAATATTTTTTTATGATGTTGAGCTTAACATCGTTCACACCATATATTTCAATGGGTTCAACGCTTTCAAGAGTGATAATTTTTTCGTTCATGTTTTTAGTACAATTTTATGCTTTTATTTCTGCTTACCGATTTTTTGAAACAACTCCTCGCTTGAAATAAATTTATGCCATTCTTTTTTGGCAAGTCCTTTTTTCAGTTCTTTATCGCCACTCCACAACTTGCCTTTTATGTGTTCGGTTAAGGCTACAAATTCCGTGTCGTCAATATCCACATCTTTGGTAAGATTTTCGGCGTAGCGATAGGCTTCTTTTGAAATAAGCCGAACGTTGATAAAACGTATCTTTTTTGTAACAACCGTAATTATTCTTTCCAACTCATAATCGTTGTAACCCGAAAGTTTTTTAAGTTTGGCTTTGTGTTCTTCTATTTCATGTGCTAATTGCTCGGTTGAATAAAAGTTAAAACGGCTTTTAGGGTGAAGAATAACGCGGGCAATTTTGCCGTTGGTGTTTAGAATAGCACTAAAAACAATGTTTGTATCAACAACAATTCTCATTAATACAACTGTTGTTTGGTTTTAGCCCAACGACCTTTTTTGATTGATTTCACCAAATCATCAACATCTTTTTGAGATGCTTTTGATTTTTTTGACAACTCTTTGTATTCAAACAAATCGGTTAAATCCTGCAAGTCGTCTAACTTCATTGATTTTGGAAATCTGAAAATAATTTCTTCCCTTGTTCTTTCAATTATCATGGCTTAAAGATACTATTTTCTGCAATTTTTTCATCAACGACACCCTTTACTGCTACCCCACATACTTTTAAGCAAAAATGCAATTTTGCAACTAACAAACGGATATGTACATTCGTGCTACATAAAAACAAAAAATATTATTTGAACTAAAAAATTTAAACACATAATAAAACATTAGCGTTGCTAATTGTTTCTCTCCTCGTAAAATCTGCAAATTTTCAATGTAAGGAGAAACAGTGAGGGACGCGCCTGCAAAGGCGTGTCTTCTGCTGTTTTCAATCTTACATGGGTTATGCAGATACCTACGAGGAAAAGAGAATACGGAAGAACACGCCGATTTTTTTTCGCAGGCTTATGAAATATACCAACATTAGGGAAGAAGAACTTAAAAACAAAATAGCGCAGGATTATTTTTGGCTCTATGACACCACCAAAATTATTGGCAACGTAGATTTTTGCGTAGCCACTCATCAATCCGAAAAAGAATTATTTGAACAACAATCTCTGCTGTGGGCAGAAGCCAAAAAAGGAAAATCAGACATTTACAATTCCATTGTTCAACTCATTCTTACCATTGGTAAGGCGCGAACCTTTGATAAATTTTTGCCGCCCGCTTTTCTCGGCGCGTTTGACGGAGAAAAAATTGCCTTTATTCCATACAACGATATTGCCGATGTATTTTATCAAAACGATTTTAATTGGAATGTAACGCCAAGCAATTACGACACCAAAGAATTTAAGCAAATTCATCAAAAAGTAAAAAGCAACATTGATAAAAATGCTTTGCTGTTTTATTATACCAAAGACGATAAAGAGCTTAAACGGTTTATCAAGCAAAATTTTGTAGAGAGCAAACGCGGCATCAGCAAAATTAAAATTGACAAAAACAATTTTATGGTTATTTACAACAAGTGGGTAGAAACCGTAAAACCAAGCATTTCTTTTAATTGGGAAGCCGCTAAAAAACACGGCATTATTGACGGCGATTTTTATTTGGCTGATTTGCTTTCGGATAAAAACACCACTCTGAAAGAAAATTTGTTTGTGGTGTTGAATGAAACGCTTTACGAAATGAACCGCCATAAAAACGAATACGGCGCGTTTACTTCAACCGATGTAGAATTTAACGACAGCCAAAAAGCGCACACGCAATTTTGGAATAAATATGAACGCCCACCCAAACAAGAATATTGGGATTACATTATTGAACGCCGCGACTTGCTTGTGCCGCCAGACATACGCGAGCGCAAAGGCAGTTTTTTTACGCCGCAAATTTGGGTAGAACTTTCGCAAAAATACATTGCCGATGTGTTGGGCGACGATTGGCAAGACGAATACACGGTGTGGGATTGTGCCGCAGGAACAGGAAATTTATTAACGGGCTTAACCAACAAATACAATATTTGGGCAAGCACTTTAGACAAAGCCGATGTGGACGTGATGAAAGACCGCATAAAAAACGGGGCAAATTTGTTGGAAGACCATGTGTTTCAATTTGACTTTTTAAACGATGAATTTACCAAGCTGCCACAAGGTTTGCAGGATATTATTAATGATGAAGAAAAACGTAAAAAACTTTTGATTTATATAAATCCGCCTTATGCGGAACATGGTAATAAAAAAATAATGACAGACGGAAACATAAGAAATAAATCTGGTGTTGCCATTTCTCAAAAAAGCCACGATTATTTCCAAACTTTAACAGGTGGTAGGGCAGCAAGAGAATTGTTCGTACAGTTCTTTACAAGAATATATCGTGAAATTCCTAACAGTATGCTTGCAGAGTTTTCAACTTTGAAGATTTTGCAAGCACCAAATTTTTCGGATTTCCGAAAATTTTTTCAAGCGAAACTTGAAAAAATTTTTTTAATGCCAGCAAACACTTTTGATAATGTAAAAGGGCAATTTCCAATTGGATTTTTTATTTGGAAAACAGAGAAGAAAGAAATTTTTGAAGAAACTATTGCTGATGTTTATGATAAAAGTGGAGAATTTATTGGGAACAAAATATTATATGCAGGGAACAAAACCAATATAAACAAATGGGCAACTACTTTTTACGATAATAAGGGCGAACGTATTGGATATATTATGTGCCATACCCCAGACTTTCAACATAATATCAATGTATGGATTGCTATTGACCCAGAAGAAAACACTGCAAAACCAATTACAGCAAAGAATTTAATTGAAGTGTCAATTTATCTTACCGTTCGTAAGTGCATAGAAGCCTCATGGCTCAATGACCGCGACCAATTTTTATACCCGAATGATGAATGGAAAAATGATTTTGAGTTTCAAAACGATTGTTTGGCTTACACCTTGTTCAATAATAACATTCAATCAAAATTTGGCACAAACCATTGGATACCTTTTAGCGAAAAAGAAATAAATGCCCGCGATAAATTTGCAAGCAGTTTTATGACGGATTTCATAAATGGTAAATTAAAAATTGAAAATGATAAACCCGATTTGTTTGGTAATACAAAACAAGCCAAACCAATAAAAAGAGAATTTTCAAACGAAGCGCAAAGCGTTTTTAACGCAGGGCGCGAATTGTGGAAATATTATCACGCACAAAAAGGCATTAATGTAAATGCAAGTTTATATGACATACGCGAACATTTTCAAGGCAGAAACGACAAAGGCAAAATGAACAACAAAAGCCAAGATGAACATTACATGAAACTCATCGGCACATTGCGCGAAAATCTAAAAATCCTCGCCAACAAAATTGCACCCAAAGTTTACGACTATGGTTTTTTGAAGAAATAAAAATTTCCCAACCCTAAACACACCCAAAAAAATGAGCCGATTAATTCGTTTAATCGGCTCATTTTTGTATATTTGAGCCGAATAACACAAATAATCGGCTCAAAAAATGTATAATTGGCAATTTAAAGAGTGGACACATTTCACCTATAATCCTTTGCTTGTCGGCAAAGCGGCTCTTGCTTTTGCAGAAAAACAACGGGAAATGAATGTTGTTTTGAAAGGCTTAACTACCGCAGAAAAACAAGAAGAGATAATTCGTTTCATTATTTCGGAAGCTGCTAAAACCTCTGAAATTGAGGGAGAATACATTAGCAGAATGGACTTAATGTCGTCTATAAAAAACAAACTCGGTATTAATCAAAAACAAATAGTTGTAAAAGATAAACGCGCAGGAGCAATATCCAATATGCTTATTGCGGTAAGAAATTCTTATAACGAAACCCTTACGGAAAGCGAAATAAAGCAATGGCACGCACTTTTATTTGAAAATTCAAAATCAATCCGTGCAGGCAAATGGAGAAAGGGCGAAGAACCCATGCAAGTGATTTCGGGGGCAATGGGCAAAGAAATTGTGCATTACGAAGCGCCGCCGTCTTACCGTGTACCCGCAGAAATGAAACAATTTGTAAAATGGTATAATTCATTTAAAATTGAAAATAAACCCCTTGACGCATTAATTAAAACTGCCATTTCTCACTTATATTTTGAAAGCATACATCCTTTTGAAGACGGCAATGGGCGCATTGGGAGGGCTATTGCCGAAAAATGTTTATCACAATCTTTCGGGAAACCTGTTTTGCTTAGTCTATCTACTACCATCGAAAAAAACAAAAAACACTATTATGATGCTTTAAAAAATGCACAAAACACATTAGAAATAACCGATTGGATAATTTATTTTACACATGTGATTGCACAGGCACAAGAAGAAGCTGTGAAAACAGTACGGTTTTCTTTAGCGAAAGCAAAGTTTTTTGATAAATTTTTAAATCTGCTTAATGAGCGACAATTAAAAGTAATCAATAAAATGTTGGATATGGGCGCAGAAGATTTCGCAGGCGGAATGACCGCAAAAAAATATATGTCCATTACCAAAACAACCAAAGCAACTGCCACCCGCGATTTACAAGAATTGGCGCAGAATAATATTTTACAAAAACACGGTGATGGCAGAAGCACACATTATAATTTATCGTTAAAATAAAAAAATGTCAAAACTTGAATACATATCGCGTTATCTCATTATTATAAATTTCCTCAAACGGGGCAGGGCTTCATGGAGCGAGATTGCAAAACATTTGCAAACGCAATCGGAAATTTCGGGATATAACTACGAAGTATCGCAGCGCACTTTTCAAAGAGATATTGCAGAAATACGTTCTATATACAATATTGATATTCAACATAGCAAAAGCAGCGGCGTTTATTTTATTGCCGAAGAAGAAGAACTGAATAACAACGCGCAACTGTTAGACGCTTTTTATTTGTTTAATGCGTTGAGCTTGAGCAATAATTACACCAATTACATTCAGTTTGAAAACCGCACGCCACAAGGCACAGAGCATATTTACGGTTTGCTGCACGCCATAAAAAACAAAGTGGCGGTTGAAATTTTGTATCACAAATTTTATGAGGAAAAAGCGCAAACGGTTTTGCTTCACCCTTATTTAATTAAGCAATTTAAAGGACGTTGGTATTTGCTTGCCATAAAAGCCAAAACAAACCAAGTGCGCACTTACGCTTTAGACCGCATAAAAAACTTAGACATCAGTAAGAAAAAATTTACACCCGAAAAAAATCTTGACCTCAAAAATTATTTTACTAATTGTTTCGGCATCATCACTCCCGATACAGGCAAACCCGAAAAAATCACGTTCAGCGCAGACAGTTTTCAGTCGAATTATTTTAAAACCTTTCCGCTTCACGCTTCGCAACGCATTGTAAAAGAAAACACAGACGAAAGCATTTTTGAAATCACGGTGTTCATCACCCACGATTTAATTATGGAACTGCTTTCTCACGGCGAAGACATTGCGGTACTTTCACCAAAAAAGTTGGTGAGTGAGTTAAAGGAAATTTATAAAGGTGCTGCGGAACGGCTCAACTAAATTTTCTCTATCTTTGTAATACAAAAAATTATCATGGCTACTATTACAAGTTCTCTGCCCGATGCGCTTCTGCGTTTGTTAGATGAAAAATCAAAGGAGTTTGCTTTGCCTAAAAACACATTAATAGAACGCGCGCTTCAATTGTATTTAGAACACCTTAACCGTGCTGCTTATGTTAAAGCCTACAAAGAAATGGCTAAAGACAGCGATTTGCTTTCTATTGTTGAAGAGGGAATGACCGATTACGAAAAACAAATTCGTGAAGCAGATGAAACAAACTGAAATTTGGTATGCCGACCTTAATCCCACAAAAGGCAGCGAACAAGCGGGAATGCGACCTGTGGTAATTGTGAGCGGAAATTTAGCAAACGAATATTTGAATACTGTTATTTGCTGCCCGCTTACAACCAAAATAAAAAATTACAAAGGCAATGTGGTGTTGCAACCAAACGCTCAAAATAAGTTGAGCCAAGTTTCTGAAATTCTCACCATGCACATTCGTTCTGTTTCCAAAGAACGTTTGGTTCGCAAAATAGGAAACATTACTTCCGAAGAATTAAGTCAGATTAAAAAAGGCTTTGATGATATTTGGCGGTATTAACTTCTTAATCAAACTTTCAACTTAACCCTGTTAATCTCTCTTTGGTTCAAAAAAATTACCGTTTCAAATAATAATTACTTTTGAACAAATGAGCATTGTAACGCTGACGACTGATTTAGGCTACCGCGACCCGTATCTCGCGTTGGTAAAAGCGAAGCTCATTTCGCAAACCCAAAATGTAAACATTGTGGATTTGAGTTGCGAAATTAAAGGCAATAATATTTCTCATGCGGCGTACATTTTAAAAAATTCTTTGCCGCATTTTCCTGACAACAGCATTCATTTGGTTGCCGTAAAATTTTTGTTGGACAGAAGCAATCAAACTAAAAATCTTGGCATTGACAACACCCGCTTTCTTTTAACCAAATACAAAAATCAATTTATCGTTTGTCCCGACAACGGCTTGTTTACCTTAATTGACAAGGATTTTAGCGAACAGGTATTTGAAATTTATTACGCCGATGAAAAACAAAAACACTTTTTTCTGAAAGATGTGTTTGCAGATGTTGCCGCACATTTATTAAAAAACAACAAGATTGAAGACATTGCAAAACCAACCGCCGATTATTACAAGGCTGTTGCACCCGAAAGCTATGTAAACGGAAATGTGTTGCGCGGCAAAGGCATTTATGTGGACGATTTCGGCAACATAGTTTGCAACATCAGCAAAGAAAAATTTAACGAAGTTATCGGAAAGCGCAAATTCAGCGTTCATTTACCGGGCAAGTTGTTAAGTGAAATTCACAGCACTTACGACGAAGTAAATTTTAATCAGCCTGTTGTAATATTTAACAGTTTCGGATATTTGGAAGTGGCAATAAATGGTAAAAGTGCGGCGCAAATGTTGGTGAAACGCGATATAGGCAATAACTTTGATTTTGACATAATAATAGAAATTCATGATTAAACGCATTGTAAAAATGAGCTTCAAACCCGAAAACATTGAAGACTTTAAACATATTTTTAAAACCAATTGGCAAAAAATAAAAGGCTTTGAAGGTTGCAGCCATGTAGAGTTATTGCAAGACGAACACACGCCAAATATTTTTTTTACATACAGTTTGTGGCAAAGCGAAAATCATTTAAATGCTTATCGCAATTCCGAATTGTTTGAAAAAGTGTGGGGCGCAACAAAAATTTTGTTTAACGACAAACCGCAAGCGTGGAGCGTGAGGGAAATTTTGAATTAGGAATGAAAAATTGAGTAATTTGCATTTTGAATGAGTATTACAAATCTTTACTTATACAATATCCGAAATGACAAAAAACAATAAACAAGAAAACTTGATTGAAGTAAAAGAAGCAGGAGAAAAAGATTATTTATCGCTTCCTACAACAGAACTTTTAGATGCTTTTGGTCAAGGTAGCCACATTCCCGGTTCAGGAAGTGCCGCAGCGTTATCAGGATTAATTGCAGTTGAATTGATGAAAACGGTTTTAACGTTATCTATCAATAAACCTCCGTATCAAAATCATAAACCCCAATTTGAACATATAATAAAACAAATTAACTCAAAATATAAGCCGTTATATACAGAACTTTTTAATACTGATATACGAGTATTTCATAAGGTATCGTATTATAGAAGACTACGAGATAATTCAGAGAATAACAGTAAAGAAAAGGAAGATTATAATAAACAATCGTTAGATGAGCTTAGAAAGGCAACAGATATTCCGATTAACATATGTAAAACGTCTATGGAACTTATGGAGCTTGCTTTTAATGTTTTTGATAATGGATATAAGTCGGCAAGAGGTGATTCGGGTGTAGCTATTAGCAACTTACTTTCTTCTGCGCAAGGGGCATTATTTGTTGTATTTTTAAATCTTAAAACATTTAAGAAAAGTAAATGGAAAGATGAAAAAATGAATGAAGCTGTTGAACTTGCAGTAAAGTTTACAAAAATGCAGAAAGATGCTTATGCACGTGTAGTAACTCTCTATAATGAAAATACAGATAACAAGCAATTAACTCTAGATTTTTATAAATAGAATTGAAAAAACTCGATGACTAAAAACTCCCCCATATTAATCTTCCTCCTTTTCTGTTTCAGTATTCACGCGCAGCAAGTAAAACGTGTGCCGCCAAAGCAAACGCGCATTTTATTTGTATTTGATGCAAGCAAAAGCATGAGCGCACAATTTGGGAGCATTACCCGAATGGACTGCGCAAAAAACTTGTTTTATCGTTTTATTGACAGCTTGGGCAAAGACAAAAACGTGCAGTTTGCCTTGCGTATGTACGGACACACGGTTGCTTATCCGCCCGGCGATTGCAAAGACAGTAAATTGGTTGTGCCTTTTGGTGCAGATAACATTTCTGCAATCAAACAAAAAGTAAGCGAAGCGCAGCCCACAGGCATTACCCCGATTGAACATTCTCTCACCGAGTCGGCAAACGATTTTTCCGACAAAAAAGCGAATAACATTGTGATTATTATTACAGACGGCATTGAAGAATGTGACGGCGACCCCTGCCACGCAAGACAAAAATTAGTTGAAAAAGGAATTACGTTTAAACCGTTTATCATAGGCATTGGCTTAACACCCGAACAAATAAAAACCTTTGAGTGTGTCGGTACTTTTTACGATGCGGAAGACCAACAGATGTTTTCCAATATTTCAAACATTATTCAGGAACAAAAAATGAATAAAACCACCATGCAGGTAAATTTATTGGACATTTATTCAAAACCTTCTGAAACCAACGTAAATATGACTTTGTACGATGTGAAGCGCAACGAGTACAAATACAATTACATTCATACGCTCAATTATCAAAACAATCCCGATACCTTGTATGTGGACGAATATCCGACTTACAAAGTAATTGCGCACACCATTCCGCCTGTTGAAAGTAAAGACGTGAAATTAAGTGGTGGCAAACACACCGTTGTTCCCATTGACGCGCCGCAAGGAACATTAACCGTTACACGACCAATGGGCATTTACAATAATTACAGCGAGGGCGTAAAATTTATTGTCCGCAAAAACGGCGACATGAATACGATACATGTACAGTCGCTTAACACCATTGAAAAATACATCATCGGCAATTACGACATTGAGATTTTGACGCTGCCGAGAATTAACATTAACAAAATAGAAATTTGGTACGGCAGAACAAAAACCATTGAAATTCCCAATGCAGGTTCTTTGCAATTAAAACTTCCCGAAGCAGGGGACGGCTGCATTTTATTAAAGCACAAAGACGAAAAGTTAGAATGGGTTTGCAATTTGAGCAGTCAAAAACTTCAAACCTTTAATTTGCAACCCGGAAATTATGTGGCTGCATGGCGCGCCAAATCCTTAAAAGGAAGTATTTACACCATTGAAAAACAATTTTCAATTTCCTCTGACCGTCAAACGGTAGTAGAGTTTAATAAGTAAAATTAAAAAAGTTAGACCTTTCTAACTTTTTAATAAAAAACTTCTTACCTTTGCCTCCCATGAGCAAATCATTAGAAGAAGTAAACGCAACAGTAAATACCAACAAAGGAAGCTCTTTCCGAAGATTATTGGCGTTTCTTGGTCCTGCATACATGATTAGCGTGGGCTACATGGACCCGGGAAATTGGGCAACCGACATTGCGGGCGGAAGCAAATTTGGTTACAGTTTATTGTGGGTGCTGGTGATGAGCAATATTATCGCTTTGTTGCTGCAAAGTCATTGCGTGCGTTTGGGCATTGTAAGCGGCAAAGATTTGGCGCAGGCTTCCCGCGAAAATTATCCGCGTTTCATTAATTTCTTTTTATACATCTTAGCCGAAGTTGCCATTGCAGCCTGTGATTTGGCGGAAGTCATCGGTATGGCAATTGGTTTGCATTTGTTGTTTCCAGGCATTAGTATTTTAACAGGCGTGTGCATTACCGTGTTTGACAGTTTTATTTTATTGTTTTTGCTCAACAGAGGCATTCGTAAGTTGGAAGCATTTATCATCAGTTTAATTGCGCTCATCGGCTTGTCGTTTTTAGTACAATTAATCATTGCTCAACCTTCGGGCAGCGAAATTGTGTCGGGCTTAAAACCATACATTGCCAATGATGAAGCCTTGTATATTGCTATCGGAATTATTGGCGCAACCGTGATGCCGCATAATTTATACTTACATTCTTCTTTAGTTCAAACGCGCGCTTTTAAACGCACGCCAACCGACATAAAAAAAGCCATTCGTTTTAATACCATTGATAGTGCCATTGCGCTCAATCTCGCACTGTTTGTAAACGCTGCCATTTTAATTTTATCTGCTGCCACCTTTCACAAAAACGGAATGTATGAAGTGGCGGAAATTCAAGATGCGCATAAATTACTCGCGCCCATGTTGGGAAGTGCACTCGCACCAATTTTATTTGCCGTTGCTCTAATTGCAGCAGGACAAAGTTCTACAATCACAGGCACTTTAGCGGGACAAGTAGTTATGGAAGGGTATCTTAATTTCCGTTTGCAGCCTTGGATACGGCGTTTGCTAACCCGTATTATTGCCATTGTTCCCGCATTCATTACCATTTTAGTGGTGGGCGAAGAAGCCACAGGAAAATTGCTGATTTTAAGTCAGGTTATTTTAAGTATGCAATTGGGTTTTGCCATTATTCCGCTCATTCATTTTGTAAGCGACAAAAACAAAATGGGAGAATTTGTAATTCCTGCATGGCAAAAAATTTTGTCGTGGATAGCGGTTCTTACTATTATTTCATTAAACGTAACGTTGGTGTACGCGGAAATTTCTGATTTAATCATAAACGGTTCTTCACCGATTTTGGTAAGTTTTACGATTGTGCCGATTTGTGTGTTTTGTTTTTTAATGTTGCTGTATATTTTGATTGTGCCTTTTGTAACCAAAGAACGCCCAAAAGAAAGTCACTTTCACGAACCATTGAAACCTTTGGTATTAGAGCGAAACAACGCGTTCAAACGCATTGCTGTAACGGTTGATTTCAGCACAAGCGATAACAAAGCCATTAATAAAGCCATTCAGTTAAGCAATCAAAATTCCGTGTTGGTTTTAATTCACGTTTTGGAAAGCACAACGGCGGCGGTTTACGGCGAAGAAGCCTTTGACCAGGAACGCGAAGAAGATGTTCAGAATTTAAAAAAGTATCAGGCGCAGTTGGCAAAAGAAAACATCAACGTTGAAATTCAACTCGGTTTCGGAAACCCGAAGCAAGCCATTCCCGATTTAATTTTGAAAAATAATTGTGATGCGTTGGTTATGGGCACTCACGGACATAAAACTTTAAAAGATATTTTGCTTGGCGCAACCATTGAAAGTGTGCGTCATAATATTAAAGTGCCGTTGGTGTTGGTGTAATTTCCTACATCGCCGCCATTAACAAATTAATGTCTTTGAACGGCAGATTAAATGCTTCGCCGAGATATTGATTGGTGAGAATGCCGTTGTAAACATAAACGCCGTTTCGCAAGCCCCCATCTTTGCGCACCAAACTTTCAAAGCCGCCTTCAGAACCCATGTTTAAAATAACCTGCGAAAAAATATTGCTCAAAGCATACGAAGCAGTGCGCGCCACGCGACTCGGAATATTCGGTACGCAATAATGAATAACACCGTGTTTTTTAAACACAGGTTTTGTATGATTGGTTACATCAGAGGTTTCAAACACACCGCCCTGGTCAATGCTCACATCAATAATTACCGAACCTTGTTTCATTTCGCTTACCATGTGTTCGGTTACTATGCAGGGTGTTTTTCCTTTGGTAGCGCGCAATGCGCCAATGGCAACATCGGCGGTTTTTAAATGTTTTTCTAAAACTTTCGGCACAATAACTGAGGTAAAAATGCGTGTGCCTAACTGCCCTTGTAATCTACGCAAACGCGAAGTGGAATTGTCAAACACTTTTACCGTTGCGCCCAAACCCAAAGCCGCCCGCGCTGCAAATTCACCCACGGTTCCTGCACCGATAATCACCACTTCGGTTGGCGAAATGCCGCTTACACCACCCAAAATAGAACCCACGCCGTTGTTTACGTTGCTCAATAATTCGGCAGCAATCAAAATACTTGCACCGCCTGCAATTTCGCCCATAGCGCGGATAACGGGAAAAATGCCCGCTTCGTCAATAATCAAATCAAAGGCTACGCAATTCAGTTTTTTTGAAATCAGTTTCTTTAAAAAATCTTGTGGCTGAACGGTGAGTTGCAAAGCACTGAACAACGTTTGTTTGGGCTGCATCAGTTCAATTTCTTCCAACGTGGGAGGAGCAATTTTCAAAATGGTGTCGGCTTTGTAAACATCTTTTGCCGAATACGCAATTTCCGCGCCTGCTTCGCTGTAATCGTTGTCTTCAAAGTGCGATGCTGCACCTGCGCCCGCTTCAATCATCACGCGGTGTCCGTTGTTTACCAATAAGGCAACCGCATCAGGAACAAGTGCCACGCGGTTTTCCTGAAACGCAATTTCTTTGGGAATACCGATAAACAATTTCCCTTTCTTGCGCGCCACTTCAAGCATTTCTTCCTGCGGCGCGTAAGCACCTTTGGTAAGAGAAAATAAAACATCTTTTGTCATTGCCATAATGTTGAAAATTGAAATTAATAATTAGGTCCGTTGTAGCGCGGTGTGTTGCAGTCGTCAATACTTCTTTTTCGGGGGCGCATTACTGCACCAACTCTTAACTCAAACGTTCGGTTGCGAATTTTGGTGAGTTCGTGTGTGTGCGAAATAATGTCGGGATTCCAGTGAAATTCAACAAAACCGCTGAAACGTTTGTAAACAGGAAATTCGTAACCCAAGCCAACATCGCCGCTAAACCAAAATCGCGGAAAATTGCTGCTTACATCTGAAAACACGGGCGTATTTTTGCGCAATAAATATTCTAAGCGCACTCCCAAAAGCAAGTACCAATGGGCGTTGTAGCCAATCGGGTTATAAAATTTCAAATAATTATTCCATTGAAGATAAGAATATTTATTTTTTTGCCATGTGTCAGAACGTGCGCCTGTAAAGGCATTCAAGAGTTCTTTTTCCTGCGCGCCTTTGTTGCAGTATTCCAATTCGGTTTGCCAGCGCACACGCTCTCTGCGCGATAATTCTATAAACACACCTGCTCCCCAGCGAAACAGTTCTTTTGAAATATGACTTTGCGGATAAAAACGATTATACACAAAAGGCGTGTCCATTTTTTGAACCGTTTCGGTATTGTTGTAATAATGTGCAGATTGTGTTATTGCGCCAAACACACCAATGCCTTTCAGCAATTTTGGTGAGGGCTTTTGTGCCTGTACTTGAATAGAAAAGAAAAGAAGAAAAAGGAAAAAAAGCCTCCCTAAATTCCTCCAAAGGAGGGACTTTTTTAATTTCCATAACAACGAATGTGTACTTGTAATTTTATTCATGTTATTTTATGCGCTCATTACTTCCGCAGAAGCATTAATTTTTTTTACCAAACCTTGCAATACTTTTCCGGGACCACATTCAATAAATTGCGTTGCGCCGTCGGCACTCATCTGTTGCACGCTTTGTGTCCATTTTACAGGTGCGGTTAATTGTGCAATCAAATTTTTCTTAATCTCATCAGGATTTGAAACCGCCGAAGCCGTTACGTTTTGATACACAGGGCAAATCGGATTGCTGAATGTGGTGGTGTTAATTGCCGCCTCTAATTCTTCTTTGGCAGGTTGCATCAGGGGCGAGTGAAACGCGCCGCCAACAGGCAATAATAAAGCGCGTTTTGCACCTGCGGCTTTTAATTTTTCGCAGGCAATGTTCACGCCCTCCAAACTGCCTGAAATAACCAATTGCCCCGGGCAGTTGTAATTTGCGGCTACAACAACATTTCCTGCTGCGGTAATTTCGGCGCAAATATCTTCTACAATTTTATCGTCTAAATTTAAAATGGCAGCCATAGTGCTTGGGTTAATTTCGCAGGCTTTTTGCATGGCAAGTGCGCGTTTGTAAACTAATTTTAAAGCGTCTTCAAAGGTTAAAGTTTTGTTGGCAACCAAAGCAGAAAATTCACCGAGCGAGTGCCCTGCCGTCATATCGGGTTCAAAATTTTCAATTACCGAAGCCACCGCCACCGAATGTAAAAACACCGCAGGTTGCGTAATTTTTGTTTGTTTCAGTTCTTCTTCCGTGCCCGAAAACATGGTATCGGTAATGCGGAAACCGAGAATATCGTTTGCGCTTTCAAAAAGTTGTTTTGCTTTGGCGTTGTTGTCGTAAAGTTCTTTTCCCATACCGGGAAACTGCGAACCTTGACCGGGGAAAACGTATGCTTTCGTCATAAAAATGGTGTGAAAAGTTAGAAGGGTAAAATTAGCAGAATAATGCTAACCCGCAAACAGAAAAGAATAAACGGTTATTCAGGGGCTTTTGTTAGGAATTTAAAGAAGTGGTGGAATTGCACATCTCTACCTGTCAATCACAAATTTGCTCACCGCGTTCCCAATTTCTATAAAATAAATGCCTTTTTGTAACTCGCTGACATTAATTTGCGTTTTTTGATTTACTAATTGCTTATTGCAAACTGTTTTCCCAAGCACATCAACAATTTTAATTGTTCCCCCTTTGGGGCTTAGGGGGCTTTCAACATTTAGCACTTCATTAGCGGGGTTCGGGTAAACTTTTAATTTTAAACTTTCATCTTTCAACTCATCAAGCCCCACATCATACGTTGTATAATCACAGGCTTTATCTGTGTGTTGGTACAAACCAAATGTGTTGTCTTGGTAACATAACAAATTATAGAAACTCTGTGTGTCCCCACGTTCGTCACAAAGACCAGTAGTACCCAAAAAAAGATAATGCCCGCCAATTCTCTCGGTAAATGTTTCCTTATAGGGAGGAAGAAAAGGAAATCCTCCTCCTATTTCAACGGTAGTGTATAGCCGCTTTAGGTTTTGATTATTAATGCTGATTGTTTTAATGCTATCTACTGTTACGGTAAACGTTGTTTCGGTAGGCGTTGTTATATTATGAACCAAATACGCTGCATTAGTTACCCAATGCCCCCCAACAGGTGTAGCAAAATTGTATAAAATTTGCCAGCCCGACATACAGGCGTTGTTCATAAAAACGGTATCGCCACGCTGTTTAATATAGGTAGTAGTTACCGTGCAATTACAAAACATCTCTCTGTCAAACTGTGGGTGGCGTATAATTTTTACAGGCTCTTTATTTATCATGGTATCGCCAACATATTCAGCAGTTTGGTTTAATATATATGTCTTAGAGCCGGGAGGGGTTGTTAAGTGCCCCACTGTACGAGCAAAATTATAATGCCATTTTGCCCCCTGCGGAAAAAACACAACGGATTGCTGCGCTTTGCTTATAAAAGCAAAAAGCATAAACATAAAAAGCAATTGGTTTTTCATAAGATTTGTTTTTCATTCTTTCACAAATTTGCTTACCGTGTTCCCAATTTTTATAAAATAAATGCCTTTTTGTAACTCGCTGACATTAATTTGCGTTTTTTGATTTACTAATTGCTTATTGCAAACTGTTTTCCCAAGCACATCAATTATTTTAATTGTTCCCCCTTTGGGGCTTAGGGGGCTTTCAACATTAAGCATTTCATTCGTGGGATTGGGGTAAACTGAAAGATTGATTTGGTTTAGATTGTTTTCTTTTATACCCACATCTAATAATTTAATGTGTGAGCAACCATCAACGTTAGTATAGTTATCTTGATAACATAAAAATCCTGCTCTTTGTTCAGGCTCTTCATCAAATACACCCACAGGCTGCCATTTATAGCATGAAGCACCAAATAATTCGTCATTGGGTACACTACTTGTAGAAAAAATGCGTTCCGTAAAAATATTTCCGTTATCTCCCATGACTATTGATGTATCAGAATGGTCAAAGGGGTCATGATATTCAACGTATGTGTATGTATGACTTGTTTTTATTTGCTTTAAACTAAGTCCGTAAGCTGAAACGTGTCCTGTATCTGTTACGGTTAAAACATCGCCGCAACCACTTGGGCGCAGCCATTTATCGCCAATGTTGGCATTAAAGTTTACAACAGTATCAAACTTTGAACTGTTTTTATTATACAGATAAATAACGCCGTTATTTTCATAAGTGTAATGGGTTCTGAAATTGGGAATAACTACTTGCGGGTACACACTTGGATTACTTACATGGCAGTAAGTACAGCCTGAAAATTTACCGATAATTTTTTTGCACGCAATGCTATTGATTGTCGTATCACCTGTGTATTTTAATTCTACATATCCGTTCTTGCGTATTTGTTGACTATACCAACTTTGTGAATATTTGAAATACCATGTTGCGCCTTGCGGACACCATGTTGTATCTTGCGCACTAATTTTTACAGCAAATAAAATTGCAATTGAAAAGAACACTAATTTTTTCATGATTTTTGTTTTTTAAATATGTTATTCTATGAAACTAAAAACACGCATGAGGAAAATGTTTTTTGTTTAAGTAAATGTAGTAAAAAACAAACCACACAATTTTATTTAATGCAACCCACTTTACTTTGGTAAAAAGTTTCTTTACCCTTATGCACTTTCAGCATATACACGCCGTTGCTTATCGTGTTCATGGGTATTTGCAATGTTTCATTGGCTTTTACCTTGCCTGTATAAACTATTCTGCCCAAAGCATCGCGCATTACCACAGTTAAGGGTTCTCCGTTTTTAACTTTATATGCTATGTTCACGCTTTCGTTGGCAGGGTTAGGAAACACGGTTATATTGTGTTGTATTATTGTTTCATTAATGCCTACGGTGTTTGTATTTGCAGTTCTTTCCCCCTCTTCTGCCGGAACTTCAGGGCGTGGGTCGGTATAGCTTATGCCGCCAAAACTACGCAGCAAAGCCAAAGCAGAGCCCAAACGGCACAAATAACAGTATAAACGATAAAGCTGTTATTGAAAAACTTCTGCAAGCCAAAGACGAAACCATAAAGAGCAAAGACAAACTGATTGAAAAATTAGAACAAGAAAACCAAGCACTAAAACAAGAAATTGAGCGGTTGAGAAAGGAGTAAGAAACCTTATCCTCTTTTTCCCAATCAGATTTAAACAGGCTCTGTCTTCTACTTCAATTTAGTAATAATAAACTCTGTTCTGCGGTTTTCGGCGTGTTCTTCTTCGCTGCAGGTTGATTGCACTTTTCCTTCGCAGGCACAGTTGTTCAGCAGTTTTGTTTCTCCGTAACCTTTGCCCGTAATGCGGTTTTTGCTGATGCCTCTTTTTATAATGTAAGCCACGCTTGCCTGCGCACGCGCAGCAGAAAGTTTTAAGTTGGAAGCCGCGCCTGAACGGCAATCGGTGTGCGAGCCGAGTTCAATAATCATGTTGGGGTACTCGTTCATTACCTGCACCACTTTGTCTAACTCTGTGGCGGCATCTTTGCGAATGGTTGATTTTCCCAAATCAAAGTAAATGGGTTTTATGTCAATCATTTTTGCCAAATCCATGCCTACTGCCACGCGCCCCAAAGTCAAATTATTTTTTTCGTTCATGTTTATTTCGCCCGGCGCGTTTATATCGTGAGAAAAAATAACGCTGCGCTGCAAATATCCTCTTCTCTCCATGCGAAGCAGGTAAGTAATCTTATCGCCAATTCTTTTTTCGGGTAAAGACCTGTAATATGTGCCGCTTGCTGTGGTGCTGTATGGGTCAAAACGCTCGCCTGTATTAATATCGGTAACTCTGATGTTCACACTGTCTAAAGGATTTCCGCTGGTGGCATCGGTAATTAAACCTTGCAGAAACAATTTAGGGTCTTTTTCCAACGCTATTTCTTTGGTAAGTGTTTCGTTAAGCACGTTGGCTGTTATTAAACTGTCATACGCCTGAAAATAATCTTCGCTGAAGGTGATAAAGGTTAATGTAGAGTCTTCTTCCACCGAAGTGGTGTATTCGCCTTTTTCATCGGTAACAATAGTGTCGTTGTTGTTTATCAGCACTTTTACATTTGGTACAGGCAAATCGGTAGCCTTATCTTTGGTATAAATCAGCACATCTTTTCCGTGTCTTACTTCGCGTGTTATGATGAGGTTGTATATATCATCGTCCATGCCGCCGTTTTTGCGGTTTGAACTGATGTAACCCGATTTATTGTCTTCATTTAAAAAAATGCCGAAGTCGTCTGATTTAGAGTTCACAGGCTCGCCCATATTATAGATTTTTGAGATTTTTCCGTTTTTAACCGGTGCTTCGTAAATATCTAATCCGCCCAGTCCGTCATGTCCGTTTGAAGCAAAGTACAGCACATTGTTTGAAGCAATAAACGGAAACAATTCGTTGCCTGCGGTATTTACGTTATCGCCCAAATTTTCAGGTTCGCTCCACGCGCCACTTGAGTCCTTGTATGTAACGTAAATATCCATGCCGCCTTTGCCACCCTCCATATCTGATGCAAAATATAAGGTATAACCGTTAGCCGAAACGCTTGGGTGTGCGTAATTGTAATCTTTGTTTTCAAAAGGCAGTTTTTTCATATCGCCAAAGCCGTATTCCTCTAAAGCAGCTTCGTAAACAGCAAGTTTAAAGGTGCTGTCTTTTGCCAGTTCTTCGGGCAGGGCATTGTTTCTGGTATAAAACAGTTTGGTGTAGGTGGCATTAAAACATAAAGGTCCTTCGCTGTACTTTGAATTTAACTCTTTGGTAAAGGGTTTTACAGGCATTTGCTCGCCCATATCGTTAAGCTCTGTGGTGTACAAGCCCACAAAATTTCCGTTAGTCCAGCCCTGTTCTTTTTTTATCCACTCGCCACGCTTGCGTGTGGAGGCAAACACAACACCGTCAAAAAACTTAACGGCACAAAAATCGCTTTGCGGAGAATTAAACGCCGCGGGGTTTATCATATACGCATCGGCATTGCGTGTGTAAGAAGCTGCTTTGCTTAACGACAGGGCGCGTTGTTTTCCGCGCTCATCAGCCGAATACTTTTCAAAATAGGTGTTTGCTTTTTCTGCTTCGCCGTTTTGCAACAGGGCTTCGCCGTAATACAACTCTTGTATGGGTTCTGCTTCACCGCGCTCTACAAGACTTCCGTAGCACAGCAACTGTCCGTTTATATTGTTGGTAAGTCGGTAACAATCCCCTAATTTGGAAAGCACCATGCTGTTTTTGTTGCTGCTGTCTGATTTAATGAGTCGCTCGTAAAGCAAAATGGCTTCCGAATACGCTTTTTGCTCGTAAAAGGCATTTGCTTTTTTCAGGGTACGGTTTTGTGCTACCGCCGTGGTAAGGGTAAAAAAGAATAGGAGTATTAAGGTTAAACTACGGTTCATAAAACAATTTCAAAAACTTAGAAGTAGCGTGCCGATGTAATTTTATTTGATTTGTATGCAAACAAGTAATTGATTACTAATTCGTGCGAGCCTAAAGAGTAACGTTGAATTTTGTTTATGCCGAAATCATAAGCGTAACTGATAAAAAGTTGTTTGTTTGCCTGAATGCCGAGAAGCACAGATACAGCCGAGCCTGTGCGGAAAGAAAGTCCTCCAAAAAACATATCTTGATAAATGGCACTTGCTCCCAAGTCAAGCTGAACGGGCGCGTTTTGCACTAATTTTATCATGCCGTTGGCTTTTAGTTTCAGGTCTTCGTTGAGTGTAAACACATTTCCGCCTGTAATGTAATAGGTGAATTTTGAAAACTCTATGCGCGATGTTTTTGAAACAGCATTGCCGCTTGAAAGTTTAAGATTATTATCAACCAAGCGCGGAACGGATAAACCGACATAAAACGTTTTTGTGCTGTAATATGTGCCGAAACCAAAATTTGGCGCAATAATGTTTGGCGAGTTTTGAGCAAACTGCGGGTCGTCAGGTCCCACATCGTTTACTTTTATTTGCCCGAACCTGTTTATTTGATTTTCTACGCCGCCCATCAGCCCTAAAGCAAGTTTCCCATTATCGCCTGCTTTTAGGCGGTAAGCGTAACTACCGTAAATTAAGTTTCGGGTTTGTATGCCCACTTTTTCATTTAATATGCTTAAACCAACGCCCATGTTGTTATCCATTAATGGTCCGTGTAAGGAAAACGATGTGGTAATGGGGCGACCTGCAAAACTTACCCACTGCTGACGGTGCAACAACGTTACGTTCATGGCATCTTTGCTTCCGGCATAAGCGGGATTGATAAACATTTCGTTAAACATATATTGCGTAAACATGGCATCGTATTGCGCTTTGCCTTTTGTTGCAAACAGCATAACAAAACTTATCAGCGTTAGTGTTTTTATATGAATGGTTTTCATTTTGAAAAAAATTTGTTGTTATGGTGTTTAATACTGTATTACTATAAAGCCCGTAATCGGTTTGCTGCCACTACCTTTCATATCCAATATAAAATAATACGTTCCTTGCGGTAATCTGCCGTTTCCAAGCGCACCGCTTACATTAGGATAGCCTTCCCAAGAGTTATCGTAATTGGCATTGTAATATACTTTGTTGCCCCAGCGGTTAAACACGGTAAATTCATTATCGCCATTCGTTGGTAAGCCTTTAATTACAAATTTGTCATTTATGCCGTCGTCGTTTGGCGAGAAGCCTTGCGGAATAAACAAGGTGAAGTTTTTAACGGTTACAGTAACCATTGATGTATCCATAACCACCAACGAGGGATTGGAAACACTAAGCGCATGAGCATACACTTCGTTTGAAATTACCCTTACGGTATCGGTGTTTACATTTACCATAAACGTGATTTTGTTTACTGCGTTTGGAGGCATTTTATTTTGCGCCGAAGCATTGAGCAGGTTGGTGTGAATTTCTCCGTCAAACAAAGTATTGGCTGTAAGATTACCGTCGGCAGACAAGTTTCTTACTTTATACGTTGCAGGCGATTTGATTGTTTTTTCATACAAACTGTCTTTCACCGAAACTTTATACAAGGTATCGTTACTCAGGTTCTCAACCGTAACCGTATAGGAAAGGTCAATGCTTGCATCTGCCAACCTATCACTTGCTTCCACCTTTTTGGTAATTTTAAGTTCAAGTTGCGGAATTAAACTGATTACCGTTGGCACATTATCGTTTTTCGGATTTCCGTTTCCGTCAAAATCAGGATTTAAGCCGTTTTGCGAAGTATCCGTTGCCACTAAATTAGTGCTTGTTAATGCCCGACCAAATACGCTGTTGGTGTATGTAAATATGCCGTTAGGTTTTACCTTTACAGTAAATATAATGGTTTCGCTTTGTTCTGCTGCCAAACTGCTTGTTGGGTGCGTAAGCGTATCGTTTGGCGCAATGCCTGTGAAGTTTGGATGTAAACTTAAACTGCTGCTTGCCGAAAGAACAGGATTACTTAATGTAAAGGTTGTCGGCGCAGGGAAAGTAGCCGCAAGATTTTCTCTTAATGCGATTTGACTTATCGGGAACAACGTGTCGTAATTTTTCACCACTACGGTATAAGTAATGTTGTAAGTGCCGTCAGCATTTACGGTTGATGCCGAACCTGCTTTGGCAATGCCCAACGCCTGAGTAGTGGTAATACAAACGGCAGGTTCTAAAATCAAGACTGTATCTTTTGTACAGCCAATATCATCAAACAAACGAATGCTGTATGCTACCGTTGTGCTTGGGTTAGCAAGGTTATTGGTAACAATGCCCGAAGTCGGTATCAGTATGGCATTGGCGTAAGTAGCCGTGCCTGTATAAGTAGAGCCTTGCACCAAATCAAACTTATCGCTTGCACCAAAGTTGAATAACATAATTGTTCCGTCGTTATTGGTTAGCCCTCCTGTGGCACAAGTAGCAGGCGAAACAGAAGCGGTGATTGGTATGAATGTGTGTGAACCCACAACTACCTCGGCGGTTGAAGAACAGGTGCTGATTGTGTCTGTAACAACAACGGTGTATGTTCCTGCCACATCAGTAGTAAAACTTGATGTTGTGATTGTGCCGTTCCAACTGTAAGTTACATCGGCAGTAGGATTGCTTACTGCCTCTATTGTTACCGAATTTATTACACAGGTAATGCTTCCCGATGATGAACTTGCCGTTACGGTTGGCGGCATAACCCCAAGCGGTGTATCAATGGTTGTTGTGGCAACGCAGCCTGTTATGGTATTGGTTACCGCTAATGTATAAGTTCCTGCAATGGTAATGTTGCTTGCGTTTTGCGCCGCCAGCGAGTATGACGAAGGTCCAAACCAAACATAATCAATATCTGTTGAAGTAGAATTTCCCGTAAAGGAAGCGGTAGCCGTAGGGTCGGTACAAGAAAGTGTTCCTGTTACGGTTGCAGTAACATTAGTCGGTACAGTGTTTACAACAATTTCTACCGTTTCAGATACACTGCAAGCCCCGCTATTATCCGCTATAATGGTGTATGTAGTAGTCAGCGTTGGTGTTTCTGTTATTACCGAACTTGTGTTTCCGCTTGGCAACCATGTATAGTTGCTTGCGCCGATAGCCGTAAATGTAACAGAGCTTCCTTCACAAATAACCGTATTATCAACACTAATGCTGACTGTTGGTATCGGTACAACCACTACTTGTATTGTTTCTGTTGAAGCACAGCCCGCTGTTGAAGTTCCTAAAACTGTATAGTCTGATGTTGCAGTTGGTGCATCGGTAATTAGCGTATTAGTTGAATTTGAAGGCAGCCAAGTATAAGTGCTTGCACCTGCCACATCTAAGGTTACAGTTTCCCCTGCACAGATATTTGTTGAAGATGCGGTTACTGTTAAATTCGGAAGCAGATTAACCACCACGTTTACGGTTGCATTATTGATACAGGCATTTGCATCTTCGGCATAAACGGTATAAGTGGTGGTTAGTGTCGGCGTGTCGGTAACGGTTGAACCAATTACACCCACAGGCTGCCATGTAAAATTAATTGCGCTGCTGCTTGTGGCGGTATATGTAACCATGTCGCCTTCACAAATGCTTATTGGCGATGCTGTTGTTATGGTTAAACTTGGCAGCGGATTAACCAACACACTCGTTGTTGCCGTATTACTGCAATTATTGGCATCTTCGGCATACACCGTGTATTCGGTAGTGGTTGTCGGTGTGTCGGTAACGGTTGCGCCAGTTCCGCCTGAGGGCGACCATGTGAAATTAATTGCCGTGCCACTTGCAGCATTTAGCGTAACCAAATCGCCCGCACAAATGGCAGTCGGAGCACTTGTTGCCAACACCGCAGGCAACGGATTTACAACCACCGTAACAACGGTAGTAACAGGGCAAGTCAATATTTGCCCTGTGTATGTGCCTGTTACCGAATAAGTAGTGGTAACGCTTGGTGAAAGCGTGATTAAAGAAAGTGTTTGTCCGCCCGGACTCCATGTAAAGACATTTGCGCCACCCACTGTGAGTATTGCGGAACTGCCCTCGCAAATTACAGACGGACTTGCACCCACCGTTAAAGTAGGAAGCTGAACAGCGTACACCAAAACGGTTGCTGTATTATTACACCCCCCTGCTGAAACGCCCGACACCGTATATACGTTGGTTGGGTCGGTAGGATAAACCTCTGCTGTTTGTGTAGGTTGGGCAATCGGCAGCCATGTGTAAGTATTTAATCCGTTAGCCGTTAATGTAGTGGAGTTGCCCGAACAAACGATAGATGGTGATGCAGATGCCGTAACTAAAATCTGTTCTACATTTATGGCTATGGTTTGTGTGGAAATACAACCCAAATTTTCGCCTGTAAGGGTATAAGTTGCAGAGTTGGCAGGTGAAACGGTAACAGAACTTCCCGTGCTGCCCATAGGCTGCCATGTATAAGTGCTTCCGCCCAATCCTGTTAATGTGGCAGATGTTCCCAAACACAAAAATGTATTTGTGCTGCTTATTGATATTGTCGGAATAGGATTTACTGCAACAGCAATTGTTGCGGTACTGATACAACCAAAATTGTTTTCACCGTTTAGACTGTATGTTGTGGTTACGATTGGAAATACAGTTGTAGCTGAGCCTGTAGCACCGCTCGGCAACCATGTGTAGGTTACTCCTGTGCCGCTTGCAGTAAGTGTTGCAGATGAACCGTTACCACTGCAAACGCTCGCCGAAGATGCCGTTATACTTACGCTTGGTATTGGATTAACGGTAATTGCTACTACGTCAGTTGTTGTACAAACTCCGTTTGAACCTGTAACCGTATAGCTGGTTGTTACCGTAGGGCTTACGATAGTCTGACTGCCCGTTGCACCGCTTGGCTGCCAAGTATAGTTTGATGCGCCTGTTGCATTTAACGTTACAGATTGCCCCACGCATAAAGTTGTTGGAGGTGTGGTAATGGAAGTTGTCGGTACGGGTACTACCGCTAAATTAACCGTTTGGAGAGATGAGCAACCCACAGCCGAAACGGCTGTAACGCTGTAAAGTTGTGTAGATGCAGGTACAACAACAATGCTTTGTGTGGTTGAGCCTCCCGGCAGCCATGTATAAGAAGCTGCTCCGCTGCTTGCACTTAATGTTGCTGATTGACCAACACAAATAATCGTTGGAGTTGCATTCGCAACAAGTATCGGCGGATTATTCACCGTTAAGGTAACTACAGCGTTGTTTGTACAGCCCGACAGACTTCCGATGACGGTGTATGTAGTTGTTACCGTAGGGCTGACAATGGTTTGGCTGCCAGTTGCACCGCCTGGTTGCCAAGTATAATTGGTCGCGCCTGTGGCAGTTAATTGTGCGCTGCTGCCTATGCATATAGCACTTGTTGCGCTTGTGGCAGCTACCGTTGGAATACTGATAACATTGATGTTTATTGTTCGTTGAGCCGTGCAGCCTGTTAAATTTGCACCCGTTACCGTGTAGGTTGTGCTTACAGTAGGCGTAACATTTAATGTTGAGCCTGTCGTTCCGGTAGGTTGCCAGGTGTAATTTAATGCGCCTGTTGCGCTGAGTGTAACATTGCCTCCCCCCATACACACAGACGGTGAAGACGAACTCACATTAACCGTTGGCGGAGCACTTACAGCCTGATTAATGGTATAAGTTGAGCTACAGCCCGCCGAATTAGTACCCACCACCGAGTAATTGGTAGTAACTGTAGGCGTTACCGCTTGCGTATTGGTGGTAGAACCGCCCGGTGTCCATAAAAAGGCTGTGGCTGTGGGAGCATTGGCATTTAACGTGGCTGTGCTGCCCGAACAAAGAAGAGTTGGTGTTGAGCTTACAGTCATTGTCGGTCCGGGGTCAACAGAAATTAAAGCGGTAGTAGTACCTGTACAGCCGGCTAATGTACCAACAACAGTATAGTTAGTAGTAACCGAAGGTGTAAGAACAGCAGGGTTTGAAGTTATTATAACAGGGGGGGCTAAATTTGCAGGATACCATGAATAAGTAGGAATACCCAGAGTTCCCGACTGAAAAAGTATAGCGGTAGAATTAACACATATACTAACATTGGGAGCAGACGGAACAAGGTAAAAAAATGATATGTTCGGCACAGGATTAACCACTACCTGCACGGTAGCCGTTCCAAAACAGCCGCCATTAGAGCCATCAACCGTATAAACGGCAGTTGCAGACGGTGTAACTGTAACAACAGAACCTGTGCCTCCTGAACTCCATGTGTAAGAAGATGCTCCGCTTGCCGTCATGGTAATAGACGACCCTAAACAAACAGTAGGGGAAGGCGGAGAAACGGCAATGGTAGTTGTGGAAATAATGGATTGAACAATGGTGGCGGTGGCAGTACAGCCCGCAAGGTTTGCGCCTATTACAGTATAGGTGGTGGTAACAGTTGGCGAAACCAATATGGAAGTTAAAGTGCTTCCGCCCGGAAGCCAAGTATAGCTTGTTGCGCTGCCCGTAACCCCCAGTATAACACTATTTCCTGCACAAACAGAAGGTGAACTGCTGCTTACATTTAGCGTAGGGGCATTGGTTACGTTTACAGACACGGTAGCGGTGTTTGAACACAATACGCCTGAAGTAAACGTTCCCGTAACGGTATAAACAGTAGTTACCGAAGGGTTTACAACAACAGAGTTCCCGATATGATTTCCGGGCTGCCAGGTGTAGGCATTAGCTCCCGAACCCGATAATGTTACTGCTCCGCCGCCACATACCACAGAAGGAGAAGCCGATGCGCTCACATTGGGCGAAGCAGAAACAAACACAACAAATGGCGTAGTGCTTCGGCAACCTGCCAAATTAGTACCACTAACTATATAGGTGGCTGAAGGGAATACCGGATTTACAAATACAGAGTTAGATGTTGCACCCGTACTCCACGAATAACTTACCACACCGCTGCCGCTTGCGGTTAGGGTAGAGCCTGCTGCGGCACAAACGGGGTTGCTGCTTGCCGATACGCTGACAGTTGGGGTAGAGGGTGCTGCGTAGGTAGAAAAAACAGAACAGGTGGTTATGGCACTAAACCTTGCCGTAATGCTGTGTGTACCGCCCCCCGCCGAAAGACCTATAAAACTGTAGGTGAGCGGTGAGGGAAACGGAGCATTGAGTACCTGTGTAGCCCCTGTGCTTGAATTGGTAATGCTTAACGTGCCAACCGTAGGCACATTATTCACTAAAACAGTTCCTGTTACGCTGTATGTATTTAATGCGGGATTACAAGAGCTTACCGTACTTGTAATGCCTGTCATATTACAAACCGAAGAACAATCTAAAGCACCTGTGCCGGCAGGTTGGGTTATAATGACATTTTGAGTAACGTTATTCCAATTAGTAACAAGAAACAAATAATACTGTCCGGCTATGGCATTGGTAATGGTAAACGTTTCCGTAGCAGAACTTGACCAACCACAACCTATTGTATTTAATGAGGTGGTCATGGCAGTACAGTTCCCTACGGCGGGGTTTACCGTAAAAGGTCCGTAGGCAACAAAATCAATATCACTAAGCGCAGAACCCTGCAACTGGATAACCAAACTGCCGCTGCTTGCTATTTGTAATGTGTGCCACGAGGGTCTTGGTGCTGAAGCAGGTGGTGTACTGTAACAAGGCAAATAAATTCCGGGCTGGGCAAAAATAGTTGTGCCTGTTGCCGCAGGAAAAATATTTTGAGAACCTGCGCAAATGGGCTGGGCATCGGAGCAAAGCGTCTGCGCACTCAAATGGTAAGAGTTAAACGCTAAAAAAAGAAGGAATGACCTCAGAAATATTTTAAAAGTTTGTAAAATTATTTTCATGTTAATTTTAGTGTGTGCTCTTAGAAAACAGAGTTCACAAAACTACTTAAAATTTTTTAACTTATTAACAAGTGTGTGTGTTTTTCAACAAAAATATTCCTTAAAGAGTTTTTATGTCTATCCTACCGAAGAGTGGTTTTTTTTAATCAAAAAATTAAGAAACTGTTTTACTCCACCGCCACTTTTTTGCTCACCATTGCTCCGCTCAGGCTTGAGCTTACTTTTATAAGATAAACACCTTTTATGTTGGGCAGCTCTATGAGGCGGAAGTACGGCAAAGTATGTCCGTCATCGGGTGGCAAAACAATACGCTGCAACAGCTGACCTAAAGGACTAATCACTTCTATCACACTTTCGCCTTTCAGCGGCAGGCACGACAACCAAACCGTTCCGCTTGTGGGGTTGGGATATACCATAACAAAAGAATTAAGCAGCGTTTGTTCTTTTACTCTCAAAGGCGGCTCGGCGGCGGGCGTGGTAGCGCAAGCCGTGTTACTAAACGCGCTGCTGCCTACGCTGTTGGTTGCCGCTACTTTATAGCAATAGGTTGTTGTATAGCTTAAACCCGTATGTGCATAGCTTGTAGTATTAGGAGGTAAAGTAGCAAGCAAGCTGTATGTTGCGCTGCTGCCTATGGTGTAGTGCAATTCAAAATTAGTTTCATCGTTGCTGTTATCATTCCATGCTACGTTATTGGTGAGGCTGCCGTTGTTTAGGGCGGTTAAGTTAAGCGGTGCGTTGGGTGTGCTTGTGGCGGTGGGTGGCGCGGGCGTGGTGGCGCAATCGGTATTACTGAATGCGCTTGTGCCTATGCTGTTGGTAGCGGCTACTTTATAGCAGTAAGTAGTTGTGTAGCTTAACCCTGTATGCGCGTAGCTTGTAGTGTTGGCGGGTAGTGTAGCAAGCAAGCTGTATGTTGGGTTGCCGCCAAAGGTGTAATGCAAGTCAAAATTACTTTCATTATTGCTGTTATCTGTCCATACTACATTATTAGTTAAACTACCGTTGTTTACAGCAGTTAAAGCAAGCGGTACATTGGGTATTGTGTTTGTGGGTGCAGAGCCGCAGGGATAGCCAAATTTAGCCACAAAGCCGTCTTCTGCCCCGCCTATTATATTTACGGCTGTGCCTAAACTGTCTAATGTGCCGCCGAACATACCGCATATATAAATATTACCCTGATTATCCATATCTATACCGTTAATTGCCTCTTTTATGGAAGCTGCACTACTCCCTGCTTGCGGTAATAAACTTGCATTTATAAAACCGACTGATGCGTGAAACTTAGCTATACAATTTTGACGTGTACTCGTTGGAGGGTTTGTGGTATAGGTAGCCGTATTAAATGCCAAATAGCCATTAATCGTTCCTGTACAGTAAATGGTATCGTCTTTGCTTGTATAAGCAGGTGATATAAAATCTTGATACTGTGTTGTGGCTGTATATGCAGACAACAAATTACCTGTATTGGTATCAAACACATAAAATACGTTTGCCCTTGCTGTATTTTGAGGAGGAGGGAGAGTGTAACCGAAAACAGTTATTCCTAATGAAGCCACCCCACCTGTTATGACTTTTGTACCGCTTGTATCCAAAGTGCATTTCCCTAACACATCTCCTCCGCCGCCGCTTGGATTACTTGTTTTGTACCACAATAAACTTCCTGTGGGCGAAAATTTTACAATTATAGAATTACCCAAACCTTGTGGGACATTTGTATGTGTTACAGGCGTTCCACCTATGGTTACTGAATTGGTGATAAAGCCCGACATATAAACATTATCGTTTTTATCAAGTGTTATACCACTAATCCTAACCCATGCTTGTGAACTTAGTGCATAATCAAATGTAGCGGTTGTTACTCCTAAGGCATTTACTCTAACCCCAATAATACCTCCTGATACAAAATAATCACCTTGACTTGTGATAAATACCTTACCATTAAATGCCCCATTATGTATGTCTATAAAATGCCCTGCGGTATCAAAACGCGCAATAAATGCGGGAACTGAACCGACACTATTAACTACGCTGTCTTGTATATTGCTGCCTCCAAGCGTGAATGTGTTTGCACAAATCCCTGTTATTACCACTCGTCCATTATTATCTAGATACTAATGAAATAGCCTTATCATCGCCACTCCCTCCCATTCTTCTCCACCATAAAGTTTTACCGCATTTACTGAATTTAAACAAATAGGCATCACGGTTTCCGTAACCTCCTGTGGTTGGAAAGCTTGTCGTTTGATTATCAAAGGCAGAGTTCTGAAAAAACTCACCTACTGCATACACGTTTCCAAGTGTATCTGTTTTTATATCGTTAAATCTTTCATTTTGGTCGCCTGTTCCAAACGGCGGGTTATCATTAAAAGAGCCTACGCGTTTAGCCCATTGCCAGCTTGGGGTTTGGGCAAAAATGCCATGCAGGCTTAAAAAGCAAAGTGCCGTTAAAATTGGTTTTAAGCTAAAATGTATCATAAAGTATTAGTTTTTTAGTTTAACGTTTTATCACAAATATCGTGCCAAAGTGTAAAAATGTGTAAAAAAAGTGCAGATATTTTACATTTTACTATTGATAGTAAATAGGAAAATAAACCTACCCTTGCATTGACATTTATCTGCGAATTAATCAAAATATTTTTACTTTTTCACAGATAAAAGTAATTCAGGCTTAAAATCGGCTATTACTTAAACAACCTTTAAACCATTTTGAACTATCCTGAATAATCTTCAAATTAACCCATTTCCAATTTAAAAATTGTTAGCAACATTTGTTCAAATTTACGCGGTTCAGTCCGCATTTTTTCTGTACATTTAAGGAATAATTAAAAACTAACAGAAGAACGATTTTATGTCAGAAGTTTCAACAGAAAAACAGAATTACGGCGCGGATAATATCCAAGTTTTAGAAGGTTTAGAGGCAGTAAGAAAACGCCCTGCCATGTACATTGGCGACATCAGCTTTAAAGGATTACATCATTTGGTGTACGAGGTGGTGGACAATTCCATTGACGAAGCACTTGCGGGCTATTGCAAAAACATTACGGTAACCATTTTAGAGAACAATTCCATTCGCGTAAAAGACGACGGTCGCGGCATTCCTACCGGCATTCACCCAAAAATGGGCGTGAGTGCTTTGGAAGTGGTAATGACCGTTCTCCACGCGGGCGGAAAATTTGATAAAGACACTTACAAAGTTTCGGGCGGTTTGCACGGCGTGGGTGTAAGTTGCGTAAACGCGCTTTCATCGCACATGAAAACCGAAGTGCACCGCGACGGAAAAATTACCGTGCAGGAATTTAGCGAGGGAAAACCTTTGTATCCTGCCAAAGAAATGGGCGATACAACTGACCGCGGCACTATTCAAACCTTTACGCCCGATTTGACAATCTTTACCGTAAGCGAATACAATTACACCACCTTGGCAAACCGTATGCGCGAGTTGGCATTTCTGAACAAAGGCATTCGCATTTTTTTGGAAGATGAACGTCAAAAAGACGAAAACGGAAATACGGCTACCGAAACATTTTACAGCGAAGGGGGCTTGCGTGAATTTGTGTTGTATTTAGATGACGGAAAAGAAAAATTAATTCAAGAGCCTATTTACATTGAAAACAACAAAGGCGAAATTCCTGTGGAAGTGGCTATGTTGTACAACAATTCGTACAGCGAAAATATTCAGAGTTATGTAAACAACATTAACACGCACGAGGGCGGCACTCACTTAACGGGTTTCCGTCGCGGATTAACAAGAACATTAAAATCTTACGCCGACAAAAACGGTTTGCTCTCAAAAGTAAAAATTGAAATCAGCGGCGATGATTTTCGTGAAGGATTAACTGCCGTAATTTCGGTAAAAGTGCAAGAGCCGCAATTTGAAGGGCAAACCAAAACCAAACTCGGAAACAGCGATGCCGATAACGCGGTAAACCAAGCTATCAGCGAAGCCTTAAATTATTATTTGGAAGAACACCCGCAACAAGCCAGAATTATTGTGGACAAAGTTATTTTGGCTGCCACGGCTCGCCACGCAGCCCGCAAAGCGCGTGAGTTGGTGCAACGCAAAAATGTGATGACAGGCTCGGGCTTACCGGGAAAATTAGCAGATTGCGCAAGCGGCGACCCGCAAGCTTGTGAATTGTTTTTGGTAGAGGGAGATTCTGCGGGCGGAACAGCCAAACAAGGCAGAAACCGCGAGTATCAAGCCATTTTGCCTTTGCGCGGAAAAATTTTGAACGTAGAAAAATCGTTGGAATATAAAATTTACGAAAATCAGGAGATTAAAAATATTTTTACGGCTCTTGGTGTATTTCGCGGCACAAAAGAAGACGACCGTGCATTGAATATGGAAAAACTGCGTTATCACAAAGTGATTATCATGTGCGATGCCGATGTGGACGGTTCTCACATCACGACTTTGATTTTGACGTTCTTCTTCCGTCACATGAAAGAATTGATTGAAAAAGGACATATTTATATTGCTTCGCCGCCATTGTATTTGGTGAAAAAAGGAAAAGAGCAGGTGTATTGCTGGAACGAAACTGAACGCGATGAGCAAATAAAAATTTTGGGTGGTGAAAAAACCGACAGCGTGCATGTGCAGCGTTACAAAGGCTTGGGTGAAATGAACGCTGAACAACTTTGGGAAACAACTCTGAATCCCGACAGTCGCACCCTGCGCCAGGTTACCATAGACAGTGCAGCCGAAGCCGACCGCGTGTTTAGTATGCTTATGGGCGACGAAGTACCGCCGCGCCGCGAGTTTATTGAAAAAAACGCGAAATACGCAAAGATTGACGCGTAATGGAAAAACATAAATAAACGAAATGCCTCTGCACAAAAACGCAGAGGTATTTTTTTGAAATGCAAAATTTAAAAGATAAAATCATTTTTATTGCGCCTTTAGATTGGGGCTTGGGACACGCCACACGCTGCGTTCCGCTGATTAAACGTTTTTCAAAAAACAACAAAGTCATTATCGGTGTTACCGAAAACAATGTTACACTTTTTGAAAATTATTTCCCCGAACTGCAAAAAATAAATTTGCCTTCATACAACATTCGCTATTCAAAATTTTTCCCTGTGTGGTTAAAAATTTTGTTTCAGTTTCCGAAAATTAATTCGGCGATTAAAACAGAGAAAAAACAATTGGAAAAATTTATTTCGAAAAACAAGATTGACATTGTGATTAGCGACAACCGTTTCGGTTTGCACAATAACAACACATACAACATTTTTATCACGCATCAATTACAAATTAAAGTGCCGTTTTTTTCTTCATTCGCCACAAAAATTAATCATCGTTACATTCATTGCTTTGATGAAGTTTGGATACCCGATTACGAAAACGAAAAACTCCGTTTGTCAGGTCAGTTAAGCAATCCAAAAGGAATTAAAATTCCCGTGAAATACATTGAACCGCAAAGTGCCTTACAAGATTTACCGATAAATTCTAACGAGATTGAAACATTTGATTGTCTGATTTTACTTTCGGGTGTAGAACCTCAACGCACAATTTTAGAAAATTCGTTTTTGAAACTTAAAAAGCCGAGAGTAAAAATTGTTTTGGTGAGAGGCGTTTGTCATTCTGAGCGGAACGAAGAAACTCAAACAACGAGATGCTTCGTACCTCAGCATGACAGGAACATAAAAATTATTGACTTCGCCAACGGAACAGAATTAAAAAAATTAATTCTTGGCGCAGAAACCGTGATTTGTCGCAGCGGTTACAGCACCTTAATGGATTTACATTTACTCGGAAAGAAAAATCTTATCCTCATTCCCACACGCGGACAACCCGAGCAGGAATATTTAGCGAAGTATTGGGAAGAAAAATTTGATGCACGGGTTTTCCACGATGAGTATTTTCCGAATAACGCAAATTAGAATTTAGAAATAGGAGTCTATTTAAATCTCGTTTTAATTTTAATACACTACACCACAAACAAATTATCCGCAAACTTTTGGCTCACCACCGATTTTTTTCCGTTTACTTCAATTTCTAAAGTACCGTCAAAATCTTGACGACTGATAACTTTTATTTTGCTGCTTAATCCCAAACCCACCTTCATCACATATTGCAAAAACGACGCGCTGTTATCTTTCACGGCAATTAATTTGCAGGTTTTTCCCACCGCCATTTCCGACAAGGTTTTGCGGGCTTGCACTTTCAATTCTCCTTTGGCATTGGGGATAGCATCACCGTGCGGGTCAAATTCAGGATAGTTTAAAAATTTCTCTAACTTTTCAATCAACTTTGGTGAATGAATATGCTCTAATTGTTCGGCAACTTCATGTACCTCATCCCAAGTAAATTCTAATTTTTCGTATAAAAACGTTTCCCAAAGGCGGTGTTTTCGCACAATATCAATGGCTTGTTTTTTTCCTGAATTGGTGAGCGAAATTTTTCCGTACCTCTCATAATTCACCAATTTTTTTTCTTTCAGTTTTTTCAGCATATCGTTGGCGGTGGCAGGTTTTACGTTTAAGGTAGCCGCCAGTTCGTTTGTGCCGGCTTCCGATTTATCGGCGTTTTCTGAAGTAAGGTAAAACAAAGCTTTGAGGTAATTTTCTTCGGTTTGAGATAACATTTTGTAAAAGTAAGAAACTGCTTTGTCATTTCGAGCGAAGTCGAGAAATGAACGTTTTCGAAGAACACATCTCGACTTCGCTCGATGTAACAAAAGATTTCTCAAAAATATTTTGTTAGGTTAATCTAACTTTATATTTTTGCAGGCAAAACAAACTTAATGTTGAACATAAAAAAATATAGTTTTATACTGTTTCTAACATTTGGAAACATAGCGTTGAGCCAAACAGCAACCTTAAAAGGCAGGATAACGTGCGAGAACAAACCCGTAGAATTTGCCACTGTGGGCTTGCAGGGCAGTAAATACGGAATACAAACCGACACATCGGGAATGTTCCTGATAAAAAATATACCTGCGGGAACTTATAAAGTAATCGTTTCAGCTATCGGATATGACAGAGCTGTAAAAACAATCTTGCTGAAAGAAAATGAAACCGCCGTTTTAAATTTTGAATTGACTGCTAATAATGCGACACTTGATGAAGTAGTTGTATCAGGAACAATGAAAGAAGTTTCAAAGTTGGAAAGTGCTGTTCCTGTTGAGGTTTACACAGCTAAATTTTTTAAAGCTAACCCAACTTGTTCCGTATTTGATGCCCTGCAAAATGTAAATGGTGTTCGTCCGCAAATAAATTGTAATATATGCAGCACAGGCGATATTCACATCAACGGATTGGAAGGACCTTATACTATGGTGCTGATTGACGGAATGCCGATTGTAAGCGGACTTTCTACGGTTTACGGTTTATCGGGTATTCCTCAATCTTTAATAGAAAGAGTGGAAATCGTAAAAGGACCTGCTTCTACGCTTTACGGCAGCGAAGCGGTTGGCGGGCTTATCAATATCATTACCAAAAAGCCAAGTAATGTACCGCTCTTTTCGGCAGATATATTCGGTACAAGCTGGGGCGAAATGAATACAGATATTGCAGGTAAATTCAACGCAGGTAAAAAAGCGCAATCATTAATCGGAATTAACTACTTTAATTATTCGCTTCCTGTTGATAATAATAAAGACGGCTTTACAGACTTAACCTTGCAAAACAGAATTTCTGTTTTCAACAAATGGAATTTTGAACGAAAAGATAACCGTGTGTTTTCATTGGCAGGTCGTTATGTGTATGAAGACCGTTGGGGCGGCGATATGCGGTGGAATAAATCGTTCAGGGGCGGCGATAGTATTTATGGTGAAAGCATTTATACCAAACGCTGGGAATTTTTTGGCACATACCAGTTACCTGTTAAAGAAAAAATACTGTTTCAGTTCAGCGCAAACGGACACGACCAAAACAGCGTTTATGGGCACATATCTTATATGGCTCAACAATATATTGGTTTCGGGCAACTGACTTGGAACAAACAACTAAAACGAAATGATATTTTATTGGGAACAACGTATCGTTATACCTATTATGATGACAACACACCTGCAACCGCAACATTTGACACCACAGGAAATTCTAAAAATTTACCTTCTCAAACGCATCTGCCCGGAATGTTTGTGCAAGATGAAATAAGCATAAACGCTAACAACAAATTATTATTAGGAATGCGTTACGACAACAATTCCATTCATGGAAATATTTTTACTCCACGCTTCAATTACAAATGGAGTTCTCAAAATAAAAAGAATGTAGTGCGTTTAAGTTTTGGTAACGGCTACCGTGTGGCAAACGTGTTTACCGAAGACCACGCGGTGCTTACGGGAGCAAGAAAGGTGGAATTTTTATCAGACCTGAAACCCGAAACTTCGTGGAACGGAAATATCAACTTCGTTAAAAAGATAGTTGCCAAAAACGGAACATTTATCGGCTTAGATGCTACGGCTTTCTATACCCATTTCACCAATAAAATTATTGCCAATTATGATACCGACCCTAATAAAATTATCTACGACAATTTAGACGGATATGCCATTTCGCAAGGTGTTTCATTAAATTTGGATATTGCTTTAAATAATGGCTTGAAGTTTTTGTTGGGTGGAACTTATATGAACGTTTATAGTGTAGAAAACAATATAAGAACCCGCCAAATGTTTACGGAAAATTTTACAGGCGTTTGGAACATCGGATATACATTTAAAAACATTGGCTTAACGGTTGACTACACAGGCAATGTTTACAGTCCGATGCGTTTACCATTGTTAAGCGATACCGACCCGAGAAGTGAATATTCGCCTTGGTGGAGCATTCAAAACATTCAGTTTACCAAGAAATTTAAAAAAGGATTTGAAATTTACGGAGGCGTAAAAAACCTGCTGAACTGGACACCAAACAAAGGCAATCCCTTTATCATAGCAAGAACAAACGACCCCTTTGATAAAGAAGTTCAGTTTAATGCAAACGGTCAGGCAATGGCTACACTTAATAATCCTTATGGGCTGACATTTGACCCTACCTACGTGTATGCACCAAATCAGGGCGCAAGAGGTTTTTTGGGGATTAGATATACATTTAAGTAAGGAATAAATCTGCGATTATCTGTGTTTTTAATCTGTGTCATCTGCGGGCTATATCTATATTTGAAGCGTGATAAAAACCGCACAATTCAAAAAAGATAAAGTTACTTTTTCCGACACGGGCAAAGGACGTGCGGTTGTGTTGCTTCACGGTTTTCTCGGCTCTCACGAAATTTGGAAAGATACGATTGCCGATTTATCAAAATCCTATCGTGTTATTGCCATTGATTTACCGGGGCATGGAAACACCGCCAATTTTGGTTACGCACACAGCATGGAACTCATGGCAAAATGCGTGAAATCTGTAATAGATTTTTTAAAAATAAAAAAACACGTTCTCATTGGGCATAGCATGGGCGGTTATGTTTCGTTGGCGTTTGCCGATTTATTTCCCGACCATGTAAAAGGGCTGTGTTTGTATCACAGCAGTGCCTACCCCGACAGCAAAGAGAAAAAACAAGAACGCACGCGCGCCATTAACGTCGTAAAAGCAAACAAAACATTATATACCAAAAATTTGATAAAAAATTTGTTTGCGCAAAAAAATGTAAAGTATCTGAAAAACGAAATTGCCTTTGCAACAAAAATTGCAAAACAAACAAACCGTCAGGGCATTATTGCCGCCTTGCTTGGTATGCGCGACCGTCCGAGCCGCGACCTTATTCTTGGTTTGGTAGAATATCCCATTATGACAGTAATCGGTGAATTGGATAATGTTTTCTCGCCGCAAGTTTTGTTGGAACAATTTCAGGTTATAAAAAACAAAACGATTTTATACTTAGAACACGACGGACATTTTGGTTTTTTGGAAAGCCCAAAACAAAGCAATAAAGAATTGAGAAAATTTTTGAGAAAGTGTTTTTAGAATATAGCCTCTAACGTTTTGCAGCCTTGCCTTGTGCCTGTCGTCCGTAATGCTAAATGTACAAATGTCCAACGAGATTTTAAAATGCACAAAATACAGGCATAAGGCAAGACCGCTGTTATAGCCAGTGCTTTATTTGCTATTTGATTATTGTCCAGTTTTGAATTGTGAAATCTTCGTCCTGACCCTCAAGAATTGTTCCCTCAATCGTAACTGATTTTTTTAAATTTATTTTGTCCCACTTTGTCAGATTTTCAAGAACAAAATAGATGTTACTCGAACGATTCCATTTTAATTTTGGCTGGCCTTTTATTTTAATAGCTTTTCCTGAAACTTGAAACAGTTTTACAAATGACCTGTCCTTGAATATTTTTCTACCGACCTTTTTATACTGCCAAGGGAAACCAACCATTTCCAAAACCGGATAGAAGTCAGGTTTTTTACCATTCTCGTCCTTATAAATAAATGTCCAGTCATTTCGATCAAAATTAATTTTAATAGTGTCCCCCGTCAAACTCCATGTTCCAATGTCAGACCAATGATCTATCTGAGGATCCGTCCAGCGAATTGCAACAAACGATTTCTTTAATTCAATCATTGCATAATTACCTGTCACGGAATTTAGGTTAAAAAAAAGACCAAGGGGCAAAGTAGAGTTCGTGTCAGATTGAGCCGACAACGAAAGTCTTAACGTGAAAAAAAATATGATAAAAAGAAATCGCATTTAGTCTAATATTCTGTCTGTCAGCATTGGCTATAACTTACTTATAGGCACACCTTCATACCTTTAAAGTATATTTATACAACAACACTTGGTTGTATTTGTGCACCTTTTTAGATGATAAATGTATGCCTTATTTTACAAAGTGACACAAGAACTAAGCCTTCACCGCTTCACTCACCACCTTATTTTTAGCCGCTTCTGTTTTGCTTATTGCGCCAAAGCCGCCTTGCACATCGGTTAAGTTGTTAAATCCTTTTTGCTTTAAAATAGAAGCGGCAATCATGCTGCGGTAGCCCCCCGCACAATGCACCATATACGGTTGGGATTTGTCAATTTTGTCAACCCAATCAAAAATAAAATCCAAAGGGTTTGTTTCGGCGTTTTTTAAATGCGCGGTTTCAAACTCACTTGGCTTGCGCACATCAAGCGTTTTTGCACCTTTGGCGTAATGTTGCATAAACTCTTCGGCAGAAATGCTTTCAATGTGTTCTAAATTTTTTCCTGCATTTTTCCATTCGGTAATTCCGCCTTTTAAAAAACCGATACAATTATCATAACCTACGCGCGACAAACGCATAATTGCTTCTTCTTCACGCCCTTCGGGGGTTACAAGCAAAATGGGAGTTTTTAAATCGGTAATTACCGTTCCTACCCAAGGCGCAAATTGCCCGTCAATACCAATAAATAAAGCATTTGGAATATGACCTTGTGCAAATTCTTGGGGTTTGCGCACATCAAGAATAAGCGCATTTTTTTCTTTCGCAACTTTTTCAAAATCTTCGGCAGACAAAGCCACTGAACCTTTTGCAATGACTTCATTATAATTTTCGTACCCTGATTTATTCAAAGCGGCATTCTTGGCAAAATATTGCGGTGCGGGCAAAATACCTGTGGTAAGTTCCTTTATAAATTGTTCTTTGCTGATATTTTGCAAAGCATAATTTGTTTTTTTCTGATTGCCCAAAGTATCCACCGTTTCGTTGCTCATGTTTTTTCCGCAGGCAGAACCCGCGCCGTGAGCGGGATAAATAATGATGTCATCGGGCAGAGGCATAATTTTGTTTCGCAAACTGTCATATAACATTCCCGCCAAATCTTCCTGCGTAAGGTCTGATTTTATTGCCAAATCAGGGCGACCCACATCGCCGATAAACAAGGTATCACCTGTAAAAATGCACATTGGTTTTTGTTTTTCGTCCAGCAACAAATAAGTGGAAGATTCCAAAGTATGCCCGGGAGTGTGCAGCACACGCAAAGTCAGGTTTCCGATTTTAAATTCTTCGTTGTCTTTGGCTACATGACTTTTATAAGAAGTTTCCGCATTTGGACCGTAAACAATCGTTGCGCCTGTTTCACGCGCCAAATCCACATGCCCACTCACAAAATCAGCGTGAAAATGCGTTTCAAAAATATATTTCAGTTTATCGTTGTTTTTTTTGAGTAAATCCAAATAGGGTTGCGTTTCGCGCAGGGGGTCAATGATTGCGGCTTCGCCGTTGTGGGCAATGTAATACGCGCCTTGTGCAAGGCAGTTGGTGTAAAGTTGTTTAATGTTCATAGCCTCAAAGTTACAATTATGACTTCGGTAAAAAAATGATTTTGCTCAGGAATATCGTTAAATTTGCCCGATTTATGTCATTTCGAGTAGCCGACGACAGGAGGCGTATCGAGAAATGACGTGTCGGAGAAATCAGTTCTCGATACGCTTTGCAAAGAGGCAGCAAACCTACTCGAACTGACAAAAAATTAGTTATTATGACAACAAAAATAGAATCGTCAAAAGCACCTGAGCCTGTGGGTTTATACCCGCACGCACGCAAAGTAGGCAACTTATTATTTTTAAGCGGTGTTGGTCCCCGTGAGCGCGGCAACAAAAAAATTCCGGGGGTGGAATTAGACGAAAACGGACAAATTATATCTTACGATATTGAGACGCAATGCCATAGTGTTTTTAAAAACATCAAATACATTTTAGAAGATGCCGGCAGTTCTTGGGACAACATTGTGGACGTTACCGTGTTTCTTACCAATATGAAAGACGATTTCCCCAAGTACAATAAACTATGGGCAGAGTATTTTAAAGAAAATCCGCCGTGCCGTACCACATTAGAAATCAACAAGTTGCCAACTCCCATAGCCATTGAATTAAAGGTAATTGCCACGTTGGGCTAAAATTATTCCCCCGCAGGAAAGCCATTTTGCTGTTAATTTGCTATTAAAAGATGAACCTTTTAAACTTTTTGACGATTTTTTGACAGTTGTAAATTTTTTTTCCTAATTTAGAGCGGTTTCACACATAAAACAACCAATAAATTTAAGTATGATTAAAGAAAATAAATCCGTATTAATCCCGATTGATTTTTCAAAGCAGTCATTGGTAGCCGTCAAGCAGTCCTATTCATTGGCAAAAAAAACCAAATCAAAATTAATCTTGTTACACGTTTCGGCTAACAGCGAAACGGAAAACAAAGACAAGTTGGAACAACTTGCCGATGAAACACGCGCCGAAAGCGGACTCACGGTTGAAACACTTATTATTAAAGCTTCTGAGCCTTACGATGCCATTAACAAACAATCAGAAGAACTTAAATGCTCTATGGTGTTTATGGGCTTGGACGAAAACACAAACTTTAAAACAGGATTTTTTGGCGGTGGCATTACCCCAATTAAATTAATCAGCAATTCGCCTTGCCCTGTGGTTACAATACGCGGCACGGAAGTAAAAGAAAACTGCAAAAATATTGTTATGCCTTTTGACCTCACACCCGAAAGTCGTGAAAAAGTATCTGATGCTTTGCAAATAGCCAATTATTATGAATCGGAAATAAAAGTTGTATCGGTGTTTCCACCGGACAATGAGGAGTATGAAAATAAATTACTGCCGTATGTGCAACAGGTAAAAAAATTCATCAAAGCCGAAGGCATTAACTGTGGCAACAAATCCATTCCGAGCAAAACGCCTGCCGAAGCCATTATAGATTACGCGTTAAAAAACGACACCGATTTAATTATTCAAACCAATCAAAGAGATTTGAGTATCGGTGAGCGTTTCAGCGGAACGGTTGGTGCAAGAATAGTGGAACTTTCGTCGCTTCCTGTACTCAACATTAACCCGATGAAACGCGAAAGTATGAGCCACTTTAGCAGCGGTATGTAATTTCTTGAAGAAAAATCTTGTAGAAAAGCCACCAAAAACGGTGGCTTTTTTGTTTTCAACTGGCAAAAACTTAACCCATTATATTCCATAGAATTTCATTAAATTCGTGCCTCTTTTTTTGAGGCGTATAAAAAAGCTGAAATACAAAGGACGGAACGAATGAAAAAATATCCTGAACATAAGAAATTAGATTTATCGCAGATTTCAAAAGATGTTTTAGAGTTTTGGAAGAAAGACAAAACCTTTGAAAAATCTGTTTCTACACGCAGTGCGGAAAAACCTTGGGTGTTTTATGAAGGTCCGCCAAGTGCCAACGGAATGCCCGGCATTCACCACGTTATGGCGCGAAGCATTAAAGATATTTTTTGCCGCTTCAAAACTTTACAAGGCTACCAAGTGAAACGCAAAGCGGGTTGGGACACACACGGATTACCAATTGAATTGGGCGTTGAAAAATCACTCGGCATTACCAAAGAAGACATCGGCAACAAAAACTCTCCAAAATATATTTCGGTAGAAGATTACAACAAAGCCTGTCGCGCCGAAGTGATGAAGTTTAAAGACAAGTGGGAAGAAGTTACCGAAAAAATGGGCTATTGGGTGGACATGAGCGACCCATACATTACTTACGACAACAAATACATCGAAAGCGTGTGGTGGTTGCTTAAAAATTTGTACCAAAAAAATCTCTTGTACAAAGGCTACACCATTCAGCCCTACTCGCCCGCAGCAGGAACAGGTTTAAGCTCTCACGAGTTGAATATGCCCGGCGCATATAAAGATGTGAAAGACAGAACGGCGACTGTGATGTTTAGAATTGACGTAAGGGAACGCACAGGGCGTTATGTTGGGAACTTTGGAGAGAACGAATTTATTGAGTATGATGCTAACACCTATTTTCTCGCATGGACAACAACTCCTTGGACACTTCCGTCAAATACTGCACTTGCAGTAGGAAAAGACATTGACTATGTTTTTGTAGAAACATTTAACCCTTTCACGTTCAAAATACAAACACTTGTTTTAGCGAAAGATTTGTTGAGCAAATATTTTCCTGAAAAAAACAGCGAACTAAAATTTGAAGACTATAAAGCAGGCGATAAAAACATTCCATTTAAAATTGTTGCCACTTGCAAAGGCTCTGATTTAGCAGGAATAAAATACGAGCAACTTCTTCCATTCAAAAGCGCAAACGATTTTGTGCAGTTGAACGGTAACACTCTCCCCTTTGGGGAGGCAGGAGGGGCTGTCATTCTCGGCGATTTCGTAACAACCACCGACGGCACAGGCATTGTACACATTGCGCCGAGTTTTGGTGCAGATGACTTTCGTGTGGCAAAACAAAACAACATCGGCGCACTCACTTTAGTTGATAAACGCGGAAAATTTTTACCCGAAGTAAAAGACAATATTTTTCTTTATGGCGATGAGTATGTAAAAGAAGCGTATTTATCGGACGATGAGAAAAAAGTTGAATTTGAAAAACAAAAATCAATCCTTGAAAAAGCAGGTAAAATAAAAGAGTTAAAAAATTATTTGAGCGTTGACGAGCGCATTGTGTTGAAATTGCAGGAAGAAGGCAAGCTCTTTAAAAAAGAAACTTACGAGCACTCTTATCCGCATTGTTGGCGCACCGATAAACCTGTGTTGTATTATCCGTTGGACAGTTGGTTTATCAAAACAACAGCGTTAAAAGAACGCATGATTGATTTGAACAAAACAATCAATTGGAAGCCCGAAACCACAGGCACAGGGCGTTTCGGCAACTGGTTGGAAAATTTAAACGATTGGAATTTATCGCGTTCGCGTTTTTGGGGCATTCCGCTGCCTATTTGGACAAGCGAAGACCGCAGCGAACAAATCATCATTGGCAGCACGGAAGAGTTGCAAAAAGAAATTGCAAACGCTGTTGCAAAAAATGTGATGAAAGAAAATCCTTTGAAAGATTTTAAAGCAAATGATTTTTCCGAAAAAAATTACAACACATTTGATTTGCACAAACCTTACGCAGACACGATTATCTTGGAAAAAAACGGAAAACAATTATTCCGTGAACCTGATTTAATTGACGTGTGGTTTGATAGCGGTGCTATGCCTTACGCACAGTTGCATTATCCGTTTGAGAACAAAGATTTAATTGATAATGGTTTGAACTCCTCCCCTTTGGGGAGGTCGGGAGGGGCTTTCCCCGCCGATTTTATTGCCGAAGGCGTTGACCAAACACGCGGTTGGTTTTTTACGCTTCACGCCATTGCCACCATGTGCTTTGACAGCGTTGCATACAAAAACGTAGTGAGCAACGGTTTGGTGTTAGACAAAAACGGCAACAAAATGAGCAAGCGTTTGGGCAATGCCGTTGACCCTTTTGCAACCATTGAAAAATACGGAGCGGATGCAACACGTTGGTACATGATTGCAAACGCCGCACCTTGGGACAATTTGAAATTTGACGAAGAAGGCATTGCCGAAGTACAACGCAAATTGTTCGGAACGCTTTATAATACTTACGGATTTTTCGCGCTTTATGCGAATGTGGACAATTTTACTGTTTCAGATAAAATTCAAGTACCCGTTGAAAAGCGTGCGGAGCTTGACCGTTGGATTATCTCTGAATTGCAAACTTTGATTGAAGAAGTAACGTTGCGTTACGAAGAATTTGAACCGCATCGCGCAGCCCGCGCCATTGAAGACTTTGTGGACGAGCATTTAAGCAATTGGTATGTGCGCTTATCGCGTCGCCGTTTTTGGAAAGGCGAAATGAGCGATGATAAAATTGCAGCGTATGAAACGTTGCACACCTGCTTAATTACCGTTGCACAGTTGATGAGCCCGATTGCGCCGTTCTTTTCCGATTGGTTGTGTCAGAATTTAACCTTGAATCATCAATCTGTTCACTTAACAAAATTGATTGAGTTCAACAAAACATATCAAGATAAAAACTTGGAAGAACGCATGGAATTGGCGCAAAAAATCTCTTCCATGATATTGTCAATACGCAAAAAAGAAAATTTGAAAGTGCGTCAGCCCTTGCAGCGCATACAAATTCCGATTTTGGATAAAGAGTTTCAGCAAAAAATTGAAGCCGTGCAAGATTTGATTTTGAATGAAGTGAATGTAAAGCAAATTGAGTTTGTTGACGAAAGCAAAACACAAATTGTAAAAAATTTGAAATTGAATTTCAAAACGCTTGGTAAAACATACGGTCAATACATGAAATTAATTCAGGCATATAGTAAAGACCATGCTGATTTAATTATTCGTGATATTGAAAAAAACGGAAAGCATACTGTTGGTAAGATTGAAGATAAATACGCTGATTTTTTAGGAGGTGGAAAAACCACATTAGAAATAAATCTTTTTCCTGAGGATGTAGAAATCATTCCTGTTGACATTCCGGGTTGGAAAGTAGCAAACAGCGGCGCAATAACGGTTGCATTAGACATTAATTTGTCGGAAGAATTGCGTAACGAGGGATTGGCAAGGGAAGTGGTAAACCGTATTCAAAACCTGCGCAAAGACAAAGGCTTTGAGGTAACCGATAAAATATTGGTAAAAATTCAGGAAAAACAGGAATTAAATACTGCCATTAAAAACAATTTAGGGTATATTTGTTCTGAAACCCTGACAAGCGATTTGCAGTTGGTAAAAGAACTCGGCACTGCCAATGCAGTTACCATTGAAGTTGATGACTTAATCTCAACGCTGATTTCAATAGAAAAATTAAATTAACAAATAAAATAAATACACCTATGGCGAAAAAGAAAGACACCAAAAAAGCAAAAGCCAAAACTGCTCCTAAACAGGCAAAGAAAGTGGCGAAACCTGCTCCTAAAAAAGCGGTGAAGCCTGCTGCAAAAAAATCTGCTCCTAAGCCTGTGGTAAAGAAGAAAAAAGAAGAACCAAAAAAAGTATCTAAACAGGTGAGCAGTAAGACAAAAACCGCAGCAAAGAAAGTTGCCGCAAAAACAGTAAGCAAAAAAGCTGAATCAAAAAAGGAAAAAGAAATCAAAGGTAAAAAGCCCGCGGGCAAACCTATTGATGCCATTGTCAAAAAGGTTAAAGACAAAAAAGCCGATAAGTCTAAGGGCAAGAAAAAAGGAAAATCGTCAGATGATGATGAAGACGATGTGGACGTAAAAGATGATTACGAAAAAAACGAGGAAGAAGAGGAAACCATAGAAGAAGGCAGCGAGTTAGATGTAGCAGGCTTGGTGGACTTGGATGCCGCCGTTGTAGTTCCTGACGATGATGACGATGATGAAGTTCCCGAGAAACGCGGTCGTGGGCGCAGAAAGAAAAACGAAGGGAAATCAATGGGCGGAAGCATGGAGCAATACATTCGTAACCGCCCCGTGCAAATTGACATTACCAAACAATTGGTAAGAAATAAAAACGCAAACGACCCGAAACCTTTTGTAAACACAAAAGACAACCGCACCCGCTATACCGACAAAGAACTGGCGGAGTTTAAAGAACTCATACTTCAGAAACTGAAAGAGGCGCAAACCGATTACGATTTGCTGAAACAAACCATGAGCAACGAAGACGATAACGGCACGGACGATACGTCACCTTCATTCAAATTGCTGGAAGACGGCAGCGATGTGATGAGTAAAGAAGAAACTGCGCAATTAGCAGTTCGTCAGGAAAAATACATTGTGAATTTGAAAAACGCTTTGGTGCGCATTGAAAACAAATCGTATGGCATTTGCCGCATAACAGGTAAATTAATTCCTAAAGAACGCCTGCGTTCTGTGCCTCACGCCACGTTGGGCATTGATGCCAAACTGAGCCAAACTATTTAAACACGTTTGACTGAAACATTAAAAGCTGTTTTCTTTATGTAGAAAACAGCTTTTTTACTTTTTTTAAATGCTGTGAACACTGTGTCTTCCGATAAATTCGGAACAAGTACTGTGGTGAAAAAACTTATCTTTGCAACTCAAAAATTTAAAATGCTCAAACGCTACAAAATACCTTTAATTACGGTGCTTTCGGTACTGTTTATTGACCAGTTCATCAAAATTTACATCAAAGCAAATTATCCGCTTGGCGAAGTGGGGCGGTTGGCAAACTGGTGCATTTTGCATTTTACCGAAAACCCCGGCATGGCGTTTGGCTTTGAATTTGGTGGCGCGTTCGGAAAATTAGCTTTGAGTGTGTTTCGCATTTTGGCTTGCGTTGGCGGGGCGTTTTACATTCGCCACATGATTAAAAAAAGAGAACACGCAGGATTTATTTTTGCAGTTTCTTTAATTCTGGCAGGCGCAATAGGCAATATTTTAGACGGTACATTTTACGGATTAATTTTTGACAGAGGCACTTTTTTTGACCACGACTTTAACGAGTATATGCCTTACGACGGCATTGCATCGCTTACCACGCGCGGCGGTTACGCCCCAAGTATGTACGGCTGTGTGGTGGATATGTTTTATTTCCCGATTTTGAACGGACATTTCCCCGACTGGTTTCCGATTTGGGGCGGCGAAGATTTTCAGTTTTTTCGCCCTATTTTTAATTTCGCCGATGCTTCTATTTCTGCAGGTGTTTTTATTATTATTCTTTTTCAAAAACGTTTTACCAAAAAAACAAATGAAGTTGCGCCAAACGATATTGCAACTGATTTGAACGCGAGTAATTAAATGAAAGAAGCCGTTTTACTTATCAATCTTGGCACACCCGACAGCCCTGCACCTGCAAAGGTGGGAAAATACCTTTCGGAATTTTTGAACGACAAACGTGTGATTGATATTAGTGCGATTGGTCGTTTTTTTTTGGTGAATATGATTATTGTTCCCACACGAAAATTTAATTCGGCAAAATTGTATAAAAATGTGTGGACGGAAAAAGGCTCTCCGCTTATGGAACACAGCATGGCGTTGAAAGAAAAATTGCAACAACATCTCGGCTCAAATTACATTGTTGAAATGGCAATGCGCTATCAACAACCAAGTATAAAAAATGTGTTGGAAAATTTGCGCAAACAACGCCCGAAAAAAATTCACATACTTCCGCTTTATCCGCAGTATGCAAGTTCAAGCACGGGCACGGCTATTGAAGAAGTGATGCAGCAAATAAAATCTTGGGAAGCCTTTCCCGACATTAACATTATCAGCAGTTTTTACAAGCACCCAAAATATTTGGAAGCCTTACTTGACATGGCAAAAAATTATCGCATAGAAGATTACGACCATGTTTTGTTCAGCTACCACGGTTTGCCCGAACGGCAAATTTTGAAAGCATCGGCGCATTACGGCGGAAACACCTGCCAAATGGGGGCGTGTTGCAACAGCATGACAAAAAATAATCAGTTTTGCTACCGCGCCAATTGTTTTGAAACCACGCGCCAACTGGTAAAAGCATTACACATTCCCGAAACAAAATATACCAACGCTTTTCAAAGCCGCTTAAACGACAAATGGCTGAAACCCTTTAGCGACAAGGTAATTGAAGACTTGGCAAAAAACGGCGCAAAAAAAGTATTGGTGTTTTCGCCTGCCTTTGTAGCCGATTGTTTGGAAACCATTTACGAAATAGGAACGGAATACAACGAAATATTTAAACATCACGGCGGCGAAAAAATTACCTTGGTAGAAAGCCTTAATGCAAACGAGGTGTGGGTAAAAGCGGTGAAGGAAATTGTGTTGGGAGCTTAAATACACTTAAAATAATCAAAAGCCTCTAAGCAATTGTTGCATTTGTAAAGGGCTTTGCAAGCCGTGCTGCCAAACTGCGAAACCAAGATGGTGTTTTTATTTTTGCAATGCGGGCAGGTAATGCTTTTGTGTTTGCCTGTGAGAAAAGATTTATCCGTTGTGCTTTCTTCGGGCGGTGCAATGCCGTAGTTCTGCAATTTTAATTTTGCTGCTTCGCTGAGCCAATCCGTTGTCCAAGCAGGGGAATATTGTGTAATGATGTTGATGTTTTCAAAACCCTGTTCCTGCAATTTTTTTCGCACATCGTCTTCCATTTGTTTCATGGCGGGGCAACCGCTGTAAGTGGGCGTAATGGTAACATCAATGTTTTTTCCGTTGGCAGAAACATGGCGAATAACACCCAATTCCACAATAGAAATTACAGGAATTTCAGGGTCGGGAATTTCGGAGAGAGCAGAAAAAATATGTTCGCGACTGAACATGATTTACAAAATAAAAATGGCGGCAACAGCTATAATTACAATAATAATAAGGTATTGCCAAATATCAACAAAATAAGGATACATTTTTTTCCAAGTGCTTTTCATTTTGTGTCAAATATAATCAGAAAGCAGTTAATGAAGCCCGCCTTATTTTTACTATTCCGCTTTCTTTGACTTTGTTGCCACACTTGCCATACTGAACCAACCAACTGCTTTTACAGGTGCATTTGACGGCGTAACAATATTTGTTTTTACGTTTTCGGGGGTGGTGGCAAAAAGTCCGCCATTGCTTACCTGTGTGCCTGTTTGCGTGAAAAAATAATAGGTGTCGCGCGTAATGGAATGAATTTCTACTCTGCACACATCACCTTTTACATGCTTTGTAAACCCTAAAAATGTAGCGGGCGGTGTAAACGGCAAAGAATCTATTCCCTCAGTATAGGGAACTGCACCGTTTGTTCCGTCTATACTGTTAACAATGCCGGTAGAACTGAAAAGAGAAAAATCATTCTTATACGTTTTTATCCAATAATAATCCGTGTTTTCGTCCACCTTATCTTTGGCAGCCATTCCGAAAAAATATTCATCTTCATTTACATTGCCGCTCAAAGAATATTGCCTCATGTCTAATCTGAAAATGCTGTCAATGGCTGCTGCGCGTTTTTGTGTGGTGAGCGAGGTGTAAGTATATCCGTCAATGGTTACGCTCAGCTCGTATTGGCGATTAATTTTCGCGATGCTGTCTTGTGGCGTAAACTCATAATTGCCGTTGCCTGTGTATTGAAACGTGTAACTCACATCATCGGTTAAATCTTTCAGCACCACTTGTGCGTTAGATACAACAGGTGTAAGGCGGTTGCTGAAATAACTGTCGCTTGTAGTAATGCGAATGGTTTGTGTGGTATCAAGGCTGTTTACAAACGCATCAATCACATACAGTTTAGAGCCTTCGTCCAATTTAATTTGAACAGGGTCATCGCATGAAAAAAACGAAAGCGAAATAACTGCGATTAAAATTCTGAAAATGTTTTTCATTGTTCTTTTAATTAAAATTAAAGTTATACGTTATTGCAGGAATAAACGTACCCACCACAGCAAAGCGGCGAGCTTCGGTTTGCATGGGCAGTAAGGGGTCGTTGCCTGTTCCGCTCATCTGCTGAAAATAGATGCTGTAAGCATTTTTGCGGGCATATACATTATAAACGCTTAATACCAAATGCTGTTTGTATTTGCGATAATCATTTTTTCTGAAATTAAACGTAACGCCACAATCCAAACGGTGATAAGGCGTAACGCGGTAGTTGTTGCGAACGTTTGTGGTGTTGTACGGAACGGCTATGCCCTGTATTTCAATGCGTGCATCGGGAAACGTAGAGGGCGTTCCGCTTAAATACACAAAGTTTACTGATGCGCTCCAGTACTTGGTAAAATCATAACTCAGGCTTGTGTTGAAACAATGTGTGCGGTCGTAGCGGCTCATAAACCAATCATCGTTGCTGATGCCGCGCATTTTGCGTTGTGTGCGGCTCAGGGTGTAACTAATCCAGCCGTTAAACTTACCTTTGGTTTTCTTTAAATAAATTTCCAAACCGTAAGCGCGCCCCAAGCCCTGCAACAATTGATTTTCAACCGTAGGATTGATAAACAAATTGGCGTTGTCAATATAATCCAGTTGATTTTGCAGGTGTTTGTAAAACACTTCTGCCGAAGTTTCAAACATATTTTCTTTAAAGTTGCGGAAATAACCTGTGCTCACCTGGTCTGCCACCAAAGGTTTTAAATTGTTGCTTGCAATGGTGTACACATCAAGCGGTGTGCTTGCCGCCGTGTTGCTGATTAACTGCAAATATTGCGCCATGCGGTTATAACTTGTTTTTATGGAACTCACATTATTAATTACATAATTGGCAGCAAAGCGCGGTTCGGGGTTGATGTAGGTTTTTATTATTTCACCTGCTTTGTATTCTTTGATACTTTCAAGCGGTAATTCGGTGTTAGGTGTGGTATCTCTGAATGTGTAGGCTTTGCCTTTGCCCACATAAGTGTACATACTCACGCGCAAGCCGTATTCAATGGTTAAGCGCGGTAACAGTTTTTGTTCGTTGCCTGCGTAAACGGCATATTCCACACCGTAACGCTTGTCGGATTTAATGCTGAAGTTACTTCCCTGATTTCCGCCTGTGGCATCATACGGTAAAAAATCATACATCAATGCCTGTGCGCCAAAGCGAATTGTGTTTTTTGAATTGAGGAAATAAGTGAAATCGGGTTTTATGCTGTAATTAATCAAATTGCTTGTCCACTTAAAACTTTGGTCGTTAAACCCAAAATTTAATTTGTAGCTGTAATTGCTGTAAAATGCCGTTGCATTCATAAACAGTTTTTGGTTAAACACACGGTTCCAGCGCAAAGTGCCTGTCATATTTCCGTTGTCAAAACCAAACAAGCCGGGGAAGCCAAACACATCTCTGCCCAAGTAACCGCTTGCAAACACGGTGTTTTTATCGTTAATGCGCCAGTTGAGTTTTGCGGTGAGGTCGTAAAAATAATAGTCGGCTTGCTTTAGTTGATTTTGCAGGGGTTTTTCTTTATTCAAAAAGGGTTTCACCAACGCATCAATGTAACTTCTGCGCCCCGCAATAATAAAACTTGCCTTGTCTTTTACAATGGGGGCTTCAATACTCAAACGGCTGAAAATTGTGCCGATGCCGCCGTTTACCTGCATTTTTTTCATGTTGCCTTCTTTCATGCGCACATCTAAAATAGAAGAAACTCTTCCGCCGTACTGCGCAGGAATACCGCCTTTAATCAGCTTTACATCTTTTACCGCATCGGGATTGAAAATAGAAAAGAAACCGAACAGGTGCGATGAATTATACACAGGGGCTTCGTCCATTAAAATTAAATTTTGGTCAATGTTTCCGCCGCGCACGCTAAAACCTGTTGCGCCCTCGCCCATGGTGGTAACACCCGGCAACAGTTGAATGGCGCGAATGACATCAACCTCGCCCAACAGCGCAGGAATTTTGTTGATTTGTTTAATGTCTAACTTTGCCACGCTCATTTCCACACTTTTTATGTTATGGTCGTCTGCCTGCGCTGTAACTTCCACTTCGGCTAAGTCTGTACCCTCTTCACTTAATTCAAATTTTTTGGTAATGTTTTTATCCAAATTAACGGAAAGCGTAAATGTTTTGTAACCGATAAACGACACCACCAAGGTATGTTCGCCTTTGGGCAGGGTGAGGGAATAAAAGCCGTACACGTTTGCTGCCGCGCCCATAACAGTGCCTTGTTTTAAAATGGTTGCGCCAGTGAGGGCTTCGCCGTTTTTAGCGTCTTTAATGTAACCGCTAATGGTAAATTTTTCCTGCGCAAAAACCGAAAGAGAAAAAAGTAGAGAGAGAAAAATAAGTTTGATTTTCATACAGTTCTTAAAAAACCGCTGCAAATGTATGGAAACTTTTTTTTTTTTTTTTGCGTTTCCACACATACTTTATTGCTGTTAAAATTTTGTAAAAGAAAATCGCACAGGAAACATAGTTAAAATTGTTCTACAAACGCCGTCATCAGTTTGAACACATCAACGTAATCCGATAAAGGCAAAGGCTCAACATCAAACACATCGTGATAGGCTTTTACGCTTTCGCCCATCGTGTAAATAAAAAAACTTGGCACAGCTGCCTCTGAAAACCAATAATGGTCGCTGTTGCGGGCTTTACCGCGTTTTTTAATTTCTTTTACCAATAGTTTTTCTGAATTTATGTTGTTGAGCAAATCAAATTCTTTTTCATGTATTGCGCCATTCACTACCATAATGCCGTCTTCGCCCGAGCCAAGCAAATCAAGGTTGATGAGGAATTTTATTTTCTTTAAATCTATTGCTTTGCTTTCCACAAAGTATTTTGAGCCGAGCAAACCTGCTTCTTCGCCTGCAAAAAAGATAAACAGCGTTTTATATTTCGGCGGATTTTGTTTGTAATGCTTTACCAAGTTTAACACAAAACTTACGCCGCTTGCATTATCGTTTGCGCCCGCAAAAAAGGTGTGCTTACCCATGCCGCCCAAATGGTCGTAATGCGCGGTGAAAAGAATCATTGTGTCATTGTTTTGTGTTCCTTCAAAAAACGCACAAATGTTTTTCGCTTTAAAGTTGTGAATGACTTTGTTGCTGATGTTTACTTCGGCGGTTATGAAATTAATGTCAGTTCGAGTAGGTTCGCCGCCTCTTTGCAAACCGTATCGAGAACTGTCTATGGAAATCATTTCTCGATACGCCCTCATGCTTCGGGCTACTCGAAATGACAAAGTATCCAACAAATCAATCTCACAATAATTTTCCGCTTTTTGTGCTACGCTGAATGTGAGTTTGTTTTTCAGAGAAAGCACCAACACATCTTTTTCGGTTTTTGAAAAAAAAGTTATGCTGTCTTTTTTTGCGAGTTCAAATTTTCCTTTCATGCCACGACTTTCGGGACTAACGATAAAATCTTTTCCTGCAATTAATTTTTTTCCGTCAATACTCAATTCCATTTTGTTTGGAAAAGTATTTACATCAAATTGAAATTCCTGATAAAATGTTTTTCCGAAAAGCGGTTGTGCATTTTCTTTTTGTAATTCAGAAACAATAAACTTTGCAGCGTTGTTTAATCCGTTTTTTAAATAGCCGCGCCCGAAACATTTTTCGGAAGTGAGGTATTTTAAAACTTGCCGTGCATACAAGGTGTCTTGCGCTTGTGCGAAGAATAAGAGGAATGAGAAAAGCAGAAAGAAAACTGAACGCATGAGAATTTTGTTTTTACCCAATCATTTCGTGCAATAATTTCTTAAACAACTGCAACTCTTTGGAAGAAAGTTTACCCAAGTTGGCAATTTTATCTTCGCTTTTTAAAGTAACTATTCGGTCGGTTTTTACGACTGACTTTACACGCAATTTATTGGTGGCGTTTGGGATTAAAACAAATTCGCGTTTGCCCAATTTCGCCGGAACAACCGAACTTATTGCGGAAACAATCAAATCTTTGTGAATGTCTTCTGTTTGTGAAATTACTACGGCAGGTCTTACTTTTACTTGGGTAAGTTCGGCATAAGGAAACGGAATTAAAACAATATCACCCGCATTCATTTTTTCTTACGGATTAAATAATCTTGGTAAATATCTTCCGTACTGTTTTCCCAAAAATCCATGCTTGAAGTTTGCGCCGCGAAATTGCGCAAGTCTTTATCTTCGGGTTCTACCTCTTCCAAAAAAGTAACCACAACTTTATATTTTTTTTTAGGTGCGTTCTTGCCCGAAATTTTTACAGATTTCCCATCGTATATACCTTGCACACTTAGCATAACACAAATATACTTTTTGTTTTTCTAAGTACAAAAATGCAATTAGGGCTTTATCAACCAAAATGTTTTTTCACCAAGGAATAAAAATATTTCACCACCTCGTTATTTTCTTTCCACTCGTAAAGATTTTTGAGGTTGTTGAGGTAAATTTCCGCTTCGCTCCATGAACGTAATTTTCCCAGTTCGGCAACTACAATGTTATACTCATCGTTGTTTTTTGCAAACAATTCATTAATAAAACGGAATTTGTCGTTAATGCCAAAACTCAATGCCGTAGCGGATTTTACGGGTTCAGTTTTTTTAATTTCAATGGGCTGAATTGTTTCTTCCGCCTTTTTTTCAATCACAGGCTCAATTTTAGGTTGAGGTTTTTCTTCCGCAATTTTTTCGGGTTCTTGCGCGCTTACTTTGGCGTGAATGTTAAAACTCGGCGAAATTTCTTTGTTTAACTTTTTGTGTTTATACACCGCCAAATTTTCTTGTAATTCAAATAATTGTTTTTGCAAACGCTCGCAATCATCGGCAGAGGGCTGAATGCTTTCGTCCACAAACAATTCCAACAAAGAAGTTAAATCTTTGATTTCGCTTTGTATTTTTTGTAACACCTTGTCAATCGGCATGTGTGAAATATTTTGAACAAAATAATTTGATTTCGCCGCTTCATCACCTACATTTAAGCCTTAGTTTTACACGGCTTTTAAACAATGTTTGTAGAAAACCTCAATATGAGCCGCTATGCAGGGATTGTTTTAATAGGAATTTGAGGAAGTAGAATTACACAAAGTCGTCTATATTTTTGATTGTATTTGTGTAGTTTTATGACATTAAAATGATGAATAAATAAGTTATGCACAAACTTAGGACTAAGGTGATACTTATAGCAATTTTAGGAACGTTACTACTTTCCTCTGCTCTACAGACGGACTTCTTGACAGAACAAAAGAAGTTTGAAAGGGTTAGGACAGCAATTAAAGACAAGCAAGATTTTATTGAGCAGAAACTAAAGGAAAACCAAATTACCATAGACAATCTTAATTTGCTTTTTGTTGCGTATAAGGACAATGATGTGCTTGACATTTACGCTAAGACAAAACAAGAAACAACTTATAAGAAAATCCTTTCATATGACATCTGTTCTCGCTCAGGGCAACTTGGATCCAAAAGAAGACAAGGTGATGGACAAGTTCCAGAAGGGTTCTATCACATTGACAGATTTAATCCAACAAGCAACTTTTATTTATCGCTTGGACTTAATTACCCAAATCTTGCAGACAAAAGAAAAAGTAAAGCCAGTAATTTAGGTGGGGACATTTTTATTCATGGCTCTTGCGTGACAATAGGTTGTTTGCCAATGACAAACAACTACATAAAAGAAATATATTTGCTAGCTGTTCATGCAAAAAACAATGGGCAGTCCAAAATACCGGTTTATGTTTTCCCATTCAAAATGACCGACCAAAATTTGACAATTTATAAAGCCAAATACAAGGACACTAAAGAATTAATCTCGTTTTGGGACAACTTGAAAATTGGCTATGACAAGTTCATTAAAGGACAAAAAGAATTAAACATAAAAGTGACTGAAAATGGAGACTACACATACTAAAGAAAGAAGGAAAATCCCACACTCGCCTTGTTTGAACGAAGCGGAAACGAGGGCGATTGAAATTATATTTGTAATTCACATCAAAAAATAAACAAAAATGAAAAAGAAATTATCCCCCGAACAACGCGAAGAATTATTCAGCGTATTAAAAAAACGTTTTGAAAAAAACATGAGCCGCCACAAAGGATTGGACTGGGCAAAAGTAAAAACGCGCTTGGAAGCCAATGCTGACAAACTATGGTCGCTTGACGAAATGGAAGCAACGGGCGGCGAGCCTGATGTGGTGGGTTTTGATAAAAAAACAGGGGAATATGTTTTTTACGATTGTTCGGCGGAAAGTCCGAAAGAACGCAGAAGTATTTGCTACGACCATGAAGCCTTGGCTTCACGCAAAGAGCACAAGCCCAAAAACAGCGCGGCGGGCATGGCTGCCGAAATGGGTATTGACATTTTAACCGAAGAGCAATACCGCGAATTGCAACAACTCGGAGAGTTTGATTTAAAAACTTCAAGCTGGATAAAAACGCCTCCTGCCATCAGAGCATTGGGCGGCGCGTTGTTTTGCGACAGGCGTTTTAATCATGTGTTTACCTATCACAACGGCGCGGAATCTTATTATGCTGCAAGAGCGTTTCGCGGAATGTTGAAGATTTAAGTGAGAAGTGCGGAGCACTGAACTATGCGCAACCCGATGCGTGAGCTTCGGGTTATAAGCAATAGGGGTAGTCCGCGCGGAGCGCGGCACAACAAGCTACACGCATAGTGCCACAAACGTAAACGTATGTGGATACGCATAGTTCGGCACTCCGTGCCGCAAAAACTCCGCCAAAATTATGTACCTTCGTTCAGCCGAAATATGTACACTTCCCAACAAATAGCACACATCACCAATTCCGAATTTTTAGGAAAACGCCATTATGCCGTAAACTATTTTTTAACGGACAGTCGCAATTTACAAGCACCGCACGAAACTTTGTTTGTGGCGTTGAAAACCGCTCGCAACAACGGACACAATTACATTGAACAATTAATTGAAAGCGGTGTAAAATCGTTTTTAATTCAGGAACATGAGTTTGATGTTTCAAAATATAAAAACGCCGATGTTTCTTTTATCGTCTCCAAAAATTCTTTGAAAGCCTTACAAACATTGGCAACTCATCATCGTGAAAAGTTTTCTATTCCTGTGATTGGCATTACAGGCAGCAACGGAAAAACCGTAGTAAAAGAATGGTTGTATCAACTCTTGAAAAACGATTATGTGATTTGCCGCAGCCCGAAAAGCTACAATTCGCAAATTGGTGTGCCTTTGAGTGTGCTGAATTTAAACGCTTCGCACACGCTCGCCATTTTTGAAGCGGGGGTTTCGCAACCGAATGAAATGGAAACTTTGGCGAATATTATCAAACCAAGTTTGGGTATTTTGACTTCAATCGGCTCGGCGCATGATGAGGGTTTTGAAAACGAAGCACAAAAAATTTCAGAAAAATTATTGCTTTTCAAAACGTGCAACGCAACCATTTTAAACGGTATTGCAAAAAATAAAATTTCCGAAAATCAGATTTCAAATCCTGTTTTTGTTTCAGGTTTTGACGATGCAGATTTGAAATTTTCTTTTTCAAACGACACGCTTTCTTTAAAAAGCAAAACGCAATCTTTCAATTTTAAAATTCCTTTTTCCGACCAAGCCTCTGTGAGCAATGCTGCTACTTGTGCAGCGATGTTGTTGCATTTAGGTTACGATGAAAAAACAATCGCACAAAAATTGTTGAGCTTGCAAGCCATTGCTTTGCGCATGGAAATTAAAAACGGTATTCATAATTCTTTGCTCATCAACGATTATTACAATTCCGATTTGGATTCTTTGAAAATTGCCTTGAATTATTTGCAGCAGCAAAACCGCCGTGCCAAAAAAATTGTGATTGTGTCGGACATAGAACAGTCGGGCATTTCAGCCAAAGAGTTGTATCATCAGTTGGCAAATTTATTTTCGCAATCGGGCATTGATTTGATTGTCGGTATCGGAAGAGAAATTTCTTCGTTCAAACCTTTGTTTAAAGCAGGCTCGTTATTTTTTAATAATACCAAACATTTTATTTCTCAATTTCAGTTGGTGAATTTTCAATTCAGCAATTCTACTATTCTGTTGAAAGGTGCGCGCAGTTTCGGTTTTGAAGACATCAGCCGTTTGTTGCAACAAAAAAGCCACGATACGGTTTTTGAAATTAATCTGAACAAGCTCACCAATAATGTAAACTATTATCGCTCGCTCATTTCATCTGACGTAAAATTAATGTGCATGGTAAAAGCTATGGGCTACGGCAGCGGCAGCGTGGAGATTGCAAAAACTTTGCAGCACATCGGCGTAAATTATTTGGCTGTTGCTTATGCCGATGAGGGTGTTGAATTACGGCAAGCGCAAATTCATTTGCCTGTAATGGTGATGAACCCCGAAGAAGATGCCTTGGAAGACATTATCAATTATCGCTTAGAGCCTGAAATTTATAATTTCAAAATGCTGCACAGTTTTGTGAACCGCTTGGACACGCTTGGTATAACAGAGCCTTTTCCTGTTCACATAAAAATTGATACAGGTATGCACCGCTTGGGTTTTGAAGAAAACGAGTTTGAAAAATTAGTAAGCGAATTAAAAAAGTTTCCTCAACTGAAAGTGCAATCTATCTTCTCACACCTTGCAGGCTCTGACAATCCCGACTTGGACGATTTTACCAATGAACAAATCCGCATTTTTGAAAAAGCGTTTTTGTTAATTGAAAAAACCTTGGGTTATACGGTGATTAAACACATTTGCAATTCGGCAGGAATTTCGCGTTTAAAAAACGCGCATTATAATATGGTGCGTTTGGGAATTGGCATGTATGGCATTGGCGTAAACAGCGCGGAACAAGCGAAATTAGAAAATGTTGGCGTGCTCAAAACACGCATCAGTCAAATAAAACACGTTCATAAAAACGATACGGTGAGCTACAACCGCAGCGGAAAAATTGAAAAAGAAACAAGCGTTGCCACTTTACCGATTGGCTACGCAGACGGTTTTAGTCGCGCGCTGGGCAACGGCAAACACGGCGTTTACATTAAGGGAAAATTTTGCAAAATCCTTGGTACGGTTTGTATGGATATGTGCATGGTGGACATCACAAACGTAGATTGTAATGAAGGTGATGAGGTCATCATTTTTGAAAACGCCGTTCAACTTTCAGAAATAGCGCAGGCACTTAACACCATCACTTACGAAGTTTTAACCAATGTTTCGGGGCGCGTGAAACGGGTGTATGTGCAGGAGTAATTCTCAATGCGTATATTTATAGTGCTTATACGTTGGTTATGACATCCACAAGACAAAAAATGGACAATTGGAAAGACTATATAGAAAATAAATTCGTTCCCAAAGACCTTTTTACTTTCACAATTGACGAATGCGATATGACAATGACAGTGACACACAAACAAAGTGGAACTCGTTTTGACTTCTATTTTGATGGGAGCGATTGGACTACACTTTACGATGTTCATTTCAGTAATGACAATACTAAGGGCTGGTCAGGTGAATATCAGGGGTCTATAAAATTCTCTTTAAACGAAGTGAAAATAATAGACAACTATCTATCGCCAGCTTTTGACACTGGCTGGGTTAGTAAAGACATTTTTTTGTTTGACAAACATTGGAAATCTAAGGTGTATTTTAATCTCGATAAAACTGGAGCACCCTTTGTTTATTTTAGCTCAGAGCTTGGTTGTTTGTCATTAATATTGTTTCCGGTTTTTTGGACTCTCGGGCTTTTATTCGGCACGACAAAAACCGTGACGATTTATCCTGTTAAAAAATACTTGTGACCTCAAGCTTGTGAGAACTTAAAGTTCGTACCAATAATAAAGCAAAAAAGAAAATCACATTAGTTTTAATACCAAAACACAAGCTATACACTCGCACTAACAACAAACAAGTAATTTAATATTACACAGAAACTATTTAATCATCGCATTCACATCGCGCATAATTGCTCTTGCTTCTTCATCGTTAATTTGCATTCCCAACCGAATAATTTTTGATTGTGCCTGAAATTCCAAACGCTCCCCGCCTTTTATCCAAAAACTTTGATTAATAGTGTCGGCAAAATTTGTGGCTCGCAATTCAATCAAATTTAATTTACTAATTAAGTCCAAATTAAATTCCTGAATTTTCCCTTTACTGTTTATTTCACGTTGGTAATGCAAAATCCCGTCCTGTACCCACAATTTTTCTTTACCCGAGCGTTTCCATGCAAAAGCGCGAATAATTTTAAATTCAAAATATGCCCAAAAAGCCAAATACACCATCACAAACAATTTTGAATTTTGGTCTGTCAGTTTAAAATAATTTGCCAGCACAATTACACCGCAAACACTCCACGCCAAAAGCCACAAAAACATGAGCAATAATTTTTTCTTATCGCGGTTTGGTAAAATAACTATACTGAGTAAGTTTTCTTCTTTTAAAATGCTGATGCGGTTGCTTATAATCTTCATTAATTCTTTTTTTGCGCTACAAATTTAATTATCTTTGGTACAATCCTAATCCAAAAAACAAATGAACCGCTTTTTACAAAATTATTTCGGGTTTAACCGCGAACAACGTAACGGCTTATTGGTTCTGCTTTTTGTGAGTTTTACGTTGCTTGTTATTCGAGCTGTTTATCCGCTCACCATCAAACCCGACAAAGATATTATCCTTTTAAATCTTCCTCTGTATGAAAGAATGTTAGACGAAAAATCTGATGAAGAAACTCCCGAAAGCAGCATAAAATTATTTTTTTTCAACCCTAATACCGTGTCTTACGAACAATTATTACAACTCGGTTTCAAAGAAAAAAACGCGCAAACATTTTTAAAATACAGAAGCAAAGGCGCAACGTTTAAACAAAAAACCGATTTACAAAAAGTGTATGGCATTTCGCCCGAACTGTATGAAAAGTTAGAACCGTATATTTTAATTCCGAACGATAAAAAGAGTTCAGAGGACAGTAAGCAGATTGCAGTTCAACGGCAACAAAAAAAATTAGAACTCAACTCTGCCGACAGCTTGCAATTATTGGAACTCAAAGGCATTGGACCAAGTTTTACCAAACGCATTTTAAAATACCGCAGCATTTTGGGCGGTTATGTTTCGGTTGAGCAACTCAAAGAAGTTTACGGCTTTGACGAAGAATTATTTGAAAGAGTAAAGCCTTATGTTGAGGTTAATGCCTCGTTGGTGAAGAAAATAAAAATCAATTCAGACGATTTTAAAACCGTAAACAAACACCCGTACATTTCTTACGAACTATGTAAAATTATTTTTGACTGGCGGCGCAAAACCGTAATCACCGAAACAAATTTGAAAGATATTTTAAACGATGAAGTGCTGTACAACAAGCTCTTACCTTATTTGGCTTTTGAATAACAAGTATTTTTTCAAAAAATTTTCATTTCCAATGAACTTTGGCTTTGTTTGTGTGTACAGATAATTAGATGCCGGAAACAGAACAGGCAAATTATACGCAAACGAAAAGTATGACACATCAATCCTTAAAATTTTCATTGTTACGCGATGAAGAATTGATGTTGTGTGTATGCAACGGCGAAGTTGCCGCTTTTGACGAATTGTATTACCGTTACGGCAAACGCTTGATGGTGTATTTTACGCGCATGTTGAATTTTGACAGAAATCTTGCCGAAGATGCTTTGCAAAATCTGTTTATGAAGTTGGCGGAAACGCCTGAAAAATTTGACAACACACGTTCTTTTAAAACTTGGATTTTTTCGGTGGCAAGCAACAGTTGCAAAAATTATTACCGCCACAAAAAAATAATTTCAGAAAATTATGAAGAAATAAAATATCTGAACGGAACGGTTGATGATACTGCATTTCTGAACACTGCACAAAAAATGGACAGTCGCATCTTCAATGAAATGTTGGAAGAAGCCTTAAACGCTTTACCCGCCGAAAAAAAGGAAGCCTTTATTTTAAAATATCAGGAAGATAAAACGATTGCGGAAATAGCCGTGATACAAAATTGTCCCGAAGGCAGTGTAAAATCAAGGATTTATTACACCGTAAAAATTTTAGAAGAAAAATTGAAAATATTTAAGCCGTAAATGTCATGGAAACAAATAATGAATTAGAAAAATTTTTAAGCGATAAGCTGTCGGCAGAGGAGTTGAATTTTCCGATGCCCGATATTTCGCTGATTGCCGAAGCAAGAAAAAAAGTGTCGGCGCGTGCGCAGAAAAAACAAATTGAGGAAAAGCAAGATTTTATTTATATGATAGCTGCTTTTCTCAACTTCAAAGTAAAGTTATATCAAGCCGTAATTGCTACAATTATCACCGGGGGCATTATTTTTTATTTCACGCACGAAAACAAAAACAACAAAAGCGACGTGCAGCCAACGGAATACGTTTCCAATCTCGCATCGGCAAACAGTTCTACGGTTATGTCTTGTACTCAAACATTTGGTTTAAACGAAAAACAAGTATTATGGAAGAACAATTAATTAACACCAATGCAGAGCAATCGCAGGAAAATTCGTTTCGTTATTTTCCGTTTTTTAACAAGAAGCAATCTGTATTTGCACTTGTATTGATTGGAATTATTTTTTACTGCACTTCGCTTTACAATGAATTTGCGCTTGACGACAGCATTGTTATTCATCAAAATAATTATGTGCTGCAAGGCGCGCGAGGCATAAAAAATATTTTGACAAAAGACGGTTACGATGCTTTTTATAAACGCATGAATGCCTCAGACCAATTGCAGGGCGGGCGATACAGACCAATAGCGGCAATCAGCTACGCTTTGGAACAGGAAATTATCGGCACATACCGTACAGGTTATTATATGTATGTGGAAGACATTAATCAAAACGGAAAATTAGATAATGAAAAAGTAGAACAACCAAGAGATACTCTTTCAAACTCAAGTTCACAATCAGGTTTCACCGTAAATGATGAAAAAGATTTAATATCAAAACGAAAACCAAAGCCTTTGGTAGTTGAATACGAATACAACGATTTTGTTGATTTAAACAAAGACGGCATTGCGCAAGCAAATGAATGTTACGCTTGTTGGGACACAAATAAAAATTTTAAAGACGATAATTCCGAAGACATTAATCACGACGGCGTTCTTAATGAGTATGATTGCCACGCAAAAGGCTCAATGCTGCGTCATTTCAATAATGTATGGTTGTATGTTTTGGCTTGCGTGTTATTGTATCTCGTTTTTAGCAAATATATGTTTAAGAATAATCAGGATATAGCATTTTTAGCAGCTCTGATTTTTTTGATACACCCTGTTCACTCCGAAGTTGTAGCCAATATAAAAGGTCGTGATGATATTTTTGGTCTTATTTTTATATCACTCACGTTTTTGTTTTCGTTTAAATTTATTGAAAATAAAAAAATCGGAACTCTGCTTATTGCTTGTTTAATGTTGTTTTTGGCTTTGATGTCAAAAGAGTATGCCATTATGTTGCTATTGCTTGTTCCTTTAAGCATTTATGTTTTCAGTAAATCGGACTGGAAAAAAACAAGTGCATTAACCATCGGGCTTTTTGTATCTGCATTAATTTATATCGGTATTCGTTTATGTGTGGTAAACATTGTGCCCGCTCTGCCTGATACTGAAATTCTGAACAATCCGTATTTATTGGCAAGTGGCGAAGAAAAAACAGCAACTAAAATTTTCATCTTTCTTAAATATCTTGTGCTGTCTGTTTTTCCGGCAACATTAACGAGTGATTATTCTTACAATTCCATTCCTTACCGCCATTTTGCCGATGTCGGGGTTATTACATCTCTGCTGCTCAATCTCACATTATTGGTTTTGGGTATTTGGCTCACCATTAAAAAACACCCGATTGGATTTGCAATAATTACCTATTACGTTTTTTTATTATTGGTAAGCAATTTCTTTTTTGATGTTGGTGCAACCATGCACGAAAGTTTTTTATTTCACTCCATTATCGGTGTAGCCATGATTTTTGCATGGCTTATCATTAAAGGATTTGACAAAATTAAAAATGCTTCTTTCGCGGCTAAACGCACAACATTATTGAGTTTGCTTTTGGTGATTTTAGTTTTGTGTGGCTGCAAAGTGTGGGAGCGCAATTGGGATTGGAAAAACGATGTTACCTTATTTCTAAAAGACGTGAAAACTTCGCCAAACTCTGTGTTGGTGTTGGGTAATGCAGGTGCGCGTTGGATAGATTTGGCGGACACAAAAGAAATTACGGGCATTCCTTTACCGGGACAAGATAGTTTGGCGTTTAACGATTACAATGGACAACTGCGTATCAGCGATGAAGAAATGATTGCAGGTGCTTACAAAAACAAACGCGAAGCCGCCTTGCAAAAAGGCATAGCTTATTTAAAACACGCGGTGGAATTACACCCTCGCTATGTAAATGGATTTTTGAATTTAGGATTAGCTCATTACAAATTAGGCGAAGAAAAAGAAGCAATTATTTATTGGAAAATGGCGGAACGATTGTATCCTAACAATCCGTATTTAAGGAATTATTATGATGTAGCAACTTCAATTATTTCTAATCGCGGAAAAAAAGCACTTGACGAAGGACGATTGAAAAATGCCATTCATGATTTTAAGCTTTGTACTTTAATGAAGCCTGAAGATGCCGAAGTTTGGAATAATTTAGGAGATGCTTTTGAGGCTGCGAAAAACTTTACTAAAGCGAAAGAATGTTTTGAAAAAGCCGCACATCTTGACCCGCAAAACCCAAAGCCATGCGAACTTTTGAAAGAGAAGGAAAATCCTTGCTGACCTTTGCGGGATTTAGGGGAAAGCTAATTTCGTTTATTTTAGTATTTTTAGCCGTTCAAATCTTCACACAATGGCTGACAAACAAAGAACCATTAAAAAAGCGGTGTCCGTTTCGGGCGTTGGCTTACACACAGGAAAACCTGTTACACTCACGTTTAATCCCGCTCCCGAAAATCATTGGTTTAAATTTCAAAGAACCGATTTGGAAAACCAACCCATTATTGATGCCGATGCCGATTTGGTAGTGGACACTTCGCGCGGCACAACATTAGAAAAAAACGGTGCGCGGGTTCACACCACCGAACACGTTTTGGCAGCTTTGGTTGGCTCGGGCATTGACAACTGTTTAATTCAGGTTACGGGACCCGAAATGCCCATTATGGACGGAAGCTCCATGAAATTTATGGAAATTTTGGAAGAAGCGGGCGTTATGGAACAGGAAGCCGAACGCGATTATTTTGAATTGACTGAAAACCTCACTTACGAAGACCCTGTAAAAAAAGTGGAAATGCTTGCCGTGCCGCAAGATGAATTTCGTGTAACGGTAATGGTGGACTATGGCAGCGAAGTGTTGGGAACACAGCACGCAGGAATGTATCATTTAGGCGAATTTAAAAAAGAAATTGCGCCATGCAGAACATTTGTGTTTTTACGCGAACTGGAAGCCTTATTGCAACACAATTTAATTAAAGGCGGCGATTTGGATAACGCCATTGTTTTGGTGGACAGCGAACTGCCCGAAGAAAAACTGAATCACCTGCGCAAAGTGTTTAACAAACCCGATGTGGAAGTAAAAGGGCGCGGTGTGCTGAACAATACCAAACTTCATTTTTATAACGAACCTGCCCGCCATAAATTGTTAGACATTGTCGGTGATTTGGCTTTGGTTGGTCGCCCCATGAAAATTCACATTTTGGCAGCTCGTCCCGGTCATGCGGGCAATACCGATTTTGCAAAAAAATTAAAAGCACTTGCCAAAAAACAAAAAGCGGAAAAAGATTATCCGAAAATTGATTTGAATGCGCCGCCATTGTTAAACATTACCGACATTATGAAAATTTTGCCTCACCGCCAACCCATGTTGTTAGTGGACAAAATTATGGAGCTTTCAAAAGAACACGTTATCGGTGTGAAAAACGTAACGCTTAACGAAGAATTTTTTAAAGGACATTTTCCCGATGCACCTGTGATGCCGGGTGTTTTCCTCATTGAAGCAATGGCGCAATGTGGCGGCGTGTTGGTGTTAAAAACCGTACCCGACCCTGAAAATTATTTGACTTACTTCATAAAAATTGACGGTGTAAAATTCCGTCAGCAGGTTATCCCCGGCGATACTGTTGTGTTCAGTTTAAATTTGGTAACACCTATTCGTCGCGGTATTTGCCACATGCGCGGAACGGCTTATGTGCAAAACAAACCTGTAATGGAAGCCGAAATGATGGCGCAAATTGTGAAAGTAAAAGGCTTAGATGTAAAAAAATCAGAACCTCAATTAGCATGATTTCACCGCTCGCCAATGTAAGCCCCAAAGCCAAACTCGGAAAAAACGTTACTGTTGAAGCGTATGCTACAATATACGATGACGTTGAAATTGGCGATAACACACACATTCACCCGCAGGCTATTATTTATCCCGACACAACAATTGGAAGTAATTGCCAAATTTTCCCGGGGGCATTAATTGGCATTGTGTCGCAGGATTTGAAATACAAAGGTGAAAAAGCGAAAACGCTTATCGGCAATAATACCGTTATTCGCGAATACGTAACTGTTCATAAAGGCACAGCCGACCGCATGATAACTTCAATCGGTAATAATTGTTTGATTATGGCACAAGCGCACATTGCACACGATTGTATTATCGGCAACAATGTAATTATTGCCAACAGCGTGGGTTTGTCGGGACACATCACGATTGAAGATTTTGCCATTATTGAAGGTATGTGTGGTGCGCAACAATTTATTACCATTGGCGCACACAGTTTTATTGCGGGCTTTTCGCAAATTCGTAAAAGTGTGCCGCCCTTTGTTCGCGCTGCGCGCGAGCCTATGCAGTTTATTGGTGTAAATACGGTTGGCTTATCACGGCGCGGTTATGATAAAGAAGCGATAAAACAAATAGAAGATATTTACCGCATTATTTTTGTGCGCGGACACAACATGGCAAACGCGCTTGAATTAGTAGAAAACGAAATTCCCGACACACCAATCAGAAAACAAATTTTAGATTTTATTCGTGCGCAAGAGGACGGAATTATTAAGGGTATTTAAAAATGATTTACAATTTCATTATTGACAATTTACAATTCAATCGTCAATTGTAAATCAAAAAATCGTCAATTTATTTTTGGTGGCTCTATCAATCAGTATAAACAATCTCGGAAAAAAATTTAACCGCGAATGGATTTTCAGAAATCTATCTTACGAAATTTCTGCCAATGAAAAAGTAGTTATTCTCGGCGGAAACGGTTCAGGAAAGTCCACGCTCTTGCAAGTTCTTAGTGGTTTTGTTTCTGCCAATGAAGGAACAATTTTATACAAAGAAAACAATCAAAATATTGAAGCCGATAAATTAAAAAACAACATTGCTTTTGCTTCGCCTTATTTGCAGTTGATTGAAGATTTTACCTTAACAGAATTAATCAATCATGTGAAAACATACAAACCGTTTATCAATCAAATTTCTGCGGAACACATTGTTGAAGTATTGGAGCTCCAACACGCACAACACAAACTCATTAAACAATTCTCCAGCGGCATGAAACAACGTGTGAAATTAGGTTTGGCAATTTTATCGGACACGCCTTTGCTGTTGCTTGACGAGCCTGTTTCCAATTTGGATAAAAACGCTATTAATTGGTACAAAAATTTAATTTCAACCTATTCCCAAAACCGCACGGTGATTGTTTGCTCCAACGCCATTGCAGATGAATATTTTTTCTGCACGAAAGAATTAAACGTGATGAATTTTAAAACAGCAAAAAACCTAATTTAAGATACACATTTGGTCCAAAAGAAAAATTACCGCGAGCGTAAGTAACAGTATTTGAACGGAAATAATAATTGTGTTCAAAAGCGTTTGCCAGATTATCGGGCAGTTTGCAATACTGTGTAAACAACGACAATTTAAAATCAAGCGCAATAAGTCCTTTGTAAATGCGCTGATAACCGAGCGAAGGAAAATCCACAGAAAAAAATGCGGCTTCGCTGTTTAAATTTGTTTCGGGTTTTCTTTCCGGTGGCGACGAAAGGGATACATTGGTATTTAACCAGCTCTCTTTATAATGATAACTCACCTCATAGTTTTTAAATGAGGCGTTGCCATAAGCAATGTACAAAGCAGAATAAAATCCGTAAGGCGCAGGTGTGAGATAATCAAAATAAATTTTTGCACCCAAGCCTGCTGTCCAGCCTTGTGTAGTGCCGTTTTTCAGTGTGCTGTGCTCTGTGTAGCTGCTAAATTGTTCATTTCTCGGTTTTATTCTTCCTGTTCTCACTTTCACACCTTTGCTGCCGCGTGAATAATTAAACCATTCAAAACTTCCGTTTATACTGACGCGTCTGCTTAATGTATATTCCGCTTCCGCGCTGTTAAAACCCAAGCGAATACCGTTTACAACATTTGTTTTCACAATGGCTCGCTTGCCCAAATGCCCTACAGATTGCGCCGTACAGAAAACAGGCAATATGAA
>JAHBTI010000008.1 GCA_019638705.1 Bacteroidota bacterium
CGAACTGACAATTCTTTATTGGACTTTAGACAACATTAATAAGAAACGGTTTTTCAGTCATTGTGAATAATACGCAAAATGGTGTATAACTTTTGTCCGTTCTCAATTCCATTCGTTTATATTTGCCTCGTTTAAAAAATCTATCTAATACTACAATGGTGGCAACAAGCGAATACATACTATGCGAAGTAAGCAACGGCGTGTTGGTAATCACAATCAACCGCCCCGATAAATTAAATTCTCTCAACAAACAAACCATAGAGGAACTTCATGAGGCTTTGCGCGAAGCCGAACATCACAACGAAATTCGTGCAGTAATAATTACAGGCGCGGGACAAAAAGCCTTTGTGGCAGGGGCTGACATTGCGGAGTTTGCCGATTACAGCATTGAACAAGGCAAGCAACTGAGCGCAACAGGACATTTTAAAATTTTCAACTTTATTGAAAATTACAGCAAGCCTGTGATTGCAGCCGTAAACGGTTTTGCTTTGGGCGGCGGTTTGGAATTGGCAATGGCTTGTCATATCCGCGTGATGAGTGATAATGCAAAAGTCGGGTTGCCCGAAGTGAGTTTGGGTGTTATTCCGGGTTATGGCGGCACACAACGTTTGGCACAATTGGTTGGCAAAGGCAAAGCATTTGAAATGATTGTTACGGCTGATATGATTAACGCACAAGATGCGTTGCAATGGGGTTTGGCAAATTACGTTACCACACAGGTGGAATTGCTGAACAAATGTTTTGACATCACCAACAAAATTTCCTCAAAAAGCCCCACGGCTATTAAAACAGCCATAAAAGTAATTAATGCCGGCTACAACAGTAAAGTAAACGGCTTTGAAACCGAAATTGAAGAATTTGGCAAAGCCTTTGGTACTAAAGATTTTAAAGAGGGTGTAAGCGCGTTTTTAGAAAAACGCAACGCCGATTTTAAAGGCGAATAGTTTTTTTTAACCACATAGTGTACATAGAGCGTTTTTATGCTTTTCAAACTATGTGTGCTATGTGGTTTAATTTTTCAGTTGTAATTTTGTAGTGTTGAATAAAAACACAAAATATTTTTTCTTCTTTCTTAGTATCGTGTTTGTTTTCTTTTCGCCCGAAATGCAAGCACAATGCGCCATGTGTAAAGCCGCCGCAGAAAGCGATATGCAAAACAATCCCAATTCTATAGTGCAGAACTTAAACAAAGGTATTTTGTTTTTAATGGCAATTCCTTACATCATTGTAGGCATTATTTTCAGAAAAGATATTGTTCAGTTTTTTAAAAGTTTCGGCAATAAAGACAAAACACTTTTAAACAAAAAACGATTGAGCAATCTTACTTTTTTGCTTACGTTTATTACCTGCGCCACAATTTTGTTTGTAGTGTTTATGAGTGCTTATAAGGTGAAATAAATACCCCAAACAATTTCTAAAATTAAAAGAATTAGCTCTTACTTCTCACCTGTCCGAAAAAAAGACTAAACACAATACCTTTATCAGGGTGGTTGTGGAAATTCGCAAATATATCAACTCCTACGCCAAAATATTTCGTTGGTGTCCATGTCAAATTCAAATTTACATGCGCACCCAAATATTGAAATGGGTCATAGTGATAATGATATTCATGATTTGTTATTATGGAACCCCAACCAGACTGTTTTATTGCGATTGTATCAACATGATTATTTCTCCAATTGCCTTTTCCAACAGATAAGCCCACCATTGGAATAAACCTGAAGTATTCATTATGAAAAGAATATCCATACAGAAGAGAAAGATTTTTCATTTCTTGGATATAATTTGTTTTTTTAGATTGAAACGGGACGAAGCCTTTATCGTTATTTTGATAATATCTTAGAGAAAAAATATGTTTATTCAAACCGAAATTAAGTCCAAGTTGAAAGCCTAATCTATCTTCTCCGTCAGAGTGAAATCCTAATTGTCCCCATATACTTTTATTAATACTATCTTCTTTATTGATAAAAGATAAATCATTCAAAGCGTATATTTTTACTAATCCGGTGCAAAATAATATGATGTATAATTTTCTCATAAAGTGAAACCCTTTCACTTTTGCTAATTAGTGAAATTGCCTAAGGGCGAACTTCGTTTCGTGGCAGAAGTTTTTAGCGATTTTGCTCAATTACTTTTGGAGCTTTAAAATAATCGCTGTCTTTTTTAGGTGCGTTTTTCAAGGCTTCTTTTTGTGTAATGGTAATTTCGGGAACATCGGGGCGCAACACATTTTTTTCGCTGCTCATGTAAATTAAAGGCTCAACGTTGTCGGTGTTCAGTTCGTTCAGCTTGTCTATAAAAGAAAGCATACGGTTCATGTCGTTTAAAATTTCTGCTTTTGCTTCCTCGTTAAATTCCAAGCGCGCGAGGTGTGCTACCTCATCAACCGTTTTTATGTTTATTGTGTTCGCCATTATATTTGTCTAATTCTTCGGCAATAAAATTATAAACTTTCTCTTTAAGTTCATCGGTGTTTTTTTCGGTCATGCCAACGGTATTTATCGGGTTTCCTACCAAAATTTTGGGTATTCCCGCTTTGCCGTTGCTTTTAAAAAATCCGCCGTTTTCCAAATAATGCCAGTTATTAAAATTTACTACAGGTACTATGGGCACTTGCTTTTCAATAGCCAGCTTAAACGCTCCGTTTTTAAAGGCTCTTAATTTGCCCCTGTCGCCAATTGTGCCTTCGGGATAAATAACCACGCTGATGCCCTCGTCAATTTTTTTCCCTGTTTCTTCAAAGGCTTTATGCGCAGCCGTGATGCTTTTGCGGTTTACAGGAATATCCAGATACACAAAAAAATATTTAAAAAGCGGAATTTTAAGCAACTCGGCTTTGCCCATATACACCGCTGTGTGGTCAATGTAAAACGGCGAAAACACAATGTCTAAATACGAGGTGTGGTTTGAAACCACCACACAGGGTTTGGGTAATTTGTACTTTTTTGTTTTGTATAAAATTACAGGGTACAAAAAGCTGCCCAAGCAAATAATGTGTGACCAAACACGTTTGAGTTTATAAACAAAACTAAACTGCTTGGTGCGCAAAGCAACATAAAAAAGCGGAAACAAAATAATAAAGGGAATAACAAAGCATAAAGCAAACCATGTTTTCCAAAGCGGAGCAAATATGACGCGAAACAGTTTCAAATTTTTGTTTAGAGGTGCTAATATACTATTTAATGTAAAATATAAAAACCTCTTTTGCTGTTTTTGCAAAAGAGGTTTTTTCGTCCCTCCCCTTTGGGGAGGTTAGGAGGGGCTTTAGTCTTTAATCACCCTGTAAGCAGATTGCCTGCCGTTATTACTCACCTTAATAAAATAAACCCCCTGACTTAATGCCGATAAATCAATCGTTTCCTTTAATTCTGTTTTGCCGATATAAGAACTTTCAAAAACGGTTTGCCCTAACACATTTTGCACCACAAGTTTTGTTTGGTGCGAGGCATTTAAGTCAGCTGCCGATACGGTAAACTTTCCGTCAGAAGGATTTGGATACACGGAAAGCCCCATAGGGTTAGTTACGGAAATTTTACGGATACCGGTAGTATCATCGGGGTCACCACCGGGATTACCTGTAGTATCGGCAGGTACATTAATTTTAAAATTTTTATCGCTCCAGTCGTAAAATACATTTCCTACGCTTTCAATTCTAATTCTGCAGGTGGCAATGCTTGCCGAAACCGTAGGCACGGTAACTATTTCAAAGCCATCGTTTTCTGTTTCATTTACCAAAACAGAGTAAGTGCTGCCGCTGTTGTACGAAATATAAATGCGCACCGTGGCACAATTTATGGGGTCTATGTCTGTGCCGTTGTTATTCCAAATAATTGCCTCCTGCGTTTGCGACGTCCATGTAATACCTGCGGCGTTGGGGTAGGTAATGGCAAATATGCTGCCGCCGTCAATGGTAATATTACTCACATCGTAACACACGCCGCCGCCGCCCATTTTGTTATCTCTGGCAGTAAACCTGAATTGTAAATTTTGCGAGGAATTTGGCAGATACTCGCCTTTGGTGGTTGTAAACGTTCCGCCCAATGTTGCAGCATTTTGAATGGGGAAATAACGAGTAGGTGAAGTTGTTGGCGCATACGAACGGAAAAACGGTTTGCTCGCCGAATTCCAGTTTCCCGAAGCCGTAGCCACATCTACTTCTTCCCACGAATACGTTAAAGCATCACCATCGGGGTCGGTTGCACTGCCTGTTAAGTAAAACGGCGTGGAAGCAGGAACAACGTAATCGCCCGCACCTGTTACCACAGGCGGCTGATTGCCTGTGTTAATAAATGTGGCGCAGTTGTTGCCTGTGCTGTTGTTGGTATAATTTACAATTTCGTCATAACTGATGGCATGAAAATACGCAATGCTGTTGTTTGCCAAATTATTAGTGCCGCCGCATATACCTGCATAGCCCATAATGGTAATGCCGCTGCCCGGTTCTACCGCTGTTATTGCACTTCTGTTTCCACCGCCGCAAGAGCCTGTGGTGGCATTAAAGGTATGATTGCCACCAAACTGATGCCCTATTTCGTGGGCTACATAATCAATGTCGTAAGGGTCGTTTACAGGATTGGGGCTGCCTGTAATGCCCAAAGCCTTAGCGTTGTTTTGGCATACACAACCCAAATTTGCCAAGCCGCCGCCGCCTGTGCTGAACGTGTGTCCGATGTCAAAATTGGCTGAACCAATCAGATTGGTGATAATTGCGTGGCTTTCGCTGATTAAAGTACCTGCATTGTTGTTTCCTGTGTAAGATTGCGCGGTAGCGGTTGGCGCAGCAACTATGGAAGATGTGGTATTGGTTTTTAAATACAGCGTAAGTGTGGTTTGAGGAACTAACTCCAAACGAACGGCTACTTCCGTTTCATACACCCCGTCCACACGGTTTACGGTGGTAACTACCCTGTTTAATACATCGGTGGTGGTAGGGGCTGACATACCCGTGCTGGCAATGGCGTATTGCCCTGTGCAACCTACTGCCAAACGGTATTTGCGTAATTCAGCACCCACACAAACTGCCCCAAAAGCTGTTTTGTGAGCCGATGAAGTGTGTTGCTGCGAAGAAGGAAAGTCTTTTTTGTGCGCGTTGGTTTCTTCATTTTCAATCACACCCACTTCAGGTAAAACGTCCGCAGGGTCTTTTACAAAATCGGCGGTGTAGTAGGTAATGTAATGCGTAATGTCGTTTAAGCTGTAAGGGTCAATAAAAAAATCGCCGTGGGGTGTGCGCACCATGCCGTGAAAGCCTGTGTTTCCTGCCCAGTCTAATTTTCCGTTGGCATAAGGGTCGTCAATGCCTTTTACTGAAAAAGTTTTTATGTCGGGAAACGAAGCCGCCAGTTCACTTGCCATTACAGGGCTTTCCACCACCCTGAAACTTTGAAACGTGCCGTCAGGCAAGGGCAATGAAATAATGCACAAACTATTATTTATATGTACATTTTTTTCGTGAGGCGCAGCAAATAATTTGCTTTTCATGTCTGCCGCGTTAAGTGTAAGCGTTACATATTTTTGCGGAATAATTTGGCGTTTGCCCTGAACTCTGATTGATGTTTCGTTTGCAGCCTCCCAAAAGTTTTGTGCCTGTAAGTTTACGCATAACACTAATGCGACTGCCATAAGTTTAGTTACGTTCATATTTTAACTGTGTTTTATGTTTTACCAAATATAGTGAGAAAAATTTTGTGAGATTGAAAATTTTGTACTTTTCCCCGTGCAAAAAGCAACCTTGCGCCACTCAACAAACGTAAACAGATTTTTTAGTATTTAGTATGCCTCACAAACCACACAACGTAAAAGTAATAGGGCGCAGAGAATTTATTGATTTGCCCCAACTCGGCATTGCAGGCATAGAAGCCAAAATGGACAGTGGCGCATTTACCGCTTCGCTGCACTGCGAAAACCTGCGCATAGATTATGAAAATTCAAAACCAATCCTTTATTTTACTGTTGAACAAAGCAGCCTGCCTGTTTTAAGATTTGAAAATTTTACGCAGCGAAAAATTAAAAATTCTTTCGGCGAAATGGAAGAACGTTATGTGATACACACGCTTGTTAAAATCGGCAAGAAAAATATTCTGGCTGATATTTCACTTTCTAACCGCGATAATATGCGCTATCCTGTGTTGATTGGTCGCCGTATGCTGAAAGGAAAATTTTTGGTGGACGTAAATCAAATTCACACAGGCGGCGTTTCCCTGAAAAAAGCAGTTAAAGAATTGAATTTAAAAAACAATCAACCATGAAAATTATTATCCTATCACGAAACAAAAACCTCTACTCCACCCGCCGATTGGTGGAAGCAGGCGAAAACCGCGGACACGAAATGATTGTGCTTGACCACATGAAATGTGTGCTGGTTATTGAACAAGGTAAACCGCATATTTATTATAATGGCAGAGAAATTACGGGTGTGCAAGCCGTTATTCCGCGCATTGGCGCAAGTGCCACGTTTTACGGCACGGCGGTGGTGCGTCAGTTTGAAATGATGAAAATTTTTACCGCCACCGAAAGTCAGGCGTTGCTGCGTTCGCGCGACAAGCTGCGCAGTTTGCAAATATTAGCGCGCGCAGGTTTGGGTATTCCAAAAACGGCATTTGCATCTTCGCCCAAAGAAAAAGACATTGACAGTTTGATTGACAGCATTGGCGGTGCACCTTGCGTAGTAAAGCTTTTGGAAGGAACACAAGGCGTTGGCGTTATTTTGGCTGAAAACAAAAAAGCGGCAGCAAGCGTTATTGAAGCCTTTTTGAAAGTGGATACCGATATGCTGGTACAGGAATTTATTTCAGAAGCCAAAGGTGCGGATTTGCGCGTGTTTGTGGTGGACGGACAAATTGTAGGCGCAATGAAACGCCAGGCAAAAGAAGGTGAGTTTAGAAGTAATCTGCATCGCGGTGGCTCGGCAAAAGTTGTTCCGCTTACGGCGGAAGAACGCGCTACCGCCATTAAAGCGGCAAAACACATGAAACTCGGTATTGCAGGCGTGGATTTGTTGCAATCAAAACGCGGACCTTTAGTTATGGAAGTAAATTCTTCACCCGGCTTGGAGGGCATTGAGGGCGCAACCCGCGTGGACATTGCAGGAAAAATTATTGAATATGTGGAACGTAATGAGTTTAACAAACCGGGGGAAGATTCGTAGGTTTAATAAGCCTTGTTTTGTACTTTTACACTTATGAAACTTGACACAAGTAAAATAGCGAGCATAAAAAAGTATTTTGAAACACGTCCTGTTTTAAAAGCCTATTTATTTGGCTCTTATGTTCGCAACGAAGCCGACAGACAAAGTGATATTGATATTTTAGTTGACCTTGATTATTCTCAAAAAATAGGTTTGCAGTTTATGCAAATGAAACTTGACCTTGAACAACTTTTAAATTCCAAAGTAGATTTGGTTTCTTCAAATGGGTTATCGCCTTATGTGAAACCGATTGTAGATAATGAAAAGCAATTAATTTATGCGCGGTAAATTAGGCGATAAAGTCAGATTGCAACACATTTACGATGCCATTCTTGAAATAGAATTGTATTTGGTAAATAAAGATTTTTCTGATTTTATACAAAGTTCCATGATGCGTTTTGCCTGCATTAAGCAAATGGAAATTATTGGCGAAGCAAGCAATCATATTTCAGACGAAACAAAAAATAAATTTTCAAGCATTGCTTGGGCGCAAATTGTAGGCATGAGAAATATTTTTGTACACGAATATTTTGGCGTTGATACCGCGCTGGTTTGGGAAATAATCAAAAATGACATCCCCGAATTGAAAGAAAAAGTAAAAGAAATCTTGAATGGTTTGGATTGAAAAACACATTTTCATTTACCTTAATACATTTTACATACAACCGCAGTATTAGCTCTACTCTTGTCAATTCTCAAAATCCTGCGGAGCGGGAGAAGATTCGTAGGTCATTAAAAAAAACAGCTATCATAATTTGATAGCTGTTTTATGAATTTCTTTTTTTCCAATAATTGGGTTCTCGGTGCAGGTGCATTACCGCAAGAATAATTATTTGTTGTTTGCTGATTTTATAAATAATTCCATACGGAAAACGATTAACCAAAGCTCTTCGAATACTTCCTTTTAAAATTTGCCATGCCTTTGGTTGTGCCATAACTATACGGATAGTAGCGTACACCTCTACCGAAAAATCATAACCCAAATTTTCTTGACGAGCATTGTAGAAATTCACCGCTTCAATAAATTCATCTTCGGCTTCGGGGTGAAAAGCGTATGATGTTATACCGCTTTTTTCCATAATTTTTTAAACACTTCTTCGCCGTCAATTAATTTCACTTTTTTTTGGCGTATTTCTTCCCAACGTTTTTCGGCTAAAGATGCCCAAACTTTATCGTTGTCTTTTTGCGGAGCGTTTAGGCTTTTTAATAAATCTTCGGCTATTTGAACTCTTTGCTCGGCAGGTAAGGAAAGTGCTTCTTGCAAGATGTCTTTTGTTTTCATCGCTAACATTTTATACAAATATACTTATTATATACAAAAAAACAGTTATCATAATTTGGTAGCTGTTTTATTACTTGCTCTAAAAATTCATTCCATACCATTAATGTTTTTAAGTGTTTCCAAAGTAGTTTCTATTTTGTCAAGCAATTCAACAAGCAAGAGAACATTTGTATCATCACAACTTTTTAGAAGTTCGTAGCTTATATTGTATTCTTCGCCAATTTCAATAATATCGTTCCATTCTTTTAATTCGCCTTGCATCACAACATTAACAATAGAAGCGTAAATGCTGTCATACACATTGAGTAAATTTCTCAAAGCGTCTTCTAAATTCTCTCTGTAATTTTCCGACTGCATTTTTTTACTTAGTTGGTAAACGAAACACAATGTAATACGCCGCCAAATTTGCTCAACTTATCACAATCTATACTCTCCACATTATATCTATAACGTTGCAACATGTGTTTGTTTATGTCGCTGTGTGCCTTCTCATCATTAGAATATTCGGGAAAAATAATTGTGTCGTTGAGGATTAAGAAATTTGTATGTATTCCTTGTGCGCTGTCTAAACAAGTGTCTGATGTGTCATTAAACGTTTTTCCGCCGCCAATAACTTTTTCGGTAACAGGGTTATCTATAATAGGCACTACATTTAACGAATGTTTTTTTGCAATGTACTCTAACTGCCTGATGTAAATTCTATCTTGCCAAAAAATATTAGTATCTAAATATTGAGCTACACAAATTGTGTCTTCGTTCAAAAAATTCAAATAGCCGTCAGCATGAGCCAACACATCGTATTTGTTGCTTGGAATAACAACTACTTCAACGCCCAAATAATTGGAAAGCTTTTTTACAGGCTCTTTAGAAATGCCGTAATTGTCTTTTATAATTTTATCTGTAACAAAAGCAATTTTGCCGTTGCTTACAAAATTACCACCGTCAAGAATAATGGGCATTTTAATTAGTTCCGCACCAATACTTTTTTCAAATATTTCAGACACAGAATAATTTATTCTGTCTAAATAATAACCTGTGTAGATGTATGGGCAATAATCAGGGCGAAATATCGGCTTATAAATTTTATTCATTCCCGAATTAAAACCCATTATATCGCGCAGCCATATTTCGTGAAAATTTTTTATCACAAGCGGCTGAATGTTTTTTGCGGGATAACAATTTTTTATTTCATCGGCAGCGTTTTGATTGTTTACAATAATAAATTGCCGAATATCGTCAGGCACTACGCCAATCAGTTTTTTGAAAAACGGCGCAAGGCTTGTGTAACCATCAAACCCTTTGGGATAAGGCAAAAACAAATCCGATACTTTGGTAAATTCTGCTTTTATCATTTTTAGAGGTTTTGAGTTTCTTGAGTGCTGCAAATTATTTTTTTTATTTTATACCCACTATAAATTTTTATTTCATCATCAGATAAGTTAGAATTTTCAAACAAGAATGTCTTCTTTCCACTCTTGCTATTATATTTATGTTCTTTAAATATAAACTCGGCTTTTAGCAAGTACCTATATTTTTTGCAAGTAAAATCATTTTCCTTACCTAAATTTATGCGCCTTGATTTGAATATATCATTGCCAAGTTTCTGAGGCATGGAAATCCACTCAATAGAATTACTTCCTATACAAAGTTGATTAAATAACACTTTTCTTACTTCAGATTTTTCTATAACAATGTTTTTATTCAAATCATAAAGTCCACGAATTAAAAATCCACCATATCCCTCTTTAGGTATGTTATTTTGATTGCCAAAACCAAGAGATAAATCAACTCCGTATCTATGTGCCTCTAATTCACCACACATTCTTTCATGGTCTAAAGTATGAGTATCACGATGATATTCGTGATAATAATATGCTTCTATGTCAATCAATGAATACATTGAGTCATTTATTTTCAATGCTGTCTTCAAAATCAACTCTTTTGCAATAAATTCAAGAGATTTGGTTATACTTTCTTTTGATGTTGTATCTTTTAATTTCAGTATTGAGGCAATGTCAATTTTCAATTCTGTTTCCATGTAAATTTTTGTTTTATGATTTCGTCAAATGTAAATAGTCTTTATGAGAAAAAATACACTTTAAAAATTTGTGAGAATTTTAACAGTTTAAATTTTTTTATGTCGCAGCCTGCGCGGATAGTGGCTTATAAAAAAATTAATTAAAAATAATTTTTTATGTTTTTCTATATATTGATATATAAAATATAATATCGTTAACAGAACGTCAAAAACAGAAATTATTCATGCAAAAAGTTTGATAAAAACAGCCCGAAAAATTCTGTGCGTTCATTTTTTAAATAAAAACAGTATCTTTGCTTTATTATGAACAACATTGTCATACCTGTTAATGTAACACCCGATATCTTGATTGCGCTGAATGAAAATGAGCAAGAGTTAAAAAATCATTTTCAGGTGAGCATTGCCATAATGCTGTTTCAAGAAGGAAAACTCACTTTTGGGAAAGCCGTGCAATTATCAGGCTTAACCCGCTATGAGTTTGAAAAAGCCTTAGCCAAAAACAATGTTCCTGTGTCTAATCCGAGCGTTCAACAAATAATGTCTGACTTAAACAAATTGAACAATTTGTAAGATGAAAGTTGTAATAGCCGATACAGGCGCGTTAATTTCACTTGGTATTGTAGGACAGATAGATTTAATTGAAAAGATTTTTGGCGAGTTTTACATTGCCGAAGCGGTTTGGATAGAACTGAATAATTACGATAATCCTAATTTTAATCCAAACATATTATCCGATTTAAAACGCAGAGTAAAACAAATTCATTCTAAAAATCACTTGTCACTTGTAATGGATTACGGCGAATCGGAATCAGTTATTTTGTACGAAGAATTAAACGCGGATTATTTGTTGATTGATGACAATAAAGCAAGACAACTTGCCGAATCGCTTCATATTAATTGTATAGGAACTATAGGCGTACTGCTTAAAGCAAAACAAAAAGATTTTGTTTCGGAATTAAATCCCTTGTTTAAAAAACTTATTTCGGAAGACCGCTTTTTCTCTAAAAAACTCTTGAACGAAATTTTAGTATCAGTTGGTGAATTGCCTTTGTAATATTTTTAGCAATTAAATATGCAAGAAAACAATACCTCTCACTCTATGTTCAATACGCATAATCACCCAAATACTCAAAGGGCGCGGTTAATTTTCCGTTTTTGCATATACTTGCGCGTTCAATAATGTTATCGGGGTCTTCGCCAAAAACGTGTAACAACACGCGCTCCGACAAATCTTTGCCAAAATCATCGCTCGCGTCGCGTGGCAATTCACAAGGTAAATTATCCACAGCCATTATGCAAATGGTGTCTTTATTAAAAGGTAAATCTTCTTTCCCCGACAGAATGTTGTAACCGTAAAACGGTTTTTCAATCGTGCTTGCGCGCAAAGTGGTTGGCACAGAACCGTCAATGTCGCAGGTAATGTCGGCAATTACCGAGATGTGAAAATCTTTTGCTTTCATGTCTTCGGCGGTAAACATTTTTGGTGCGCGCGGGTCCCAGTAATGCGCAGACATATACAAATCCGTTACTTTGGTAAAGGGCACAAACTTTGAAACAAAATGTTCAGGGTGTTTAAAAAAATCGTTCAGGTCAAAATTGCGGTCGTTGGCGCGTTCTACATAATCACGCGGATTAAGCTGACAATACACCGGCTCGCGGAACGAAGCCATTAAAAATTCTTCGGGCGTTACTTTGCGAATGCGCATGGCACTCAAGGTCTCAATAGCACCGTTGGCAACGCGCCCGCCACCCGTCAATGCAATTTTAATGTTCGGCAATTTGGCACGTTTCAGTTCTTCTTCCATTTCGCTTTTGTCGCGGCAAAGGTGCGCGGGTTTTAAACGAAACAAATCGTATTTTAAACCATAACCCAAAATGCCGTTGTAAGCCCCAACCACGCCTGCATAGCGACCAAAACCAATAATGCGGTTGTGATTTTTGTCGGTCAACGTTTCGTAATCAATCATCTGCACTTGCTTTTCAATTAAAGCGTGCATCAGTTTTTTGTTATGCGCTTGTTTTTTTATGGTATGCGAAAAGAAAAAATATTTTTTTCCTGCAATCAGTTTTTCGGGCGGAACTTCTTTTACACCCATCAGCACATCGCAATCACTCACATCTTCCTGCAAGGTAACGCCAAAAGCGGTGTATTCGCTGTCGGCATAACAACGGATTTCACTCGGCTGAACAACAATGTCTATTTGAGGGTATTTTTTTGAAAGTTCCGAACATATCAGCGGCGTTAAAGGCACACGTTTGTCGGGCGGAGATTTTTCTTCGCGCAACACACCTATTTTAATCTTTTGCATACTTAAATTCAATAATTTCGCAAAGATAGCATTTATGTTTTCTTACAGATTTTTGATTTCCGCTTTTCTGATTTTGACTTTGAATATTGCGTTTCATGCGCAAACCAAAGAAACCGTACTCACCAAAAAATTTTCGCCACAACAATTAAAAACAGATGCCGAAGTGTTTAAAAACGTTACGCTTGCCATGCACCCTGTTGTGGGCATTTACCAATCAAAAGATTTTTACAACAATTTGTTTGATGATTTTATTCGGAATTTAAACGACAGCCTCACCGAAAAACAATTTCGTTTAAAAACAAAATTGCTGGTTGATGAGCTGCATTGCGGACACACGGAAGTTCTGTACTCATCGGCGTATTACAAATACATGAACAAGCAGAAAGTAAATTTTTCGCCTTACATTTTTTTGCCTGTGGAAAACCAAGTGTATGTGTTTGCCAACTTAAACAAGAAAAAAGACAGCACCTTAAAAACAGGAACAGAGATTACAAAAATAAACGGCATTGCGGTGGACAGCCTGTTGCGTTACAGTAAGCGGTTTATCAGCACAGACGGTTACAACCAAACCGCAAAAGATTTTTTCATACAATTTGGTTTCAATATTTTTTATCCTGCTTTGTTTGGAAGACCTGATACGTTTTCGGTGGAATACAAAAACCGTGACACGCTGAAAACCTTGAAATACGAGGCTTTCAAAACAAAAAATATTCCGCCGGTACGTTTTCGCAGCGACAGTTTGTTTACAAAATATAAAGCGGCAAAAATAAAACACCGTTTTTTAGACGAAGAACACAAAACTATGCTGTTGCAAATAGAAGGATTTTCTAATCGTAAATACAGAAAAGCGTACCGAAAAGTTTTTCGCAAACTGAAAAAAAATAATTCCGAAAATTTAATTATTGACCTGCGCGGAAACGGCGGCGGCAGTATGGCTAACACATACAAATTGTTGAGTTATTTAATTAATGAACCTGAAACGCAAACGCTGAAAACAGGCATTAAAAATTATCCGTACAGAGAATACACCAAAGGAAATGTATGGTTTAAGTTTACGCGCTTTGTGTTTGGCAAAGTTATCGGCGTGAAAAAAACTGTAAATGACACCGATAATTTTATTTACACCATTAAGCCCCGCAAAAAAAATCACTTTGATAAAAAAGTGGCAGTATTAATTAACGGCGGTTCGTTTTCCGCGTCCTGCTTGGTGTCGGCGTATTTACAAGTTCATAAGCGTGCCGTTTTTATTGGTCAAGAAACAGGCGGAGCAATAGAAGGTTGCAATGCAGGCGTAACGCCTTATTACAAATTACCCAACACAAAAATCAGAATACGAATGCCTGCCTTTAGAATTATACACGATGTAGCTCCTGAAATTACAGGGCACGGCATTTTACCCGATTACAAAACCGAATACACATTTAAAGATTTTCTCAAAAAAAGAGATGTGGATTTACTGAAAGCAAAAGAGGTGCTGGGGTATTAAACGTTTTTTAAATATTCAGGAAATACAAAAACTGGTCTAAACGCTCGCGCATATCTTTATCAAAATTGCCGTGATGAAAAGAAGCCTTAACAGAATAATTATAGCGGTTAAACGTTTGAATAATTGCCGATAAATCTTCGCGGTTTACTTTTACGGTTACTTCCAGCTTAGTGCTGTCGGGCGGCGAAGAAACGTGTAAACTTAAAATTTTTGCATCGTTACTTTCAATAATGCTTCCTATTTGTGTAACCGAATAATCGTTTTGGTTGAGTTCCAAAACAATAACGCCACCCGGGTTTTGCACGGACATCATCGTTCCCAAATTGTGAATAATGCCTTTTAAGGTAACACAACCTTTGTACAACTCTTCTTCGTCAATCACGGGAACTACGGTCAAATTCATGCTGCTCATTAAATGAATAACATCGTAAGCGTGTTGGTAATAATGCACCGCCGCGCGTGAAAAACGAATTTTACTTGCATTAATTTCTTCGTCGGGGTGTTCGTAATCCAGCACATCGGTTTCAGAAATTATGCCTATGAGTTGTCGGTTATTTACAACGGGAAGATGAGATACTTTAAATTGTTCCATCCAGTCCAAAGCCATTTCAACGGTGTCGGTGGCTTTCAGAGGTGGAATTTCGTCGGTTATTAAGTCGTCTGCTAACATTTAATTTTTTCAAAAGTAGTAAATTAATTAGTTTTGAAACCACATAAATTTTTCAGACACAGAGGCACAAAGACACAGAAAAGATTAAGAAAGAAATAAAAAATTCAGAGCCTCTGTGCCTCAGTGTCTCCGTGTTGAAAGTATGACGAAACTAAGCGTAAACATTAATAAAATTGCCACCCTGCGCAATGCACGCGGTGGAAATAGCCCCGATGTAATAAAAGCTGCACAAGACATAGAGCGTTTTGGTGCACAGGGCATTACCGTACATCCGCGCCCGGACGAACGGCACATTACTTACAAAGATGTGCGCGATTTAAAACCTTTATTGAAAACAGAATTTAACATTGAGGGAAATCCCAAAGAAAAAAAATTTGTGGATTTGGTATTGGAAGTAAAACCTTCGCAAATAACCTTAGTGCCCGACACGCAAGGGCAATTAACAAGCGACCACGGTTGGGACACGGTTGCAAACAAAGATTATTTAAAAGACATTATTTCTGTTTTTAAATCGCAGCACATTCGCACCTCTATTTTTGTGGACGCCAATATAAAAATGGTGGAAGGTGCAAAAGAAACAGGAACAGACCGCATTGAACTTTATACCGAAGAATACGCACGTTTATATTCCACGCAAAAAGAAAAAGTAATTTTACCTTTCCGGGAAGCGGCAAAACGCGCAGCCGAATTAGGTTTGGGCATTAACGCGGGACACGATTTGAATTTAGACAACTTAAAATTTTTCAAACAAAACATTCCAAATCTATTGGAAGTTTCTATTGGTCATGCCTTGATTAGCGATGCTTTGTATTTTGGTTTGGAAAACACCGTACAACTTTATTTAAGACAATTAAAGTAATGAAATTAGCATATAGAGAATACGGCGCAGGGCAGCCACTCATCATTCTTCACGGATTGTTCGGGCAAAGCGATAACTGGAACACATTGGCAAAACAGTTTGCCGAAAAAAACTTTCGTGTGTTTACGCTTGACCAACGCAATCACGGACTTTCGCCGCACAGCGATGTTTGGAATTATGAAGTTATGGCAGATGATGTAATGGAATTTATTAAAGACCACAATTTGCAAAATCCCATTTTATTGGGACACAGCATGGGCGCAAAAACCGTCATGTTTTTTGAAAACAAATTTCCGAACGTGGCTTCAAAACTTATTATCGCCGATATGTCGGCGCGTGAATATCCGCCGCACCATGCCAACGTGTTAGATGCGTTAAATGCTGTGGATTTTTCAACAATTAAAACTCGCAAAGAAGCCGAAGCCGTGATGAACGAACACATCAGCGATTTCGGCACAAAACAATTTTTGCTCAAAAACATTTACTGGAAAGAAAACGAAGTGATGGATTGGCGGTTTAACTTAAATGTGATTTCAAAAAATTACGATGATATACTTGTCGCTGTTCCGCCATACACTTCGCAAACAGAAACGTTAATCATTAAAGGGGAAAAATCGCATTACGTTGAGCAAAACGATGTACAGGATTTTGCAACACGTTTCCCTAATTTCAAATTAGTGGTAATTAACGGCGCAGGTCACTGGGTTCACGCCGAAAAACCAAAAGAGTTTTTTGAAGTTGTGTTGAGTTTTATAACAACTTAATACAACCACATAGAAACATAGTTTGCATAGAAAATTTTTGTGCAAAAAGACACACAGAGAAATGTCGCTACGCGACACTATGTGAAAACTTAAAAAGCATTGGTGAACCTATGTAACTTATGATTTCTATGTGGTTCAAATCAAATTCAACGCTTTCAGCAAATCCCCCACTTCCATATTTTTTGGTAAGAGATATGCATTAATACCACATTCGCCCGCCGCTTTAACGTGTTGCTCGCTGTCATCAATAAACACGGTTTCTTCGGGTTTCAGTTTATTTTGGTTCAGCAGCATTTCAAAAATTTCTTTTTCGGGTTTGCGCATTCCCACGCGGCAACTGTAATACAACCTGTCAAAATAATCTGCAAAGTTTTTTACGCCGTTGTGCAAATACAAATTCCGCTCAAACACGCTGATGTGCGTTTCGCAAGTGTTGCTCAATAAAAATGTGCGGTATTGCGTTTTTAAATCCACCAACAAATCCAAACGGTGTTCGGGAACATCAAGCAGCATGGCGTTCCAAGCGGAAAGTAAATCCTCGTCATCGCCCTCGTAACGAATTAATTTTCTTATTTCGGTAAAAAATTCGTAGTCGGATATTTTGCCTTTGTCAAACAAATCAAAAATACTTTCCTGTTTGGCTTGGGTATATATTTGCTCAAAGGGAATTTGACTAATCTTGTTAAACGCGCTAATGGTACGGTTTATATCAAGGTCAATAATTACACCGCCAAAATCAAAAACAATATTTTTAATTTGCTTCATTATTTTGCAAATATGCAGCATTTCTCTATTTTTGCGCTCCTAAAAACCGGAAAAATCTTCGCTCCTATAGCTCAGCCGGTTAGAGCATCAGACTCATAATCTGAGGGTCCCTGGTTCGAGCCCAGGTGGGAGCACAAAACAAAAAAACAATCCCCTGTAATACTGATAATTACAGGGGATTTGAATTTTCGGGAGATACTACATATAGGGACTTAGCAGTCGTAACCGCCACACAGCTTTTCTTTCGGTGTCTGCCTAATGTATTAAGTAAGGAGTTAAAGTCTGCGAAACGCTGCGATTTACATAAATAATAGTTTTGACTTTGTCTAAGATGTAGTTTAATGGTTGTCCGCTATCGAGGGCGTAATTGTTTATATAACTGTCAGCATTGGAAACGAAATAAACATCGTCTTTAAATTTGTCGGTTAAATGCTTGATGTCATTTTTATCACAGGCAAAGAACGAAACGATAGTGATTGTCTTCTTTGATGTTTCCTTTATTTTCACAAGGCTGTCCAATTGATTAATGCAACGGTCACAAAACAAATAATTAAAATTAATGATAATGAAGTCAGATTTAATTTTGTCGTACGTTAGTTCTTTTCCGTTCGTTGTCTGGAACGGAGCATAAGGAAAGCGACAACCAATTACTTTTGCCCAAGCCGTCTCAATGCTTCTTGTAATATGGTTTGCGGTGTCGCCAACTTCAGGCACTTCATTCATGTCTATTTTCCGCTGGTAGTTTGCCTCTGAAAAACATTCATTGGTCAGCTGTCCGAACGAAGAAAAGTAAATCGCAGTCAGCAAAATTGTATAGATGATTTTTTTCATAATCTCATGTTTGCGGTGATACCGTTACCTTTACCCATAACAAAAACTAATACACCAAAATTTTCCGTTTCAAAAAGAAAACCGCTTCGCCAAGTTTGGCTGTGAATTTAGAACTTGAATAAGCGTTTTGTCCAGCCGTTTCCAAATCGTTGGCATAGCCGTAAACATCGGTAATTTGCGCTTTGTACAAAATTTCGCTGGTAGCCTTATTTTTTAATTGAAGATTAACAACCAGCGAAGCTAAAGACACTTTGTAATTTCTTTCCAACACCGAACTGCTGATGTCCTTCTTGGTATCGGCAACACTTTCAATAATAAAATCGGCTTCATTGGTATTATCCACCAAACGGATTTCTTCGCCGCTGAAACGCTGTTTAATAAACAGTTCAATGGCATGTAAATCGGTAGCTTTACCTAAATTTTTTTCAACGGAATTTACATAAATACTAATGCCCGTAACGTTTGCTTCCACCCTTAACGCCGAAGTTTGAATAAATTGTTTCAACAGGGTAACGCCTGCCCTGCCCACAGAATCACTGCCCATGAGCGTATTAATATCAGGATTTAAAGAAAAAAATGTAGTGTGCTGCAAAGGTTCTACCGAAAGAACTCTTACTTGTAAAATACCGCTTGCATCGGTAGCAGATTTTCCGTTCAGGGTAATTTTATCGTCGTCGCCGGCAATTAAAAACGGAAAACTTTGCAAAGGTGTTTTGCTTTTCAGTTCCAATGAATAGGAAAGCGGCGCATAAGAAGCCTGATAAGGTTTTAGCACAGGTACAGTTTTTTGCTGCACCACCGAAATAGATTGCAATTGCTGTTGAATTAAATTAGTCAGGTCAAACACATTTCTTACACCGTTTGCTTGCGAAGCATCAAAATTTATTTCTTCGCTTAAATAAGGCGTTAAAACACCAAACGCCTGAATGCGTTTTTTCAGCGAAGCGGAAAAATTTTGGTTTTTTTCATCTTCAAAACTTGACACAATTAAGTTGGAAGCCTTTGAAATGGTTTGTTGTTTTTTTAATGCTTTTTGCTCGGCGTATTTTTGCTTGTCTAATTCGTAATACACCCAATATTGTTTGTCGTTTTCGTAACTGTCCACAAGCGTGTAGCCCTCAATATTATCGCTGCTTGAAAGTTTAATGAGTGAATTAAAATCTTCGTTAAAGCTGTTATTGTTTTGTACCGAATACAACACCGAGTTACTTGAAATGTCCACTTTAATTTCGGAAGTCAAATCATAAAGCGCGTTTTTCTTGGCTTCCATTTGGTAATTGCCGCCTTTGGTTTTATCGCCAAAACCAATGCCCACAAACTTAAAACCTGTGTTGGGTCGGTGGCTTACCCAGGCAGGCACACGAAGCTCAACAGGATATTGCTCCGTTACCACCTGTTTGCTTTTGCAGGAAATTAAAATAAGTGCTGAAAAAAATATGTAGTAAGCTTTTTTCAAAAAAATTATTTCAGATTTTTGTTTGAATTGATAAATAAATGTATGGTTTGACTAATTGCTTCGCCTTGCAATTCGGGAAACGATTTTAACGTTGTTCTTGCACCATTTTCCTTAAACTTGGCTCGCCACGCCGAAGGATTATATTGATTTACAATACCTGTGCTTTGAGGGTTGTACGGAAATAATGAACTAATATCGTTACCCGAAGGATTTGCCTTGCCAAAAAGTTTTTGAATAAGGTTAGGAGAAGAAAATTCGTTGTAATCAACAGCGTCTTTAGCGGTTATGTATTGGTCTCTTCCCTCAATAATTTGATTGGAATACGCATTTACAATTTGATATTTGTATGTATAAGAAAAAACATTCTGAGCCTGTACGCTATTATAATCAAAGGTTCTGTACCTGACAGCCATTGTACCGTCTTTCTCTTTATAATTTTCTTTTTGAAAGCCGTTGTGCGGTGTTCTTTTCTCACCTGAAGGGTTCTGTCTGACATCTTTTACATCGTACAAATAAAAATAGTCTGCGCCTGTAGCTTTACGAATGGCTTGCATTACATCTACATTGTTGCTGTTGCTCAAATCAATCGTTTTATTGGCGTTTTGATGAAAAGGTGTGTTGTTAATTAAATTTACATGATTCAACTGCTTTTGCGCTGCCTGAAAATTATTAAATAAACTTTCCTCAATTTCTTTTTCGGAAAAATTGGAACTTGTTTTCGGTTGAAATAAAATCACATTTTTGCTTTGCTGTGCATCGGCAAGTTCCAAAAGCTGTTGCGAATCTTTGTAATTGTCGGTTTTATTTTTAATGCTTATCAGCGAAGTATAAGCACCTGCATAATTTTTATTTTCAATATTGCGCACGGCATTTTGGTACAGAGGTTCACACACGGCAATAATTTCCAAATTCGGTAAATCTCTGTACGAAGCGTTGTAGCGTTTTACTTTGTTAATGTAACCCACCGCTTCATTGTATTTTTTTTGCCCCACAAGCAAAGTAGCTTGCTGATAGTTTTTTGAATTGTATTGCTCCACGGCGTTTAAATAATCGTCGTCATACGTTTTAGGATAATCTAATTGCACATTCAAATCAGCAGCTTTGGAATTAAAACTTTTCATTTTCTCATAACTTTCCAAAGAGGCTTCTAATTGCTGCGTATTATAATTCCTGAAAAATTCCGAAGCAAGGCTTGAGGTATATTTTTGCCCCACATCTTTTAGTTTAATGCGCGCATCAACGTTGGTTGGCTTGCGCAGCAACGACTGGTAATAATACTCGGCGGCATCGCCCACCAAACCTTGCAATTCGAGGCGCTCGGCTACTTTAAAAAATTTTTTTGAGCCGGTGCAACTTGCCAAAACCAACGTAAGGGCAATGAATATATATACAGTCTTTTTCAATAGAAATGCAGAGGTACTGAAATTTAAAAAAAAGAGCATCTCTGCGCGAGATGCTCTTATGTGTGTGTAAAACGGATTAACGGTTTTCCTCCGCAAATTTTTTCATTTCGGCATCAAAAATTTGTTGGAATTTTTGTTTGTCGTAATCTAATTGCAATTTGGCATCGCTTGAAATTTTTGCGTCAATTTTTTCAAAAATTTCTTTTTTGCCGGCTTCAAGAGCAATCCAGTAGCTGTAACTTCCATCGGTTTCTTTAAATATTTTTTCGCCGATTTCTTTTACGTTTGACATACTTTGATTTACCACCTCGCGCGATTGTTCTTCAAATTTGTTTTCAAACTCTTGTTTGTTGCCCACTGTGCGTTGATTGGTGTATTGGTCGGTTACACGTTTTACCACAGCGTTTACGTTGCCCGCCATTTCTGCACGCGCATTCTGAAAGGCAATTTTTTTGGCTGTTGCCAAATCGGGGGATTTGCCTACTTGTTTTGAACGGAAATACTCCGAATTGCTGCGGTATTCAGATGAACTGAACGGCACGGTGATTTCAATAGCACCTGTTTCTTTTTGCACGGGTGTTTTTTTTGATTTGCAACCTGCTAATGTCAATGCTGCTATTGCAGGGATTAAGAGCAATTTTGATGTTGTTGTACTCATGATTTTTTGTTTTTTAGTGAATATTTAATTTGTTTGTATGACTTAATTACGGTGGCAAAGTTAATTTTTTTTCGCACAATTAACTTGCTTTAACATTTGATAATGTTATATAGATTCATTCGTTTTTGCAAGGGCGTTTGCAATAATCAAATCGTGGGGCGAGGTGATTTTAATATTCTCTTCATTTCCCTCTACCAAGTGTATGTTTTCGCCAAAGGTTTCCAAAACGGTGGCATCATCGGTAAATGCCGAAGTATAATCCTGATTAAATGCCGCTTTAATTTTTGAAGTTAAAAAACATTGCGGTGTTTGGATAATTTTAAATTCGTTTCGGTTTACCGAATGATTAACGTTGTTGCTGATTTTGCGCATACTTTCGCCTACCGAAACACAAGGCGTGGCATTGCCTTTTGCGGCAGCAGTTTCAAAACAGTTTTTTATGGTTTGTTGCGATACAAATGGTCGTGCCGCATCGTGAATACCGACAACAGAATTTTCGTCTTCAATTAAATTCAAACCGTTTTTTACCGAATGAAAACGGGTTTCCCCACCTACAGTAATTTGAATATCGGCTTGCCGCAAAGAAAATTGTTGCAACAAATTTTCTAAAAGTGTTTTGTAATTTTTGTGTACGCTGATAATAATTTTGATTTGTGTATCGTAGTTCAAAAAACAATGTATGGTGCGAATGATAATGGGAATGTTTGCCACTTCCAAAAATTGCTTCGGGATTTCGCTTTTCATACGGCTTCCGCTTCCGCCTGCTACTATAATAATGTAGTGTTGCACAGATTAAAAGTAAATGTTTATTCAATTTCCACCAACACGGGGCAATGGTCGCTGTGCACGGCTTCGGGAAGAATAACCGAACGTTTTAAATTTTTTTCCAGATTGTTTGTGGCTAAATTATAATCAATGCGCCAACCCAAATTTTTTCCGCGTGCGCCTGCGCGATAACTCCACCAAGTGTAATTGTGCGGTTCGCCGTTAAAGTGCCTGAACGTATCTATAAATCCCGAATTAATAAATTGCTCAAACCATTCGCGCTCTTCGGGCAAAAAACCGCTTGTGTTGGCATTTGATTTCGGATTGTGAATATCAATAGCACGATGACAGATATTGTAATCGCCACTCAAAATAAGTTGAGGTCGCTCTTTTTTTAATTGGGCAATGTAATCTGAAAAATCGGCGAGCCATTTCATTTTAAAAGCTTGTCGTTCATCGCCGCTGCTGCCGCTTGGGTGATACACACTCATCACCGACAGTTTTCCGAAATCGGCGCGTAAAACCCTGCCTTCGTCATCGTATTGTTTTATACCGCAGCCGTAGGTTACATTATCGGGTTTTGTTTTTGAGAAAATTGCCACACCGCTGTAACCTTTTTTTTGTGCAGGATACCAGTAATGATGATAACCTAATTCTTCCAGTTCAAACACCCCAACCTGTTCGGGAGTTGCCTTAATTTCCTGTAAACACAACACATCGGGCGCGGCTTGTTTCATCCAGTCTATTAAACCCTTGCTCATGGCGGCTCTGATGCCGTTTACGTTGTAAGTAATAATGCGCATAATTTTGTGCACGAAAGGTAAGAAGAAAAAAGTCCCGCGAGTGAAACCTCGCGGGACTTTTAAGGAATTGTTTAAAAAAAACTTTACTCTTTAATCAGAATAATGCTTTGTTGCCGTTCTTCGGAAACTGCTTTCATTAAATATTGCCCTGAACTTTGAGCGTTGAGATTAATCACATTTTCTCCTGATTTCACTTCTTGTTTCAAAACAACTTTTCCTTGAATATCGTATATCAGCACAGTCATTTCTTTTTCTGTTTTTACGGTAAACTCGCCCTTACTCGGATTAGGGTAAACTATCCACTCTATACTTTTACCCTGTAATTCATTTACGCCCACACAGGCAAAAACCTGTACTGCCACAGTTGCTGTTTTTTCGCAGCCGCCGGTGTTTGTTCCGGTTACGGTATAAACAACAGTACCCGGTGGCGTGTTAGTAAAACTTACGGTAATTAAAGAAGCAGTTGCTCCGCTGCTCCATAAATAATCATCCGCCCCGTTTACTGTCAGGCTAACGGTTTCCGTTCTGCATACTTCGTTGCTGGAAACAGCGGCACTTGTTTTTGGCATGGAAAGTACCGTAAGCTGACACACCGCAGGAATGCCGGCACAACCGTCCACCGTAGAATTTACAGTATAATCATACACGCCCTCAGGTGGACTGACTACTTCAGCACCGCCTTGCGAATACACATAAATGCCCCCACCCGAAGGAGAAAGACTAAAACTTTCGCCCGCGCAAATTTTGCCGGTATTTGCCGAAATAGTTGGTGTCGGTTTCACGGTTACTAACTTAACGGCAGTATTACTTGATAAACAGCCGTAGCTGCTTGTGCCGGTTAAAGAATAGGCGGTGGTGGCATCGGGTATAAATGTGTAAGAAGAAGCTGAAAACGTGATGCCGCCGGGCTCTAAGGTGTAATCTGCCGCACCCCCAACCGACATGGTTGCCGAGCCGCCCGAGCATACAGCCGAAGGATAAACAGACCAAATATTTACAACCGGTGCAGCAGCTGCGGTAACGTTTAAGGTTAATGGAAGCGAGGTAACACAATTATAAGGTGAGGGTGCGGTATAAGTTGCCGTTACACTCAGCAGCCCCGAGCCGTTTACGGTGGTGCTTATTATATCAGTACCGTTACCTGTTGTGCCTGTCCAGCTTCCGGGTGTTGTCCAGTTATACGCTGTTGCATTTGGCGTAGCAAGGGCATCTATGGTATAAGTAGCCGGTGTGCCCACACATAATATTGTAGGTCCTCCGATAGCCACCGGCGCGGGTGCGGGCGGCACGGGAATAAAACGCCAGGCATCGTTTACAGCCGTCCATGAGGTATTGTTGCGTCCCGGCACGGCAGTTCCCATAGTTCCCGAAGCATTTTCAATGCCCTGGGTGCTGGTAGCATACGAGTCATTTAACGTAGCAACGGAATAGCTGTGTATTTCTATAACATTGCTTGTTTCATACAATACAATCTGCCCTGTGTTAAAATTAGTTGGAAATGAAAAAAAATAACCCGGCACACCGTCGTATGTTACTATAAACGTACGGTTAGGGGCTGTACCCACAGTAGTGTATGAAATAGAACCGTAAGTCGTGTAATCCATATCCGTTTGATTAAGAGCCACCATGGCATTTGGGGCTGTTTGGCTCGGAAAGGACTGAACAGGGTCGGCATATCCGGTGGCTATGGCAGGTGTGCCATTGTTAAATTGAATAAAACCGTTGGTACATATCCAAACATCGGTATATGTGGTACAGTAGTAATCAAAATTAAAGCCTATGGGAATTAAAGGCGATACGCCGTCGTCAGGGTTTACGCCCGAGGGATTAAACGAAGAAAAGGGCGAAACTGAAAACGAAAGCGGTGACATAGTGTTGCCTGTCGGAAAAAGCGAATAACTGATAGGCATTACAGTATAATTGGAACAAGCCGCCACACATTGCGCCTGACTTTGATAAAAAAAAGCCAAACCGCACACAGAGAGTAAAAATTTTTTCATAACAAAACGAATTATAAAGTTGAAAACGCAAGGTAGAGATTTCCGCTTGTTTTTTTACGGATTTTAACATTTCAGAAAAAATTTAACATTTTTTTAATAAATTCCTTAACACTTTTTTGAGTTTGGCACGATATTTGCAATACTAAGGGAAAGTAATTCACAGATTATAAATTAAAAAACAAACAAATCATGAACACAATTAAAAAAACGCTCTTGTTGTTTGCCGCTCTTGTAATAATCGGCAACAGTTTACAAGCACAAAATCAGGCATTTGAGCCTCAGCAAGCACCGCTTGACCCGGTGTATTTCCATGTCTTTGACAAGGACTCGCTAAAGGGTTTTGACGAACCTGCCGCAAGAAAATATCTCCTTGACAACCAGTACTATGGGAGGGAAGTTGCGATAGCGATGTATCACCACAAACGGGAGTACATTAAGCAAAAGTACAACATTGTTTCAGCCCCTGTGCCGAGCAGCAATCACAGATTGCCTGTTGCCCGCACCGTAGTTGCAGGCTGCATCAACGAAGATTTTGAAGCATCTGCTTCAGCATCAATTACTTCTTCCGGACAAATTGCAGGTTGGTCAGTTTTTTCGGGTTCAATTGTATCTTCGCAAAATCTTTGTAATATAGAGCCTGCTATGGGAGAGGCTACTGGTATTTCGGAGTTGATAGACTGTTCTGCTCCCGGAGGGTACATAGACCCGACCATAGGTCCTGCTTACCCTCTTTATTCCGTATTTGGCTCGGGTGCACCCAATGCTAACGCGGCGGCGGTAAATCCGCAAGTATCCACTAATTTTTTCGGTAACAAAATTTTACGTTTAAACAACTATGGCGCCGGCAGTGATAATCAGGTTTGGGGAGGCAGTCACAAAAGCAAAGAAACGTTAGTTAAAACCTTTGCGGTAACACCTCAAAACGCTTTGTTCCGTTTTGCCTATATCTCGGTAATGGCACCCGGACACAGTTGCTGCGACGGCAGCGGTTCAAAATTAAATATGTATGCCAATGGTAATCCCATTGCCTGCCCTGCTTTTTCCATTTATGCACCAAGCAGTTCCTGCTTAACCGGTAATGCCCAAGATGTTCAATATTATATTGGCGGTAGTGGTACTAACAGCGGTAATCCTTATAACCCTGCTACAAATAATGCTGGTGGTAATAATGTGTATAACAAATGGAGGATTATGTCGGTGGACTTAACGCAATACATTGGCGGAAATGTTACGTTTGAACTGACTGCTTACGATTGTAATGTTGCCGGACACCTCGGCTATATATATGTTGATGCCCAATGCGGACCAATGACCATTACGGGCAACGGTAAAGAATTTGAGACTACCATTGCCGTTACCCCAAGCGTGAACACCTGCGGTGCTTATGGTGCAACCTTGTGTGCCGCTGACGGTATGGAGTTTTACGCATGGGCAGGACCGGGTTTACCTGCGGGTGCAGGTGTGCCAAGTCCCACCAACCAGTGTATCACCACTACCCTTTCTGCAACTTACACTTTGTACTTTACACCTCCGGGCGCTTGCGGCACATTTACCCGCTTGGTGCAAACCACCGTTGGTAATCCGCCTGTATTGTTGGGAAGCAACGTACAGGCAAGTTGCGGACAAACCGTATCTACCGCAGCACTTCAAGCCAATGGTTCTCTTCTTGGCGCACCGGGTACTTATACCATTACCTGGAATCCGCCGCCCTCTGTTTCTTTAAGTCAAAATTCGCTCACGGGTACTTATCTCGTACCGCCGCCTATGGCACCTGCCACGCAGGTGACAGTTACAGCTATAGATACGATAGGTTGTTTTACCCATCTTTACTTCACCGTTAATCCTACCGTGCCCTTACCAACCTTTACCGTTTACCCGAGTGCGGGTACTATGAGCATTACCTGCGACAGACCCGTAGTGGATTTGGCGGCAGTTTCCAATTACACTTACGGTGCTTTAAATATTCACTGGGTGGGACCTAATGTGAACACAACAGGAACAGTAGCAAGTTTTGCTGCCCCCGGCAACGTTACCGTTACCGTAAAAGATGTTGCATTTACCTGTGCGGTAGATACGGTGCTTACCATAGGTATTAATACCGTTGCGCCTACCGCAAATGTTGCCCCTCCATTACAGCAAATAGATTGTTCCAACCCTTTTGTGCAAACCGTTACCTTAACAGCAACAGGTCCCATGGCAAGTAACCCCAATCTTATGCATGTGGTGTCTTCGTCTGTGCTCAGCGGTTCTATGGCTATTGGTACAGGCTCGCAGGCACTTTATAACCCTGTGGCACAAAACGGAACAAATGCTTATGATTACTGGCTGATAAACAGCGTTTCGGGTTGTTCGACTCATGCTACTTTTACTGTAACCACTTCCGCAGACTTCCCTACCTTCTCTATTTCCAGCACCGGAACTTTATCGGGGCAAGGTAACTATACGGTGGGGTGCAGCCCCTCACACCATCTTAATGTGATAAACATTGTAAATCCAAATACAATGCCTATAAACGGCGGTGGTATGAATTTTGGTTTCCTTCCTCCGGGCAGCACAAGTACGGTAACTAACATAGGACCTTCCCAGTCCACCGTTGTGAGTATCCCCGGAACATGGACGGTGTTGGTAAATGACATCAGCAACAATTGTATTGCCTTTGCTCCTGTTACCATTGTTCAGAACACCATATCGCCCGACAGGTCGGTAATAGTGCCGCTTCAAGTGTTAGATTGCTTCACACCAAGCATCACACTTATGGGACAAACCACCAACTCGGCGGCTGCGTTTGCATGGCTAATTCCGGGTGGGCAAACTCAACCGGGCGAAAACATTACCATAAACACCACTACCAACATTGCCAGCTCAATAATTGGCAACTACACGTTGGAAGTTACAGACCAGAATAACGGCTGCAAGAGCTACTCGGTAGTGCCTATGCAACAAAACCTGTACCGCCCTGTGCCTAAAATATCGGTAACAACCAATACCATTACCTGTACAACACCTACGTTACAGTTAAGCAACTCCAGCACAAGCGGCATAACGCCTGCTTCGGGTTTTGCAACAAATAAAATTATTCAGGTGCAATTATGGGACGGACCTTCGCCGCAGCAAACGGTAACAGAAATCAGCAGTTATGTAGCCGCTGTACCGGGTGTTTATACCATGACGGTGAAAGACCTTAACAACGGCTGTAACTCCACCACTACCCTGCAAATACAAGACGGCAGAGTGTACCCTGTGTTTATTCCGTCTAATCCGTTTGTGCTGGACTGCGGTGCTAAAACAACAAGCATTTTCCCTGCCATTACAGCCAGCTTAGCATACACTTACTCGTGGTTTGGTCCGGAAACTAACACCTTTGTGGGTTCTACCACCAACAAAACAGTAAATGTATCTTCTACAGGTGAATATGCTGTGCTGGTTACTAATCCTACCAGCGGTTGTGCAACCACCGGCACCTTGCTGGTTGTGGACGGAAATCTTACAGGAGGTTTTATACCAAGCAAAACACATATTTATGCGGGCGAGGAAGTTGTTTTCACCAACACAACCACTTCATCGCTTGGCAACACCAGTATTACTTCTGTATGGAGTTACGGTAACGGTGATACAGACACCTACACCGATATGACAAGTGGTCGCGTGAAATACACACAACCGGGTAAATACATGGTACTTTTATATACCACAAAAGGACCGGGTGAAGCTGTTAATTGCAGAGATATAGATACTGCTTACATTACGGTAGATATTCCTTCTAAATTAGACGTACCGAACGTATTTACGCCAAACGGAGACGGTGTAAACGATGTGTTCTTCTTAAAAGCTGCCAACCTTATCAGCATAGAAATGGTTATTTATGACCGCTGGGGGCACATGGTGTATGAAGTAACCAGCGAAACAGGCAACATTGCCTGGGACGGTAAAAACATCTACGGCAAAGATGCTGCCGCAGGAACTTACTTCTATATCCTTAAAGCTAAAGGGAAAGACGATAAAGATTACGACCAAAAAGGAACTATTACCTTAGCTCGCTAATTAACAGCGTTTGATACTCTTAAAAAATCCCGACCGTAAATTTATGGTCGGGATTTTTTTATTATTCGTTTTGTAATCGTAAAAAATCTTACATTTGAAGCACTTAAAAATTTAGTAGAATACTCAATCTGTTTTATGAACATTCACGAATATCAAGGAAAAAGCATTTTAAAAAGTTTTGGCGTGGCAGTGCAAGAAGGCATTGTAGCCGAAACTACTGAACAAGCCGCCGCTGCCGCAAAACAAATTATGGACACTTATAAATGCGACGGCGTGGTGGTTAAAGCCCAAATTCACGCGGGCGGACGCGGCAAAGGCGGTGGCGTAAAATTTGCTCCAAGTTTGGATAAAGCAAAAGAAGTTGCTTCCAACATTATAGGTATGCAGTTAATTACACCTCAAACATCAAAAGAGGGTAAAAAAGTGCATAAAGTATTAGTAGCGCAAGATGTGTATTACAAAGGTGCAAACGAACCAAAAGAATTTTATATGAGTGTGCTGCTTGACCGTGCCAAAGGGCGCAATACCATTGTGTACAGCACCGAAGGCGGTATGGATATTGAACACGTTGCCGAACACACCCCCGAAAAAATCTGGAAAGAAGAAATAGACCCCCGCGTGGGCTTGCAAGGATTTCAGGCACGCAAAATTGCCTTTAATTTGGGCTTGAGCGGAAACGCGCACAAAGACATGGTGAAATTTGTCAATTCACTTTACAAAGCCTACGAAAGCATTGATGCCTCTTTGTTTGAAATTAATCCTGTACTAAAAACTTCTGACGACAAAATTATTGCGGTGGACAGCAAAGTAACCTTTGACGACAATGCTTTGTACCGCCACCCTGATTATGCTGCCATGCGCGACATTACCGAAGAAGACCCGACAGATGTGGAAGCAAGAAATGCTGAACTGAACTATGTGAAATTAGACGGCAACGTGGGTTGTATGGTAAACGGCGCAGGTTTGGCAATGGCTACCATGGACATTATTAAACTGAGCGGCGGCGAACCTGCCAACTTTTTAGATGTGGGCGGCACAGCCAATGCAGAGCGTGTTGAAAAAGCATTTCGCATTATTTTAAAAGACAAAAACGTAAAAGCTATTTTGGTAAATATTTTTGGCGGCATTGTGCGTTGCGACCGTGTGGCGCAAGGCATTGTGGACGCATACAAAAATATGGGCAATATTGAAGTGCCGATTATTGTGCGCCTGCAAGGCACAAACGCCGATTTGGCTAAAAAACTCATTGACGAGTCAGGTTTAAAAGTATATTCGGCAATTGAATTTCACGAAGCAGCCGCTTTGGTAAACAAACTATTAAAAGCATAATTACAAACCATATCACAAACAAAATAAAATGAAGAAATCAAGTCTATTATTTTTATCCGCAATAACGGCTTTCTCGTTAAGCAGTTGCGGTGGCAGCAAAGCAGATGACTCTGAAATTGTTGCAGAAGATTCATCGGGTACAGAAACCAAGCAAGGTCCGGTTTCGGAAACATTTTTCCAAGTGCCTTCGCCGGGAGAAATGCTTACGTTTATTAAAACCGTAGCAAAAAAGGATAATAAAAACATTTCGTTTTTAAATAACCCTGCCAACGAAAAAAATTATACCGATACCAAATTAAGAGCGTTGAATTTTGGTATTTACAGTTGCGACCTGAGCTATTGCAGCATTTTTGAAATCGGTTCGGAGGTATTGAAATATTTTAAAACCGTGAAAACCATGGGCGACCAAATCGGGGTTTCTACCGCCATTAAGCCCGAAATATTAAAACGTATTGAAAAAAACGTTGGTTCGCCCGACTCTTTGTCGGTAATTACCGATGATGTTTACTTTCAATCGTTTGAAGCGTTGGAAGAAAGCGAGCAAGGTTCTACTTTGGCTTTGGTTGTAGCAGGTGGTTGGTTAGAGAGTATTTTTATTGCCACCAATCTGGCTAATTTTGAAGAAAAAAGTCCGGTTATTGAACGTTTGGCTGACCAAAAATACACGCTGGAAAACATGATTGAGTTTTTGAAAAAACACGAAGCAAACGATGCCAACGTAACTTCGGTGCGCGAAGACTTTGAATCCTTGCTGGCAGAGTTTAACAACATTGGCGAAACCGAGGCAAAAGCACTTAAAGCGGACGATGGCGCAAAAGTGTTTGGCGGTGGCAAACAATTAGTAATTAATCAGGAAACTTACAAGGCTATTACCGAAAAAATAAAATCAATCCGCAATTCATATACATTAACCAAATAAATTTATCAGAGCTATGAAATACGTTTTAACTATATTCTTATCGGCAGCATTAAGTGCTTCGGTATTTTCGCAAGCGTCAGTCTGCACAGGATTTCACAAAAAATACTGTGAAACAGAAAGTGCAAAAGGAGAAAGATGGCAATACAACGCACAAAGCAAAAGCGGATTGTTTGACCAGGGTTCGTCGTCAAAATTGCGCTGCGTGGTTTACAAAGGCATGGATTACCGAATTACCGTTTGTTGCGAAACCATTTTGGGCGACAAAGTGAACTACAAAATTTTTGATTCGCGTACCAAAGAATTGTTGTTTGACAATGCTACCGCCGAAGACACTCAAATGTTCGAGTTTCAAAGCGCAAGTACCCGTCAGTTGTTAATTGAAGTGTTAGTGCCGAAAGGAGCTACCGACAAAGACAAGCACAAATCATCTCAAGATGCCGCCTGCGTGGGACTTCTTATAGAACACAAGCAAGCAGACAAACAAGGTTTTTAATTTTGTTTGAAGCAATAATATTCCAATTAAAACCCAATCCACACGGATTGGGTTTTTAATTACCTTTACTTTCTCATTAAAAAAAATCCTCAATCATGTCGGTTCATAAAGAGATAAAAAAAGTAACTACGCACACCTTGCTTGAAATGAAAAAACGCGGCGAGCGAATTTCCATGCTCACGGCGTATGATTTTACCATGGCGCGCATTATTGACGAAGCAGGCATTGATGTAATTTTGGTTGGCGACAGCGCAAGCAACGTTATGGCGGGACACGAAACCACGTTGCCCATTACGCTGGAACAGATGATGTATCACGCCGGCAGCGTGGTGCGTGCCGTAAACCGCGCTTTGGTTATTGCCGATTTGCCTTTTGGTTCGTATCAGGCAAATTCCAAAGAAGCCTTACATTCTGCCATCCGCATGATGAAAGAAAGCGGTGCGCACGGCGTAAAAATTGAAGGCGGCAGAGAAATAAAAGAAAGCATTGAACGTATTTTAACGGCAGGCATTCCCGTAATGGGGCATTTGGGCTTAACGCCGCAAAGCATTTATAAATTTGGAACATACAGCGTGCGCGCCAAAGAGGAAGAAGAAGCCGAACGTTTGCTGGAAGATGCCAAGCTGCTGGAACAATACGGTTGTTTTGCTTTGGTGCTGGAAAAAATTCCTGCTGCATTGGCAAAGAAAGTGGCTGAAAGTATTTCTATTCCTGTGATTGGTATTGGTGCAGGCAATGGCGTGGACGGACAAGTTTTGGTGGTACACGATATGTTGGGAATGACTAACGAATTTAGCCCGCGATTTTTGCGCCGCTACGCAAATTTGTATGACACGATGAGTTCTGCTTTTAAACAATACAGCGCAGATGTAAAAAGTAAAAATTTTCCGAACGAAAACGAGCAGTATTAAATTTCTGTTGGTGTTTTGTATTTTTCCGAATACTCTTTTTGGGTGTTACAGTTTTTGTGTGGTGATAAGAGTTGGGGTAATTCTGTGGCAGTATGTAAACAACAGAAATTGTAAATAAAATTTGTAAATTCGAAACTTAAAAAGTTTGCTATGCCTGTTATTTCAATGTTTTATGGTATTATAGTGATGATGTATTTTTTTGATACGGAAAGACACCATTTGCCACACATACACATAAAGTACGCTGAATATACTTGTGTTATTTGCATTACAGACAGCGAGATTTTGCAAGGAAGTTTGCCAAATAATAAATTGAGATTAATCTTAGCTTGGATAGAAATACATAGAGATGAACTTATGGCTAATTGGGAATTGGCTGTAAATGGCGCAGAATTATTTAAAATTAAACCTTTGCAATAACATGATAACCGTAACAAGCGTAAAACCTTTAACTAATTATTATTTGGAACTTGGTTTCAGCAATAATGAAATACGTTGCTTTGACGTAAAACCATATTTGGAAAAAGGAATTTTTACCGAACTAAAAGACGAAAGCTATTTTAAACAAGTTGCTTTGCAATTAGGCAGTATTACATGGAAAAACGGACAAGATTTTAGTCCTGAAACCTTGTACATAAAAAGTGTTGCTGTTTAAAAAAGTTTAAGTTGATTTTGCATTATGAACAGTACAAACAAGCTTCAAAGAATTTGGAAGGCATTTTTTTAATCTTTTACAGCTAATCCATTTACCAAATCACTCAATTTAGTATCTAACGCATAGCATAATCGGAATGCCATACCGATAGTTATATCTTGACCTTTGTCTTTATCATTAAGTTTAGAAAATATGTTTCTTATGGTAGATTCGGAACAACCTGTGGCTTTTGCCAAATGAACATTATTGCCGCCGAATTTCTGTTGGTGAAGAACAAACAAGCGTTTGGTGATTTCAACTTTTAAACGCTTTATCTCATTCTCCTTTATCACATTGTAAAGAAAAACAACGAGTAAAAATTTTTTACATACTTTACTCGCATTATAATACGAATTTTATTATATTAGCCACCATAGAAAATGGAGTTCAGAAACCATTAAAAACGGGGCGAAACCGAAAAGCCTTATGAGTAGGGAAATATAAAATATAAACAATGAAAATTTTACTTAAACAAGCGGTAGCAATTATTTCTGCTACATTAATCATTGCAAGTTGCGGCAATTCTATTGACCGCGATGCTAAGAAATTAGCCGAAATCCAATGCAAGACTCAAAGATTAGAGCAAAAGAGACAAAAATTACTGCAGCAAGCAATGTCATCAGGAGATAATATGTCTGCTTTGAGCGCAATGTCTCTTTCGCCGCAAGAAATGGAAAAACTTTCTCTGCTCGCTTTAGAAGCCGATTCTTTATTTAAAGAAATAGAGCGTAAATATACCTCTGATTCCGATAAAGAAAAACTTAGAATAGCATTGCTAAAAGAAATGGCTAAATGCGGTTCAGAGGAAATGTCGGACGAAGAAGCGAATAGTAATGCTAAAACCGAAGAAACATCGGAAAATGAACTAACAAAAAACAATGAGCAAGTGTATTCAACAGAACAATCTAATGCGACAAATAATACAGAAGAAGAAATGGAAGCGTATTATACCGTAGCCTCAGATAAAGCATATTTTTACAATGCCCCGAGTAACGAAACTAAACGAAAAGCATACTTGATAGAGGGAGATAGAGTTCTCGTTACAAAAACTCAAAATGAGTTTGGCTACGCTGAGTTTGAAAATAGTCAGGGAAAGACTACAAGCGGCTGGATAAAATTATCTGATATAGAAAGAGAAATAACTCCCGGCGAAAGAGTTGAAAGTCTTAATGAAACTCAAGGACAATAAAAAAAATAAAAAATCATTGTCCCGTCCTAAAATAACGATACAGTATTATAGGCTACAAAAGTAGATTTTAAACAGAATAAAATAAGAATGGCATTAAAAACTTTAATGAAAGAGAAATGGATACTTCAAATATTATAGCATTAGCACTGGGAGGAATAAGTCTTATTGTTTCAGTTGTCGGTTTTGTAATAACACCGCGTATTAACCTAAAATCAAAAAAATTAGAAAAAAGATTGGAGTACCGCTTTGTGTTATTTCAGAAAATATTAGAATTATGGGAACATGTAAACAGCAGCCCATCACCAGACCAGTCTAAATTAATCAGTATAATGTCGGAAATTAACAAACTAATTCAGCTACACGGGTACAACTCTGAAATTACGGCATTCGAAGAATTAAGAGACGCGTATAGTGAATATGTAAAAAATCAAAATACAAATACAGGACAACGACTTACCACAAAGTTGAGTGAATTTTTTTCTATTGCTTTTAACGCATACAGAAAAGAAATTGTATTGGAAAGATTACGAGACTAAAATAGACTTGGTAAAAGTAACAGCCTCACCCCGAAGGATTTTGAGCATTGATAAGAGCAGAGGTAATTGCGGAACCGGCATTTTTTTTGTGCTTGCTTTATTAAGCAATTTCGTTTTTTCGTTTAGCAATTTTTCAGTTCCGCTTTATGTTATTGTAAACGGTATCTTCATGTTGATTTATTTGCTGATTGCTTACACGGTTGCGCGAGCGAAGCAGTAGAGTGCGCCTTATCACCCTGTTGATTTTTTCTTTATCTTTACGGCAAATGATACGCACCGTTTTAACGCCCGACAAACAAAATGTTTCAATTCACTTGCCTAAAAATTATGTTGGCAAAAAAATTGAGGTAATTGCTTTTGCCATTGAGGAAACTGTTCAGCAATCAGAGAAAGAGCGTATTCTTACACATTTTGCCTCCGAAAAAACATTAAGCAAAGATTGGCTTACACCCGAAGAAGACCAAGCATGGAAAGATTTGTAAAGTGTATTAGTGAGTGGTTTGCACGCCGTTAATTCTCAATTTCTCAACTTGCAACACTTCTTTTGTGTCTTTATCGTAAACAAACACTATAAGGTTGATGTATTGTTTTTTTATGCAAACATCTTTAATGCCGTGCTGATTGTTGTTTGAATAAAAACAGGTTTTTGCGCCAATTTGGTAGCAAGGCGTGGTGATGGTGGCGGTATCTTTATTGGCAGGTGCAGATTTTACCAACTGCCCCCAAGAGCCGTTAACAGAGCCTAGCAAAATATTATCAAAACGGTAATTTGGGCGCAAATCGTCATGATATTTTGTAATTGCGCCCGAGGGAACAGCGTAATCTTTTTGAAATGCCACAATGCTGTCCTGCGTTAAAACGGCATTCATCATTACATCGGCACTAAAGGCTTTTAAAAATGTGCTTTTTACTTTTGCTTTCAGGTAACTGCTTACCGTATCATACACACAGGTTACTTCTAACTTTACGGTTTGGGGCTGAGCAATGGCGGTGTTTATAAGCGACGACCAATTTCCGTCGCCTTTGGCATAAGGCTGTTCTCGGTTTACCATGCCTCTGGGCAAACCCGCGCTGCTCAAACCAAAGTAGGTGTCCCACTCGTTTCCGGTGGTGGTTCTAAATTCTTCTTTATACAAGGTATCGCCTGCGCAAAAACAATTTTTTGGTTCGGGTGAGGCAAACTGATTGCTGACATGGGGCGCAATGACCACTAATTTTTTACCGTGTGTTTTTTCCAATGCTTCGGCGCGGCGGGCTGCACGAGGGCAATTACCGCAGGTGTGCCCTGTGTAATCTTCCAACAATACTGTTTTAACATCGCTTGAAACCTGGCTGGTTACAATATTGGTAAGGGCTGTATCCAAAGGGCAATCAACGTTTATGTTGGCGTAAGGATTAGGTTGTGTTACTTTATCGCAACCTGCAAGTGCTGTTACAAAAACAAAGAGGTAAAAAATCCGTTTCATCGTGCTAAAATTTTTACAGGTTAAAGGTATTAAAAACTACTGGTAATTGAAAGTGTGATGCCGTTAGAGGCAGGCACTACGCGACACACACCGCCCACACAAAAAATGCCTGCGCTTTGTTTGCCGTAACTCAAAGCAATGCGGTGCGCATCTTTGTTGTAACCAAACGTGCCCAAGTAATAATGTATGCGTAAATCTTTGTCGGGATTGCCGTAATTGTATTGGTCGTACACGGCAAAAAACCAATTACTTGTCGGTGTCCATTCAATCATCAGGGTTGCCCAATTGCCTTTTGCTACCAAATTTGAGTTGGTAATCATATCCTGTGTTTTTGCAAACAAACCCTGCGCTTCAAAACGAATGGAACTTGACGATTTGTATTTGTACGTTAAATCCACAATGGCAATTTGACTTTCTAAACTTTTGTAACCTGCAAATTCAGAGCCTTCCTGCACAATGTTGCGGTTATAAAACTGATTGCAATACATAAACGTGCCTTTCCATTGCTTGTTGAATTTTTTATTTATCTCTACAAAAAAATCGTGGTAGTACTGGTCAGCTGCATCAAAAGGATTGTTCTTTCCGTTAAAATCGGGGTTAAACCATTTTGTTTCGTAGAAAGTCATAGCCGTTGCGCTATCGGCACGCGGAATGGTTTTTAAGCCGTTGAAGCGGGAATAATTTACGGTAACTTCCGTGCCGTATTTTCCGCCGAAAAACGTGTTCTTTTTAAACTTGTACTGCACTTCTGCCATAAAGCCAATTTCGCCTTTTAGCTGCGTGGCATAAGGATTTAAGGCAGGCATGGGATAGGAATGTTGTTTTGTTGTGGCAGGCAAATAATTAATCAACAGGTTTTGTAAACTTTCGTTTCTATCGCTGCGAAAGCTCATGTTGTCAATGCGCTTGCCCTGAAGCAAAAACGACAATCCGCCCTCTGTTACATAGGAAGCACTTACAAACAACGCCTCGCCCTTTTTGTAAGAATAATGATTATCTGCCGAAGGGTCGTTTATTTTAAACGAGTATTCGGAAAAGAAATTGAAACTCTCGCGGATAACGTTTAAACGCCCGCCATAAGTTGCCACGTTTTGCGGCAGCACAAGCGCAGGGTCATCATCACTTTGATATTTGCTTACAAAACTTCCGCCAAAAATTATTTTGGTTTTCATGTTGGCGAGTGTGCTGTCAAACAATTCGTTGATGTTCACTTCCGCATCGCCACCGCGCACAATGCCTGTGCCTGTATTAAAAAAATAACGCTGCTTGCCTGTTAAACCTTTTAATGTTAAACCTTTTACGGGCGAAGAAATGACACGAACACCGTCAAGCGCGTTGTCGTACAACAAACCCGGCTCGTAATAGGTACGAAAGGTTAAACCGCTGCCAAACTGCTCGTAAATATGTCCAACGGTAATGTCTAATAAATCGGTTTGATAACGCGCAAAACGGTTTACCAAACCCTGACCTCTGTAACGCGCATCAAATCCCTGTCGCACATTGTTATAGGCTTCGTAGCGCATACCCGCCGAAAATTTTCCTTTGGTGTAATTGATGTTTCCAAACACGTTGGACAAATATTTTTCGGGAACGTTTGGCGCGCCAATTAAGCTGTCGGGTTGATAATACTGCGCATCAATCTGAAAATTTCCGTGAACAGAACCCAATTCGTTGGCAACACCCGAAAGCACATTTTGCGCTTTGAAAAAAGAAATACTAAAGAAAAAAATTACAGCTAATGCCGCTCTCTGTGCCATTACTTTTATGTAATTAGTGTTTTAAAGGTTCGCCTTTTACTATGGCTTGCACGTTTTGATACAATTTATCTTCGTCGCCTTCGGCATAGGAATTATGACTCCACACAATGTTTCCGTTGCCGTCCACCAAAAAGGTGTGAGGCACGTTATTTACGTTCATGGCACGTTTAAAATCAGAGTTTTCGTCTAAGTAAACTTCGTATTCCCAACCTTTGATTTTCACGTCGGTTACCACTTTGCTGCTGCTGCGCACATCGTCAATAGAAATGGCAATGAGTTTTACGCCTGTTTCTTTTACCCAATCGCCGTAATTTTCGGCAATGGCATCTAATTCTTTTTTGCAGGGTTTGCACCATGTAGCCCAAAAACTGATGATGATTGGCTTGCCGTTGTTGCTAAACGTGTTGGAATTAATTTTGCTGCCGTCTAATTTTTTTAAAGTAGCAGCGGGAATTTTATCTCCCTCGCCTGCCAAAGCATTAAACGAAAATGCGGCAAGCAATAAAAACGAAAATATTACCTTTTTCATGTTCTGATTATTTCAAAAATTGAGCTACAATTATAGTGAAAAAAACGGGGAAATTAAGTGTTAATGTTTCAGGTTGGAAGTTGTTAAAAACCTTTACTGTTTTCAGGTATAAAAAAAACAACGGCACTAAGCACTTGCCCACAATCTTACGCTTTGGCTTAGAGCTTACTTTGGGGGTTTTTTCGTCCGAAAAGTGTCCAGAAAATATTTGCAAGAAAAACTAATTGTCCCAGCAGGAAACCAAAAAAAACGAAAACAAGAAGTTCATTTATGTCAAAACCTTTGTTAAAGGGGTTAGTGTCCGGCGTGTATCGTCTAAGTTGAAAAAGGGATGTCGGCGGGAAAATGAAAATAAGTAAAGTCAATGTTGTAATTGCATAATGAATTTGTCCTAGGCAATACTTAAGTGGCTTTGAGAATTTTGTAAAGGAGAAATATATTAAAGACATTAAAAAGAAAGTGGAAGCAAGTCCCAAGGCAATATGTGTCTGTGCGATGACTAAATAAGTGTCATGAATATTGATGTCCAAAGTCGACCTGAAAAAAACGAACCCGATTGCTAATATTAGCAAGCCCGTCAAACTGAATAAGAAGTCAATTCGTTTTAAATTACTCATGTTGTCAAAATGCGCCCTAACTTTAAAATATGCGCCATAAAACTACACAAATACAACCAAAAACAGACGGCTTTGTGTAGTTTTTTGTTTTTATCCAAACCCAATTAAATCCCTACTTTTGCCGAAATTTTTTTATGACTACTTCCAATTCGGCACAACTTTTTGAAAAAGCAAAACACTACTTTCCGGGCGGTGTAAATTCCCCTGTTCGCGCATTTCGCAGCGTGGGCGGCAATCCGCTGTTTATTGAAAAAGGCAAAGGCTCTCACATTTGGGACGCAGACGAAAATGAATACATTGATTTTTGTTGCAGTTGGGGACCTTTGATTTTAGGACACGCCAACGAAAATGTGTTGAATGCCGTTGGTAAAACCATGCGCAATGGCACTTCATTTGGCGCGCCAACAAAATTAGAAAACGATTTAGCCGAACTCATTTTATCCAACAATCCGTTTATTAAAAAAATTCGTTTTGTAAGCAGCGGAACGGAAGCGGTGATGAGCGCAATCCGCTTGGCGCGCGGTTTTACAAAACGAAACAAAATTTTAAAATTTGAAGGCTGTTATCACGGGCATGTGGATAGCATGTTGGTGAAAGCGGGCAGCGGTTTGGTAACCTTCGGTAACTCAAGCAGCGCGGGCGTTCCCGAAAGTTTTGTAAATGAAACTATCACCGTTCCCCTCAACAACAGAGAAGCCGTTGAGCAAGCCTTTGCCAAATATAAAAACGAAATTGCCTGTGTGATTATTGAGCCTGTTCCCGCCAACAATGGTTTGTTGTTGCAAGACAAAACATTCTTACAATTCTTGCGCGAAATTTGCACCACCAACAAAACCTTGTTGTTATTTGATGAAGTGATTAGTGGCTTCCGCCTTGGTTTCTGCGGTGCGGCGGGCTTTTACAACATTCAACCCGATATTATTACTTACGGAAAAATTATCGGTGGCGGATTTCCTGTGGGCGCGTATGGCGCAAGCGCGGAAATTATGTCTTGCATTTCACCCGAAGGGAATGTATATCAAGCAGGCACGTTAAGCGGAAACCCTGTTGCCATGAGCGCAGGCATAGCGCAGCTTTCAGAATGTCTGAAAAAAGATTTTTACCCGGAGCTTGAAAAGAAAACCAATTATTTGATTGAGGGAATTATGAAAGTAAACGGTTTTAAATTGTTTAAACTCTTTAAACTCGGCTCTATTTTTTGGATTGCTTTTACCGAAAAAGAAGCCATTAAAAATGCCGAAGACATTGATGCCAACAGCATGGCGTATTTCAAAACTCTATATCACGCTTTGTTGGAAGAAGGCGTTTATTTGGGACCAAGCGGCTACGAAGTTGGTTTTATGAGCAGCGCACACACATACCAAGATTTGGATAAAACAATTTCGGCGTTTGAAAAAGCACTAAAAAAGTTGAAGTGAATTTTGTGTCTTTAAAATTGTGAAGTGGAGGCTTCAAATTATATGATATTCTATTTTTTGATTTCGTAATACCCGTTGTTCGGGTTGTGATAAAAACATTCCGAACCGTCCCACTTGCGTGTTACCCAAACTAAATTGCTCTTATTCTTTTTATACCAATTTTTTAAGTTTTGCTTAAACTGTTTTCTGTTATTTGTGTTTGAACGCAAATGAAACCAATAAGGCGAATAACCAACTTTCTCATCATACTGAATACCCAATAACTCAAAGGTTGGAATTTCATGAATTATTTCTTCCATGGCTTTGTATGAAATGTCGCCAACAGTCCAGTAGCCGCCAAACCATCTGACTATTGCCGTTGTTTTTGTGGTGTCGTCAATTTTTTCTATCAACTCGTCAATCACTTCCAATTTTAATTTTACAATACTCCAAAATATAGAGTTGGCATCGGGCTGCTCTTGCTCTAAACAATGAGGCATTAATGAAATAAATTTTAAGCTGTCCATTAATTTCATTTTGGTTATCATTACTTCTGCTTCTTTGTCGTGATACACAAATGTTGTGTCTAATAAGTAGTGATACTTGTTTTTATTAAATTTAAAAATTGATACTTGAATTTTAGAAGGGTTATAAGGTTCAAGTTCTTCGGACGATTCAATAATCCATAAACCGTTTTTATCTGTTCTAAATTCAACATTTTTCAGGTAGTTTATAAATGCCAATTTGTAATAATTGCCGTATTGATTTAAAAACAAACCATACACACAGCCTCCCGTTCCACAGCCGCCTAAGTTCACCATGATGTCTTCTTTGCTATCTGCATTAAAGTCCCCGATTTTAAAAGGTTCGGGTGTGTAAGAAGTGTCCGGAAATTTAAAATCTGATGTTTCGGGTGCAATAATTCTAACAAAGTTTTCATTGACATTATAGTCAAGTATGAACAAACTGTCTTGGTTTTTTATTAATTTGTCAAGCTGTGCAGAATTTAAGTTGCTTGCAACGGTTTCAGGTTCTTGTTTACCCTGACAAGAAATTGAGAACATTAATATCAGCCCTGCTATACTTTTCATTTTTGTTATCAACTCCAAACCTACAAAACCAAATTTACTTTCACAATAAAAAACCTCGTGTTGTTTTTCAGTAAAAGGGTTTTGCTTATGCAGTTTTTTAATGTGTTTTTGACATAGTTATTTTTTACATTTGAGAACACGAATACTATTGCCATGAAAAAAATATACCAAACTATTTTCGCGCTGATTATTTTTGTACAGTTATCAAAATCGCAAAACCCTACGCCGAAAGATTGTTCCGTAGAACTTTGGGCAAGTGTTGAGGCAAGCCCCCCTACAATTACGCTTAACTGGCTGCCCAATGTGGGAACAACAAATTATGCAGTGGACAGAAAACTGAAAAACGCTTCGGTTTGGACACCGCTTGCAGCAACGCTTCCGAGCACTACTACCCAATACGTTGATAACACAGTATCTGTTGGCGTAAATTACGAGTACCGTGTGAGAAGAACTGCCTCAACAGGCGCAGTAAACTATACAGGCTACGGCTACATTAATTCGGGCATTGAGATACCTGTTACAGAAAACAGAGGTAAATTAATTTTATTGGTTGCCGACAATTTCAGCTTGTCTTTAGCTCCCGAGATTAAACGCCTGGAAGATGACATGGAAGGCGACGGCTGGGAAGTTATAACGAGTTATGTGAGCACAACCACCGCCGTACCTGATGTTAAAGACACAATTTTAAACATCTACAATTTAGACCCCGCCAATACCAAAGCCCTGTTTTTGTTGGGACATATTCCTGTGCCGTACAGCGGCAATTTTGGACCCGACGGACACACCGACCACCAAGGCGCATGGGCAACAGATGTGTATTATGCCGAGTTGAACGGAACGTGGACAGATATTTCTGTGAATGTAACTTCAGGCTTACCTGCAAGAACACAAAACATTCCCGGGGACGGTAAATTTGACCAATGGCTTATTCCGAGCGGCACGGTGGAGTTGCAGGTGGGTCGCGTTGATTTATACGGTATGCCCTCGTTTACCGCCACAGAAACAGAACTGACGAAAAACTATTTAAACAAAGACCACGATTACCGAAAAAAAATATTCTCGCCTGAAAAACGCGCCGTGCTGGAAGATAATTTCGGGTACTTTGCCCCGGGTGAAGTGTTTGCTTCAAGCGGCTTTAAAAATTTCGGACCCTTGGTAACGCCTTCTAACGTTGTGGTTGCCGATTACTTTACCACCATGACGGGAAACTCTTATCAATGGAGCTATGGTTGCGGCGGCGGCTCTTACACAAGTGCGGGCGGCATTGGCAATACGGCAAATTTTACAAACTCTGATTTGCAGGGTGTATTTACCATGTTGTTTGGCAGCTATTTCGGCGACTGGGACATCAGCAATAATTTTTTAAAAGCACCTCTGTGTCAGGGAAAAACTTTGACCAATGCCTGGGCAGGTCGCCCCAACTGGATGTTTCACCACATGGGGTTGGGAGAAAACATCGGTTACAGCACCATGCTTACGCAAAACAACACCACACTTTATTTTGGCTCGCCCTTTGCGCCAAATCAAGGCATGGTAAACTCCATTCATATTTCATTAATGGGCGACCCCACGTTGAGAAACGACATAGTAGCTCCTGTTTCAAACGTGGTGGCAACTAAAGTGGGAAACGACTGCCATATTTCATGGTCAGCTTCCACCGAAACTACTTTGGTGGGTTATAACATTTATATGAAAAACGACACCAACACAAATTATGTAAAAATAAATTCTACGCCAATCAGCGGAACAACTTACACCGACTATTGTTTGCCATATCTCGGCACATACAAATACATGGTGCGTGCTTTAAAATTAGAAACAACCCCAAGCGGAAGCTATTATAACATGAGCGAAGGCATAGCCGATACGGCTTATAATTCAAGCCATTTTACCGTGCAAGCGCAGTTTGCAAACACGCAATCGGGTGCTACGGTTTCATTCAACAATCTGTCAAACAAGGCTACAAATTATGTGTGGGATTTCGGGGACGGACAAAACAGCACCGCAGCAAACCCCTCTGTAACCTATACCGCCAACGGATTTTATATTGTTACGTTAATTGCTTCCAACAATTGTGATGCCGACACCATTATAGACATAATTACTGTTTCAACTGTCGGGCTAAAAGAATTACATTTGTTTAGCGACTGGAATATTTTTCCAAACCCCGCAAGCACATTTGTTATGCTTAGTAATGAGGCTTGCCAAAATTGTACGTTAAGTATTTTCAACAGCGAAGGAAAACAAGTTTATTTTCAAAACAACCTCAGCGAACAACAAACAATAAATGTATCCGGTTTCAAAAAAGGCATTTATCTTATCAGATTAAGCGATAACAAAAACCGTTCGGTAAGCAGGAAGTTGATTGTGGAATAAAGGGAATGTAAAAAAGTTCTTTATGATTTTATAAGTTCTATTCTTTCCGATACCATTTTTTTTAAATCGTTTTTATGTTCCAATGGCAGAAAAGAATTGTCTATCCACCAATTTAATTTATCCAAACTGTAAATAAATAAATTGTAACAATTCTGAATTTGCTTTTCAGTCAATTGTAAATTTAAACCTAACACATCAAAGTCTTTTTTTGAGAGTTTATTTCTCTTTCCATTTAGATTCAAGCCCATTTGCTCTGTTTCGTTTTTTATAACAAGGTGTGTGCTTACCAAGTCGTATGCCGGGCTTAGGCAAAATGCTCCGTCTTTTTTTTCCACCATAGAAAAATTTTTTAAATGCATATCGGCATTGCCTGTAATAAAGCTAAATAAAATCAATTGAAAATAATGTAACACATCTAATCCTGATTGTGTTGAATAGTGTTTGATTGCTTTACCAGCCTTTTCGTAGCTGCCTCTGTATTTATGCTCTGTGAGCGTTTCTGTAAGTTGGCACAAGTCTTCGCAGGCAATTTTGTTTGTATTATTTCTGTCAAACCTCTTTGTAATGTATGCAAGTTTTCCGCTTTTTAATTTTACCAAACTATGTGTTGCTGCTTCAATTCCTAATTCGCTTGCAAGGTGCATACACAGGTCTTCATTTTCAGGCAAGAATAAATATGTTTCGCTTTGAGGCTTTATTATATAGTTGCTCTTATCATCAACAATTGTAAATCGGATATTTTTTTTTGTTTTTTCCAACCACAAACTTAGTTTTGGCTGAACACCGGTAATAGCTTGGTTTGCACCAACAATTTGCTTTGCATAATCACTTATTTTTTTTTCGTCTATATCCAATTCGGGCATTTGTTTTAAGCCAAAAACATTAGCTATACACTTTAAGTGGCAGTCGGTTTCTTGTGGTGGTAAGGGTTTATAGCAAATTAAGCAGTTCATTCTTTTTTATTTTGAATAATAGATATATCTCCTATGCAATCTTTACACAGTGTTAGCAAAAGGCTCATTCTGTCTCGTGGATTGAGTTTCCAATTTTCAACGGCTATTTGTAACAACCAGCCTTCGGGGATTAGTCCGTCAAAAAACGGCAACATTTTCTCATCGGTAAATACTTCCGAACGTACCGGCAAGGTTTTGCTTACCTCTCCGTAAATGGGATTAAGCAAATAGTCTTTATCATATTGAAAAGAATAGCCGTTTTCATCTTCCCATATCAGCCCTGCCAATTTATCTTTTTTATAAACTAATCCTTGTTTCATAACAAACATACGCTATTGATTTTCTATGGATATTATATCAGAATGAGTAATTGTTTCGGTTAGTTTATCATCGGGTTTTCGTTGATATTGTATCGCATTGTTGTTTGGAACAAATTTCCAAGCAACAATTTTGTTTTCTTTTTTATCAATCATTTCTTCTATGATAATTCCATATTTAATTCTCTTGTCGGATAATGTAATTTTTACACCTTTATTAAAATAATTCCAATAAATGTCATAAGGGTCAAGTAGTTGTTTATTGGGGATTAGCTTAAAGCCAAACAAATGAAGCACTTGTTCAACTTTGTTTAATTGTAAAGTTTTCTTACCTTGTTCTAACTCACGGATAAAACGAACGCCCACACCTGCTTTTGTGGCAAGTTCTTCTTGAGTAATACCAAGTTTTTTTCTTTGAAACCGGACAAATGACGAAAAACTATTCATTTTTATTATACCTTTACGGGTACAAATATAGGTAGAAATTAAATAAACAAACCGTTCGGGTATAAATTTTTTATAAAATTACAATTTCGTCCTTTTCGGGTATAATATTTAGATTTTGAAGGATACGCCCTCATTCTTCGGGCTACTCGAAGTAACAGGGGGATTTTAGACAACTTTATTGAATAAGGCAAGCCTGCTTAACAAAAGTTCCTGCGCTGTTTTTTCTTTGCAGAGAATGTTCTATAATAAGCCGTGCGGTTTCAGTCATGTTTTTTAATTCGAAAAATTCTTTGGTGATGTTATGCGTTTGCGCAATATGTTCTAATTCTTTTTGCAGCCGAACAACATTTTTTTTGGCATGGTGCAATTCATCGTCATTACGTACAATACCCGCATAACGCAACATAAGAGCTTGCAGTTCTTTTTTTTGTTTCAAAATAAAATCAGAACTGATGTGTTGTGTATTGATTTTGTAAGCACTCAGATTTTTGGGGAATTTTGTTTGATGTGAACGGGCTGCTGCCAGATAGTTGTAAATTCTGTGTGAGTAAACCAAGGCTTCTAAAAGCGAGTTGGAAGCAAGCCTGTTTGCGCCGTGCAGCCCTGTTCTGGAACATTCTCCGCAAGCAAACAAATGTTTCACCGAAGTTTCTCCGTTTATATTTACCGAAATGCCGCCGCACACATAATGCTGCGCAGGCACTACGGGAATTTTGTCTTTTGCCGCATCAATGCCCACGCTTTTGCACCGCTCATAAATCATCGGGAAATGATGTTTGAATGTTTTTATATCCAAATGCGTGCAATCCATAAACACACACGGCTCTCCCGATTTTTTCAGTTCCATATCAATGCTTTGCGACACAATATCGCGCGGAGCTAAATCGCCTCTTGCATCGTATTTCAGCATAAAACGCTCTCCGCTTTTGGTTTGCAAACAAGCTCCAAAGCCGCGCACCGCTTCGGATATAAGAAATGCTGCCGTTATTCCGTTTTCATACAAGGTGGTGGGGTGAAACTGTATAAACTCCATATCCCGAATAAACGCGCCGGCTCTGCTGCCCATGGCAATGCCATCTCCCGTTGCCACAGGCGGATTGGTGGTGTGTCCGTAAACCTGCCCGATGCCACCCGTTGCCAATATGGTAAAGTCGGAAACAAAAGGCTGTATATCTTCCGTTTTTTCATTTAACACATAAGCCCCATAGCAGCGGTTATTGCGCACAATTAAATCAAGCGCAAAATGATACTCTAATACGCAAATATTTTCTTTGCGTTTTGCCTGTGCCAGTATTGCCTGTTCTATTTCCTTTCCCGTTTGGTCTTTATGATGCACTATGCGGTGTGCCGAATGTCCGCCTTCTTTGCCCAAATGCAAATTTCCTTGTGTGTTCCTGTCAAATGCCGCGCCCCACTGTATCAGCTCGTTCAGCCGTTCGGGTGCGTTTTTCACCACCATGTCCACTACTTCTTTGTCGCACAAGCCACCACCGCAAATAAGCGTGTCTTCTATGTGTTTTTCAAATGAATCTTTGAAGAAATTGGTTACAACGGCAATGCCGCCCTGTGCATACTTGGTATTGGATTCTTCTTCGTTGGATTTGGTTACAAGTGTTATGTTCCTGTCCGGAAATTTTTCCGACAGTTTTATGGCTAAGCTAAGCCCCGCCACTCCCGAGCCGATTATCAGATAATTACTTGTTTTCATTCAGATAATTGCAACATTCTTTCAATGGGTCGCAGTGCTTTCTGCCTGATGTCTTCGGCAACAGTAATTTCGGGGCTTTCGTGAAGCAGGCAATCATATACTTTTTGCAGCGTGTTCATTTTCATGTAAGGACATTCGCTGCAAGCGCAGGTATTATTCTCATAAGCGGGTGCAGGAATAAGTGTTTTTTCGGGAACTTCCTGCTGCATTTTGTACAAAATGCCTGCTTCGGTGGCTACAATAAACGTTTGAGCGGGACTTGTTTTTACATATTGTATCATGCCTGCCGTAGAGCCAATGTAATCTGCCGTTTCCAAAACAGAAGTTTCCGATTCGGGGTGAGCTATAATTTGGGCATCGGGATTTTTTTTGTGTAAAGCCTCAAGTTTTTCCAAAGAAAATGCTTCGTGTACGATGCAAGAACCGTCCCACAACAGCATATTGCGCCCCGTTTTGCGGTTAATGTAATTGCCAAGATTTCTGTCGGGAGCAAAAATAACAGGCTTGTGTTTAGGAACGGACTCTACTATTTTTACGGCATTGGACGAGGTGCAGACAATATCGCTCAGTGCTTTAATATGCGCCGAACAATTTACATAAGTAATAACAGTATGTTCGGGGTGCGCCTCCACAAATGTTTTAAAAAGAGCGGGCGGACAGGATTCTGCCAACGAGCAGCCAGCCTCCAAATCGGGGAGCAGCACTTTTTTGGAAGGGTTTAAAATTTTTGCCGTTTCTGCCATAAAATGCACTCCTGCAAACAGAATAATATCTGCACTGGTGCTTGCCGCCTGTTGCGACAAACCCAAGCTGTCGCCTACATAATCGGCAATATCCTGAATAGCGGGTTCCTGATAATAATGCGCCAGCAGCACCGCATTTTTTTCTTTTTTCAGTTTCAGTATGTTTTCTTTCAAATTACTCATAACACATCATTGCTAACGCCTGCAAAGTAAGGCATAATGCATTTTTGTATTTATGACTTAAATCATGTTTTGGTAAAAAAACCGGTTAAATTTTATGCGTTTTGTTATGCGCCGGCGTTTCCGTAAAACAACATAAGGCGTTATCAAATCTGTGCCGGTAGTGTGCCAATAAATTTCTACATTTGCGCGCCCGATTATGGAATTTGAAATAAAACCACAAAGTCGCTTTAGTCTTGGACTGCAAGAACTCTGGACTTACAGAGAGTTGTTTTATTTTTTTACCCTGCGCGACATTAAAGTAAAATACAAACAAACTGCGCTCGGAGTTTTGTGGGCAATTTTTCAACCAGCCATTATGACCTTGTTGTTTACGCTTGGTTTCGGGAAAATGATTTCGGCAAATTCCGAATTACAAATTCCTTATCCTGTATTTGCCTTGAGCGGATTTTTATTGTGGAACATTTTTTCAAGCGGCTTGTCAAATGCGGGAAACAGCATGGTGAACAACGCCAACATCATTAAAAAAATTTATTTTCCGCGCTTGATAATTCCTGTTTCTTCCGTTTTAGTTTCGGTGGTTGATTTTTGTATGGCGTTTTTGGTGTTTATTCCCGTGTTGTTGTATTATCATTGCTCGCTTAATTTTTCGGCAATTATTTTTATTCCGTTGAGCGTAATTTTAGCGGCTATGGCAACATTTGGCTTGGGAACTTTTTTAGCAGCAGTAAATGTAAAGTACCGCGATTTCAGATATATTTTACCGTTTTTTATTCAGGCACTTTTATTTGCCACGCCTGTTATTTATCCCATTGAAATAAACAGCAACAAACTGTTTCAACTTATTTTGCAATTCAATCCCATGAATGCTCCCATTGCTTTGTTCAGAGCAGGAATTAGCGGTTATGAATTTTCATTTGCCTCAATTGTGAGCAGTGTAATCGTATCGTTCATTTTATTTGCAACAGGCATAATTTATTTCAGAAAAACCGAAAGTTATTTTGCAGATTTAGCGTAATGGAACAGGGAGAATTAATCATATATCAGCCTGAAAAAAATAAAAATTTTCAAATTGAAGTGCGGTTTGAAGATGAAACGGTTTGGCTTAATCGGCAACAATTGGCAGAATTATTTGACAGAGATATAAAAACGATTGGGAAGCATATTAACAATGCGCTAAACGAAGAATTAAAAAATATTTCAGTTGTCGCAAAATTTGCGACAACTGCCTCTGACGGAAAAACGTATCAGATAGAGCATTATAATTTAGATATGATTTTATCGATTGGTTATCGGGTTAAATCTGATAGAGGCATTCAATTCCGTATTTGGGCAAACAAAATATTGAAAGAATATTTGCTGAAAGGTTATGCCGTACATCAACGTATAGAACGCATTGAAAACAAAGTATTGCAACACGACAAACAATTTGATTTGTTACTTAAAACGCCATTACCAACCAATGAAGGAATTTTTTACGAAGGGCAAATATATGATGCGTGGGATTTTGTTTCGCGCATTATAAAAACGGCTAAAACAAACATTGTGTTAATTGATAATTATGTTGATGATACTGTTCTCACGCTATTATCAAAACGCAAAAAAGGCATCAAAGCAATTATTTATTCAAAGAAACTATCTAAACAGTTTTTGTTGGATTTGGATAAACACAATCAGCAATACGAAAAAGTTGAATGTTTTGAGTTTTCAAAATCACATGACCGTTTTTTGATTATTGACCAACAAACCGTTTACCACATTGGCGCATCTCTAAAAAATTTGGGGAAAAGTTGGTTTGCATTTTCCAAAATTAATTTAGACACAAAAGAACTTGTAAAGAAATTGAATTGAAACCCATTTTAGAAATACAAAACATCAGCAAAAAATTTCGGATTAATCACGAACAGCAACCTTATTTGAGTTTAAGAGATGCGGTTGTAAATTTCTTCTCCTCCCCTTTGGGGAGGTCGGGAGGGGCTGAAGACTTTTGGGCTTTGCGCGATATTTCCTTTAATGTGAATGCAGGCGACACGCTTGGTATTATCGGTAAAAACGGTGCAGGCAAATCAACACTCTTAAAAATACTTTCAAAAATTACGCCGCCCACAAGCGGAAAAATTATTTCACGCGGAAGAATTGCAAGCTTGTTGGAAGTAGGAACAGGCTTTCACCCCGAACTGAGCGGAAGAGAAAACGTGTTTATGAACGGCTCTATTTTGGGAATGCGCAGAAGTGAAATTCAAAAAAACTTTGATGCCATTGTAGATTTTGCGGGCGTAGAAAAATTTATTGATACACCGCTAAAACATTACAGCAGCGGAATGCAACTGCGTTTGGCGTTTGCCGTTGCCGCATTTTTAGAAAACGAAATTTTAATTATTGACGAAGTGCTTGCCGTGGGCGATGCCGAGTTTCAAAAAAAGTGCATGGGCAAAATGGAAGACGTAAGCAAAAGCGGAAGAACCATTTTGTTTGTGAGCCATAATATGGGCGCAATTTCTTCGCTTTGCAAAACAAGTGTAATGCTCAAACAAGGACAAATTTTCTTTTCGGGAAATACGCAAAATACCATTGATGTTTATTTGAATGAAGGCGCAAACTCGGAACAATATTTCGGCAAAACGGTAAAAGATATTTTTGTGAAATCCGTTAAGCCCGTTAATTCAAATAGAGAAGCGACTAATGAATTTGACACGTCGAAAAAAATAACTTTGTTGATAGAAATTGAAGCGAAAGAACTGAACAAAAATTTTCAGTTAGGTGTTGCCATGTTAGACAGCTACAAAAACAAAATATTTACCAATCATTACAAAACAGAAAACAACTTGCGGAAAAATTTTACCGTTTCGTATGAAATTCCTGAAAACACGATATGTGCGGGCAGATATTCGTTTGATGTTGCTTTGTTTATTCCCAACAACACTTTGTTTGATTATATAAACGATGTGTGCGGAATTACGGTTTTGGACAGCGGAACGGAAATGTATCAGCACGAAAATTACGGACACGTTTTTATTAAATGCAAGTGGAATGAACTTAATTGAAAAAATAACATTGAATTTCCGTGCGCTGAAAAGACTTGTGTGGAAAGAAAGAGAGCGAATGTTCCTTGAAAAAGAACAGCATTCAAAAAAGTTCATGACCTTTAAAAATGTTGAACTTGTAAACAGTTATGTTGGTAAGTACAGTTATGTTGCAAACAATTCCATTATTCATAATTGCGAAATAGGAAAATTTTGTTCCATAGGTCCAAATGTTGTGATTGGTTACGGCGAACACCCTTTGTCCTTTATAAGCACTTCGCCTGTTTTTTACGAAAATCCAAATATGTTTGGCGAAGACGTATATTCTCCAAATTCTTTTAACGGAAAACAGAAAGTTATAATAGAAAACGATGTTTGGATAGGCGCGAATGTTTACATTAAAAACGGCGTAACTGTTGGAAACGGAGCGGTTATTGGCTCAGGAGCGGTAGTAACAAAATCTGTTCCACCCTATGCTGTTGTAATTGGTGTTCCCGCAAAAATATTCAAATACAGGTTTAGTGAAGAAGAAATAAAAAAACTCTTGGAAATAAAATGGTGGAATTGGGATATTGATAAAATAAAAAAACACAAAAATTATTTTACAAAAACGAAACTGAACGATTTTTTTAACAACATAAGCAAGTAATTGAGAGAAAAAATAAAAATACTTTTCTTCACGCCTTACGCGGGGCGCACGGGTTCTGAAATGGTGTTGATGAATTTCATCAAACACTTGGATAAAGAAAAATTTGATGTGCGCTTGTTTGCCATGCAAAACGGAGAGCTGTTGCCTGAACTGCAAACCACAATTAAAACATACTACGACGACAGCAATGATAATTTGCAGAAAAGAATTTTGAATAAAATAAAAACAAAATTTGGCTTTCGTTCACGACTTGAAAAACGTGTGCTTTCTATTCACAAAAAATTTCAGCCCGATGTTTGGTATTTGAACACGATTGCGCTAAACTCCGTTTTAAACATTGCTTTGAAACACAAGATAAAATTCGCAGTTCACTTTCACGAGTTGCTGTCACAATACGCTATTTTAAGTTCCGGTGATTTAAATAATTTTGTTTCAAAATCAGAATTTACGGTGGGCTGTTCTGAGACTGTTTGTGAGAACTTGCGCGTGTTGGGTGCAAAAAATATTTTCAAGCAGTACGAATGTATTGACACGAGTGTTATAGATGAACAATTAAAAAATACTCCTTCGTATAAAAATAAATTGCCTTTAAAAAATGAAGAAACAATCATTGTTGCAATGTCCGGTCAACGCATTGAAAGAAAAGGTTTTGACATTTTTGTAAAAACAGCACAACTGTTGAAAAATGAAAACATACATTTTTTGTGGCTCGGCGCAACTAAACACAGCGGTTACGAATTTTTTGTGGAGCAATACGTTAAAATAAATCAACTGAATAATGTTTCTGTTCTTTATCCGCGCAAAGAAGAATATTATCATTACTTAAACGTGATTGATATTTTTTTTCTGAGTTCAACCGAAGACCCATTTCCTTTGGTGATGCTGGAAGCGGCGTATTTAAACAAATTTATTGTTTCATTTAATTCGGGTGGCGTAAGCGAATTTTTGCAAAAAGAAAAAGGTGTAATCATTGAAAATATTGGCGCGGAACAGGCAAGTAGAACTATCAAAGAAGTGATAAGCAAAAAAAATTTTGCATTGTCGCCGAGAACAAACGAGTTTGAATTTTCCGCAAAAAAACAAGCGGTCAAAATGGAAAGCATTTTAAAAAATCAGTTTAAATTGTAAGCAATGCCTTTGGTTTCAATCATCATAATTAACTACAACACCTTTCAACTCACTTGCAGTTGCATAAAATCGGTGGTTGAAAAAACCAAAGATGTTTCTTACGAAATTATTTTAGTGGACAATGCTTCTACCGAACGCGATGCCGATGAGTTTAAAAAATTATTTCCTAAAATTAATTTAATTAAAAGCAAAGAAAATTTAGGTTTCGCCAAAGGAAATAATGTAGGAATACAACACGCACACGGCGAATTTATTTTGCTGTTGAACAGCGATTGCGAATTGACGGAAGACAGCATTGCAATTTGCTGCAAGGAGTTTTCGGAGAAAAAAAACATCGGCGTTATCACTTGTAAATTAATTTATCCCAACGGGAAAATGCAGCATAATTGCCAAGTCTTTCCTTCCACAATTAAAATTTGGATTGAGAAATTACGTTTGCATAAATTATTCTCAAAAAAAATCAGAAGTTCTTACTTGCAAGGTTTCTATTGGGATTACGAAACTTTCGGTTTTCCCGATTGGATTTGGGGAACATTTTTTATGTTCAGAAAATCTGCTTTGGATTTATTACCCGATAAAAGGCTGAGCGATGATTTTTTTATGTACATGGAAGATGTGCAATGGTGTTGGAATTTTCGCAAAGCAAAAATTAAAATTGCATACACGCCGAAAACTACGGTAATTCATCACGGCGGAGGAAGCAATGCCGACAGAAGCGAAATGATAAACAAAAACTATCTATCGTTTTTGGAAAAAAATTATAATGCTATTCATAGAAAATTACTTGGAAACAAAATATGAGTTTTAATCAATACATAAAAAAAATTGCCGCACATTTCATCAAAAAACATCAGTTGGAATATTGGTCAATTAAAAAAAACGAAACAAAAACTCTTGCACCAATACGACACTTTTATTCCGATTTTATTTTTCCCGAAATGAAAATAATAGATGTTGGTGCAAACGTGGGAAATTATTCTCAGGTGTTTTTAAACTTAAATGCAAAAGTTATTGGCGTTGAACCTCAAAAATTTTGTCAAAACATTTTAAAAAAACGTTTCCGAAATAATCAAAATTTCAAATTGATTTCTGCCGCATCGGGTGCGGTTGTTTCGTCTTCAATCATTCATAAATCCAAATCGCATACCATAGCTTCTATGAACAAAAACTGGATTGGCAACGTAACGCAAAGCAATCGCTTTAAAAATGAAAACTGGAAAGACGAAGAAATAGTTTCTGTTACAACTATGGACAACATCATCAAAGAAAATTTTGTTCCCGATTACATTAAAATAGATGTGGAGGGTTATGAAAAAGAAGTATTGAAAGGATTAAATCATGCCGTTAATTTTATTTCCTTTGAAATTACTTTGCCCGAAATGAAGCAAGCGGCGATTGATTGCGTAAATGAAATTTCACGTATTGGAAATTATGTTTTTGTTATCCCCAATCAAGATAAATTAATTGACATTAAAGAGTGGTTTTCTAAAACAGACGTTCTCGCTTACATAGAAGAATTGAGTAAACAATCCACTGAAATCTCTGCCGATATTTTTTGTAAAAAAATTTAATGACCCGTAAACCCACCGCCATACTTGTTCTTTCCTGCGACAAATACGCCGATGCGTGGCAGCCGTTTTTTTTATTTTTTCAAAAATATTGGAGTGATTGCCCTTTTCCTGTTTATCTGGGTACGAACGAAAAAGTTTTTTCTTTCCAAAACGTAAAACAAATTTTTTCGCACAAACAAACAACCTGGTCAGATGAGTTGCAAACTATTTTGCAGCAAATTCCCGAACAAAACATCATCGTTATGTTGGAAGATTATTTTATTTACAAAAAAGTAAATAACAATGATTTGTTTCAACTGATTGATGACATGGAAAAGCACCATGCCGCATATATTAAACTTGGCGCGTTTCCCGCAAAGTACGATGAATTGTGGTGGTACAAACCTCTGAAAGAAAATCCGAAACTTGGTGTAATAGAAAAAGGAGCGAAATACCGCCTGTGTTTACAAACTGCTCTTTGGAACAAAACTATTTTGTTGAACTTGCTTAATCTTTCAGAAAACCCCTGGCAATTTGAAATTGAAGCCTCAAAGCGTTCAAACGAATTAGAAAATCCTTTTTTGTTGGTAATTGCCAACCCGAAAGAAAAAGTGGTGCATGGTCCTATTCAATATTATTGCACGGCTTTATCGGCGGGCAAGTGGATGCGCGGCGCAATTCGTTTGTGCAAAAAAGAAAATATTGCCATAGATACTTCGCAGCGTGAAACAGAAACATGGGCAGAAGAATGGCGGAGAAAATTATACATTGCGCTTCCGCTTGGTATGCGCAAAATGGTGAATTTCCTACAATCACGATTAAAAAAATTAAAGTATGTCTGAAAATAATTTATCTATCATTATCCCTACCAAAGACAGAGGCGAAGTATTTTACAAAACGCTGAACGCCGCATATCAAGCAACAAAAAACGTGTCCGCCGAAATAATTGTGATTAACGATTCCAAAACAAACAATGTTGTTATTGAAGAAAAATTTTTGGACAGGGTAAGTGTGTTTAATAATCCGAAAAGCGGTGTAGCGGCGGCAAGAAATTACGGCGCAAGTTTGGCAAATGGAAAATGGCTTTTGTTTTTAGACGACGACATGATAATGAACGAGGAAAATATCCATTTATATTTACAACACACAAACAGAGAAGATAAATTTTGTGTGAACATTGAATGGATTTATCCGCCCGAACTGATTGCCCAAATTGAAAAAAATGCTTTCGGCAGATTTTTAATTAAATACGGATTTACCACCATGCGCGGCTGGAGTAACTATCCTGATTGGACAACAAACAGTATTGTAGAAGTAACATCAGTTGCAAGCCCCAATTTGTTTTTACGCAAACAATATTTTTTTGAAACACATGGATATGACGAAAAATTTCCCTTTGCAGGTTTTGAAGATTATGCTTTTTCAAAACGTTTGGAACAACACAATTTCAAAATGTATGTGGATACAACCAGTATAATGTATCACAACGAAGCTGACCGTATTGAGCCCAAAGAATGGTTTAAACGAAAAGAGCGTGGCGGGGAAACGCGGCGTGTGGCGGTAGAGCAAGGTTTTGTGGAAATAGGAATAAAACAAAATGTTTTGAAAAATGTTTTTTATTTCAGCACTCCCATAATTGAACCCATGCTAAAATTTATTTTAGCTATTACTTCTCCGTTTAAAATAGTTGATGCCCTGTCGTTTACTTGTTACAAAATGCTTTTGGGAATAGCTATTAATAAAGGATATAACAAGAAAAAGTGAAATGAAATTTATCAGGTTAATAGTTAATTCTAAAAGCAGTAAAAAAAACTTATTGATGCTTTTATTAATAATTGCATCTTTATTTATACTGATAATAGGATTATCGAGAACTTTTTATCCCTATGATGTCGGTCATTACGAAGCTGGAATTTGGGCTCCGGCAGAATTAGCCTCACAAGGAATAAACCCATACGGTTTAGATATAACAATCCATGAGCCTTACACCATGTCGCCTTACGGCATTTTGTATTATGCAATAGTAGGGTTAGGAATAAAACTATTCGGTTTGCAATTTTGGTTTGCAAGAGCATTATCCTTAATCTGTGTAGCCTTAGCAACATTGTGTGTAGCAAAACTCACTCATCGTTATACAAAAAATTTTCAGGCGGCGATGCTAAGTGCCATTCTATTTTTGTCGCAATTTCCCGTACAAGCATGGATAGGCATACAGCGCCCCGACACGCTTGCTTTAGCCTTATCTTTACTTGGAATTACAAGTGCTTTAAGTATAAACCGTCGGGGTGAAAACTCCTTTCTTGCTGTGTTATTTCAAGCGATTGTTCTTGCAGCTGCCATACTTACGCGACAAACATGTGTTCTTCCTGTTTTAATAGTTTCATTGTGGTATTGGTTCACAAAAAAACATTCTCGTTTAGTTTTGTTTTTAGCATTAGTCAGTTTGTTTTTAATAACAGTTACAGTATGGTTAAACAAAACTTCGGGGGGGGCTTACGTTTGGCAGCAATATATAATGCCAAGTGCCGTGCAAAAAAGTTTTGCTATAGGATTGAACCACTTTATAACATTCGCATTTGCTCCTGTAACAGTTTGCCTTATTGGGTTGTGTTTGTTTTTATGGAGAAATAAAAACAAGTATGTCGCCAAAAGGAATGAAACAAATCATGATGCGTTATATGAAAAAATATTTCTCGCATACCTTTGCCTTTCACTACTCTTAGCAATGGTTACAGCTTCCCGTTATGGCTCCAACTTAAATTATTATCTGGAAGTTTCTGCGGCTCTTTCAATTGTTATTCCGGTATATTGGCATCGTTTTAGTCAAAACATAAAACAAAAGTATTTAATAACAATATTAATTTTAATTGGTTTATCCTTTTCGTTTAGAGGGGTACAGGTATTGAGGGGTGAATATTTCAGATGGCAATCCTTGCCTTACTTTAAAGAAATTGTTTCCGTCATAAATACTAAAACGTCTTCGGAAGAAATTTCCTATTCCGATTATCCGGAACTTGTTGTCTCAGCTCAACGCAATTATTTTTTTAATGATTTTGTACAATATGACGGCAGGGCAAAATTACAACACAAAATATACGACAGCGTTATGCATTCGGGTAAACCTGCGGCTATAATAAATTGCAGCCGTGAAGCTCCTCAAGGATATTTCCGTTACCCACTTTCTCAGCCCGAGCCTTATAAATTTTATAAAGTATTTTTACATCTTCACCATTCAAACAATAACCGGTCTTTGGATAGTGTTGTTAAAGAAAAAAAGCAGTAAATAATCAAAGAGCGTTCCGTTTCGTGAAAAAAAACATCACCTGCATAATTTCCGACATTGATAAAGCACTCGCGTTTGAGTGGGCTGCCGAATTTCTTGACAAGGAAAAAATTACCCTTTCCTTTATTTTAATTAACGGCGAAAATTCTTTTTTGAGAAATTATTTACAAGAAAAACATATTCCTGTTTATGCGATTAATTGCAAAAGCAAAAAAAATATTCCCCTTGCTGTTTGGAAATGTTTTTGGCTGCTGAAAAAATTAAACCCCGATGTAGTGCATTGTCATTTATTTTTTGCCAACCTGATTGGCTTGACTGCCGCGAAAATGGCAGGGATTAAATCACGCATTTACACGCGACATCATTCCGATTATCATCATGTTTATTTTCCAAAAACCGTGAAATGGGATAAATACTGTAATTCTTTAGCAACAAAAATTGTTTCCATTTCCGATGTTGTTACAAATATTTTAGTTCAAAAAGAAAATGTTGAGGAAAACAAAATTGTAAAAATTCATCACGGTTTTGATACAAAAAGTTTTATTGAGCCGAATGAGGAAAAAGTAACCGCGCTTAACGCAAAATACAATCCTCAAAATAAAAAACCTGTTATTGGTGTTATCTCACGCTTCACAGAATGGAAAGGCGTTCAGTATATTATTCCCGCAGGCAAAAAATTATTGGAAAAATATCCCGATGCCTTGTTGTTATTGTTTAACGCAAATGGAGATTACGAAAAGGAAATTGATGTTTTATTAAAAGAATTACCTCAATATTCATTTCAAAAAATAAAATTTGAGAACGATATTGCCAATCTCTACAAAGTTTTTGATGTGTTTGTTCATGTGCCAATCAGCGAAAACGCCGAAGCCTTTGGGCAGACATACATTGAAACTATGTTGTCGAGCATTCCGCTCGTAGCAACAAAATCAGGCATTGGCAATGAAATTATGAAACATGAATTTAATTGCTTGGAAGTCCCTTATCAAAACTCTGAGGCCATTTACAATGCCATACTTCAACTCTTGGAAAACGAAACATTGAAAAATGAGCTCATCAAAAACGCCCGCCAAAGCGTGGAAGAAAATTTTTCAATCAATAAAATGATTACGTCATTAGAACAATTATATTTACACTAACTATATATCTACACTAAAATGTTAGCAAGTATCATCATTCCCTGCTACAATGCCGAATTGTACATCGAGCAAACTTTAAAATCTGTTTTATCACAAACCGAAGCAGATTTTGAAATTGTTTTAATTGACGACGGCAGCACCGACAAATCAAAAGAAATTATTTTGTCGTTTAACGACAATCGCATAAACTATTTTTATCAGTCCAACAAAGGCGTATCAGCAGCGAGAAACAAAGGGCTTTCCGAAGCAAAAGGAGAGTACGTCATTTTTTTTGATGCCGACGATATTATGCCGAACGGTTTTTTGCACTCGCGCGTTTTGTTGTTGGAACAAAACAATGAGCTCGCTTTTGTAAGCGGCAATATTCAAAAATTTACGGGCGAACTAACATATCCCAACATTCTGCGCGGCATAAGCAACAACGGAGTACACGAAATTTTGTTTTACGACAAAGATGTGGCAGGTTGCCCTTCCAATTATTTATTCAGAACAAATTTTCTGTTGCAACACAACATACTTTTCAATGAAAACATTTCAAGCCCTGCCGATAAATTTTTTTTGTTGCAATGTTTGGCTTACGGAAAAACCCAATGTTCACCTGATGTCGTGAAGCTTTTGTATCGTATTTCCGAAAACAGCATGTCGGGAAAACTCACCAAAAAATTAGCTTTAGACAACGAACTATATTTTAAAGAATTGGTGAAACACCATTTAATTCCCGACAACATTAAAAGAAAAGTTTTGAGAAAGGGCTATTATATGTTGTGCCTGTCGTACTTAAAACTTAAACAACCTTTAAAAGCATTTTATTATTTAATTAAAACCATTTTTATTTTTTAAGCTCATGTGCGGTATTTCGGGTTTCATAGATTTTACAAATAATTCGTCAAAAGAAATTTTGAAACGAATGTCCGACACACTTGCTCACCGCGGACCGGACGGTTTTGGCGAAGAATTTTTTGAAAAAGATAATTTCCAAATCGGACTTGGACATCGCCGCTTGTCAATTATTGATTTGAGCGAGGCGGGTAAACAACCCATGCAATATAAAAATTTGCACATTGTTTTTAACGGAGAAATTTACAATTACCAAGAAATAAAAAATGAATTGCAGGCTCTCGGACATTCGTTCATTTCACATTCCGACACCGAAGTTATTTTACACGCTTACGAGCAGTGGCACGAAAACTGCTTGCAGAAATTTACGGGTATGTTTGCCTTTGTTATTTACGATGAAGAAAAAAACAACCTCTTTTGCGCACGCGACAGAGCAGGCATAAAGCCGTTTTTTTATTATTTCAAAAACAATTTATTCCTTTTCGCTTCCGAACTCAAAGCCTTTCACCAACACCCTGAATTTGAAAAAGAAATTGACACCAACGCGCTCGCTTTGTTTATGCAGCACGGCAATATTCCTGCACCGCATTGCATTTTTAAAAACTGTTTCAAGCTAAAACCCGCACACTTTATGCGGTTTCAGACTGCAAATTGCAAATTACAAATTCAACAATACTGGAATGTATATGACGCTTACAACAAACCAAAACTCACTATTTCTTTTGATGAAGCAAAAACCGAAACCGAAAAAATTTTAGCAAAGGCATTTGAATACCGCATGGTGTCTGATGTTCCCGTGGGTGTGTTTTTAAGCGGCGGTTACGATAGTGCGTGTTTAACGGCGTTGCTTCAAAAAAACAACACCGAAAAATTAAAAACCTTTACCATTGCCATGCCCGATATTGGCTTGAACGAAGCGCCTTATGCCAAAGACATTGCCAATTATTTGGGAACGGAGCACACAGAAATTGACTGCACACAAAAAGATGCTTTGGATTTAATTCATAATTTACCTTTTTATTACGACGAGCCTTTTGCCGACAGCAGCGCAATTCCTACAACTTTGGTTTCTAAAATAGCACGCAAACAGGTTACGGTTGCATTGAGCGCAGACGGTGGCGATGAGGTGTTTGCAGGCTACAACCGTTACGATTATTTAATGAAACACGGAAATTTTTTAAATAAAATTCCCGCACCTTTCCGCAAATCCATGTTGGGAATGATGAATGTAATTTCTGCCGATAAAATTCCGTATTTCAAAAACACATACAATTTTCATAACCGTTATGAAAAGCTGAAACGTCTGCTCAACAATCCTTCGCCAAAAAATATGATGCTGAATTTGAGCAAGCAGTTTGAAAGCGAGCAACTGAACGATTTTTTGAAAACAAGTTTTGAGGAATTAGAAACGGCGTATTTAAGCGAAGAATTAAAAAAAGAATTTTATTCGCCACTCGCCTATATGCAGGCAACAGATTATCAAACCTATTTGCCCGACGACATTCTTCAAAAAGTGGACAGAGCGAGCATGAGCCAAAGTTTGGAAGCAAGAGAACCCTTCTTAGACCACCACATCATTGAATGGGCAGCACAATTGCCCGATGATTTCAAGTATCACAAAGGCATAAAAAAATATATTTTAAAAGAAATTGTTCATGCGCACATTCCAAAAAAATTAATGGACAGACCAAAAATGGGTTTCGCTATTCCCATTGAACAGTGGTTGATGAACGACTTAAAAGATTTGGTGCTGCATTATTTAAGTGATGAAAAAATTGCCTCTCAAAATATTTTTAATCCCAACGCTGTTTCAAAATTAAAATCCGATTTCTTTTCGGGCAAAAAAGAACTGGCAGCCAAAATTTGGTATTTGCTGATGTTTGAAATGTGGTACGAGAAGTGGGGTTGAACCCCTTTCAACCCTCAACTTTTACCGTCAAACTTCTTTGATACAGTTCATTCAAAATAACCAAACTTGAAAGAAAAAACGGAATGCAGGGAATTTTTAAGCGCACCAGCGCACCAAAATTTGAAATGGAAATGCCCACCGAAAACGCAAAAAAGATAGAGAAAACAAAAGAAAACATGAGCAAGGGGTGTGTTGGAATTAAACTGAAAAACTTATACACCTTCAGTTTGACAAGCAGATAAATGGTAAAGCCAAACACAAACATATTTTCTATGGAGCAAATTCCCATTACCACATTTCGCACATCTAAAAAAGTGGGTCTGAACAGCGTTGCAAAAATAGCTTTGTGTGCTACCGACATTACGCCACTTATGGTGGGTTCATAATCGCCAATATCAAAAGCATTACCACCATAATAACTTTGTTTTAAATCGCGTTGCCCCCGCGAAGCCGTTTCAATCACATTTTCTACGGAATATTTTCCTAAAGAACTGCTCATTTGCCGTAAAACAAATATGCTCACAAAAAGCCCTGCTGCAAGCAAAACCGGAGCAAACATAACTCTGATAAATGCGATTTTAATTTTAGAAATTCTCAAAGAAAAAAACCATAAAATAGAGCCCGGCAATAAGGCAAAAAGCACATAAGGTTTTATCAACAATAATAAATATGAAGCAACTATCAGCGATAAAACATAATTATATCGGCGTTGTTTTTGTACAAAAAACCAATAAAATCCATGCACATAAAAACATACGGCAGAAAATGTAATGCTGTCTTTCATAATGCCACTACCCCAAAAAAGAACCGAAGGCACATACAAAATGCTCCATGCGAATTGTTTTTCCAAATCAGGAAATTCGCGGACAAAAATTAAGAACAAACGCCACACGCCAAGATAACACAAAGAAGCCGTAACAACAGAAGCCGCCATATAACTTTTACAACTCAAAAAAATAACGGGTACAAAACACTTAGAAACAAAGAAGGCATACTTATCGTTTACCCAATAAACAGGGGTTTTGGCATCAAGAAGATAAAATTCGGAAATGGAAGGGCGACCAAAATATAAGTATATAAAATCGGCGGGGCGTTCAAACAACACATCAAGCAAAGCCGAAGCCGTGTAAAAATAATTAACCGTATCGCCGCCATTGTAATAAAAAAAATACACCAAGCCCAAGGCAATTGCGCCAAACATTTTTACAATTAAACCCCGTAAAAAATAGTTGTATGCTTTATTCCGCACTTTTTGTTTTATGCTAAATCTGTGCGCGAAAAAAAGAATGACAATAATGTAAACGGGCGCAATTAATAAATCAAAAATGTCCATTGAGTTTTTAAAAGTAAACATAAAACCCATTGCTCTGAAATCATCTTTCAACTTTCAACTCTCCACTTTCAACTTATTGCTAAATTTGCGCCCATGAATAAAAACGTAACTATTGTGGGCGCAGGACTTGTAGGTTCTCTGTTGTCCATTTATCTCGCTAAAAAAGGATATACCGTAAACATTTTTGAACGCCGCCCCGATATGCGCAAAACCACTATGAGCGCGGGGAAATCCATTAATCTGGCGTTGAGCGACAGAGGTTGGCGCGGTTTGGAGGGCGTTGGCATTGCCGATGAAATCCGCAAAATAGGCATTCCCATGTACGGGCGTTTTATTCACAACCGCGACGGTTCTACGGCGTATCAGCCTTATGGACGTGATGACCAAGCCAACTATTCCGTGTCGCGTGCCGACATCAACATGAAATTAATGGATTTGGCGGAACAACAGCCAAATGTAAAAATCCATTTCAACGAGCGTTGTACAAATATTGATAAACAAAAATTAAATGCCTCGTTTGAAAATCACGAGAGCAAAAAAATTACCGAAACAAAATCCGATTTGCTGTTTGGCTCTGACGGCGCATTTTCTGCGGTGCGTTTAAATATGCAATTGCAAAACGACCGTTTTGAATACAACCAACATTATATTGATTGCGGTTACAAAGAATTAATTATTCCGCCCGGCGAAAACGGAACATTTTTGTTGGAAAAAAACGCGCTTCACATTTTTCCGCGCGGAAGTTTTATGATGATTGCGCTCCCCAACCCCGACGGAAATTTTACCTGCACTTTGTTTTTGCCCTTTGAAGGCGAAAAATCGTTTGCGACATTAAAAACCAAAGAACAAGTAAAAAAGTTTTTTGACGAAGAATTTCCAACCGCCGTGCCTTTGATGCCAACGCTTTTGGAAGATTTTTTCAATAACCCTACTTCTTCGTTGGTAACGGTAAAATGTTTTCCTTGGACATTTGACGAAAAAATTGCTTTGATTGGCGATGCGGCTCACGCCATTGTTCCGTTTTACGGACAAGGCATGAATTGCGGCTTTGAAGATTGTGTGGTGCTGAATAATCTCATTGAAAAACATAACGAAAATTGGTCTGCCATTATGAAAGAGTATCAGGAATTACGCAAACCCGATGCCGATGCCATTGCCGATTTAGCTATTTCCAACTTTATAGAAATGCGCGACAAAACCGCTGACCCTATATTTTTGTTGCAGAAAAAGATTGAAGCCAAGTTCTCAAAAAAATATCCCGACAAATGGATTCCGCTTTACAGCATGGTTACCTATATGCCCGAAATAAGATACAGCAAGGCTTTGAGTGAGGGAACAAAACAACAGGCAATTATGGATAAAATTATGTCCCGCGCCGATATTGAAAACGTGTGGGATAGCGCGGAAATTGAAAACGAGATTTTAAAACATCTTTAATCAAATTATCATTGCAAACAATATCTTTACACTCAGTTTCTCACAGATGCTTCGTTCCTCAGCATGACAAGCCGTTCTGTCATTTTGAGCGATAGCGAAAAATCTTTAAACTTTAAACTCTCAACTTTTAACTTATAAATATGCAGGATAAACTAAAAATCTTAGAACAAAAAAAAGCCGAAGCTCTTTTGGGCGGCGGACAAAAACGCATTGACTCACAACATAAAAAAGGAAAACTTACTGCCCGCGAACGCATTCATTTTTTAATGGACGAAGGCACGTTTGAAGAAATTGGTATGTTGGTACAACACCGCAGCAACGATTTTGGTTTGGACAAAGAAAAATATTTGGGCGACGGCGTTGTTACAGGCTACGGCAACGTAAACGGACGATTGACCTATGTGTTCTCGCAAGACTTTACCGTGTTTGGCGGAAGTTTGAGCGAAACCCACGCCGAAAAAATCTGCAAAATAATGGACTTAGCCATGAAAAACGGCGCACCTGTCATCGGCTTAAATGACAGTGGCGGCGCGCGTATTCAGGAAGGCGTTGTTTCGCTTGGCGGCTATGCCGATATTTTTTACCGCAACGTGCGTTCAAGCGGCGTTATTCCTCAACTCTCTGCCATTATGGGACCTTGCGCAGGTGGCGCGGTTTACAGTCCTGCCATGACGGATTTTATTTTAATGGTAGAAAACACAAGCTATATGTTTGTTACAGGACCAAACGTGGTGAAAACCGTTACGCATGAGGAAGTAAGCAGCGAAGAACTCGGCGGTGCAATTACGCACGCAAGTAAAAGCGGCGTTACGCATTTTGCCTGTGCCAATGAAGTGGAAGCAATTAATTACTTAAAACAATTATTGAGTTACGTTCCGCAAAACTGTGAAGAAGCTGCCCCTGCCCTACCCTACGACATCGGTAATGAAATTCGCGAAGACTTAAACAAGATTATTCCCGAAAACGCCAACCAACCTTACGACATCAGAGAAGTGATTGAAAAAGTAATTGACGACAATTCTTTTTTGGAAGTACATAAATTGTTTGCCGAAAATATTGTGGTTGGTTTTGCGCGCTTGGCAGGAAGAAGCATTGGCATTGTAGCCAATCAACCTGCTGTGTTGGCGGGTGTGTTGGATATTAACTCTTCAACCAAAGCAGCGCGTTTTGTGCGTTTTTGCGACAGTTTTAATATTCCGCTGTTGGTGTTTGAAGATGTGCCGGGTTTTTTGCCGGGAACTGACCAGGAATGGAATGCCATTATTACCAACGGTGCAAAATTATTGTACGCCTTCAGCGAAGCTACTGTGCCAAGAATTACGGTGATTACCCGCAAAGCCTACGGCGGCGCGTATGACGTGATGAACAGCAAGCACATTGGCGCAGACATGAACTTTGCCTGGCCCTCTGCCGAAATTGCGGTAATGGGTGCAAAAGGTGCGGCAGAAATTATTTTTAAAAACGACATTGCCGCCGCAAAAGACAAAGATGCCAAATGGAAAGAAAAAGAAGCAGAATATCAAACCATGTTCGCAAATCCTTATCGTGCTGCCGAACGCGGTTTTATTGACGAAGTGATTGAGCCGAAAGAAACACGTTTGAAATTGATTAAAGCATTTAAAATGCTTGAAAATAAAGTGGACAAACTCCCTAAGAAAAAACACGGAAATATTCCTTTGTAATTAATTTGAGAATTGGGTAATGTGACTGGCGTTAATTACACTTTTCTGTTTTTCAAAAACCATTTGAATTGTAATTGAACAAAACTATCTCTACCCACAATTTCAGAACGATAAACAGATTGTTGCTCTGTATAAGTGTATGTAACGTAGTATGGAACTTGGAAGCTATAAGAGTAACTTACATTAATCATGTAGTTTCTTTTCTTACCATAAACGAATATACCCGAAGATATATTTAGAAAAGAAGTTACCATTTTATACCGTTTACTTTCTGCTATTAGCTGTGTCTGCGTAATACTATCATTAATAGTTTTAATGAGTTCGTCATCTATTGAATAACTTAAAGAACCGCCTATCCCCGCCATTAATTTATATTTTGAAGAATTGCCGGTAATTAATCCGAATTGTACATTCAACTTAGGTGCTGCGAAAACAACATTGTTTGACTCGCCTCCAAATAAATTTGAAGCATAGTGGTAGCTTAACAAATGATAGCTGCATGACACATCAACGAAGAAATTAGATTTGAACTGTAAGAAATAACCTGCCCCAAAACTCATTGCAGGAAATGCGATGTTTCTCACGTTTATTTTTTCATCATTGATTTTTATTTTTGAAAAAGTGTAATTCGGGGAAATTTCCTTGTAAAGTTTACGCTCTTTTACCTGCGCCAAAAGTTTATGGTTGCAAAAGAAAATGAAGCAACAAGCTAATACTCTAAAAAAAGGTTTAGGCATAAGTTGATGAAGTGTTTCTTTAAGCAGAACGAATATAATTCTATTTTATTGTGAATAAAATAATCTACCCTTTCAACTATAAACTCTCAACTCACTAAAACGGAACAAACGTTAATCCAATCATAAAATTGAAACGCTGATTTGGGTACATATTCCAACGGTAATAACGCTGTGCGGCAATGTTGTTAAAGCGCACAAAGAAACTCAACATTTTGCTGTAACGGTACTCGCCCTCTAAATTCAAATCAATCCAAGATTTTAGTTGTGTTGGTTTTAAAACCGTAACCGTATCCTGTTGCACCTGCGTTAATGCCCATTGTTTTCCCATGACGAAAAAATCGGCACGAACAATAAACTTGCTGTGTAAATTATAAATACCCGAAAGCGTTAAATCAAAATCGGGTTTTTGAAAAGCACGATTAAGAAATTTTAAAGCCGTGTCTTCATGCGCTTCTGTTTTGTACATGTAATAATTTCCTTTAGCAATCAAATTAAATTTTTCGCGCAGTTGGTATTTTAATTCGCCGCTCACTTTAAGCAAAGAAGTATTGTAATAAAAAACTTTAAAGCGATTGTAAACGCTGTTTGCGCCGAAATAATCTGTTACAAAAAAGTGCATATTGTTGTATTGTCCGTAGCTCGCTTTTGCATCGTAAGACATACGGCTGCTGATGTTTCCGCGCAAACCGCCGTAAATATTATATGCGTTGTTTGTGTTTGCGTAACCCAACGTTGTGTCCACAAAAGGATTTTCGGTGCTTAAACTGCGAAACGAATTTTTAATTAATCCGCCGTTTGCACCCGCATAAGGAATAAGCATACTTTCATACACATCATACTGTAAATGCAACTGCGGATAAAAGTAAAAACGCATATCTTTATTAAAATTGTCCATGGTTGCCGTTAAGCCAATGTTGGCATACCATTTTTTTCCCTGCGCTTCAAACGAGGGATTTAAACTCACAATTAAATCGTTTACCGTATCGTTGGCTTGTTTGGTATTATAATAATCGGTTAAAAAATTCAGGTTGAGTTTTTCTTTGTTAAGAAACATAGTGCCCTTGCCGTCAAACTTAATGTTGTTTTCATTTTCCCTGTTCAGATTTTGCAAATTATAAAAACTCAAATTCAAATCGTGGTTAATGTGCGAACTGTCGGTATAATGACTTTGCAAACGAATTTTTGGTTCAAAAATTTGATAGCGTTGTTTGGTTTGGTCTTTCGTCAGGGTGTCTGACAGCGCATTGTAACCGTAATAGTGAACCACGTTTCGCGCATAATTAAAATCTCCGCTCAGGGTATGTTTCTTCAAATATTTTTTTCCGTAAATGTTTGCTTCGTTATCGCTGAAACCGCTGTAACCAGCATCTTTCAAGGTAGCAGAGCTTGACAAATGTTTTAAATGCAAGCCGTAATTTTCATCGCGCGAACGTGTGCTGCCCAACCAAAATTCGCCGTAAGGCATGGCATAAAGCGGTGCGTAACCAAGTTTTAACAAAGAGCGGTACAGTTTTGGTAAAGGCTCGTTTTGCAAATTGGCAGCGCGGATTGTCTGCACCGAATATTTTGGTGTCATCGGAATATCGGTAATTGAATAGTGTATGTCGCTGATGCGTTTTACGCTGTCTTTAATTTCGGGCATATCCGAAAATTTAAAGGCATCTTTTACCGTAGGCTGAAACTCGCTTTGCGCCTGATAGTTCAGTTCGTTTAAATTATTTTGCGCAAACGCAGCCGCAGCATAGCCAAGCGCAAGCAGGCAAATTAAAATCCATTTCAATCGCGTTTTTCCGCGTTCGCTCAAAATTATTTTTTCGCTGATAATTCCTAAATTCATGTTGCGGTGTTATTTTGGTTCTTCGCCTGTATGTTGTTGTTCGGGTTCTTCATTCAAAAGATTATCAAACAACAAGCTGTCCTGTTTTGTTTGATTAAACTGAATTTTCATGTCGTGCGACTGCTGCGCATTTGATGTTGCATTGCGCTTTTTCTGCAATTCATCTAAACGTTTTTGTGCTTCGTCAATAAATTCCTGTTTTGGTTTGTTGTCAATAATGGTTTGCAAAATTACTTCGGCGTTGGCATCATCGTTGTTTGCCAAATACGCATCGGCAAGCAATAACATTCCTTTGTTGTTCCATTCATCGTTGCTGTATTCGTAACCAATTAATTTACTCACGGTTTTTTCCACGCTCTTGTAATCCTGTTTTGAAAACTGAATTTTTCCGATGAAATAATAGGCTTCAGCACCCGTAAGATTTTTTGCAGATTTTGTAATGGCAGTAAAGGCGGTTAAAGCATCGTCTAAACGCTTTGTTTCATACAAAGATTTTGCTTTGATGTAGTGTGCTTCGCTTGTTTGCTGCGGCGTAATTTTTTCGGTGTTCAGCACTTTGTTTGCTTCTTCCAAAGCCACTTCAAAATTGTTTAAATAAAATGCGCTGCGCATTGCCCCGAATTTTCCAGCGCTTTTGTTGGCAGGCGTTTCAGCCATTTCCTGCAATGTTTGAAACAAAGGCAAAGCCTCCTCGTATTTTTTGTCTTTGTACAACAAATAGCTTGCTTTGGTTAAAGATGTTTCGCTGTAAACGCTGCGTGTTTGTTTAATCACATATTGATACGCGGACAATGCTTTTTCAAAATCGTTTTTGCTGTAAGCACATTCGGCTAAATTAAACTGTGCTTCGGTCATGTATTTTCCGTTGGGAAATTTGCTGATGTAGCTTTCCCATTTCGGCAGGGCGAGGTCGCAGTTTTTTTGTGTGTAAAACGCATCGTAAGCCGCAAGGTAATTTGCTTTTTCCAATTGATTTTCCGACAATGGATTTCCCACCGAAACAAAATACTGTTCCATGCCTTCCACATCATTTTTGGTTTCAAAAATTTTCTTAATGCTTTCCATGACATCTTTTGCGGCATCGCTTTTTGTATCGTTCTTCACAAATTTGTCAAAGTATTCAAAGGCTTTGTCATCTTGCTTGCGACCAAAATAAATGTAACCAAGCTGCGCGTAACAATTGTTGGTGAAAGAGGAGTTGGGGTAATTTTTTAAAATACGTTCGTAGTATAAAATAGCGTTTTCTTCGTCTTTTAAATTTTTGTAATATGTGTCGGCAATTTCATTCAGCGCGGCACTCAAATAATTGGAGTGCGGATAATTGGTTTCAATTTTTTTCAACTCATTTACTTTGTCATCGTAGCGTTTTATTAAACCGTCGCCCAATGCCTTTTGATACAGGCAATAATCCACATCTAATTTTTTGAGTTCAATGGCTTTTTTGTAATACCCCGAAGCCTGCGCAAAATCGCGGTTCATAAAGTAACAGTCGGCAGCGCGAATGTTGGCATCGGCAATTTTCTTTTCGTCATATTCATTTTGAGTAAGCAAAAATTTTCTGAACGAAATATTTGCGTTGGTGTAATCGTCTTTTTCTTTGCGTTCAAAATAGGCATACGCCATGTTGTAATTGCTCAAATCGTATTCCTGCAATTGGGTTGCGCCCTGCATCACCTGAAACTTTTTCCACGCATCAATGGCGGTGGTGTAATCTTTGCGCAAAAAATAAATTTCGCCCAGCCAGTATTGCGAGAGGCAATTCCATTTCATATCGGCATTTTGCGCTAAGGCTTTTTTAAATTGCTTTTCGGCATCGGCTAATTTGTTGTTGTTAAAATAATCTACGCCTCTGAAATACATCAGCTTTTGATACGTTACTTTCAACATCGGGTCAATTGTTTCCATAGCCTCAATGCTGGCAATGGCTTGGGCATAATTTTTTGTATAAGAATACACGTTAATCAAAAAATTGTAACACTCGTCTTTGCGCGGTGAGTTGGGATATTCTTTTAAATAGGTTTGAAAACTTTTTGCTGCTTCGTTATACGGACTAAAATCCAGTTCGTAACTCAACTTGGCAAAACTAAACAAGGCATCTTCCGAAATTTTCGGGTTGTGCTTCATTTTGTATGCACTGTAAAACGCATTTTTCGCTTTCAGTTTTTCGTTGTTTTTTATGTAGCAATCGCCCAAACGATACCATGAGTTTTGTCCGAGTGTGTCGTCCAGCACGGTTGCTTTTTCAAAACACACAACCGCACTTTTGCAATCGCCGAGTTTGTAATAGCAGTAACCCAACACATAATTTCCTTCGGCGTTCATACCGCCCATACCTGCTTTGCGCAAATAAGGCATGGCACTTTTGTAATCTTTTAAATTAAAATAACTCTCGCCAATCATGCGGTTAATTTCAACTTCTTTTTGAACGTTGGCACTGTCGTTTAACAATTTCGGTGCTTCTTCCGTAACTTCTTTGTACTTGCCCTGAATAAAATAAATCTGCGTGATGTAATACGGCACAACGCTGCCAAACGTGGCATCGCCCACCAAACGGTTGAAACCGCTCAATGCCGTTTCATAATTTTTTTCCTGATAGGCAATGTGCGAGTAATAATAATTTGCAGGAAAGGCATATTTGTTGTCAATGTCTTTTATTTCGGCAAAATCTGTTTTTGCTTTGCCGGCGTTGTTTTGCTGTAAGTAGGAGTATGCACGTTTAAAATAAAATTCGGGCTGTTCTTCTTTTTTGTTTAAGCCGCGCGGTTCAACTTTTTCAAGGTGTTCAATGGTTTCTTTGTATTTCTTTTTTCTGAAATCAGATTTTCCCAAATAAAAATACGCGCTGTTTAATTTGTTGCTTTCGGGGTGTTTTAAAATAAATTGCCTCATCAGCCACTCGGCATCTTTATTAAACAGTTCTATTCCGCAGGCGGCAGCATAATACAAGGCATCGCTTTTCATGGTGTGCGATTTGGTTGTTGTCGCAAATTCATTAAAACTTTTTTGCGCTTCGGCATATTGTTTTTTGTCAAACAATTCTAAACCTGTTTTGTAAAGCGCATCTTTATCAAGGTAAGCATCGGTTTTTTGTGCGCGTAAAAACGGCGCACTCAACATAAAAAAAACCAAAGCGTTTAATCTTAAAACGTGTAACATCAAATTAAAATTTCTCACATAAAAATACTTTCATTGCGTTTGCGCTTTTGTGGCGCGATGTTTCAGTTATTAACCCGATTGTGTTGATATTGGTGCGAGTTAAAGAAATCACATCTTTGCTGTATTTGTACCTTAGAACCTTGATTTTATGAGCGAGTTAATTCAATTCAATGATGTTACTATTTTTCAGGACGAGCGACCTGTGGTGGGTAACATGAGCGTGGAAATAAAAAAAGGCGAGTTTGTGTATCTGCTCGGAAAAACAGGCAGCGGCAAAAGCAGTTTTTTAAAAACGCTTTACGGCGATTTGCCGCTTAAACATGGCAATGCTAAGGTTTGCGGCTATAATCTTGTTGGATTAAAAGCGCGCGAAATTCCTTTTTTGCGCAGAAAGCTCGGCATTGTGTTTCAGGATTTTCAGTTGCTGACTGACCGCAACGTGTACGATAATTTAAAGTTTGTGATGCGCGCAACAGGTTGGAAAGAGGAAGCAAAAATTAAAGCGCGCATTGAAGATGTGTTGCAAAAAGTAAATTTACACGGTCGCGCACATAAAATGCCTTACGAGCTTTCGGGCGGCGAACAGCAGCGTGTAAGCATTGCCCGCGCTTTGGTAAACGAGCCTGAACTTATTCTTGCCGACGAACCCACAGGCAACCTTGACCCCGAAACTTCGGAAGAAATTTTAAAACTCTTAAAAAATTTGAGCGATAACGGTTGCGCGGTTCTCTTTGCCACCCACGATATGCTGGTGTACAGCAAATTTCACTCACGCACCTTGTTGTTTGAAAGCGGTAATATGGTGGAAGTGGCGGGGTAGTTTAATGTTTTTCTTAGAGTTGTTTAAATTTCATATTGGAAATTTGTTATGCTAATCCTTAAGGGATAATATGATTATAGAATAAATCGCCCACCACAACATAAGACCCCGAAGGGGTCGCATAGGTTGAAAAGGCTTTGTTTTTATAAATATTTCACCCGCTTCGGGGTTCTGTTGAAGTTTATTTAGTCTTTTTACAATCCTGTCATTCCTTCGGAATTAGCATATTGACTGTAATAAATTCTTGAAACAAAAATTTAAACAGGCTCTTACTGTTTCAACTTTTTAAGAGCGTTACTCGTAAGCAAGGATTTCATTTGTGCAATGGCTGTTTGATTTAATTGCATTAATCGTTCGCTTTGCGGCAAATTTTGACGAATAAGCAAAGCATTAATGCTTTCCATATTACTCAACACAACTAATTGTTCCAATGTGGCATAATCTCTAATGTTTCCGTTTTTGTCTGCGTTTTTGTCCCGCCATTCTTTGGCTGTAATTCCGAATAAAGCAACGTTCAACAAGTCCGCTTCGTTGGCGTAAACAAAACTCGCTTGTTGCTTTGTAATTTCTTGTGGCATCAGATTTTCTTTGATTGCAGATGTGTGAATGTGATAGTTTACTTTGGCTAATGTCCGTTGCAAATTCCATTCTAGTTTTAAGCGGTTGTTTTCATCGTCTTTCAGGCGTTGAAACTCATTGATAAGATAAATTTGAAATTCCGGACTTAACCACATTGCAAAATGAAAGGCAATGTCTTTATGAGCGTAAGTGCCACCGTAACGACCTGCTTTTACGATTAAACCGATTGCTTTTGTTCTGTCAATCCATTGTCCTACGGACATAATGAACCTATTTACGCCTGCCTCTTGGTTAATTACCCCGAATTCGGGGTAATTAAAATTCGGGTTCTTGATGTTTTCCCAAACACCCAAATATTCCAACGTGTTTTTATTGGTTATCCATTTGCCGATTAAACCACTGCCTTCACTGAAACTTGCTGTCATATCAGTTAAACTGATAAAATCAGTTTCGTTTTCAATGATAACCGTTATGTTTGTTTCTTTTACCTGTAAAATTCTTCCTGTTGCCATAAGTATATTTTACCACAAAGCTAATCCATTATGCAACAAAGCCTTGCTATGGTTTGTAGCAAATAAAAAACAGCTACCGTTTTTGGTAGCTGTTTTATAAAATTAAATTGTTCCACGCCGCAGGATTAGCCACGCACAATGCTTTCACCAAAAAATGCTGCGGAGCGGGGCAGAGTGATTTAAAATGTTGCGTTTTTTTACTCTTTCCATTCCTTAATTGCATTATTAATTACCCAGTCATTCATTTGGGTGAGTGTGTTTTCTATTTCTTGTCCGTACAATTTAAGCAAACTGCCGGCGGCAAATTCCTTTGTGTCGTTGTCATTACTTGTCAGCAGTTGTAATAAAACCGCTCTTGTGTTTTTGTGTCTGTACATTGCTAACGCCAATGCCACCGATTGATTGACAGAATTTGATTTTTTGTCAAGAAGAAAAAGGAGGTCGCTTGGGTCGGCACGTCTTTTTGTTCTTCTGATTGTCATCAGGAGGTCGTCTATTTCGTCTTCACTTTCTGCGGTTTTTAATTTTAATATTGCCTCGCCGTATCCCATTTCTTTTACGGGCGGTTCAATTTTGTCCCGAAGTTTTTTCCCTTTTATTGACCCCGAAGAAATACAAACAGGACAAGCGCAGGTTGGTTTTTTATTATGACTTGAAGGATAATACCTCCAACCTAATTTTTGTGGTAAAATTTTTATTTTCTCAATTTCTTTGGCTTCTATTTTTCTATCCACAATTAATTCGTAACCAAGCGGGTCATCCAAGCTCATAATTTCTTTTATGGCTTCCCCAAGTGTTATGTGTTTATGTTCCTGATTGTATTGCCCCGCATAAACCAAATCCTTGCTGTTAAACTTAAAGTAAACACCAACATAGGTTCTTGCGCCGCTTCTTTTTAATTCGCGAAGCCATTGATGCGAAACATAGAAATTTTGTAAAACGGGCATACAAAAAATACCTTTTCGGTGTTTCCCGATTTTTATTCCGTTTTTCCGTATGCTTGCCGCTTCCCTTTCGTCAGCGAGATGTACTAATACCGGCATTTTATTAAGTTGTCAAGTTTTTTCATTCGTTTGTTTCATACCCTGTTGTCCAACTTACTAAATGTTTTGATTCCCCATTTCTAAAGTCAATTAGTCGCCAGTTTTCATTGTCTGCTTTGCTTGCAAGGTCTGGAAAAACTGTCAAGATAATATTGTTGTCAAAGCAAATTTTAAGTCCACCAAATTTGTCGGCTTTCGCTGAAATAATTTTTATTGATTTGTCTTTGATAAGTTTGTCGAGTTTTACGTCTCTTAGATTAGCATTGAATTTTAAATAGTCGTAGTTCTCGTCATAGGCTGCTTTTTCGTCTGCTTGTTGATATAAGTCGCCATTACCAACAATAATTTCATTTTCATTTGTCAGTCGCCAAGGACATTGTAAATGAAGTGCAAATTCTCCAATGTTATTTGCTTTTCCGTCTTTGTCGGTGCGATAAACTGTCCCGAATTTCAAACATTCCATATTCGCGGCTCTTGTCGTTCGTATTAATGGAAGTCCAATTAGGTTTGATAATATTTTATTGATTTTGTCTATCAATTGTTGTCGTCTTTAAAATGCCATATAACTCGTAAATGTACGCACTCCCATAAAACCAAACTCCTATTTACTCCAAAAACCTTTGTTAATATCTCACTTTCAAAATTCCCCTTTTTCCTTCCTCAAACGCAAATTTTTTTTCTCGCTGTAAACCTTACACAATAAGAAAGTCAGAGTTTTTATTTCAAAATTTTCTTTATAAAATTTCTCTTATCAACAGTGTTGATAATCATGTATTTTTCAACAAAAGTGGCAAAAAGTGGTTTGAAGTGGTAAAAAGTGGTAAAAAACTACCTATTTTTGCTAAAATATTACAAATCAAGCAATGACAAGCCTTATAGGAGAATATGACTGCAAAGTGGACGCAAAAGGGCGTTTCATGTTTCCTGTGGATTTGCGCAAGCAGTTGGAAACCCTTTTTGAAAAAGGCTTTGTCATCAACCGCAACTTGTATCAAAAATGTTTGGTGTTGTATCCCATGACCGAATGGGAAAAGCAAAACGAAAAACTCGGTAAGCTCAATCGCCTGATTAAAGCCAACGACGTGTTTGTAAGAAAAGTAACCGGCGGCGCAACCCAAGTGGAAGCCGATAATTCGGGGCGTTTGCTTATTCCGAAATCTTTAACCGAACACGCCGACATTAAATCGGACATCAAAGTTTTGGGCAGCAACAATGTGATTGAGATTTGGGATAAAACATTGTACGAAAACTTCCTCAGCCAAGACCATGACATTGAAAAACTGGCGCAAGAAGTGTTTGGACTAAATAATAACGAATAGTTGGCGATGAGTAACGCTTATCACAACCCCGTTCTTTTACAAGCCTGTATTGATAATCTCAACATTCAGCCAAACGGCGTGTATGTGGATTTAACTTTTGGCGGCGGCGGACATTCGGCGCACATCTTAAAACATCTCGGCAATAAAGGGAAACTCTTTGCTTTTGACCAAGATGAAGACGCGCACAAAAATGCACTCAAAGACCCGCGCTTTACGCTGATACCGCACAATTTCCGCTATCTCAAAAATTACTTGCGGTTGTACGGAATAACAAAAGTAAACGGCATACTCGGAGATTTGGGAGTTTCATCACATCAGTTTGACGAAGCCGAACGCGGATTTTCCATTCGCTTCAACGCTGAATTGGATATGCGTATGAACCGTCAAAATCCGCTCACAGCAAAGGTGATAGTAAATGAGTATGAGCCAAAACAACTCTTGCAACTATTTAAAGAGTACGGCGAAATACACAACGCCGCAAAATTGGTTCACAACATCACGGAAGCAAGAGCGGAAAAAGAAATTTCTACCACCGACGATTTGAAAGATGTAATCAAACATTGCACGCCAAAATTTGAAGAACATAAATATTTGGCAAAAGTGTTTCAAGCCCTGCGCATAGAAGTCAATCAAGAAATGGAAGCCTTGAAAGAATGTTTAACACAATGTGTAGAAGTGTTGGAAAGCGGCGGAAGATTAGTCGTGATTTCTTATCACAGTTTGGAAGACAGATTAGTGAAGAACATTATCAAAACAGGCAACACCGAAGGCAAAGAAGAAAAAGACATGATATACGGCAGAAGCGAAAAAGTGTTTAAGAACTTAACATCAAAACCGATTTTGCCCACCGAAGAAGAAATTAAAAACAACACCAGAGCGCGCAGCGCGAAATTGAGAGTTGGAGAAAAAATTTGACAATTTGAAAATGAGTTAATGAGATAATTTGAAAATTGCTGTCATGCTGAGGAACGAAGCATCTCTAACAAAAACAGAAACAAAAAATAATTAAAGACAAAAAGTAATGTTTACTACCGAACAAATTAAAGACGCTCACAGCAAAGTGAAATCAGGTGCAGATTTTCCGGCATACATTCAAGACCTCAAAAAATTAGGCGTAACAAACTACAAAACTTTTGTAGAAGACGGACATACGGACTACTATGGTGTGAACGATTACAAAACCACATCACCGGCTAAGTACGACAAATTACAGGTTGCAAAAAATTGTAACGGAGAGCAATTTAAAACTGACTTAAAAGCACATCAGCAAGGAAAAACAGATTACCCGACTTTTTGTAATGACTGTGCAAAATCGGGCATTGAAAAATGGGTTGTAAGTATAAACAAAATGACTTGCACGTATTACGACAAATCCGAAAACGAAATATTGGTTGAACTAATTCCACAATAAAAACACAAGACTAAAAACTTACGACCAAAGACTAACGACTTAATGGCAAACAAATTCAGAGAAATACCAAAACAAGCAGAGCCCGAAGAGGAACGCTTAACCGCCGAAGAAATTGAAGCGAAAGTGGAAAAACCCTCAAAACCTCGCAAAAAGGGCGTGTTGGCAAAAGGCTTGTCATCTGTGTTTAGCGGCACATTTTTGAGTAATGAAAAAAATTTAAAGCACTTGCCTTTCATTTTGTTTCTCGCTTGCCTTGCCATTCTTTACATCGCTAACGGTTATTATGCTGACGATAAAATCCGTGAGGTAAATAAAATCACCAACGAATTAAAAGAATTGCGCTCCGAATATATTTCCACCAAAAGCGAATTAATGTTTGCAAGCAAGCAAAGCGAAGTAGCGAAGTCAGCAGAAAAATTAGGATTAAAAGAGCCGCTTGTTCCGCCGATAAAAATTGAAGTGGACAGCGCGCAATTATATACAGAGAAATTGAAAAAATAACGTCCGTCATTGCGAGCGATAGCGAAGCAATCTCAATCATAACAGATTGCTTCGTTCCTCGCAATGACGAACAACAAAAAAATAAAAATTGAATAACAAAAAAAACATACTCTCTCGCACCTATTTGGTTTACGTTTTTATGTGTGTGTTCGCGCTCGCAATCTTGTATCGTATATGTGTGATACAATTTGTGCAAGGTGCAGAATGGCGCAGCAAAGCCGAAGCCCTCACCACACGCTTAATGGAAATAGAAGCCGTGCGCGGAAATATTTTTGATGCAAACGGCGCATTGCTCGCAACATCTTTGCCTTATTATGAAGTAGCCGTTGATATTAACGCGCCAAGCATTACCGACAAACTGTTTAAAGACAACCGCGACAGCTTGGCGTATTTGTTGAGCAAATTGTTTAAAGACAAAAGCGAAAAAGATTATTTAAAAATTCTGAAAAAAGCCCGCAAAGACAAAGACCGTTATGTGGTGCTGAAACGCAATGTGCCTTACAAAGATTTACAAACACTCAAAACATTTCCCATTTTCCGCAAAGGAAAACGCGGCGGCTTGGTAACGCTGCAAACCAATCGCCGTGAGCGACCTTTCCAGATGTTGGCAGGAAGAACAATCGGCTTGGCACGTGCAGGCATAAAACCCGTTGGCTTGGAAGGCGCGTTTGACAGCGTGCTTATGGGTGTGAGCGGAAAACGTTTGATGCAAAAAATTGCGGGCGGCGTGTGGCGACCAATCAACGACGAGAACGAAGTGGAGCCGAAAGACGGCAGCGATTTATACACCACCATTGACATCAACATTCAGGACGTTGCCGAACAAGCCCTGTATCGTGAATTGCTGAAAAACAAAGCCACTCATGGTTGCGCCGTGTTAATGGAAGTGAAAACAGGCGAAATAAAAGCCATTGCCAACCTCACTAAAAATCCAAACGACAGCACCTCATACAGCGAAAGTTTAAACTACGCCATAGGTTACGCAACCGAGCCGGGCTCTACGTTTAAGCTCGCTTCGTATTTGGCGGTAATGGACGATTACGGTGTGAACTTGGACGAAAAAATTCAGGTCGGGAACGGAACGGTAACTTTTTACAACAAAACAATCAGAGATGCGCACGCCCCCGAAACGCCCGAACTCACGCTGCAACGCGCGTTTGAAGTATCGTCAAACGTAGCGGTTGCAAAAATGATTACAAAATATTACCAAAAAGACCCGCAAAAATTCACCAACAAATTGCGTTCGTTTCACTTGCACCAAAAATTGGGCGTGTCCATTCCGGGCGAAGGAAATCCGTTTATCAAACAGCCCAAAAGCAAGGATTGGAGCGGCGTTTCGCTGCCGCAAATAAGTTACGGTTACGAAAGTTTAATTACGCCTTTGCAAACACTCACGCTTTACAATGCAGTTGCCAACAACGGAAAAATGGTGAAGCCTCGTTTTGTAAAAGAAATAAAACGCAACGGCATTACCGTACAGAAATTTGAAACCGAAGTGATTGACGAAAAAATTGTGAGTGATGAAACCATTCAAAAAGCAAAACAAATGTTGGAAGGTGTAGTGAAAAACGGAAGCGGAAAAAATTTAAACATCACCGCATTTAAAGTGGGCGGAAAAACAGGCACGGCGCAGATTGCAAAAACAGGCATAAAAAGAGCAAACGGCGAAACTGCTTATGGCAATGCAGGTAATCGTAATTATCAGGCATCGTTTGTAGGTTATTTTCCTGCCGATAATCCGCTTTACACTTGCATTGTTATCATCAATAATCCCAAAGGAAATTATTACGGTGCGCAGGTGGCGGGACCCGTGTTTAAAGAGATTGCCGAAAAAGTGTATTCAAGCAACGTTGATTTTATACAACCTGTAAATACCCATTCGGATTTACTGACTGAACTGCCAAACATCATTACCACACGCGAAGAAGAAATTGCAGGCGTTTCCAAAAGCATTGGTATTCCTGCCTTGCAGCGTGCTGCAAACAAAACAAACAATCTCGAAAATCAATTAAGAAAAGGCATTATGCCAAACTTGTCGGGACTTTCGGCAAAAGACGTTTTGTATTTGTTGGAAAATCACGGCATAGCCGTAACGCTGCAAGGCTTCGGAACGGTGAAAAAACAAAGCATTGAAGCAGGACAACGTTTTACTAAAGGAACAAAAATTACGCTTACGCTATCGCAAGAAAGTAAACAAGTAGCAGCTATTTTATGAAGAACTTGTATTACATATTTTTCTTGACAATTTTTTTAAGTTGTAACAATCAGCCCGAACAAGTTGATAAGACAGCTGTTGCCGACACAACCACAATAAAAAACAATGTGAGTTTACAGCCAGACACTATTGAACTGAAAGAAACTTTTAATGAAGAAGATATTCCTGTAAACGAATATTGGACAGCCGAACTGAAGCTAATTAGACAAAACTTCAAAAGAATTAACTCAATAACAAATTGGACTTCTATTGACACATTACAACTTTCGGAAACAGCAGAAGGCGGAGAAGCAAAATATTATTATCAAAACGGACGATTAGAAAAAGTTATAACACGATACTTTGGCGAAACAGGGCAGTTACTCACAGAATATTATTTACTGAACGGACAACTTTCATTTGTTTTTGAAAAGTCACACGAATACAACCGACCAATGTATTACGATACGACTGCAATGAAAGAGAACAATGACACCGAAGCATTTGATTTTGAAAAATCAGAAATCAAAGAAGACAGAAGTTATTTTGAGAATGGAAGTTTGATACACAAAATTGAAAGTGGTGATTGCGGCGCACCTTTTGCGACAGAGTATTTATTGGAAGAACAAAAGAGAATAAAAGCAGACTTTGACAAACTTATTAAACAAAAAAAATGAATTGGATTATTTTAATCATAGCAGGTTTTTTTGAAGTGGCGTTTGCAGCCTGTTTGGGAAAAGCCAAAGAAACAACAGGACAAGAAATGTATCTGTGGTATCTCGGTTTTTTAGTTGCATTAAGCCTAAGCATGGTTTTATTAATTAAAGCAACTCAAACCTTGCCAATCGGAACTGCCTATGCTGTGTGGACAGGCGTTGGCGCAGTTGGAACGGTGTTAGTCGGAATTTTTGTTTTCAAAGAGCCCGCTACGTTTTGGCGATTGTTTTTTATCACAACATTAATCGGCTCTATTGTTGGGTTGAAAGCAGTATCACATTAAATGGAAAGTATTGAAGTGAAAAAAATAAGCATAAGTGATATTGACCAATTACAAAAAATTGGTAAGCAAACGTTTTATGAAACGTTTTCATCGGGAAACACCGAAGAGAACATGACGAAATATTTGAACGAAGGATTTTCTATTGAAAAATTGACAAACGAACTCAACAACAAAAGCTCTGAATTTTATTTCGCAACACTTCAAAATAATGTGATTGGTTATTTGAAATTAAACTTCGGTCAATCGCAAACAGAATTGAAAGACGAAAAAGCATTGGAAATTGAACGAATTTATGTGTTAAAAGAATTTCACGGAAAAAAAGTAGGACAAATTCTTTACGACAAAGTCATTGAAATTGCAAAACAAAAAAGTACAAACTATGTGTGGTTAGGCGTGTGGGAAGAAAATCCGAGAGCAATAAATTTTTATAAGAAAAACGGTTTCGTTGAATTTGATAAACACGTTTTCAAATTAGGTAACGACGAGCAAACCGACATAATGATGAAACTAAAATTGAATTAAGAACTTGAAACTGTTAAGCGACATATTATATAAAGTAAGATTAGAAGAAGTAATCGGCGTAACGCATTTAGCCATTGCTTCCGTAGCTTTTGATTCGCGCAAAGTGAAGAAAGACGGATTGTTTGTAGCCACAAGAGGCACGGCAACAGACGGACACGCCTTTATTCAAAAAGCCATTGAAAGCGGCGCAACGGCGATTGTGTGCGAAGAAATTCCCGCGCAAAAAAATGAAAACGTTACTTATGTAAAAGTTGCCGATTCATCTTACGCTTTGGGAATTATTGCCTGCAACTTTTACGACAATCCCTCTGAAAAGCTAAAGTTGGTAGGCATTACAGGCACTAACGGAAAAACCACAACCGTTACTTTGCTGTTTAATTTATTCAAAGCGTTGGGTTATTCCGTTGGTTTGCTTTCTACTGTTCAGAACAAAATAAACAACACCATAATTCCCGCCACGCACACAACACCCGATGCTTTGGTGTTAAACGAATTGTTGGCGCAAATGGCAGAGCAAGGTTGCGACTATGTGTTTATGGAAGTAAGCTCGCACGCAATCGTTCAAAACCGCATTGCAGGAATTTCCTTTACAGGCGCGCTGTTCAGCAACATCACGCACGACCATTTGGATTATCACAAAACGTTTGACGAATACATCAAAGCCAAAAAACGCTTCTTTGATTGGTTGCCAAACACCGCTTTTGCTTTGGTAAACAAAGACGATAGACACGGTTTGGTAATGTTGCAAAACACCAAAGCCGCGAAATACACTTACGCGCTGAAAAACGTTGCCGACTTCAAATGCAAAATCATTGAAAATCATTTAAACGGTTTGTTGCTCAATATTGACAATCAGGAATTGTGGGTGAAACTCATCGGAACGTTCAACGCTTACAACCTGCTTGCCGTGTATGCCGCAGCCGTTTTGTTGAAGCAAAATAAAATAAATGTGCTCACAACCTTGAGCAATCTCAATTCCGTTGAAGGTCGTTTTCAATATGTGAAATCGCCGAACGGCGTTGTTGGAATTGTAGATTACGCACACACGCCCGATGCCTTGAAAAATGTGTTGGAAACAATCAAAGACATTCGCACAGGAAACGAGCAAGTGATTACACTCGTTGGTTGCGGCGGCGACCGTGATGCCACCAAACGCCCGATTATGGCGGCGATTGCCTGCGAATACAGCAACAAAGTTGTTTTGACATCTGACAATCCTCGCAGCGAAGACCCCGAAGAAATTTTAAACCAAATGCAAAAAGGAATTTCTCCCGCTGACACGAAAAAAACTTTGCGTATTACAGACAGAAAAGAAGCCATAAAAACCGCGTGTACACTAAGCCACAAAGGCGACATCATTTTGATTGCAGGCAAAGGACACGAAAAATATCAGGAGATAAAAGGCGAAAAATTTGATTTTGACGACATGGAAATTTTAAAAGAAACCATTAAAACTCTCGGCATATAATGTTTTATTATTTATTTCAATATTTAGACAAAGCCTTTGATTTCCCCGGTGCGGGCGTGTTTCAGTACATTTCATTCCGCGCGGCAATGGCATTGATTTTTTCTTTGCTTATTTCTTTGGCGTTCGGAAAACGCATCATTGAATTTATCCGCAAAAAACAAATCGGTGAAACCATTCGTGAATTGGGCTTGCAAGGGCAAAGCGAAAAAAAGGGAACACCGACTATGGGCGGATTAATCATCATCGCCGCAATTATTATTCCCACTTTGTTGTTCGCCAAAATTCACAACGTGTATATTATTCTCATGCTGATTACAACCGTTTGGCTTGGCGCAATCGGATTTTTAGACGATTACATCAAAGTTTTCAAAAAAAATAAAGAAGGCTTGAAAGGAAAATTTAAAGTGTTGGGACAAATCGGAATTGGTTTGCTCGTGGGCAGCGTATTATACTTTCACCCTGACGTGGTGATTAAAGAACGTTTAACGCACAACGAAAAAACGGCTTGGGCAAATTCGGTTCCTGCGGAGCAACAACAACAAAATTTAAAAATTCCGAAATACGCCGCGCAGCCTGTAAAAGCTTTGACAACAACCGTTCCCTTTTCAAAAAACAACGAGTTGGATTACGGAAAATTTATATCATGGTTTTGCGACGATTGCCTGAAATACGGTTGGCTCATTTTTATTCCCATTGTGATTTTGATTGTAACCGCAGTTTCAAACGGCGCAAACATCACCGACGGCATTGACGGATTGGCGGCGGGCACAAGCGCAATCATCGGAACAGTACTCGGCATTCTCGCTTACGTTTCGGGCAACACCGTGTTTGCCGATTACTTAAACATTATGTACATACCAAACACAGGCGAGCTGGTGGTGTTCGCTGCTGCGTTCATCGGCGCGTGCATCGGCTTTTTGTGGTACAACGCATTTCCCGCGCAAGTGTTTATGGGCGACACGGGAAGCCTTGCCATTGGCGGAATTATAGCGGTGTATGCAATTGCCATTCGCAAAGAATTATTAATTCCAATCCTCTGCGGAGTTTTTTTTATTGAAACTTTATCGGTGGTGCTGCAAGTATATTATTTCAAATTTCAAAAACGCAAGCACGGCATTGAGTTTGCACGCGAACACCGTTTGTTTAAAATGGCGCCGCTTCATCATCATTATCAAAAATTAGGATTTCACGAAAGTAAAATTGTGATGCGCTTTTTTATTGTAGGAATTGCTTTGGCTGTATTAACGTTTGTAACATTGAAATTGAGATAAAATATGAAATACATTAAATACATAATTTTTTGTTTGACGATAGTTTTTTCGTTGGTGTCGTGTACTTCTTCTGAAAATTCTGAGAAAGATTTTCAAATAGGTTATACAAATACAACAATGGAAATGCATCACGGTTGTGTAAGACATTATACTTATGATACTATTTCCAAAAATAAATATGATGCTGTATTATTTATAGCAGACTTAGTAGAGAACAGAGCAAGCATGAATATAAATGGGAAAGAAATTATTTTAAAGAGAGATACGCTTGATACATCTAATATATGGATAGCAAATTCATATACGGTTCAAATTAATACTCATGTTACAGAAGAATTAGAAGAGTTTTCATACGTTGAAGGAACATTAACAATAAAAAACGGTAATAAGGTAAAAGTTATTAAGGTTCGTGGTAGCGAAGCTGGTTAAATAAGTTAGAAGAAACGAATTGACAAAAAATAAAAAGATAGTTGTATTAGGAAGCGGCGAAAGTGGTGTTGGTGCAGCAGTTTTGGCAAAACAAAAAGGCTTTGACGTTTTTGTAAGCGACAAAGCATTGATAAAAGAAAAATATAAAGAGCAATTGCTCGCTGAAAAAATTTTGTTTGAAGAAGGAATACATACAGAAGAAAAAATTTTGAATGCCGATGAGGTGATTAAAAGTCCCGGTATTCCTGACAAAGCGGAGTTGGTGAAAAAGCTGCGTGAAAAAAATATTCCCGTGATTTCAGAAATAGAATTTGCAGGACGATACACGAACGCGAAAAAAATTTGTATCACAGGCTCAAACGGAAAAACAACAACAACCTTGCTTACATATCACATACTCAAAAAAGCAGGCTACAACGTGGGCTTGGGCGGCAACGTGGGACAAAGCTTTGCGATGCAAGTAGCAAAAGAAAATTTTGATTACTACGTTTTAGAACTCAGCAGTTTTCAGTTAGACGGAATGTTTGATTTTGTTGCAGACGTAGCCGTGCTATTAAATATTACACCAGACCATTTAGACAGATATGAATACAAATTTGAAAATTACACAGCCTCAAAATTTCGCATCACTCAAAACCAAAGCAAAGAAAATTATTTTGTGTATTGCGCCGACGATGAAGTGATAACCAACTTCATGCAACAACATAAAATAAACGCAACACTCGTGCCGTTCAGCATCAAAAAACCGATTGACGGCGAGGGCGCATTTTTAACAGAGAACCAAATATCCCTTAATTATAAATCAAATCAAAATCCCTTAATTATGACAATTGAACAATTGGCGCTGCAAGGTAAACACAATGTTTACAACAGCATGGCGGCTTCGCTCGCCGCGCGTATCGTAGATGTACGCAAAGAAATCATTCGTGAAAGTCTTGCAGACTTTCAAAACATTGAACACCGTTTGGAATTTGTTGCCTCTATTAACGGCATTGAATTTATTAACGATTCAAAAGCCACGAATGTAAATTCAGCGTGGTATGCTTTGGAAAGTATGCAAAAACCAACCGTGTGGATTTGCGGCGGACAAGACAAAGGCAACGATTACAACGAGCTTACCGACTTGGTGAAAGCCAAAGTAAAAGCAATCGTTTGTCTTGGCAAAGACAACAAAAAAATTGTGTCCGCGTTTAAAGACATCGTTGAAACCATTGTAGAAACTGACAATGCAGCCGATGCTGTTGCCGCTTCTTACAAAATCGGTAAAAAAGGCGATGTGGTTTTATTGTCGCCCGCTTGCGCAAGTTTTGATTTGTATCAAAACTACGAAGAACGTGGTATGCAATTTAAAGCGGCGGTGAGAAGGTTGTAAAGCCCAAAGCCCCCTAAATCCCCCAAGGGGGACTTTAAACAATGGTACACAAAGGACAGTATGGTGGCAAACGGCGTTTTGGTGTTGTGTACATACATTTGGGTAGGCTCGCAAATAAATTATATTTTTGAAAGTGAAATTTTAAATTGAAAAAATATGAGAACATTAGGCAAAACATTAAGCCAAGCGCAACTTGAATTGCTGAAAATATCAGCCGATTTAACCGATAATGATGTTAAAGACTTGAAAAAAATTTTGGCTGATTTTTTTATGAAAAGAGCTATTAAAGGGGCTGATGATGTATGGAAAGAAAAAGGTTGGACAGATGAAGACATGGACAAGATTTTAAACAATGAAACTCTTTAACCATTTAAAAGGCGATAAAGTCATTTGGGCTATTATGCTACTGTTGTCGCTGCTCTCTGTGCTTGTGGTTTACAGCGCGGTGGTAACGCTTGCGCACAAATTCAAGCAAGGCAACACCGAATATTATTTATTGAAACACTTTGTCATTATTGCATTGGGTTTTGGTATTGCGTATGTGTTTCATAAAATAAAATACACGGTGTTCAGCAAAGTGTCGCAAATCGGCGTTTTTTTTTCCATTCCTTTATTAATTTACACTTTGCTCAAAGGCGTGACTGCGGGCGAAGCCTCACGTTGGTTGGAAATCCCCGGGCTTGGTTTAACCTTTCAATCGTCAGACATTGCAAAATTAATGTTGTTGATTTATGTGGCGCGTGTCATCACACTCAAAGCAAAAGAATTGACAGATTTCAAATCCGTGTTCAAACATTTGCTGTTGCCAATCGGAATTATTTGTGCCTTGATTTTACCCGCTAACTTTTCTACGGCAGCATTATTATTTTTCAATTGCATACTCCTGATGTTTATGGGAGGCATCAGCAGCAAAATTATTTTGAAAATTTTTGGTATTGGCATTTTAGTTGCGGGATTATTTTTCTCATGGGTTTGGTTTGCACCCGACACCATTCCCGGAGGTCGCGGCACAACATGGAAAGCACGTATTGAAAATTTCAGCAACGGCGATTCAAAAAGTAATTACCAAAGCGACCAGGCAAAAATTGCGATTGCCAAAGGTATTTTTGGTAAAGGTCCCGGAAACAGCACACAGCGCGCGTTTTTGCCGCAAGCCTCTTCCGATTTTATTTACGCCATTATTATTGAAGAGTACGGACTTGCGACAGGTGTACTCTTGCTGTTTTTATACATGATTTTATTGTATCGCGGCATTCGCATTTTGCGCGACAACGACAAACCTTTCGGAGGGCTTGTCGCCATTGGGCTTTCGTTCAGCTTGGTTTTTCAAGCGTTGGTAAATATGGCGGTTGCCGTTAATTTATTTCCCGTAACAGGTCAGCCGCTTCCACTTATCAGCATGGGCGGAACTTCCATTTGGTTTACCATGATTGCGCTCGGCATTATTTTAAGTGTGAGCAGGGGCGTGGAAGAAAAAACGGAAGAGCAGTTGGAGGCTAATTAAAAATTTGAATATCAAAATAAGTTATGTATTTATAATTTAAAAGCAACGCAAATGGAAAACGAAATATTTAATAAACTGAAAACAGAAGTTCTAAAAAAAGTGATGTTATATAACGCTCTTTTTTTACTGAAAATGTATTCTGAAAACACCGATGAAATAAAGGCTTACGAGCTAAAGTTGGCAGACATTGAAAAATGGTTTTTACAAAAAGGCGTAGAAATTAAAAAATCAAGAGATATGTACATTGCTTGTCTTCCTTCCCGAATACCCGAACATGAATTAATGAAATACGAGGTATTAAGTCAGGCAATTAACAAAGAAGTCAAGGCTCAAAACTATGATAAGGCTATCAAATTTAAGACGGAAATAAAGAAACTGTACTTGCCTCCTGTAGAAACAATAAGCGAAGATGAATTTTATAAAACTCACAATGTTTTAACGTACATTGATGTTTTTCATGTGCAGAGAAATGTTTTAAAAGAATAAAAGCTAACATCAGCATTTTTTTCAATGGTTACGAAACAAGAAGAATTACACAATTATTTGAAATCAATAGATTTCTCTACATTTCGTGCAGACAAAAAATATAAAATTGATGTCAATGAAAATATACTTAAATATTTAAGAAATTTAGGTACAGAGTTTGACAGAACATTAAAAAAAATCATACTTAAAATTAATACTGTTGATGCGGTTGATTCTGTGTACGCTCGGATTCAACATGATTTATTTCAAAGTGATAAACGATTACTACCTGTAAAATTCTCAAGAGAATTTCAATCTACTTATGATAAAAGCTTCAATCTCGCTGAATTTATTGAGAGCTACAACTTTCAAGAGGCATTTCACTATGGAATAAATAATGAAGTTGATAAAAAACTCTGTCAGGATTACTTAACAAATTTGCTTCTAAAAATAGATTTAGAAAAATTCAAAGCTAAAAAAGTAGTTTTTACCAATTTTAATTTTGCGAATTCAAATTTGTATAATTCAGGATGTATTGATTTAATAGTTGACGATAAAATTATAGACATCAAAACTGATATTGAAATTGGTGCAATTCCTAATCGCTATATATCACAACTTTTATATTATTATATCTTTGTCAAATATATCATAACGTCTAACAAAGTAAACAACACAAATGTTCATTTTAAGAAATTAAATATCAATAAAGTTTGTTTATACTATGCTAATTTTGATTTATTGATTGAATTTGATATAAAAAAATTCATTCCGAATGAAAAAAAACTACTCGCATTAATGAACAATGAATTAATCTATGGAAATCGGAGGATAAGAGATATAACGGATAATTCAAGATTAAACAAGAAGTTTGACAATGAATATTTCAAAAAAATAAATCATGAAATAATTCAACGCCGACAAAATGAATTGGCAGGTAGAGTTAAAGGTTTGATTATTTCAAATAATCTCAACAAAGCAAAACAAATTCATACTGTATTATGTCGAGAATTTCCCAAACATGATTTGACAATTACGCTTTCAGTTTTCTTAAATTTTTTACTCAATCAAGATTCATCAGACCGTTTATTAATACGAAAGAAACATCAGTTACTCAGCGATTGGGTTGAGAAAACGCAAAACGAATACGAAGAGTTATTAGTTCAGGTAAATAAAAATATTTCTGAATACCTTATTGAATATAACCATTTAGACAATGAGGAATTATTTCAAACGTCATTACTTAAATCTAAATCTTATCATCAATTTTTGAATAACTTGGAGCACTTTGATATATACATAGACTTCTATAAATATCTTCGTAAATAGTAAAATGGTAAAGAAAAAACAACACAACAGAAAACAAATTAAAGTTTAAATATCACTTAGTAAGTGAAATTTTTTATTTAATTGTAAATTAATATTTTACAAAATAAAAAGTGGACAATTTCGGAATTGAATTCCGAAATTATTCACTTTTAAAAATAATAGAAATTGAAACAGCTAAAAATCATACTCAGCGGCGGCGGCACAGGCGGACACATTTTCCCCGCAGTAGCCATTGCTAACGAAATAAAGAAATTAGTTCCCGAAGCAGATATTTTGTTTGTGGGCGCGTTGGGAAAAATGGAAATGGAAAAAGTGCCTGCGGCGGGTTACAAAATTATTGGTGTGCCAATTGCGGGTTTGCAACGCAAGTTGTCGTTGAGCAATTTTAAATTGCCTTTTTTAATTATCCGCAGCTTATGGCAAACACGTAAAATCATTAAAGATTTTAAACCCGATGTAGTTGTTGGTACAGGCGGTTTTGCGAGCGCACCCGTGTTGCGAGCCGCGACTTCAAAAAAAATTCCCGCCTTGTTGCAAGAACAAAATTCTTATGCGGGAATAACCAATAAACTACTTTCTAAAAAAGCATCAAAAATTTGTGTGGCGTATGAGGGCATGGAAAAGTTTTTCCCGAAAGAAAAAATTTTAGTAACGGGAAATCCTGTGCGGCAAGATATTCAAAACATTGCTGCCAAAAGAGATGAAGCCTTGCGAGTTTTTAATTTAAACCCAAACAAAAAAACAATTTTAGTTATTGGCGGAAGTCTTGGCGCAAAAGCTGTGAACGAAGCCATTGGCGAGGGAATAAAAACCTTTGCCCACAACGACATTCAGTTAGTGTGGCAAACAGGAAAAATTTATTTTGAAAAAGCAAAACAACAAACAGCGGGTTTTGAAAACAAAAACATCAGCGCAGTTGATTTTATTTCGCGCATGGATTTGGCTTATGCCGCCGCCGATGTGGTGATTTCTCGTGCCGGCGCGGGTGCAATTTCAGAATTGTGCATTGTGCAAAAGCCTTGTATTCTTGTTCCGCTGCCAACTGCGGCAGAAGACCACCAAACAAAAAACGCTATGGCTTTGGTAAATAAAAATGCGGCTCTGTTGGTGCGCGATACGGAAGCACAACACACGCTCATCAGTACCGCCGTTGATTTGCTGAATGATAACGAAAAACAAAAAACACTCAGCACAAACATCAGCAAAATGGCATTTCATAATTCTGCCAATATCATTGCAAAAGAAGTGTTGAAATTGGCGGGCTGGGAATAATTTATGAAGCAAGTAAAAATTTAATTTTACGGTTTTAATTTTTTGTAAGTTATTGTTCAATCTCAACAACTCTAAAACATTTCCTTACTTTTACAAAGAGCAATTTTTATGTGGTCAAAATTTATCAGGTCTTTTCTCAAGCCTCAGCAACTCTGCTCTAAGCAGCGACTCACACGTTATAGCTTTTCCATCTTTTGTTTTTATCATATAAGGTTGTCCGGAAACGCTTGATTTTGAAGCAACTTTCGAGATGAAATCCTCAGCGGTTTTTATTTTGTCGCCCACACTCTTACGTTTGCGTTGCAAATGGTCTGCTGCTTCACCTGACTTGTAATCAGTTCCATTGCGAACAAATACAACATCTTTCATGTTTCTGATATATAAAATAAGCTTATCAATTTTCTGATTTTCGGTGAGCGTGTTTTGTATTTTGAGGGAAAATGCGAAAAGAGAAAAGAAAAGGAGGTACTTCATGGCGTAAAAATAAATAATCATCGCCAATTAAATTTCAAAAATCAAATCATCTCTGTCAAAACTTTCTTCCGAAATAAAATCTGCATCAGTAGAAATGCGATGTCCAATTTGTAAGGCTAATGCCGTTCCACTAAACAATCTGAATTTATCAATGACATTAAATAAAAAAAGGGTTTCAAAGTAAAATCTCTGAAACCCTTGTCTTTGTTGTGGGAACTAATGGGTTCGAACCATTTACCCCCTGCTTGTAAGGCATAATTTAAGGGTATTTTTTGCTATCTGTTTTTTCTCTTATTTTTTATGTAAGCCTTGTAAATATAGGTATTTTAAGGAGTTTAGCCTAATTTTTAGTTTTGGTTGCTATTTGTTTATTTTGTATTTCTGTATGCAAATTGTATGCAAATTTTTATATTTGCATACAGAAACAAAAATCAAATGAATAACAGTTATTTCATATCCTTGTCTTTAGACACCCGTAGAGCTAAAAAGAATGGCAAATTTCCCGTTAAATTAAGAGTGTTTACACCAACGCCACGAATACAAAAACTATACCCCACAAAATTTGAGTTTACAGAAAAAGAATTTGAAAGTATTTATTTAACTGCCAAACCCCGAACCGAACATAAAGAAACGAAACGAGAATTACAGGCTATTGAAAACAAAGCCATTGACACCGCAAAAGGAATAAACCCTTTTACCTTTGAACAGTTTGAGAAAAAGTTGTTTCGGAAAGTTGGTGAGGGAGAAAATGTGTACTATCAATATCAAATTACTATTGACACATTTAAAAAGCAGGGGCAAGTGGGAACGGCAAGCACCTACGAATTAAGCCTAAAATCATTAAAAGAATATTGGCTATACCTCAAAGGCAAAGAACCGAAACACCTTTTATTTTCTGATATTACAGTTAAGTGGCTTAATGGCTACGAAAAATTTATGACCGACAAAGGGCGAAGTTTAACAACGGTGTCAATGTATTTGAGAGCATTAAGAGCCTTGTTTAACAAAGCTATTGCCGAAAAAGAAATTGACGGGGAAATTTATCCTTTTGGTAAACGCAAATACCAAGTACCCGCCAAACGAAGCGTAAAAAAAGCATTAAGTAAAGAGCAACTAAAAACATTGTTTGAAGCTGAAACAAATTCCGTTGCACACCAAAAGGCAAAAGATTTTTGGTTTTTCTCTTATTCCTGCAATGGCATGAATATTAAAGATATTGCGCTTATGAAGTACAAAGACTTGCAAGACGATAAATTGATTTATTACAGAGCCAAAACCATTAATACGAGTAAGGCGGATTTAAAACCAATTACCGTTTATTTAACAGATTACTCAAAGTCAATCATTGAAAAGTACGGGAACAAAAATAAAAACGCCAATAACTTAGTATTTTCAATTATTACTGAAAATCAAACAATGGAAAACAAGCAAAGGGCAATTAAAAACTTCACACGTTTTATAAACCAACACATTAAAGAAATTGCTTTGAGTAATGGTATTACAAGCGAAATTTCTACTTATTGGGCGCGACACTCATTTGCCACCAACGCTATACGAAGCGGTGCGAGTATGGAATTTGTGAGCGAAGCCTTAAACCACAGTAACCTAAAAGTAACGCAAGGTTATTTTTCGGGCTTTGAGGATAAAGACAAAAAAGAGTTTATGGCAAGTTTAATGGATTTTAATAGATAGCTTAAACGCGAAGCGGCAAATAAAATATTGTAAACCGTGAGCCAAACCCCTAAAAATGAAATAAGCCCTTAATAACCTAAGGAGGATACCCTCCGACAGCGCGGGGCTGACATTCAGTTATTTCAGGCTTAAATGCTTTGACAAAGATAGAGCTTTTTTAAAACCGTGCAATTTTTGTTTATAAATGCTTTTGCTTGTTAGTGGTTTATTTTGCTCTTAAAATTTATTCTGTTTTATTTTTGTAGTAAACCAACAAAAAGAAATAATATGAATGCAGAAGAACAACAAATGAAAGAATGGGTTCAATGGACTTTAAATAATACAGAAGTAGCGGAGAAAGAAACACCCGAACTTTTGCAAGCTATTAAAAATGATTTGTGGGAACGCCCGCCGATTATTATGGCAAATTTAATGGATAAGCTGCCGACCATTTTTGAAGAACAGAATAAAGAATTAGATAGATTATTAAGCAATGCTACAAAAATACAAAAGATAAAAGAATGGCTTGGAGTGATTGATAGCGGTTTATTATACAGGACTAACAATAATATTGAGCAAGCCGCTTTAAATAAATGGAAAAGCGAATTTGAAGCAAGAAAAATATATTTAGAAAATGAATTGAAAAAACTTGAAACACTTTCACAAACCGCCGCCGCACCTCAGCAAACCCAAACAGTGCCACAATTTATAGTTAATCAAATTGCATTAATTCACGTTTACAATGGAATAATAATAACACGCGAAAACGGAAAAAGTATTGCAATGCAATACGCACACGCTTCGGGCGAAAAATTATTTCAGCGTTATACGTTTTACTCAAGCCGTCAAAACAGAACAGGACAAGAGAATACGAAGAAGAAAACACAAAATAAAATTAATTTGATTGAGAGTGTTATTCCATACCTCTCGGAAGCCAATAAACAAAGGGCAACCGATGAATTGAATACGTTAAAAACTACTTTAAATAATGAGTAGTAGAAAAAATTGTAACCCGTTGTAACCCGTTACCTACCTTTCACTTGTTCAAACTTTGTGTCGTAAAATTTTAAATACGATACATAATGAGCAATCCATTTGAAACCATTGACGCACGATTGAGCAACATTGAAAATTTGTTGCTGGACATTAAGCACAATCCTGTAAAGTCTGAGCAACCTCAGCAACACACCGAACAATTATTAACTATTCAGCAAGCGGCTAAATTTTTGAGCCTAACCGTTCCCACGATGTATGGTAAAGTTTCAAAAAATGAATTGCCTTTTATGAAGCGCGGCAAGCGACTTTATTTTTCGCGTGATGAAATAATGCAGTATCTAAAAGACGGGCGCAAAAAAACGTTGGCAGAAATTAACGCCGAAGCGCAAACGTATTTGTCTAACAAAAAAAAGAGCTAAACAATGGAAAATAACCAAATGAATAGCTCTTTAAATTCCTTTGGTGGGGAACAGGGCAAAAGTAATACATCTCACGCAGAAATACTAAACAATTTACTTAAACAATTTGAAAAAGTAGATTTTGAAGCGTTGGCGTTTCCTCAAAAAAATGAATTGCGCGAAAAATTAAAATCACTTGAACCCGAAAGTGAGGAAGCCAAAGGACTAACTAAGAAGTTAGATAAAATTAAAGTGAACGCTAAACATTTATTAGTGTTATCCATTGAGCAAATTATAGAAGCTGCAAAAAATAACCGTTGGAATTTATGTAAGCACCACGATTTTGTTTATTTATTCAATGGTGCATTTTGGAATGAATTAGATAAAGAAACGTTACAAACTTTTTTAGGTGAAGCCACCGAAAAATTAGGCGTTCAAAAATTCAATGCACGTTTTTATCAATTCAGAGAACAGTTGTTTAAACAATTTTTATCTACGGCTTATTTGCCTACGCCACAAACTAACAAAGCCGATGTGCTTATGAATTTGAAAAATGGCACACTTGTTATTTCTAAAAATGGAAATGTTAATCTAAGAGCGTTTGATAGCGCGGATTTCCTTACTTATCAATTACCATTTGAATACGATGAACAAAGCACCGCACCAATGTTTCAAAAGTATTTAAACGAAGTTTTGCCTGATGAAAGTTGCCGACAAGTATTAGCGGAATATTTAGGTTATGTATTTATGAAAAACGGTAACGGAAATTTAAAATTAGAAAAAGCCCTTATGCTTTATGGTTCGGGCGCAAACGGAAAGAGCGTAATGTTTGAAATTGTAAACACTTTGTTGGGGGCTGATAACGTTGGCAACTATTCATTACAAAGTCTTACAAATGAAAACGGATATTTTCGCGCGAAGATTGCTAATAAGTTGGTGAACTATGCAAGTGAGATTAACGGCAAGTTAGAAACCGATGTGTTTAAACAATTAGTATCGGGCGAACCCGTAGAGGCGCGTTTACCTTATGGGCAACCGTTCACGCTCACACAATACGCCAAACTAATTTTTAATTGTAATGAACTTCCTAAAGAAGTAGAACACACAAACGCATACTTTCGCCGCTTCTTAATCATTCCGTTTGAAGTAACTATTCCCGAAGCTGAACAGGATAAACAGCTTCATACAAAAATTATTGCAAACGAACTTTCGGGCGTTTTTAATTGGGTATTGGCAGGACTTCAAAGACTGTTATCACAAAAAGGTTTCACGCCTTGCGACAAAGTGAAACAAGCCGTAGAGCAATACAAGTTAGAAAGTGATAGTGTGCTGATGTTCTTAAATGAAAACGAATATCAAATTTCATCTTCAAACGAAATGCCGTTAAAAGATTTGTTTCTTGAATATCGGACGTATTGTATTGAAAGTGGATTTAAACAAGTTTCAATTAAAAACTTTGCCGACCGATTACGGAAAAAGAGTTATCAAACACGCCGCGCAAATTTCGGTACAGTTATTAACGCTGAAAAAAAATCTTTTTTATAAACTACACTTGCTACACCTCGTACACGAATTTACAAAACCGTGTAGCAAGTGTACGAGGTGTAGCTCTAAAAACAAAAATATTTTTACGATGAAAAATTTAGATTTTAGATACATAGTACAAGAAGCCTTTAAAGAGCCGAACAAAAGCAACCTAAGAAATTATTTTACTCGTTGGGGAAAAGAGGCGCAAAAACAAGGTTACGATTTAAAAACGTTTGCGGAGGGAATGGTTTATGGACTTCATTACGTTGATACACACCACATACCCAAAGATGAACAAAATTTTTTGAATGAATTATCCGCGTTTATTAAAGCTGTTGAAAATAAAAACAAGGCTTAGACCTTGCGGATTTCATTATACAGCAATTTCAAACAACTATTTATGGTATATCAAATCCTTTAGTTTGAGGAAATTTTTTGCCTAATTGACTAAACAAATGTCTTACTTTTTGTCGCCAACTTATACGGGCATTTATCCAAGATTTACTGTTGGCTAACACATCTATTCTGTCGTGCGTGTGGGCAGGTTTGTTATGTTTATGCTCTGTGTTTTCGTCAAACTTCAAAAGCAATTCGGGATTTTCAACAGGGCTTTTTTCCTTGTCTAAATCAAATAAATTTTTGTCGCTTGGTTGATTAAACTTTTCGTTTTTTTCTTTCAAATGATGAATAAGATTTAACAACGGAATTTCATCGGTAATAAAATCCAAATCGTAAATATCTTTTTTCGCCAAACGGTTTGAGGCACTCATTAATTTAAAAAGCCCAATGTCTGTTTTATGAATAAGACGTATGCCGTTTAGTTTTTCGTGCGGAAACAGGCATTTCATATTTTGCAAAAACTCTACTTTAATTGTAGTACCTTTTTTTGTAATGAATAAACGCAAAAACGAAAATTGATTTCCTAATTCTTTGTTGAGTAAAATAGCAAGCACATTGTTTTTTTGGTACAAATTTTCAACTTCAGAAATAATTTGCAACAAACCCTCTACGCCAACAGTTTCGGCAGAAATAAAATCAATGTCTATGGAAACGCGATGTGAATAGCGAAAAGCCAAATTTGTGCCGCCGCCGAGCGAAAATAATTTTACACTTGGTAAATTTTGCAGTTCGGTAATGGTTTGCTGTAAAACAAAACTAAGAGCAGTCATAATTGTTTAAACCGTGCAAAAGCAGGAATATTGTAGCGTTGTGCCACCAAAGCACAAACTTCGTTGCTTATTAATTCTTTGGTATTTTTGAGATACTTTTCTATGTCGGCTTTTTTGTAAAGTGTTTCTAACTTTTCAATATCCTGCAAAAAAGTGGCTGCGGTTGTTGCATACAAAGCGCGTGGAATAATAATATCCTTATCTTTTTCAAAACTAAGTTTACTATAATCCATATCCCAAAAAAGATGTTTTGGAAAAATGGAAGCTATGTTTAACCGCTGTTTCACAAAGCAAAGATACTAAATTGTTTTTTGGTGAAAAAACGCCAAAGGCATTAAATCTTTAGCTTTGTTAAGAGCGTAAATTTTAGCTCTGCATAAAACACAAGTTTTGATAATTGTGGATTTGGTTGTAATTTAGACTTGTAAAAGATAAACTAAAACCACAAATTTATCCCCATGAAAACCAAGCCTCAATTAAGTGATTACAACTTAACCGCAGAAAAGATTGCTTTTGTGAAAAGGGAAAGAAAAAGACAAGATTCCACATTTTTCACCTTAATAGTTTCGTTAAGACAATTGGTGCTTATTGCTGTTGGCTTTTTCGCATGGATAACATATAAGCCTGCGCTGTTTATGGGAAATTTCAAAGAAGAGGCAGAGGCAAGTACCTTTCTTTTTTTTATTCTATTTTTTCTTACGCTTATTCTATTTTTCGGTTGGTTATTTTTCTTTGCCCTTTCTGGAACATTATTAGATAGGTTGTTTTTGAGTATAAAACTAAAAAAGTATGGAATGACATTAGATGAATACGACACAATTTCTTCTCGGATTAGTTGGGAAAAAATGTATCCTAATTCTAAGAGTGTTTTAAAAGAATACGAACACGAGATAACACAAGAAACAAAACAAAATCCAGAAAACATACAAGATTTTGAAACAATGACAGATGAACAAAGGTTTGTGTTTATAAAAAATAAATTAGAAAAAAATGGACAATTTACAATTGATGATTTTGAACCAATAACAGATTTAGATGACATTTTTACTAAAGATGAAGTTTCCGATACCGATAAAAATATTGGCGAGCGAAAAAACAATCTCAATAAAAAAACAAAAGAAGATTATCTTGAAACATACAGTAATAACCAAACGCTTGGCGAGTTAGGCGAGTTGTTTGTTATGAGAGTTGAAAAGAAAAAATTAACAGATTTAAACAGAGCAGACCTTGCCAATAAAGTTGTTCACGCTTCACAACGCAGCGATAGTTTAGGTTACGATATTCAATCTTATAACGAAAAAGGCGAAAAAATATTTATTGAAGTTAAAACAACTGAAAGCGGATTAAACACGCAGTTTTTCTTAACAAAAAATGAATACGAACAAATAACAAAACCGAATTACGTTATTTATCGTGTTTTTAATTTCAATACAAAAACTAACATAGGTGAGATATACATTATTAATTCACACGAAAAATTAAAAGATTTTTTCAGCATAACACCTAACGGTTATGTGTTGAAACCAAATAGATAAAATTTATTCCACCACTCATACTCGTTTGAGTGATAGTGGAAACGAGTGTGTTTGAAAAACACATTTGTAATGCACCCCATCGCTCGTAAAACAAAATTTGATATGTTTGTAACTGTGCAACAATTTTTTTCGTTTTAAAATCATGACATTTACGCCCCGAAAGATTATTTTTTTAGTAGTTTCCCAATATTTAACCGATGCTACATCGGAAATTATCCTTACCGAAATCTGTAAACAACGCAGGTTGTCAGACAATACTTTTATTAAAATTATTGAAAAGTATTTTGACTTTAAAACCCTTAGAGACAAACCCATTATTAAAGAAGACATTTGGATATTCAACTACCTGATGTACCAAGTAAACCATAAAGGCAATTTTAATCCGTTAAATTCGGGAGAAGAAATATCTTTAAGAGGGCGATTGCCAAAAAAGGGGCTGATAATCAAATACGAAAAACAAATAATTTTACCCCAATATAAAGTATTAGCGTCAGCCAAAGAGATATTACAAATAATATAAATTCTTAAAAACTTAAACACCCAAAGACTATGATAGCAAGAGATTTAATAAAAAAAGATTTTGGCGTTGATTTGCCAATAAAAGGCGGAAATGGGAACTCAATAGACAGTCCTGTAATTATTGAATACGTTATTCCAAACGATTATGTTGGTGTTGAATATGCTTACTTAAAATACTTGGGCATTGGACGAGGTATTGAATGGAAAAGAACTAAACAAGCACTCATAGAACACAACGGCAGAAGTATAGACAAACTAACAATAGAGTTTCCTGAATGGGAAAACGGACAAAAATTTACTGTTACCGAAAACTATTATTTTGATATAACTGAATGTTTTGGAAAAGATTTATTTTCCGAAGAAGAAAAAGAATTTGACGAAAACGCAACCATAAATACAATAGCAAGCGCAAGTGAATATAATCTTATAGACACGTTTTTTAATGACCAAGCGGATTATATAAAATTCTTAGTTCAACTTAAACAAGCGGCAAGAGCAAACGAAGAAGCAACTTGTATGGCTGAATTAACAAAAGAAGACGGATATTATAAGTATATGTTGTATTGGCTTAAAGACAAAAGAGGTTAGTGTTGATGAAGCTAAAAATTGGAACTATAAATTAACAGACGAACAGATTGAAGAACTTTTACAAATTATAAACGATGATAATAGACTTGAACAAAATCAACTTGCCGCTGTCGGAAGCGGACTACAAAAAGCTATTGGATTGGCGGGACGAAGGACTGATAAGCTGGTTGGACTTTCCAGACAAATTGAGCAAAGGATTGAAAGAATACGACAAGACGCACGAGGGGGCGGAGTGGGAGTTGATAAGCGAAACCCCAACGGATTAGACGAGAAAAAAGAAACCCCTGCCACGCCAAGAATTTCAGAAGCCGAACAGCGTAGGAAGAATGGCAAAAATGTATATATAGGCGACTATGTAAAGCCATTCAAAGCAACAATTGAAAACGTCAATATATTTAATCAAGGCTGCAAAATATTAGCCGATAGATTGGCAATTTTAATTAAGACGAAAAATTTTGATTTAGTTCCTGAAAACCCGCGTGCATTTGGAGAATTGACACACGTTATGTAGTATATTTATCGGCAGCACAATGGCAGAACTTTACGACAATAAATATCGCTTTGTAGAAGAACTTGGTGCGGGTGGTTTTGGCAGAGTTTTTTTGGCAGAAGATGTGCGTTCAAAAAGTTTAGTTGCTATTAAACAACTAAAAAATGAGGACGAGAAAGAGCAAGACGACATCATTTACGAATTGGAGATGATGTCAAAATTTAATCATCCAAACATCGCTATCTACAAACACAATTTTATTCAAAACGGCTTGCTTTATATCGTAATGGAATATTGTAGTGTTGGGAGTTTGCGTAATGTAATGCGGAAAGAAAAATTTCTTTCTGGTCTTGTGTGGAAATGGATACAAACGCTTACCGAAACTTTGCAATTTGTTCACGACAAAAAAATTATTCATCACGACATAAAACCCGACAACATTCTTTTTACCGAAAATAGAACGCTAAAAATTTCTGACTTCGGAATTGCAAACACAGGCGGAGGCACACGAGCATATATGAGTCCCGAAGCTTTGGATTGGAAACAAAATACATCAAACGACCCAAGAGTTGATATTTATGCTTTAGGCGTAACTTTACTTGAGTTGCTAACCAATCAAAATCCATTCTTTGGAAAATCAAAAGAGGAAATTGTTGAATTGCACGACAAAAAAGAATTTGGAATAACAAATTTACCGCATTGGCAACAAGAAATTGTTTTGAAAGCAATTGCAAAAATCCCGGAACAACGCTTTCAAACAATGAAAGATTTTAACGAGGCAATACAAGCTCAATCCGTTCCAATTGTGTTTGACAAGGAAGTTATCAAGGCGGGCGACATTGCAGAGAAAGTCGCAAATCTTTTGAAAACAAAAAAATGGAGGAGGGCTTTTACTTTACTTGAATATGCAGAGATGAAATTGAAACCAAGTGTAAGTGTAATGCAAGTAAAAGGGAAATATCTTTTGTTACAAGGGAAAATTAAAAAAGCAAAAGAGTATTACGAAAAGGCGTTAAAATGGAATTCAAGATTGGACGTTCAAAAAGATTTAGGTTGGATAAACCTTGAAATGAAAAATTATCCTACTGCCATTTCTCTTTTATCAGACCACTTACATCGCAATCCGTCAGATTATGAAGCATACAACTTATTACTTCAATGTTTTTACGAAACAAACCGATATGAAACAGCAATGGATTTAGCCAAAACGTTGCTTGATGTGGAAGAAAATAACAAATGCTTTGCAAATAATTATTACGTCTGTTGTGCAATGCAGAATATCGGACAGACCATTTTTCCAAAAACTGTTTTAAAAGCAGATAAAACCGAAAATCATTTTTTGAATTACAATTATAGCGTTATTCTTGAAACTGACTTAACTCACAATTACAAAAAAGCACCAACCTTAAAATCAAAATTGCTTTTTATGGATTACCGTTTCAACAAATTCAACGAAGCACCTTTTTATTGTACCAACAACAGCAGAGGAGAAGAATTTAAGGGGGGCGAAACAAAAAAGGCAATCATCAAATTTGGAAGAAAAGAATACGGTGTAAACGATGTAGAAGTTTCAGGAGGAAAAGCAATAAGTCGAAGACATTGCGTAATAGTAAACAGTAAAGATGATATTTGGATTTACGATTTGAACAGCATAAGCGGAACTTATGTAAACGGAGAAAGAGTAAACGGAAAAATGCCTTTGGTCGGAAAGAATGTTATCCGAATTTGGAACTCTGAATTTGAATTTACAAACGACAAAAACAAGCTATTGTAATGCAAAGAATTTTTATTGTGGGCGACATTCACGGGTGCAGCAAAACCTTTAAGTATTTAGTAACTGAACGAATTAAGTTAAAGAAGTCGGACAAACTTTATTGTCTTGGTGATTATATTGACAGAGGTAACGATAGCAAAGGAGTAATTGATTTTATATTGCAGTTAAGAAAGAAAAAATATCAGGTTCACACGTTGAGAGGAAACCACGAGCAAATGTTACTAAATTCAGAGAATGGGAAACAATCATTTTCTTATTGGGTAAGAAACGGAGGCGAAGAAACATTGAAGAGTTTTAATGCAAATTCAATCAAGGAATTGAAACCTATTTATCTGAACTTTTTTAAAAGAACAAAATTTTACATCAACACAAAAGATTACATTCTTGTTCACGCGGGTTTAAATTTTAGCAAAGCCAATCCATTGGACGACAAGGAAGCAATGTTATGGATTAGGTATTTTTCAGTTGATAAGAATTATTTGAACGGAAAAATATTAATTCACGGACATACACCAATGCACAGAGATTTTATTTTAAATCAAAAGTTTGAAAGTCCTTTAAATCTTGACGGTGGTTGTGTTTTCAAACATCGAGAAGATTACGGTTATTTATATGCCTTGAATTTGACCGAAAGAAAATTAATTGAGCAAGGAAATATTGATTAAAAAACAACCATTACCGTAAGCATACTTTTTCGGTTATAACAATGATGTATATTGATATATATTACATATATCAAATGCTTGATTATAAATAAGTTATATCACATATTTTAGAATATATTAACAATTTTTTAGATTAAAAAAAGCATTTTTCAGCCGCTTTTATATTTAAGGAATAATGTAGGTAAATACCCCCCTCGTATGATGAAAAAGGAAAACGAATATTTTTTGCCCGATAAACACCGCCCCCCTATTATAATTACTTAGGCGTGAATAGCTGTTAAATTATTTGCATTCACCATGTATAGAAACCTCAACTTTGTGGTTAATGGCTGAGGTTTTTTGTTTTCTGAAATTTCATTTTTGAGAGCGTTTCGTATGCAAATTGTATGCAAATAAAAAAAGGATTTCAAAGTAAAATCTCTGAAACCCTTGTCTTTGTTGTGGGAACTAATGGGTTCGAACCATTGACCCCCTGCTTGTAAGGCAGGTGCTCTGAACCAGCTGAGCTAAGCTCCCTTTTTTTCTCTTACAAACTACGCTTGTAATTGGGAGCGCAAATGTAAGAGATGAATTTTAATTTACAAAGGAATAAATTAAAAAAATTTATGCTTCAACGCCTGTGTCAGGAATTAACATACCATCAACCAACACACGACCGCAATGTTCGCACACAATAATTTTTTTGTTTAAGCGAATGTCTAACTGACGTTGAGGCGGAATTTTGTTGTAACAGCCACCGCAAGCATCGCGTTCCACAGCTACCACAGCCAAGCCGTTGCGTGTGTTTGCACGAATGCGTTTGTATGCGTTCAGCAAACGCGACTCAATATGCGAAGCAGCTTTTTCGCTGTCTTTCACCAACTCTTTTTCTTCTTTTTCGGTTTCGGCAATAATTTCGTCTAATTCTGATTTCTTAGCTTTCAAATCTTTTTTACGCTCATCAAATTCCGCTTTGCTTTTTTCCAGCAATTCACCTTTTACGGTAATAGCCGCTTTCGCTTCTTTCATGCGTTTTTCAGCTAACTGAATTTCCAAATTCTGAAATTCAATTTCTTTGGTAATCGCATCGTACTCGCGATTGTTGCGCACTTTATTTTGTTGCGTTTCGTATTTTTTTATGTTTGCCTGAAAATCTTTAACCGCTTGCTTCTTTTCGTTTAACTGATTCTCAAAATCGGCAACTTCTTCTTTCACGTTGGTTAAGCGGGTTTCAAGCCCTGCTACTGTATCTTCCAAATCGCTTACTTCCAATGGCAATTCGCCGCGAATGGTGCGTAAACGGTCAATTTTGCTGTCAATTAATTGTAATTCGTAAAGGGCTTTTAATTTTCCTTCTACTGATGCATCAACTTTCTCTTTTGTTTTTGTGCTCATGTTTAAAAATAGTTTACCGGATTGGTATTGATTTTTGATAAACGGAGGGCAAATGTAGGAAATTTTTTCTGAATAAGCGCAGAAAATATTTCGGGTGTAAATTGCTCTGTTTCAAAGTGTCCGGTATCTATCAGAAGGATTTTATTTTCTGTGTCAAAGTATTCGTGGTATTTAAAATCGGCGGTAATGTAAACATCTGCCTGCGCCGAAATGGCATTCTTCAACAAAAATTTTCCGCTGCCGCCACACACCGCAACTTTTTTAATCGATTTATTCAATAATTGTGTGTGTTTTATAAACGGAACATTGAACGTTTTTTTTACGAGTGATAAAAAATCTTTTTCGTTCATCGGCGTTTGCAATTCGCCAATCATGCCGCTGCCCACTTGCGGGTGTTTGTTGGAGAGATTGTAAATATCGTAAGCCACTTCTTCGTATGGGTGCGCGTTCAGCAAAGCCGAAATAACTTTGTGTTCGTTCTGAATTTCAAAAATGGTTTCCAAGCGAATTTCTTTTTCTTGGCTTAATTCATTTACTTTTCCGATGAATGGTTTTGTGTTATCGTTTCCTCTGAAAGTTCCTGTGCCTTCTGCATTAAAACTGCAATTATCGTAATTGCCAATGTGTCCGCAACCTGCATTAAACAAGGCTTGCAGAACTTGCTCGTGATGTGAAACAGGAACGAACGTAACTAATTTTTTAAGTAAATTGTTTTTCGGTGCAAGAATTTTTGTGTTTTCCAATCCCAATTTTTCCGAGATTTTTTTGTTTACGCCGAGTTTTACATTGTCAATATTGGTATGGCAGGCATAAATGGCAATGTTGTTTTGAATGGCTTTAATAATGGTGCGTTCAACATAATTTGCGCCTGTAATTTTTTTCAGTCCCGAAAAAATAACGGGGTGATGTGCAACAATTAAATTGCAGTTGTTTTCAATGGCTTCTTCCACCACCGCTTCGGTGCAATCTAAAGTTAATAAAGCTCCGCGCGCTTCGGTTTTTTTATTGCCTGTTAAAAGTCCGCAGTTGTCGTAATCTTCCTGATAGGCAAGTGGCGCAAAGTTTTCTATTTCGGAAATAATGTCTTCAATGCTCATAATGCGAAATAAAAGTAACAAAAAAAATCCCGCTTTGCGAGCGGGATTTATCTATTAGTTTATTAATCCAATCTTGATTTATGGTCTTCAATGTCGGCAAGTTCTTTTAATGCGTTATATGCCTCATAATCGCTGCGCCCGCTAAGCGAACGTTCTCTCTGTGCTTTATATTCTCTATAATCTTTTGGCTCTGACGCATCTGAACCCACAGTATTTACCGAAACAACAAATGCACCTAATTCTCCCGCCACGGCTTTGCTTGTGCTGCCTTGTTTTGTTCCTAAAATTGTTCCCATCATCACTTCATCGTGCCCAATACCGTCAATGTTATGGTCGCGGGTAAAGAGTTCAATGGTTCTTGGTTCTATGTTTAATTTGTTTGCAATTTCGTTTATGTTTTTACCTGCATTTGCAAATTCAGCCAAAACCAGTTCTGCTTTTTTAGCTTGTTTGGCGCGAAATGTTACCTGGTCTTTCACTTCTTCCAAAGGCAACACGCCTTTATTTTTAATGCCGCTCAATTTTGCCACAATATGCTTGTCGTTAAACGAAAACACGCCCACTTCGCCTTTTTTGGCAGAATATACCCATTTTACCAATTCGCGGGCTTGCTCTAAGTTTTGCAACTGACGGTCACCTTCTTTAATATTGTCGGCTGCACGCAAGGTGAGTTTTTCTTTTTCAACGCCTTTGTCAAATAATTCGGCGGTGTTGTGTTCTCCGTTAAAACGGCTTGCTTTGGCATATGCCGCCTGATTGGTTTCATCGCTTGGAGCAATGAGTTTGAAAATTTGTGCTACTTTATATGATGTATAGCGGGTTTTGCTCACATCAAGCACTTCAATAATATGATAACCAAATTGTGTTTCTACCACGCTGATATTGCCTTTTGTTCCCATTAATCCGGCGTTGGTATATGGTTCTACAAAACCTGTGCTTTCGTTAAACCAACCGTAGTCGCCACCTTTGTCAATGCTGCCACCGTCATCACTTACGGTTTTTACAAGTTCTTCAAAGTCTGCTTTTTTCTCTTTAATTAAAGTCAATAAACTGTCGGCTTCTGTTTTAGCTTGTTCTTTGCTGCGTTTCGGTTGTTGTTGGGCATCATTCAAGCCAATTAAAATGTGGCGAACTCGTGCGCTGTCAGCCAAAGAATTTATGGCTTCCAGTTTGTAGATTTTAAAATACGCGCCCTCGTTGTATGGACCAAACACCGTTCCCACAGGGGAAGTAAAAATGCTTGAATCGCGCACAATCATTGTTTTCTTGGTAAAGTTTTGAACGCTGATAGCTCCGTTTTCACTTTCCTGCGCAATAATCAAACTGTCTTCGGCAAAGGTTTTTCCTTTTAAACTTTCGGCAGCTTCTTGCGCTTCTTTTTCAAGAGAAGCAAGGTCTTCAGCACTTGGTACTACATTAAACGAAACGTACTCAATTTTTCGCGTAGTTTCAGGATTCATATATAAATACGAATGTTCTTTGTAATATTTTTCAATATCTCTGTCCGAAAGTTTTACCGCAGTGTCACTTATCGCATCAAAATGTTTATGCACATAAGATACATTTAATCTTGTGTTTTCTGCTTTAAACAATTCTTTTGCTTCGGCGGTGGTAACGTATAAGCCTTTTGTAACCAAAGTGCGGTATTTTTCAAAGTAACGTGTTTCTTTTACCTGGTCTTCCATTTGGCGAACTGCCATTTCCTGGTCACCCACCACGTTTTGAACGGCTTGTTTCCATTTTATCAAATCCAAAGAACCGTCAGGAAGCGCAAATTGTTCGTTCAGTTTTCCGTTTTGGTCAGATAAATTTTGAATAATGGATTGTGCAGGGTGAACCACCACACGGTCATACAATTCGTCTTCGCCGATAACTATACCGGCTTTGTCAAACTGAGGCTTAATAACCAAGTCTCTTATATACTGTTGCCAGAGTTGTTCAATCACCTGATTGCGTATGGCATCAGGCACATCATTGCTTCCGTTGCGCTGACGGTACATATTCATCTGGTTTTCCATCTGAATAATAAATTCGTTGCGGTCAATACGTTTACCGTTAATTGTGCCAAGCGTACTCATTTCGCTGCCGCCAAAAATAGAAGCACCCGAACCCAAGAGGCTTTCTAAAATAAAAATAACCAACGCCAAGCCCACAATGCCCACCAACAAGCCGGTTCTTCTTCTGATGCTTTCTAAAACACTACGGCTTTCTTTTTTCTTCACCGTATTTTCGTTTTTTTCCTTACTCATGTTTGTAGTATAATTTTTTAAGACCGGCAAAGATAATGGTTTGCCTGAAACGGAAAAACGGAAATGAATAAAAAAATCCCCGCAAGTTTACCTTGTGGGGATTTTTGTTGTGTAAAGACGGACAATCGTCCCCCTCTACAAATTATTCCTTCACCACCTTCTTCACCACACTGCCTGCTTTTACAAAGTAAATGCCGTTGGCAAAATTGCCGAGTGAAATTTCTGTTTTGTTGGAAGTGCTTGTTTGCTCCAAAACAATTTGTCCTGTCGCGTTCATGATGATGAGGTGAGTGTTGTCAGGAGCTTCTACTGTAAACTCGCCGTTGGTAGGATTTGGATATACATTTATGGTTAGGTTTTCCGTCTTCAACTCATCAACCCCCATACACAAAGCCACCACCACCTGTACACTTTGCGTACTTTGGCAACTGTTGTTGTCTGTACCTGTTACTATGTAATGCTGTGTTTTAGTAGGA
>JAHBTI010000009.1 GCA_019638705.1 Bacteroidota bacterium
ATTTGGCAACCAAGTATAAGTGTTAGCACCGCTCACAGTTAAGTTTGAAGTAAATGTTGGGCAAATGCTTTGAGTTGGCGTAATAGTTAATGTTGGGTTGGAATAAAAACTTACCTGCACGGTTTCGCTGGTGGCACATATATTATTTGTTGCTGTAACTGTGTAAATGGTTATTGGCACGGTTAGACTGACAACAATAGAGTTTGAAACAATGCTGTTTGGCTGCCATGTAAACACGCTCGCTCCGCTCGCGTTGAGCGTGGCACTTTGGTTAGTGCAAATAGTTTGGTTGGGGGAAACGCTTAATACAGGGTAATCATAATAATTTACAGACACGGTACTTGTTATGCCGCAGGTGTTATTGGTTGCGCTAAGGGTGTAAATTGTAATTGGCACGGTTGGGCTGACGACAATTGAATTTGTATTTGCACCACTTGGTTGCCATGTGTAACCGATTGCCCCGCTTGTGCTAAGTGTGGCAGATTGACCTGCACATATAGTTTGATTAGGCAAAGCAGTTAGCGGGGGATTGGCTATGTAGTTAATGGAAATCGTTTTGCTTTCTGTACAATTATTGGCATCAGTAACATTTGCCGTGTAAATATGAGTGCCTGCAAGAGTTTGAGTAACTATGCCAACAGAAAAATTTGCACCACTGCTCCAACTGTAAGTAAGACTGCTGCCTGTGCCGCCGCTTGCGTTAGCGGTAAGCAGTACACCGCCACCCACGCATATACTTGTGCTGCTGCTTGATAGATTTACTGTTATAGCGGGCGGTTGCGTTATGGTAACTACACTTTGCGAGGGACAACCCGTAGTGTCATCTACTGTTACTGTCCACGCACCTGCGCTTACGTTGTTTATGTTTTGTGTGTTGAGTGTACTTGTGCCGTTAGTCCATGTGTAAGTGGGTGTACCCGAATTACCCGATACTGCTAAAATGCTTGCGCTGCCCGTGCTTGCACCGTAACAAGTTGTAATATTACTGCCACTTGCCGTAAAAGTAAGGCAGGGAATGTATATTTGGTTGGGTAAACCTATACTAGAATGTGATATTGTATTTTGGGTAACATTAAAAGCACTAACGGGCTGACCAAAGGCAAAAAAATTACAGCCTGCGCCTGCCACATTAGGATTATTAATCACATGAATATTATGCCAACTGTTATTGGTAACTAATGAATTTGCAATATATATTTTTCCGTCGGGAGCTAACTGCATACTGCCGGTACTGAGAGTAGGATTACTGATGCTTACAGACGAAGAAAGAATAGCCATATTAGAGCCTGCCGATAAATCCCATTGCACTATTTGCATTAAGTTGTTAAGATTTCCAACTCCTGCACCATACAGTTTTGTGCCGTCGGGCGAAAACTCGCAGCCATAGCCATTATGACCAATTGCCAAGTTTAAAATTAACGAATTGCTCACTGCCCCCGTAGTAGCGTTAAAGTCATACAGTTCTATGGGCTGAAACAACCAAGCCGAGGCTAATTTTTGTCCGTCGGGAGAAAATTTTATACAACCCGAAGCGTTGTAAGCAGAACCTATTGAAGAAACAACAGCAGTAGTATTTAATCCTGTGGCGGTAAGCAAATAAGCGTAATAAGATGAAGAATTGCGCGGCTGTGTCATTATCCAAAAATCTGTGCCGTTGGCGTGGCGGGTAGCTGAAAGTTTTTCGAAGCCTTGAGATGAGTTTAATAAGGAAGTATTTTTAACGGTAACAGAGCCAATGCCCGTCGCCAAACTCATATCCACAATAGAGTAATAAAAACCTAAATTGAAAGTTTCGTCCACAGTAAAGACATAATAAATGGTTGAATTGCCGGGTTGTTTAATAATAAGAGCGGCTTGAACAGGACTACTGCCCCCAATCAAACCTGTACCGTTAGCCATAGTTGTATGTGCTGCATTATAAATTGTTGAACCGTCTGTATAAAACAACAAATTTCCCGCATTGTCGGCTATGCTTGCACAGCCTTCGCCTACATTCATAGCACTATTGTTCAAAATAGTGGGCGGGTTAGTCATAAAATCCAAAGCACAACCGTACCCGAAATACCATTTTTTGTTTTGGTTTTGCGCCAAAGAAAAAACCGCACAAAAAATAAATGTGAGTAAAAAATATGTTTTTAACTGTTGCAAAACGCTTGGTTTAAAATCGGTTGAAAAGGTACAAAAATTAAATGTTGTATAAAAAGGGTTTTGTTTTGTAGAGATTTGACAAATTTTGAATTTGTCAAATCTGCACCGTTGCGGTTGCGCCCTGAAAGGGCAGCATAATACACAGCATTAATACCGCCATTTCAAACCGTTCTTTTACAGTTTCGCGAAAAACGGTACTTTTGCCACATTATAAAAACACTTTGTCAAAATGAAAGACATCTTTGAAAGAATAAAAAAACACGCGGGTCCAATCGGCGAACACGCTAAAGAATCTCATGGGTACTTCACGTTTCCCAAGCTGGAAGGTGATGTTAATCCGTACATGAATTTTCGCGGAAAAAAATTATTAAACTGGAGTTTAAACAACTATTTGGGTTTGGCTAATCACCCCGAAGTGAGAAAAGCCGATACCGATGCAGCCGCACAATACGGTTTGGCACTGCCAATGGGCGCACGCATGATGAGCGGAAACTCCGACCAACACGAACAGTTGGAACGCGAACTCTCTGCTTATGTAAAAAAAGAAGACACCATTCTTTGCAACTTCGGTTATCAGGCTATGGTAAGTGCCATTGACGCCATTGTTGACCGCCGCGATGTGATTGTTTACGATGCGGAAAGCCATGCCTGCATACTGGACGGTGTGCGTTTGCACATGGGAAAACGTTATGTGTTTAAGCATAACGATATAGAAGATTTTGAAAAACAAATGAAACGCGCTACCGAATTAGCCGATGAAACAGGCGGCGGCATTTTGGTAATTACCGAAGGCGTGTTTGGTATGCGCGGCGACCAAGGTAAGTTGAAAGAAATTGTTGCTTTGAAAAAGAAATACACCTTCCGTTTGTTTGTGGACGATGCGCACGGCATTGGCACTATGGGTGCAAACGGCGGCGGCACGGGCGAAGAGCAAGGTTGTCAGGACGGAGTGGACATTTACTTCGGCACATTTGCCAAATCCTTTGCTTTAATCGGCGGATTTATTTCTTCGTCAAAAGACATTATTACGTTTTTACGTTACAATATGCGCTCGCAAATTTTTGCAAAAAGTTTGCCGATGCCTTTGGTTGTGGGTGCTTTAAAACGTTTGGAGTTAATGCGCAATCACCCTGAATACCGCTTAAAAATGTGGGAAATTGCCCGTGCCTTACAAAAAGGTTTTGTGGACGGAGGCTTTGACATTGGTGTAACCAACACTATGGTAACACCTGTGTATATGCGCGGCTCAATTCCTGAAGCAACCAATATGGTAATTGACCTGCGCGAAAATTTCGGCATTTTCTGCTCTATGGTGGTGTATCCTGTTGTGCCAAAGGGCATGATTATTTTGCGCATTATTCCTACTGCCGTTCACACGCTGGAAGATGTGAAATACACCGTTGAAAGTTTCAGCAAAATAAAAGACAAATTGTATAGCGGCGAATACGCCGCCGATAAAATTAAAGAAGGTTTTTCGCAAGCGTTGTAAAAGCCACGAAGAACACTAATCACTAATAAAAAATCCCGATAATTATTTTATCGGGATTTTTTTATAAATACTGCTTTGTGTGAATTAGTACAATCGCGTGGCTCTACAATTTTAATTCTTTATCAATTGTAATTCGTCAATAATATTTTTTGCACCGCCGAGCTTATCAACAATGAATAGCACATAACGAATGTCCACGCAAATAGTGCGGTTCAAATCTTTGTCAAAAGCAATTTTGTGGCTCAGGGCTTCGTAATTGCCGTCAAACGCCAAACCGATGAGTTCGCCGTTAGCGTTCATTACGGGAGAACCTGAATTTCCACCGGTAATATCGTTGGTGGTAATAAAGTTTACAACCACATCGTTTGCTTTTTTGTCAATGTATTGTCCGTAATCTTTATTTTTAATCAAGTCCAATAATTTTGCAGGTACATCAAATTCGTAATCGCCCGCCACATATTTTTCTTTTACGCCGTTTAATAAAGCCACCTCGCTGTATTTTACACCTTTGCTCGGCGAATACGATTTCACCGTTCCGTAAGAAACACGCATGGTAAAATTCGCATCGGGATAAAGCACTTTGCCTTTGTTCATTTCCAAAATACCTTTTTGGTATTTGTTGTTTAATGCAAAGGTTGTGGCGGTAAATTCTTTAAAATATTTTTCGTAATTGTTATTGTAGTTGTTTACAAAAGCCATAACGGTTTTAAAGGCAAGGTCGGTTTGAAGTGCCGATGCGCTTGGGTTTGAAATAAACAAATCCCATTTTGCGGTAGTTAAAAGAAATGAGCGGCTAAACACATCTTCGGCGTATTTTTTATACGTTTCCTCTTTGGTTAAATCGCCGTAAGCGGCTTTTAGCTCATTGTAAAAATCGGTTGGTTGCTGGCTTGCATCAATGTCGTTATAAAACATACGCAGCACCACCGCCAAAATATTTTTGTCGGAAGTAATGTTTTCGGCTTCCATAAAACTTTCATGGCTCTTTTTTACGGCACTAATTGTTTTTTTCAAGTCTTCGGGTTTGGTGTCGGTAGTTGAGAGTTGCTCGTTCAGGGTTTTTAACCTGCTTGCAAACGCCAGCAAGGGCGAACCCAAAATTCCTTCCTGCAAATACACTCTGCCTTTGGCGTAAGGTGTCCACGCATCATAGGCTTTTTTCATGTCGGCAAACAAATTATCGTATTCCGTTTTTCCTTTTGCCCATTTTTCAAAAGCTGCTTCGTCTTTTTGTTTTTGCGCCAAAACATTGTGCTTTATTAATTGTTTTGACTCGCCGTCAAAAAATTTCCAATAGTTGGCAATACCTGCATAAGAACTTGCCAGTTGCAACTTCACCGAAGGGTTGGCAAGCATTTCTGTTTTCATCAGTTTCAAACGTTCTTCGCGCAGTTTTACCAAATTCGGGTTTTCAACATCAATTTTCAGTTTTACACCGTAAGAAGTTTCGTAACGGTTTGTTCCACCCGGGTAGCCGTAAATCATGGCGTAATCGCCCTCATTTAACCCTTTAATAGATACAGGCAAAAAATATTTTGGTTGAAAAGGCACGTTATCTGCTTTGTATTCGGTAGAGGCTGTTCCGTCAGCCGCCTGATACACACGGAAAATAGAGAAATCGCCTGTGTGGCGCGGATATTCCCAGTTGTCGGTATCGCCACCGAATTTACCGATGCTTTCGGGCGGTGTGCCCACCAAACGCACATCTTTATATCGTTGGTAAGTAAATTGCAAAAACTGGTTGCCTTTAAAAAAGCTGCTCACGCGCACTTCATAGTTTGTGCCTTCTTCGGCTTTTTTACCCATTTCCGCAAGAATAGACGGAAGTTTGGCAGTGTATTCATTCGGGTTGATGTCTTTTAATTTTTCCTGAACGGCAGAAGTTACATCGTCAATTTTTACCAGAAACTGCACGCTTAACCCCGGGCAGGCAATTTCTTCGGTTTTTGATTTTGCCCAAAAACCGTCTTTTAAATAATTATGCTGCACCGAACTTACGCCGGCAATGCTGCCGTAACCGCAATGGTGGTTGGTAAACAACAAGCCTTCTTTACTTACAATTTCAGCCGTGCAGCCGCCGCCAAAAATAACAATGGCATCTTTAATGCTGGCTTTGTTCATATCGTAAAGCTGCTCTTTGCTTAGCTTTAAGCCGCTTTTTTGCATATCGGCATAGGTTTTTTCGCCAATTAAATGAACGAGGAACATACCCTCGTCGGCGTTCAGGGTACAGAAGTTAATTGTAAAAACAACCAACAGTAATTTTGCTATTCTTTTCATGCTATTAAAAATTTAGTGAACTGCAAAAGTAACAGTTTCTAAAAAACTATTTCAACTTCTTTGCCAAACTAAAAAATATACTTTGTCCGTAGCCTGTTTTGGGAACAACAAAGCCCTGCAAAGAATTACTGCCAAGCCGCAGAAAAAATCCCTGTGTGTTCCATGTAATTGCCGTGCCCACGTTAAGCCGCACATAACCGCCGTAACTGACGTGTAACGTGAAAACAACATTTTTTACCCTGTATTGTGGTTCTATAAAAATGTAGGGCTTATAGTTGGCATTAAACATATAACGGAAACCTGTGGACAGCGCAAATAATTCTCTTGCTCCAAAATAAATTTTATTAATAATGAGCAAATTGGTTGGAATGTTTACGTTAAAACTTTCGTGGCGTGCTTCGGTAAGTTGGCGCAAAAGGCTGTCGCGGTTAATGCGCTGTATGGTAGAATCTCTGATTTCAAACAAATTGCTGGCGTGATAGCCCGCGTATCGCAAACTTGTGTCGGCACTGTATTGCACACTTTGGTTTAACCAGTAAATAAAGCCAATATTATTGGCATTTACGGTAAGCACGCTGCGTTTGCCCACTTTGCTTTTATAAGGTGTTTCAAAATAAATATCGGTGCTTGCGCCAATGCCGTTAAAGCTGGTGAGTTCTTTATTGTTGGTATCGCTTAAAGCCATGCTGAAGTTGGAAGTAAAAATACTTTCGCTTCCGTCTGCCGAAGTGTATAAAGAAGAATTGTCGCCTGTTTTGATATAAAATAACTGCCGCCCTCTTAACACAGAAACTGACACGCCGATTTTTGCCAAAGAATCCACATGATGAATAATAGCTCCGAATTTTATTTCCTGAAAACTTAAAGCGTTTACATTACAATTGCTCAGGTTGGCTGTTTTTCCGCGAAACATATCGTTGCCGTAAAACATTAAATTAAAAAAATCGCGGGAATAGGTAGCGTTCAATAATTCCTGAGTTTTAAAGCCAATGAGGAAATCAAACTTTTTGCCGCCTTTTATAAAGGCACTTAAATCTGAATTGAGGTTAATGCCGAAATTGTTTACGCTGCGCAACTGTTCCGATGATTTTATTTTCAGTTCATCGCTGATGTGCCCGCCAAAAATAAGTTTGTTTATCAGTCCGCTGCTCATGCCGTTGCTGCCCGCTTCAAAATCGCTGTTTAACGAAATGCTGCGCCCTGTGTGGCTGTAATTTAAAAAACTTGAGTTGTACTGCGCTTGCACAAGCCCAAAGCCTGAAAGAAGCAAAAAAACTAAAAGCAAAACAGGGCTTTTCATGTTTCGCAAATGTAAATTTATTTGTCAAAACGGCTTCAAAATATTTTGTAGCTTTGTTAGCAAAATGAAACTCGGATTAAGATTTTATTTGTCTTGGATTTCGTCAGCCATTGTTATGTTTGTGCTATTTTATTTGTGGCACGGCACATTTTTAAATGACTTTAAACGTATTCAGTTTCCTGTATCGTGGCTTATAACATTTGCGGTGTTTACTTATTTGGTTTTGGGTGCAGGAATTTATTTGCTGTACGAGTCGCGCATCATGAAAACATTCCGCAACTTTATTGTGCGCGGGTTAATTTGCGGTGCTGTTGCAGGATTTTCGTTATTTGTAATTGCCACCATTGTAAATATTTCTCTTACACAACATTTAAGCTCAAAACATTTACTTATTGACTGCGCGTGGCAAATGGTAGAGCAAATTTTTGGCGCAATGGTTATTGTGGCATTTAAAATTTTCATTCACGAACCTTTGGAAGAACGCGCTTAAAACATTCCAAATTCAAAATACACCAAAATTCAATGCACAGTTTTTTTTCATTCTTAAAGTCAAAACAGTTTTTTATTAACCTTGCCGTTATTGTGTTACTGATTGTTTCCATGTTTGTGGGAATTATGATGTGGACAAGCACTTATACACAGCACAACGATTTTGTGGAAGTTCCGGATTTTAAACATAAAAATACAGCTGAGATAGAAAATTTTGTTTCGGGCAAAGGCGTGGCGTGTCAGATTATTGACAGTATTTACGACCCCAAACAAAAACCGGGCATTGTGTTGCGCCAAGACCCCGAAGCAGGAGCAAAAGTAAAACACAATAGAACGGTGTATTTGTACGTTACCTGTATGGTTGCGCCGCAAATTTTAATGCCGAAACTGATAGACCGCAGCGAACGCCAAGCTAAACTAATTATAAGTTCTTACGGTTTAAAAGTAGGAAACACCTCTTTAGCCGCCGCAGATTGCAACGGTTGTGTGGTGGCTCAGTTAATTAACGGAAAAAACATTGAACCGGGTGAAAGCGTAAAAAAAGGAAGCACGGTAAATTTAGTAATCGGCAAAAAAGGCTTGCGCGCAAAAGAAGATGAAGAAGAACATGATGAAAACGAACATGATTAAACATTTTGCAACTTACATTTTACTTTGTTTTTGTTTCACGCTTTCTGCACAGGAAGGCTTGAGACCTTTAAGTGCAAATATCAATTACCTGTACCCCGATTTAAAACCCTCTTACGAAATAAAACACAGCAACAATTCTGCGGCAAGAACAACAACAAATTCTACTTCCTTACAATTACCTTTTATTGACGATTTTTATTATTCCACCACTCAAAAATATCCCGACCAAAGTTTGTGGGACGATTCGTTGGTGTATGTTAATTCGGGTTTTGGCGTTGCGCCGCCAAGCATTGGCGTGGCTACTTTTGACGGACTTAACAAACACGGTTTTCCTTACAACCCCGAGTTGATAAACATTGCACTTTCTAAACCTGCCGATACTTTAACTTCAAAACCAATTAATTTATTTACCGTAGGCACCGTTACTTTGCAGCCCCTTGTGGACAGCGTTGCGCTGAGTTTTTATTATCAGGCACGCGGCTACGGCGATAACCCCGAACCAAACGACAGCCTGATTTTAGATTTTTACAAACCCAATCAAGATGCATGGCACAGGCGCGTTTGGTTTGCAAAAGGAAACGCAAATGCCAACGCTATGGACACGGCATTTAAACGCGCTTTTGTTTGGGTAACGGATACGGTTGATGAAACGCTTGACACCGCTTATTTTCAAAACGGATTTCGTTTCCGTTTTCGCAACACGGCAAGCACCGCAGGAAGTTTTGACCACTGGCACATTGATTACGTTTACTTAAACCGCAACAGAACCATTACAGATACGGTTTACAACGACCAAACCATTGAAACAATACCGCGCAGTTTTTTAAAACAGTATTCTGCCATGCCTAAACAGCAGTTTAAAACTTCCGACACAATCGGCAGAACTATGGTGAAAATAAAAAACAACTTTACCGATTCGGTAAACATGAATTACAATTATCTGGTAATGAATAAAAACAATGCCTTGCTCCACAATGCTTATCCGTCGGGCAACTCGGGGCAAGTGCCGCCTTTTTACAAATACGGTTACAGCACAAACCCAAACTTATCGCAGCCCGTTACGTTTTCATTTGCCGCTTCGTTTACAGACACAACCGATTTTATTATTAAACATTTTATTTACCGCGAACTGGGTGGCGGAGGCGGTGGTTCATCGGTTGATTTTATTCCTCAAAACGATACGGTTATTCAATACCAAAAATTTCGCAATTACTATGCTTTTGACGACGGCAGCGCGGAAGCGGGGTATTATGTAAACGGTTTGGGTGGCATGATGGCGGTAAAAATTACGCTGAATAATGCGGACACTTTGCGTGCCGCAAGAATTTATTTTGACCCCGTTGGCTTTGTAAATACCGCCATGGCTTCTTACAATTTTTCGTTATGCGTGTGGAGTTCAAACGCCAATATGCCCGCCACCTTATTACACACAACGCCCGGCAATAAACCAATGTATTACAATTCGGGCTTTAAAGAGTTTCCCGAATACAAATTATCTCAACCTTTGTTTTTGCCGCCCGGCACTTACTATGTAGGCTTTAAACAAGCCGTTTCAACAGGCATTACCGTTGGTTTTGACATGAACAACGATTTTCATACCTCCACCTATTACAACACAGGAACAGGCGGTTGGCAGCAATCGGATATTGCAGGTGCTTTAATGATTAGACCTGTGTTGGGTGCGTTTGTTCCTTCGCCTGTGGGAATAAAAGATGTTGAATTTGAAAGTTTAAAGTTTAAAGTTTATCCAAATCCTGCGAGCGATGAGTTGAAAGTTGAAAGTTTAACGTTTAAAGAGGGCTTGACAGTAAGTATATATGATATTTTAGGTAGAGAGGTCATTCAAAATTCAAAATTCAAAATTCAAAATTCTATTGATGTAAGTAGTTTAAATAACGGAATTTTTTTTCTTGTACTTAAAGAAAATAACAACATTGTTCATCAACAAAAAATTATCATCAATCGTTAAAAGATGAGAACGGATTTTGAAGAAGACGAACGCGATGAACAGGGCGAGGACGAAGAGCAATCGCTTTACGAACATCACAACATAAAAGTTACCAAAGGGCAAATCAGTCTTCGCATTGATAAATTTCTGATGATTACCCTGCCCAACACCACACGCACAAAAATTCAAACCGCCTGTGATAATGGCACGGTGCTGGTAAACAAAAAGCCTGTTAAATCCAATTACAAAATAAAGCCACTGGACGAAATATCCATTATGCTCACCGTGCCGCCGCGCAACATTGAAGTTATTCCCGAAAACATTCCCATTGACATTACTTACGAAGATGATTATATTGTGATTGTAAACAAAAAACCCGGTATGGTTGTTCACCCCGCTTATGGCAATTACACAGGCACCTTGGTAAATGCTTTGGCATATCATTTTGACAATCTTCCGAAAACAAAAACAAAATTGAATAACGATTTGTATTTGGAGCGTCCCGGTTTGGTTCACCGCATTGATAAAAACACATCGGGCATCATCATCATTGCAAAAACAGAATTGGCGATGACACGCCTCGCAAAAGATTTTTATGACCGCACTATGGACAGAAAATACATGGCTATTTGTTGGGGCGATTTAAAAGACGATACAGGCACAATCATTGGCAATGTGGGGCGCAATTTAAAAAACCGTAAAATAATGGACGTGTTTCCCGAAGGCAGCGAACACGGCAAACACGCCGTTACACATTACAAAGTGCTGGAACGTTTTGGGTTTATTACACTTGTAGAATGTAAATTGGAAACAGGGCGCACACATCAAATCCGTGTGCATTTTAAAAGTATCGGTCACCCCTTGTTTAACGACAACGAATATGGCGGCGATGTTATTTTAAAAGGTATCAATTCTTCCAAATACAAACAGTTTGTGCAAAATTGTTTTGAGATGTTGCCGCGCCAAGCCCTTCACGCAAAAACACTCGGCATTACGCACCCAATCACAGGCGAAAAATTATTTTTTGACAGCGAAATTCCGCAGGATATGCAAACGGTGTTGGAGAAGTGGAGGAAGTACATGAAGGATAAAGAAGTTTAAAAAAGTAACATTTAGAATTTTCCCCTCTCATTTTATTTGGAACACTCATTCCTTATACTTAAATTTACGGCGTTTTTAAAACCAAAAGTTCTATGCCTAAAGTAAAACAGTTTGATAAAGAAAAAGTATTGGAAACGGCTTCAAGCATTTTTCAACAAAAAGGATTTAACGGCACTTCCATTGACGACATTATTAAAGCCACAGGCTTGAGCCGCAGCAGCCTTTACGATTCGTTCAGCGATAAGCACAATTTGTATTTGCAGTCGCTTGAATATTATAAAACGCACAAAGACGGTAAGTTTATGCAAAAGGCAAACAATAAAAATTTGTCGCCCATGCAAAAAATTGAATGTGTGTTTAACGAAGTGGTAAATCATTTGGTAAAAAATCCTAATGATAACGGCTGTTTGCTGGTAAACGCCGCCGCCGAAATGAGCAAGCAATGCGACAAAACTTCGCAGGTGGTGTGTAATAACAAAGAGGAAGTTCAGAAATTATTCGGCACTTGGCTTACAGATGCACAAAAAGCAAATGAAGTAACGCTGAGCAAACCCATAAATTATTACGGACAATTTTTGTTTAACGCTTTGTGCGGATTAAAAGTATTGAGCCAGAGCGGTGCAAACAAAGCCGAATTAAGCAACGTGGTAAAAGTAACGTTAGCTGCTCTTGACTGATACGCGGTTCAACTTCAAACTTATGACTTCAAACTTTTAACTTAAATGTTCACAGACACGCACATTCACCTCTACTCCAAAGAATACAATGCCGACAGAAATTTGCTGATTGAAAAAGCAATGGCAAACGGCATTACAAAATTTTATTTGCCCAACATTGACAGCACAAGCATTGAAACCATGCTGGAAGTAGAAAAAAGTTTCCCCGAAAATTGTTTCCCCATGATTGGTATTCACCCGTGCAGCGTAAACGCAACGGTAGAGCAGGAATTGAGCATTACCAAAGCATGGCTTGCAAAACGAAAATTTTCTGCCATTGGCGAAATCGGTATTGATTTGTATTGGGACAAAACTTTTTTTGCCGAACAACAACACGCATTTAAAACTCAAATTCAATGGGCGTTGGATTACAGTTACCCGATTGTCATTCACAGCCGCAATGCTTTTGACGAAACTTACGAAGTGTTGGCATCTTTCCAAAAATTACCAAAAGCCATTTTTCATTGCTTTTCGGGCAATACCGAACAAGCACAAAAAATTATTGACTTGGGAAATTTTAAACTCGGCATTGGTGGCGTGGTAACGTTTAAAAATTCGGGCTTGGATAAAGTGGTGCAAGACATTTCATTGGAACATTTAGTACTGGAAACCGATGCGCCTTACCTCGCCCCTGTTCCATTTCGCGGCAAGCGCAACGAACCCGTTTATATGTTGGAAGTTGCCAAAAAAATTGCCGAACTTAAAAACATAAGCAGCGATGAAGTAGCCAATGTTACGAGCAAAAATGCCGCGTTTATTTTTGAAAATTAAAACTTCTTGTCAGAATTTAGAAATTAGGATTTAGAATTTCCTTTTTAATTCCTAATTTAGAGGCTTCTAAAAAAATTACCTTATGGCATTTGATATTGATATGATTAAGAAGGTGTATGAGCAATTACCTTCTAAAATTGAAGCGGCACGCAAAATTGTTGGTCGTCCGCTTACGCTCTCAGAAAAAATATTGTACTCGCACTTGCACGCCGAGCAAACACCTCAAAACTTTGAACGCGGAAAATCTTATGTTGATTTTGCACCCGACCGTGTAGCCATGCAAGATGCCACCGCACAAATGGCGTTGCTGCAATTTATGCAGGCAGGTCGTGCAAAAGCAGCCGTTCCATCATCAGTTCACTGCGACCATTTAATTCAGGCAAAAGAAGGCGCAGCAAAAGATTTAAACCGTGCAAAACACGAAAGCGAAGAAGTGTTTAATTTCCTGTCATCGGTTTCTAACAAATACGGCATCGGCTTTTGGAAGCCCGGTGCGGGCATTATTCACCAAATTGTTTTGGAAAATTATGCTTTCCCCGGCGGTATGATGATAGGCACTGACAGCCACACCGTAAACGCAGGCGGTTTGGGCATGGTAGCCATTGGCGTTGGCGGTGCTGATGCCTGTGATGTAATGGCTGGCTTGGCGTGGGAATTGAAGTTCCCGAAATTGATTGGTGTGAAATTAACAGGAAAATTGAATGGTTGGACAGCGCCAAAAGATGTGATTTTAAAAGTGGCAGGTATCCTCACCGTAAAAGGCGGAACAGGCGCAATTGTAGAATATTTTGGCGAAGGCGCAACTTCTATGAGTTGCACAGGCAAAGGCACAATTTGTAACATGGGTGCTGAAATCGGTGCAACCACTTCTACTTTTGGTTACGATGCTTCAATGGAACGTTATTTGAAAGCCACAGGCAGAGCCGATGTGGCGGAATTGGCAAACAAAGTGAAAGAACATTTAACAGCCGATGCAGAAGTTTACGCCAATCCCGAAAAATATTTTGACCAAATTATTGAAATCAATTTGTCGGAATTAGAACCTCATGTAAACGGACCTTTCACACCCGATTTGGCAACACCAATTTCTAAATTGAAAGAAGAAGCAACTAAAAACGGCTGGCCCATGAAAGTGGAAGTTGGTTTGATTGGAAGTTGTACCAACTCATCTTACGAAGATATTTCGCGTGCGGTGAGCTTGGCAAAACAAGTTTCAGAAAAAGGCTTGAAAGCAAAAGCAGAATTTTGTATCAACCCCGGTTCGGAACAAATTCGCTACACCATTCAGCGCGACGGATTTTTAGATGTGTTTGATAAAGTGGGTGCAAAAGTATTTACCAATGCCTGCGGACCTTGCATTGGTATGTGGGACAGAATGGGCGCGGAAAAACAAGAAAAAAACACCATCGTTCATTCCTTTAACCGCAACTTTGCAAAACGTGCAGACGGAAATCCGAATACTTATGCGTTTGTTGCTTCGCCTGAATTAGTAACGGCTTTGGCGATTGCAGGCGATTTAGGTTTTAATCCGATTACAGATACTTTAACCAACGAAAAAGGCGAGCAAGTAAAATTAGACCCGCCGACAGGTGATGAGTTGCCGACAAAAGGTTTTGCCGTTGAAGATGCAGGCTACCAAGCTCCTGCGGCTGACGGAAGCCATGTGAAAGTAGAAGTTTCGCCAACAAGCGACCGTTTACAGTTGCTTGACCCTTTTGCTGCATGGGAAGGCGTTGATTTAAAAGGTTTGAAACTCTTGATTAAAGCAAAAGGAAAATGTACCACCGACCATATTTCTATGGCGGGACCATGGTTAAAATATCGCGGGCATTTGGATAACATTTCAAACAACTTGCTGATTGGCGCAACCAATTTCTTTAACGAAAAAACCGACAGCGTAAAAAATCAACTCACGGGCGCGTATGAAAATGTACCGAAAGTTCAGCGTCAGTACAAAGCAAAAAACATCGGCTCTATTGTGGTTGGCGATGAAAATTACGGCGAAGGTTCATCACGCGAACACGCAGCTATGGAGCCTCGTCATTTGGGTGTTCGTGCTGTGTTGGTGCGTTCGTTTGCGCGTATTCACGAAACCAATTTGAAAAAACAAGGTATGCTGGCATTAACGTTTGCAGACAAAGCCGATTACGATAAAATTCAGGAAGACGATACGATTGACATCATCGGCTTAAAAGAATTTGCACCAAACCAACCATTAACCTTGGTATTGCATCACGCAAACGGCAGCACAGACGAGATTAAAGCCAACCACACCTACAACGAACAGCAAATAGAATGGTTTAAAGCAGGTGGCGCGTTGAATATTATTCGCGCAGCAGTAAAAGGATAACAGTAAAATAAAAACATCTTTAACAATTAAAAAAAATAACAATTATGGCATTTGAATTACCGAAATTAAATTATGCGTTTAACGCATTAGAACCGCACATTGATGCGAAAACTATGGAAATACACCATGGCAAACATCATCAGGCTTATGTAACAAATCTGAACAACGCCATTAAAGGCTCAGATGCAGAAAACATGAGCATTGAAGATATTTGCAAAAACATTTCAAAATACCCTGCGGCGGTGCGCAACAATGGTGGCGGACATTACAACCACACCTTGTTTTGGGAAATTATGTCGCCGAATGCAGGCGGTGTTCCCTCAAACGAAGTGGGGAAAGCCATTGAAACTGAATTAGGCGGCTTTGAAAAATTTAAAACCGACTTCGCGGCGGCAGGTGCAACACGCTTTGGCAGCGGTTGGGCTTGGTTGTGTGTAAAAGCAGACGGAAAACTCTGTGTGTGTTCTACACCTAATCAGGATAATCCTTTAATGGACATTGCCGAGGCAGGTTGCAAAGGCACACCCATTTTAGGCATGGATGTTTGGGAACACGCCTATTATTTGAATTACCAAAACCGTCGTCCCGATTACATGAACGCATTTTTCAATGTAATTAACTGGAACAAAGTGAACGAACTTTACTTACAAGCAAAAAAATAATTTTTTGTTTTTCCGAATGAATAAAAAAAACTCCCGTGCAGCTTACCTCGCGGGAGTTTTTTTTGTTAGAAGCCTTTTTGGAGTTTTGTATAAATGAATGTTAGAGTTTTTAACTTTTAGTGGAAGAGAATGTTTCCGCTTTGAACAAAATTGTATATTTGTATAAACCTTTTTCAGTTTAAAACAATGAGAGCAACAGGAATTAAAACCGAATTGAATACCAACGGTACGGTGAAAAATTACATCTTCAATGCCAAACAATACGGCGAGAAATTAAAACCTATATTGGAAGAAGCGGGTTTTATAGATGAAGAAAAGGAAAACGAAAAATTTTTGGCAGGAAAAAAATTCTATTCCGTTAACGAAGCTATTGAAGAAACTATTAAGCGCGCAAAAGAAAAATGCAGAAAAGAGGGGTTGTTGTAGAGGATGCCGTTTTAGAATATTTATCTGATTTGGTGCGTGTTTTATATCGCAAACATTATTTCAGTTTTTGGAAAAATGCCGAAGCCTTTGTAAGAAAACTTTACAAAGCAGTTACCGAAAAAATTCACACTTTAAAACACAATCCTGCTCCAGCCGAAAATCAAGTTTATGGCGATTTTTATATTGTCGTAAAAATGCACAAAGGTTTTGCTTATCACGCTTACTTTAAAATAATAAACAACACATATCACAAAAATATCAAGCAATAAACTGCCTGACGCTGAATTTTTAAATGACTTTCTTTCCGAATAAACAATGAAAAAAATTTGCAACAACATTTTAGAAACCATTGGCAACACGCCTTTGGTGCGCATTAACAAAATCACCAAAGATTTTCCCTGTGAAGTGTATGCGAAAGTAGAAACCTTTAACCCCGGCAATTCCATTAAAGACCGCATGGCAATTAAAATGATTGAAGATGCCGAAAAAGACGGACGGTTGAAACCCGGCGGAACAATTATTGAAGGCACAAGCGGTAATACAGGCATGGGTTTGGCTATTGGCGCGGTAATTAAAGGTTACAAATGTATTTTTACCACCACCGATAAACAAAGCAAAGAAAAAGTGGACGCACTTCGCGCCTTCGGCGCGGAAGTCATCGTATGCCCAACCGATGTAGAACCCGAAGACCCGCGCTCGTATTATTCCGTGTCGTCGCGCTTGGTAGAAGAAATTCCCAATGCGTGGAAACCCAACCAATATGATAATCCGAGCAATTCCTTGGCGCATTACGAGCAAACAGGTCCTGAAATTTGGGAACAAACCGAAGGAAAAATTACGCACTTGGTTGTGGGCGTTGGCACAGGCGGTACAATTTGTGGCACAGGAAAATTTTTGAAAGAAAAAAATCCCAACATCAAAATTTTGGGCATTGACACATACGGTTCTGTGTTTAAAAAATATAAAGAAACAGGCATTTTTGACAAGAACGAAATTTACTCTTACATCACCGAGGGCATTGGCGAAGATTTTTTGCCTGCCAATGTGGACTTCAACATCATTGACCATTTTGAAAAAGTAACCGACAAAGATGCTGCCGTTATGACACGCCGCATTCCCAAAGAAGAAGGTATTTTTGCAGGAAACAGTGCCGGTTCTGCTATGGCAGGTTTAGTACAAATGAAAAATATGTTTAAGAAAGGCGATGTGGTAGTTGTGATTTTTCACGACCATGGCACACGTTATCTCGGAAAAATGTTTAACGATGATTGGATGCGCGACCGTCATTTCTTGGAAATCACCAAACCAAAAGCAATTGATTTGGTTGCCAATCACAAAAATCAAAAACTATTGACGATTGATGTGAACGAGCCTGTACAAAAGGCTTTGGAAATTTTGAACAAATTTTTCATTTCACAAATTCCTGTTACAGATAAAGGAAATTTTGTAGGCTCACTAAATGACAGTTATTTATTTAATCGTTTAATAGAAAACAGCGACATTAAAAATCAACCCGTAAAAAACGTAATGCAACCTGCATTCCCAATTGTGGGCGAAAAAGCACCGATTGAAGAAGTAAGCAAACTCATTACCAAAGACAACAACGCCGTATTAATGCGCGATTTGGGCGGTAATATGCACATCATTACCAAACACGATATTATTGAGGCGGTAGCAAAATGTTAGAAGCATGAAAAAACACATCAAAACATTTTTAGCCCTTTGCTTTATAGGCAGCGCAATTTTAGTTCAGGCGCAAAACATTACGCTGAACGTAAAAGAGTATAAATTAGAAAACGGATTTACCGTTATTCTCAACGAAGACAAAACACAATCAAAAGTGTTTGGCGGCGTGAGCGTGCGAGCGGGAAGTAAAAACGACCCCGCCGATGCAACAGGCATGGCGCATTACATGGAACACATGCTGTTTAAAGGCACGGAAACGCTCGGTACAAAAAATTACGAAAAAGAAAAACCGTTTTTGGATTCCATTTATTACTACTACGATAAAATGGCGAGCGTTAAAAATGAAAAACAGCGCGCTGCCATTCGCGAACGCATAAATGCAAATTCAGTAGAAGCAGGAAAATACGGTATGCCCAACGACTTTGACAAGCTGCTGAAATCAATCGGTTCAACAGGTGTAAATGCGTTCACAAGCGATGAAATAACGTTTTATCACAACACGTTTCCGCCGGCACAAGTGGAACGTTGGTTGGATATTTACGCGCACCGTTTTCAAAAGCCCGTGTTTCGTTCATTTCAAAGTGAGTTGGAAGTTGTGTATGAAGAAAAAAATATGGGTATGGACGATTTCTTTACGCCCTTGTTTGAAAAATGCCTCTCTTTAATTTATAAAAAACACCCTTACGGAACGCAGACTACCATTGGTACTGTGGAGCATTTAAAAAATCCTTCGCTCACAAAAATGTATCAGTTTTTCAATACTTATTATGTGGCAAACAACATGGCTTTGGTGTTGAGCGGAAATTTTGATACGGAAGAAGTGATGCCGATTATTAAAGAAAAATTCGGAAAGTTGAGAACAGGTACTGTGCCCGAATTTCCAAATTACAAAGAAGATGATTTTAAAGGCAGAGAATTTTACAGGGTGCGTATGAGTCCTGTAAAATTGGGAGTTATGGCGTACCGCAGCGTTCCTGTGGGGCACGCAGACGAAATAACACTGGAAGTTTTATCGGCTATGTTAAACAACAGTTCGCAAACAGGTTTGATTGACGAACTTTCAACAGACGGAAAATTAATGGGGGCAGGAATGTTCGCCATAACAAACAAAGATTATGGTACAAACGTTATTTACTTTATTCCGAAAATTGTAGGTCAATCGCTGAATAACGCGGAAAAACAAGTTTTGGCTTGCATTGAAAAAATAAGAAAAGGCGAGTTTGATGAAGCGTTACTGACTGCCATAAAAAATGAATTGCTGCTTGAATACCAAAAAGAATTGGAAAATATTTCCACACGCGCCGTGGTGTTGGGGCAATTATTTTCTCAGGGGCAAACAAGCGATGTTGTTTTAAGACAAATTTCGGAATTACAAAACGTAAGTAAACAAATGGTTGTAAAGGCTGCCAACAACTATTTTGCAAACAATTACATGGTATTACATTCAAAAACAGGATTTCCGAAAAAAGAAAAACTGAAAAAACCGGGCTTTAAACCTGTAATTGCCGACCAAACCGCCGAATCGGAATATGCCGGCTATTTTAAAACCATTGCCGAGAAAAAAGTAACGCCGCGTTTTCTTGATTTTAAAACCGATGTAAGCGACCAAACAATTTATGGCAAACACCGTTTGATTTCCGCAAAAAATCCCGAAAACACTATGTTTAGTTTGTATATTTCTTATCAAACCAATGTGCTTGACAATGCTGCTTTGGAAGCGGCATTTGGCGCAATGAAGTATGTGGAAACACCAACGCTCAAAAACATTGAGATTAAAAAGAAATTGCAGCAACTCGGCATAACCGTTAATTATGAAACTTCCGACAACGATGTTACAATTTCATTAAACGGTTTGGAAAATAATTTGGAACAGGCATTGCAAATTCTTCAAACCGTATTAAATGAAGGGCGTTTTAACGATAAGGTAATTCCTAAAGTAATTGACGAGAAAAAAGCAGACGATAAAGTGAATACAACTTATCCTGATTACAAATCGCAACTGTTGTATGATTATGTGTTATACGGGGCGAGTTCCCCTGAATTAAATAAAGCAAACGTAAAGGATTTGAAATCTAAAAAGCCGCAAGAGTTATTTGATGTATTTAAAAAAGCAACGACTTACGAAGCTGAAATAAAATTTGTGGGCAACACATCGCCTGAACAATTAAAACTATGGATTGAAACTTATAACCTCGTTTCAAAAGAACCTTTAAAGCAAAAAACCGAATTAGTTGATGTGCGCAAAGAAGTGAAAGAAAATTTGGTGTACATGTTGCCCGACAGCAAAGCCCTGCAAACACAGGTGTCATTGTTGGTTACTTCGCAAGCCGTTGATAACAGCGAAGCATATAAAATGAACGCTTTCAACGATTATTTCGGAAATTCATTTTCGGGTTTGGTGTTGCAGGAAATCCGCGAATACCGTTCGCTGGCATACAGTGCGTGGGCTGCTTACTTGCGACCAAGTAAAATTGGCGCATTCAGTTATTTAAAAGGAGGCATGAGCGTTCAAGCCGATAAAACCAACGAAGCCATTGTAGTGTTTGACAGCTTAATAAAATTTATGCCCGCTAAAAAAGAACGCTTGGAATCTATTAAAAGCAATTTAATCAATCAGGCATTTTCTTCTTATCCCGGTTTCCGTCAAGTGCCTTTTACTTATTTGGCACAAAGCAAACTTGGCTATACAAAATCGCCTTCGGAAGAAAATTTGCCAAAATATGAAACGCTTTCGTTTGACGACATTACCGATTTTTATAAAAATCATATTGTCAATCGTCCGATGAACATTACAATCGTTGGCAATACAAAACGTTTCAATCTGAAAGATTTGGAAAAATACGGAAAGATTATTCAGGTGAATGAAAAGATGATTAAGAAGTAGAGCCGCGATTAATCGTGGCTCTACACAAAAAATCCCGATTGAAATTCAATCGGGATTTTTTTATTACGCCTCTTTCTTTTCTGTTCTTTCGGCTTTCTCTACAAAACCCTCTGGCTTTGGCAACAAAGCCTTGCGACTCAGTTTTATTTTTTTGGTTTTAGGGTCATCGCCAACATATTTTACTTCTACTACATCGCCCTCTTTCAACACGCCTTCCAGTGTTTCCAAGCGTTTCCAGTCATATTCGCTGATATGGAGCAAACCGTCTTTGCCCGGCATAATTTCTACAAATGCACCGTAAGGCATAATGGTTTTTACTTTTGCTTTATACACATCACCAACTTCAGGAACGGCTACAATGGCTTTCACACGGGCTTTGGCAGCAGTTACATCATTTAAGTTTGTGCCAAAAATTTCAACAATACCGTTTTTACCTTCTTCGGTAATGACTATGGTAGTGTTAGTTGCTTTTTGCATTTCCTGAATTACTTTCCCGCCCGGACCGATTACCGCACCGATAAATTCACCTGCAATAATAATTTTCTCAAAGCGCGGTGCATGAGGTTTGTAATCTTCACGCGGTGTATCAATAGCTTTCAACATTTCGCCCATAATGTGCATACGCCCTTGCTTAGCTTGCTCCAAGGCTTTGCCCATTACTTCGTAAGGCAATCCGTTTACTTTCAAATCCATTTGCACGGCGGTAATGCCGTCTTTTGTACCACACACTTTAAAGTCCATATCGCCCAAGTGGTCTTCATCGCCTAAGATGTCAGATAAGATAGCGTAATTTCCTTTATCGTCTGTAATCAAGCCCATGGCAATACCCGCCACAGGTTTTGCGATTTTAACGCCTGCGTCCATTAACGCCAAAGTACCTGCACACACAGTTGCCATTGACGATGAGCCGTTACTTTCCAAAATATCGCTCACTATACGAATGACATAACCTGTATCAGTAGGCACAACTTTTTTCAATGCGCGCAATGCCAAATTTCCGTGTCCCACTTCGCGGCGACCGGGTCCGCGATTTGGTTTTGCTTCGCCTGTGCTAAAGCCCGGAAAATTGTAATGCAACAAAAATGATTCTTCACCTTGGTTAAATGCACCGTCAATTCTCAATTTGTCAAGCGGCGTACCAAGTGTAACGGTTGTTAATGATTGTGTTTCTCCGCGTGTGAAAACTGCACTTCCGTGCGGTGCGGGCAAGTAACCTACTTCTGCCCAAATCGGGCGAATGTCGGTAGTTTTACGTCCGTCCAAACGCACTTTTTCGTCAACAGCCATACGGCGCACAGCCACATATTCCACTTCGTGATAATATTTATTGATGAGTGCCTCTTTTTCTTTTAACTCTTCTTCGCTGAATTGTTTTTTAAATTCTTCCAACGGAGCTTTAAAGTTTTCTTTGCGGTTGGTTTTGTTCGCGTCTAATTTTTTTGCGGCGGCGTAAACAGCATCGTAAGTTTCTTTCATCACTTTTGCTTTCAAGTCCGCATCGTTGGTTTCGTGATTGTATTCGCGTTTTGGTTTTAAACCTGCTTTCTCTGCAAACGCCTTGATAGCGTTAATTTGCAGCTTAATTGCTTCGTGTGCAAATTTAATGGCTTCCAACATTTCGGCTTCGCTGATTTCGCTCATTTCGCCTTCCACCATGGCAATGTCAGAGGCAGAGGCGGCAACAATCATATCAATGGTGCTTTTTTGCAAATCTGATTTGGTTGGATTAATCACCAATTTACCGTCAATTTTGCCAACGCGCACTTCGCTGATTGGTTCGTTAAACGGAATGTCACTCACGGCAATAGCCGCAGAAGCCGCCAAACCTACAAGGGCATCGGGCATATTTTCTTTGTCGGAAGAAATAAGCGACAGCATTAATTGTGTGTCTGCATGATAATCGTCAGGGAATTGCGGGCGCATGGCGCGGTCAACAATACGGCTGATTAAAACTTCGTAATCTGATAATTTTGCTTCACGTTTAAAAAATCCGCCGGGGAAGCGACCTGTAGAGGCGTATTTTTCTTGATAATCTACGGTTAAAGGCAAAAAATCAACGCCTTCTTTCGCTTCTTTGTTGCTAACGATAGTAGCTAAAATCATGGTATCACCCAATCTTACTACTACTGCGCCATCGGCTTGTTTCGCCAATTTTCCTGTTTCTAATGAAATGATACGACCATCGCCGATATCAAAACTGTGAGTTGTTCCTATTTGTGACATATTTGTTTGTTTTGTGTTCCGCCCTTTGCGGAACTGTTTATATTGTTTGATTAATTTCTTTTTTTACCACATAGATACATAGAATTAAAGTTTCACGTTGTTTGCTAAAGTTCACAGAGTGTCGCCTCAGGCGACTAACTATGTAATTTTATTTTGTGTATTTCAACACTATGCAAACTATGTTTCTATGTGGTTTTATTTTTTTAACGAAAAAGGCAACCCGAAATGCCGAATTGCCCCTTTCATAAAATTTTGCTTTCCTTATTCTTGGAAAACCGTACCCGAAATTATTTACGGATATCCAGTGTTTTAATGATAGCACGGTAGCGCATCAAATCGGTTCTTTTCAGATAGTCCAATAAGGCGCGGCGTTTACCTACCAAGTTTAACAAAGCACGTTGTGTGCCGAAATCTTTTTTGTTGCTTTTCAAATGTTCAGTCAAATGGTCAATGCGCAAAGTGAACAATGCTATTTGCGATTCAGAGCTGCCGGTATTTTTATCGGAGCCGCCATGTTTTTTGAAAATGTCTTTTTTTACTTTTGATGTCAAATACATTTTATTCTTATTTCTTTAAATTGAGGCGCAAATATAGGTTTTTTAAAGTAATCGGCAAACAAATTATTTTGAGTTTTTTAAATCCTAAAATCACAAACAAAAAGCCCCGTGAAATTACTCACGGGGCTGTAAAATTTATTTAATCCTGATTTTTTAATTCAACAAACTTGTAAAGTTGCTGTCAGAACGCATTTTCACAAATTCAATGTCGTCTTTTGCGTAAGTTTTGTATGCATTGTCTTTTTCAATAGCTGCTTTTAAGCTGTTGATTGCTTCGCTGCTGTTACCCTGACGGGCAAAAACAACAGCTTTTAAATACGCTGCATAAGCGGCATCTTTTTCATCACTTGCTTCCAAGGTAGTTTTTGCCGAACCTGCATCGCCACTCAATAATTGCGCTAAGGCTTTGTTGTGAGTTTTGTAGCTGCCTAAGTTTTGCACCGCATCGCCGTATTTACCGTTGCGAATATCCAAAATACCGGTATTGTAGTTTGATTCTTCCGACCCTGCTTTTTTGTACAATTCGGCAGCAGCAGCACGGTTACCATTTTGAATTTCCAAAATACCCATGTTGTTTGAAATGGCAGGTTGCTCTTTGCCGTTTGCTTCGGCACGTTTAAATGCTTCTGCGGCTTCTGAAACTTTGTTTTGAGCTAATAAAGCGCAACCCAAGTTGTTTGAAGTCCTCCAGTCATCACCGTATTTTTTCTCTGCCGACTGATAAATTTGAACCTGAGTGTTTACATCGTTGGTTAAAGTACCTGCATACAAAATTTCTTCTACCGAAAGGCTGTCAGGATATGAAAGAGCCAATCTTGAAACTTGCTCATCAGTACGAGGTTTTTTAGTGGCATTTAAAGTAATTTCCGAACGGCGTAATTTCGGTAATACTTTGTCAGCTAACTCCACATACGTTTTAGAAAGATTTTTAATTTCTTTACGGCGTTGGTCGGCATCAGAGTACATCGTCAATACGCGCAAAATAAGGTCTTTGTCAGCCATAGTAGATTGCTCCATAGCTTTTTTAAACCCTTCCCAGTCTTCGCGAGTGGTAGCCACCACAAACTGCTCTTTGGTTTTACCGAATGTAATTTTTTTGTCTTTATTTTTTTGGAATTCACTCATTAAAGCAGCCGATGCTGATTTAGCACGGTCTTTAGCCAAGTTTTCGTTTTTGTCGGTTTCACCGTCGGGCGAGGCGTAAGCAGAAACACTGATGCCTTTAAACTCGTAATCGGGATTAGCCAAATTTTTAGAAACGAAATCTTTAAACGCTTTGGTTTCTCCGGAAGTCATTTCCGCAGGGCGAACATTGGATTGATTAATAAGATAATAAATGCGTGTTGAAACATTGGCATTTTCACCTGAACCTACACCGCCTTTATTGTTAAAGGTTGATTTGCCTAACATTGGTTTCTCATCGCTGCGAACCAACAAAGCTGTTGCTTGTGTACCGTCTGCCAAAGTAACAGGGTCAAATGACTTTGACTTGCTTTTCATTTGAGCCACAGCACGCAACTCAACTCTGGAATTGCGCATACCGTTTTCAAACGGAAATTTTTCAGAGGCATAATTTAAAGAACCGCCGTCGTAAGGAATTTTTTGACCGCTGCCGGTTGCTTTTTCACCCACTAAGGTTACAGGTTTCAGGGCTTTTTCGCCACCGCCTGCATTTACCAATACAGGAGTAATGGTAAGTATTGCTTTTTTAGCAAATAATTTTGGACCAAATTTGGCAGCCACATTAAACTGCACGCTGTCGCCAATCATTTCAAGCGGATTAGGCGTTACAGTATATTGGATTTCTTTTTGTTTTTTTGCCATTTTACCAAGACCGTCGCAGTTTGTTAATACTAAAGCTGCCGAAACGCTGATACCAATGGTGCATAATAATTTTGAATTCATAATTTGAATTGTTTTGTAGTATGGTCGCAAAAGTAATAATTATATTCAGTTTAAAAATGTTTTTTTACATAAATCTTAAAATCATAGACAGAAGATATATTTTGTAACCCCATAAACGCCACAGAATTGTTGAATTATTCCACAAGCATACCTTTTTCTTCAAAGAAATTTTAAATTTGCGCTCTCGTTTGGAAACTACTACGCTCCATATTTCAGATACACAGGCACAGGACAAAGAAATTACTTATTCAAAACTTTCGGGCTTTTTAAAACTTACCAAGTTCCGTTTAGGCTCATTGGTGGTGTTTTCGGCGGTTATTACCTATATTACCGTTGCCGAAACCGTACACTTGGCACAGGTGTTGGTTTTGGCTTTTGGCGGATTTTTGGTAACATCGGCAGCCAACGGTTTTAATCAAATTATTGAAAAAGATTTGGACAAGCTGATGAACAGAACTAAACTGCGCCCCATGCCTTTGGAAATTTTATCGGTAAACGAAGCCTTAATTTTCTGTACGGCGGCGGGCATTGGCGGCACGGTGCTTTTGGGGGTTTATACCAATTATTTATGCGGTATTTTAGGTTTTGTTTCTATTATTTTATACGCCCTGGTATATACGCCGCTAAAACGTGTTACGCCTTTTTCGGTTTTTGTAGGCGCGTTTCCGGGTGCATTACCCACCCTGATTGGCGGTGTGGCAGCAACCAACGGTTTCGGGGAAATTACTTTTTTTACGTTTCTTTTATTTATCATACAATTTGTGTGGCAGTTTCCGCACTTTTGGGCATTGGCTTGGTTTAATAACGATGATTACGCCAAAGCAGGATTTCATTTGTTGCCCTCAAAAGGCGGAAAAGACGATTTTTCTAAATTTCAGATTTTAGTATATTCTGTGTTTTTGCTTTGCGTGAGCATTTTGCCTTTTGTCTTTCAATTTGTAGGTTTAATCAGCACTTTAGCTTGCGTATTGTGCGGATTAGCCCTCTTGTTGCAAGCATACAACTTTTACCGCTTACCAACGGACGAACAAGCCAAAAAATTATTTTTTGTTGCGCTGGTGTATTTGCCCGTGGTGCAAGTAGCATTAATGACAAAACTATAAACATGGAAACTAAAAAAACAAAAAAAGTAAATCCGCACAGGGCTGAAATAAAAGTCGCACGGCGCAAAACCGCCAAACCTTTGTTGTACATTGGCATTGTGAGCATTATTATGTTGTTTGCCGGCTTAATAAGTGCCTATGTGGTGCGTGCCGACAACGGAAACTGGAAAGTGTTCAGCTTGCCGAGCATTACCATTATGAGCACGGCAATTATTATTACGAGCAGCATTACCATGTTTTTGGCACAAAACGCCGTTAAAAAAGATAATTTAAAACTCACGGCTTGGGCTTTATTTTTAACTCTGGCTTTGGGCATCGCCTTTTTTATCACACAAATTGAGGCGTGGAAGCAACTCACCGCAGAAGGCATTTATTTTATAGGAAAATTCAGCAACGCCTCGGGTTCATTTTTATATCTAATTGCTTTGTTGCATTTAGCGCACATGGCAGGCGGTTTGCTTGCCTTAATGGTATCATTAACAAAAGCATTGTTGAAAAAATATTCTTCGGCAGATTATTTAGGGATTGAACTCACAGCCGTTTATTGGCACTTTCTTGATTTACTGTGGGTGTTTTTGTTTTTGTTTTTATATTTTTATCGTTAATATTGCACCCGTATTTTTTAACTAAATTTTCATTTTATGGCTCATACAGCAGAAATTGATTCAACAGACGCTTGGGGTGGCGCAAAATCGCCTTTCAAAATTAGCTACGGAAAAATGTTCATGTGGTTTTTCCTTGTTTCCGATGCTTTAACCTTTGGCGGATTATTAGTGTCTTACGGTTTCATTCGCCACAAATACGCCGAGGTGTGGCCTAAAGCCGAACACGTTTTTACACACTTTCCGTTTATTGAAGGGCATTTGCCTTTGGCTTATGTGGGTTTGATGACCTTTATCCTCATCATGTCGTCAGTTACCATGGTGTTGGCGGTGGAAGCCGGTCATCGCATGAATAAGCGCGGGGTTATTATTTGGATGTTTTGGACAATTATCGGCGGTTTGGCGTTTGTAGGCTCACAGGCTTGGGAGTGGTATCACTTTATTGTAGGCACTCACGAAGGTGGTCCTACCGGCATTGGAGGTGCTTGGCGCAACGTGTGGGACCCTGCAACAGGAGCTTATGTAAAACAAATTTTCCATGGAGCTAATATGGTTACAAACGAATACGGCGTGCCGCAATTTGCCAATTACTTCTTCTTTATTACGGGCTTTCACGGCACGCACGTTTTTAGCGGTGTGGTTATTAACTTCATTATTTTCTTAAACGTGCTAAAAGGTACTTACGAAAAACGCGGACACTACGAAATGGTGGAAAAAGTTGGCTTGTACTGGCACTTTGTGGACTTGGTTTGGGTGTTTGTATTTACATTCTTCTACCTGTTGTAAAAAAAATTAAAATTCAAAAAATTATAAACTTTAAAAAGAAAAATTATTATGTCAGATTTTCACGATAATTACCCTGAGTACGAAAAAATGAGCAACCATGATGAGGCTTACGGAAAAAAAGCGCGCCGTACCTTGTGGAATGTGTTTTGGGTGATGCTTTTCATCACTATTTTTGAATTAATCATCGGTTCTATGGCACCAGACCGCGGTTGGTCGGGTACTTTGTGGTTAAAAGTATTGTTTATAGGTTTAACCATAGCCAAAGCCGCAGCCATTGTAATATGGTTTATGCACTTGGGGCACGAGGTAAAATTCTTTAAGTACATTATTCTTGTACCCTATACCGTGTTTATAGTTTATACCATTTTCATTGTATTGGAAGAAGGTACTTATTCGGGTGGCGAAGGCAGATACGCTAAAGTTGACCAGATTTTTATTGAGCAGCAGGAAGCCCTGAAAAACGCTCATCATGCTGACCACGATGCGTCAGGTGAAGCGCACGGCGAACACCACTAAAGTTTTATTTTGATGAATAACTACAAAAAAGCCAATCCGAAAAGAATTGGCTTTTTTGTTGCTGCGAACTAATTAACCCCTGCCATTTTCCCTGCCTCTAACCTAATCGCGCTATCCAACGGAATTTGCAGTTCATTACTTTTTTGTGTGGCTTTCTTTAATAAAATCGGTGCTTCACGAATTTGTTTGGCAAAGGTTTGAATTTGTGTTTCGCGGTGGTTACGTTCGTAATAGGTGTTTGGCGAAGTATAAAGTTCATACACATCTTGAATAAATCTGTTTCCGAATGCAGGCAAATTTCCGTCGGAATACACTAGCATAATCACATGATTGCTTTCAATGGCTTGTTTCAAATCTAACTGCCAGACTTCTTTAATGTCATCACTTGGGCGTGGCACAATTTTATTGTAGTAATACCAAAATTGTCCGTTGGCAAAACAATATTTGGGAATGCCCATATACAATGGTCCGTACCAATAACTATCGCCAATGGTAAGCGCGCGGGTTGTATTTTTATAATCGCCATCTTCAAACAAAAGCTGCGGATACGCGAGTTGCATATTTTGTGGAGGATTGCTGTACAAATTCATGCTTTTCAACACATCGGCATCGCGGCTGCGGGCGGTATCAACAATGTCAATTTGCTGCCAGGAAATATGCGGCACAATGCTGTTATGCAATACCTCAATGCTTTTAATAATGGTATCAACCGCCAAACATTCGGCGTAATAACTCCAGTGATGTCCAAACTTTGGGAACAAAGGATAAGGCGAAGTTTCTTTTATACTTTGAAAATATGTGTTGAGGTCAAGAAAATTTAAACCCAACTTTTTACTGTTTTCTATAAACAAATTATGATTGGTGTTTTTTACGGGGTGAATGTATTTGTCTTCAATAAACTCCTTGCAAAATGAGCCTTTGCCGGGAGCATACACCAAAAGCAAATCAATTCCTTTTTTCTTCAAGGTATCCTGAACAACTTTTGCTTTTTCTAAAAGCGACATAACTTTTTCTTCGGGCATTACATCATCACCCATGGCAGAAAAAATATAATTTTCGCTGAACACATAATCGTCTTTGCCAATCACAAAATTGTTTACGCGAATTTGATTAAAGACTTCGTAATAAAACTGATTATTCAAGCGCACCGTAATTTCTTTAAACGCCCAGTGGTCGCTGTTGTAATCATCGCTTTCCGATTGAAAAGTACCGCTGAACCAATTACTCCAAGAAAATTTCGGTTTTTCATCGCTGATAACAATGCCTGTTAAATTTGGTTTGTTATAAGTAATATCATCTGGCGAGGTACGATTAGCATATTTCAAAAAGCCCACCAACAAAGGCAAAGACAGCATAAAAAAGGCAGTCAAGGAATGAACGGAATATGTTTTTGTTTTTTTAGCCATGTTTAATTTTTAACCACATAGGTACATAGTTTTCATAGTTGAGAAAATAAATTTTCTCATAGGTACACATAGTTTGACTATGAAAAACTATGTAACTATGTGGTTTCAATTTATTAATGTTTTAATTCTCAAAATCTGAAATAAATAAAGGGATTAAAGTTTAACGCCGAAACGTAGCTCAACGAAATATAAAACAGTACACCTCCCGCCAACACAGCAACCCAACGCCCTGTGTCTGAAAAATTTTCTCCGTAAATTTTGTTTTGAATGTTTTTTGTTTTTTGTGTGATGGCGAATAAAGAAATTACCAACGCTAAAATTGCCATAAACAAAAAGTCATTATTCATGGCGAATTTGCCGGCAAAGAAATGGAAAGAATACATTTGTTTTATCACGCCTAAAGCGTACTCTAAATTTTCGTTTCTGAACAAAACCCAACCTGTAACCACGATGATAAAGGTAACCGGCACAGAAATAAATTTCCCCAATTTCTTGTAAACATTTCCGAGAAACAAACGCTCCAAGACCAAGAATAATCCGTGATACGCGCCCCACAGTACAAAATTCCAACTTGCGCCGTGCCACAAACCCGAAAGCAAAAAACAAATTACCAAGTTGCGATACAGTTTTGTATTACTCACTTTATTTCCGCCCAAAGGAATGTAAAGATAGTTTTGTATCCATGCGCCGAGTGTGATGTGCCAGCGTTTCCAAAATTCTTTAATGCTTGCGGAAGTGTAAGGATTATTAAAATTTTCAGGCAAACGGAAACCCATAATTTTTCCCAAACCGATTGCCATATCGCTGTAACCGCTAAAGTCAAAATAAATTTGGAAGGTGTAAGCAATTGCGCCAATCCAAGCCGCCGTTGTGTCTATTTGAGATATGTCTAAGTTAAAAACCGCATCGGCTTGCGCACCGATTGTGTTGGCAATGATTGTTTTTTTAGCCAAGCCCAAACAAAAAATTAAAAAGCCGCTCAGTTTTACATCGGGCGTGTAATTTTTTTCGCGGTTGGTAATTTGGTCGGCAATATCATGATAGCGAACGATTGGTCCTGCAATCAATTTCGGAAACAGTAAAATGTATGTTTGATAATGCCAAAAATTTTTCAAAGGCTTATGAATGCCGCGATACACGTCCACCACATAAGTCAAACTTTCAAAAGTGTAAAATGAAATTCCGATTGGCAGCAACACTTTTGTCCACATAATTTCTGTGCCAAAAATTTCATTAATGTTGTCAATAAAAAAATTGCAGTACTTAAAATAAAACAGCAAACCAAGATTGAGACAAAGCGAAAGCACTAAAAATTTCCGTTTCGCCGATTGCGTTTTTTGTTCGTGCATGGCGTTCACCAAAAAGAAATCTAAAAAGGTAGTGCCCAGAATAACGAAAATAAATTTTGGTCCGCCCCAAGAGTAAAAATAAATGCTGGCAATTAAAATAACCGCATTTTTGTATTTGTGCGGTGCTAAATGATAAAGCAAAATAAATACAGGTAAAAAATAAACCAAATACGTTATGCCGCTGAATACCATAATTTTTTTTAGAGCGGTACAAAAATAGTTTTAATTTGATAATAAAATTGTCTAAAGTCCAATAAAGAATTGTCAGTTCGAGTAGGTTTGCTCTCTCTTTGCAAACCTTATCGAGAACTGAAGCCTTAAAATCACTTCTCGATACGCCCTCATTCTTCGGGCTACTCGAAGTGACAGGGTACTTTAAACAACTTCATAATGATAAACTGTTTAAATTTTAAACTTTGAACTTCAAACTTTAAACTATAAATTTAAACTCTCTATGCGTAAAGTTGTCACCGTTATATTTCTGCTCGTTTCGTTTCTATCGGAAGCGCAGGAACTCAAAAAGAAAAATGCTCCTTTTACCATTCGCGGTAACGTAGGTATTCCGCGCAGTATAAGCAGCCAAATGTACCGCAAAACGTTCTACGGCATATTTGAAGCTAATTTGTCTTGCAATGTGCGCCTGTTCAGTAATTTTTATGCAGGACTTGGTTATCAAAACACCATGTTTCAAAACGGAAAATTTTTGGCATATACTTATTTCAAGCATTCCATTCCTTACGATACAAAATTAATGCATCAGGGTATTTTTTTCAAGTTGGGTTACGACCGTTTTTCTTCCCAAAATTTCTATGTGAGTTACGCGCTTAATTCGGGCATAATGCTGGCAAATTACATGAACGTAAACGCAGATACCAGTGCGGTTAATCGTCCGTATGGGGCATTAAAATTTACTGCACCTTACTTGCAACCCGAAGCTACCTTTAATTTTATTGTGGACGAAACACTAAGTTTTTCGCTCATGTTGAGTTACACAACGGTACTCACTAAATTTGACCCCAAAGCCCCACGCTTCAATCATTTTGAAGAGGTGAGTAAATCGTCCAATAAATATTTTATGAGTTGGTTTACTTTTGGGTTTGGATTTAGTGTATTACTTGGAAAAAAATAAACATGAATAATTAAACACAGAGGCACAAAGGCTCGGAGACACAGAGGAAAATATTTTCGTGTCTCTTGTTTCAGTGCCTCTGTGTCAAACAAAAAAAGAATATAAAAATGATTACCGCCGAAATGCCTGTAAAATTTGACAGAAAAAAATTGAAAGACGATGTGCTTTTAAAACTGTATCGCAACATTTTGAAACCGCGCATGATTGAAGAAAAAATGTTGTTGTTGCTTCGTCAGGGAAGAATTGCCAAGTGGTTTAGCGGTATCGGGCAGGAAGCCATTTCTGTTGGTGTGGCAAGTGCATTAGAAAAAGATGAATATATTTTGCCCATGCACAGAAATCTCGGCGTATTCACCACCCGCGAAATTCCGCTCAACCGTTTGTTTTCGCAATTTCAGGGCAAGCCGAGTGGCTTTACGCAGGGGCGCGACAGAAGCTTTCACTTCGGCTCGCAGGAATATAAAATCGTTGGCATGATTTCACATCTTGGTCCGCAAATGGGCGTGGCTGACGGCATTGCGCTCGCCGACAAATTAAAACGTGATAAAAAAGTTACAGTAGTGTTTAGTGGCGACGGCGGTGCAAGCGAGGGCGATTTTCATGAAAGTGTAAACACCGCAGCCGTGTGGGATTTACCCGTAATTTTTGTGATTGAAAATAACGGCTATGGATTAAGCACGCCAAGCAACGAGCAGTTTCGTTGTCAATCGTTTGCCGATAAAGGTATTGGCTACGGCATTGAGGGAATTTCCATTGATGGCAACAACGTGTTGAAAGTTTTTGAAACCGTAAAAAAATTAGCCGAAAGTATTCGTGAAAATCCGCGCCCTGTAATTTTGGAATGTGTTACCTTTCGTATGCGCGGGCACGAAGAAGCGAGCGGCACAAAATATGTTCCGAAAGAATTGTTTGACATTTGGGGCAAAAAAGACCCTGTAAATACTTTTGAAAAATATTTAATCGGCGAAGGCGTTCTCACCGAAGACATGATTGAACAGGAGCGCGCCAAGATTAAAAAAGAAATTGAAGAGGGTTTGGAAATTGCCTTTGCCGAACAAAACCCTAAACCCGATACGGAAAAAGAATTGCGCGAATTGTATAAACCCTTTTCGGTTGAAGACACTTCAAATTCAGTTGGCAACAAAAGCAATATGCGCATGATTAACGCCATTAGCAACGGGTTAAAACTTGCCATGGTAAAACATTCTAATCTTGTGCTTATGGGGCAAGACATTGCAGAATACGGCGGCGCATTTAAAATTACCGAAGGTTTGGTTGATGAATTTGGTAAAGACCGCGTGCGCAACACAACACTTTGTGAAAGTGCAATTCTCGGCGCGGGTTTTGGCTTGTCCATTAACGGACACAAGGCAATGGTGGAAATGCAGTTTGCCGATTTTGTGAGCGAAGGCATGACACAAATTGTAAACAATCTCGCAAAATCTCATTACCGTTGGGGACAACATGCGGACGTGGTTGTGCGTATGCCAACAGGCGCAGCGGTTGCAGCAGGACCGTTTCACAGCCAAAGCAACGAAGCATGGTTTTTTAAAACTCCGGGGTTAAAAATTGCTTATCCCGCTTTTCCGAGCGATGCAAAAGGTTTACTGCTCACCGCTTTTGAAGACCCGAATCCCGTGATGTTTTTTGAGCACAAGGCTTTGTACCGCAGCATCAGCGAAGATGTGAGCGAGGAATATTATACTATTCCATTTGGTAAAGCGCGTTTAGTGAAAGAAGGAAATGATTTAACGATTGTTACTTACGGCTTGGGCGTGCATTGGGCTTTGGAAGCCTTGCAGGAAAACACAGACATCAACGCCGATTTAATTGATTTGCGAACTCTTGCACCGTTGGACACGGAAACGATTTACACTTCCGCGAAAAAAACGGGAAAAGTAATTGTGTTGCACGAAGACACCTTAACAGGCGGCATTGGCGGAGAAATTGCATCGTTGATTACCGAACATTGTTTTGAATACCTTGATGCGCCTGTGATGCGCGAGGGCAGTTTGGACACGCCAGTTCCTATGAATGCAGATTTGGAACACAATTTTTTACCCAAAGAACGCTTTAAAGAAAAATTGTTGAAGCTGTGGAACTACTGAACAGTTGAAAGTGTATAGTTCAGAAAGTGAGTTGTAAATCTTTCAACTTTAAACTTCAAATTATATCTTTGCCGCTCAAATTTTTTAATTATGACAAATACAATTTCAAACAAAGGTCCCATTTCAAACTTTGTAGCACATCATTATAAACATTTTAACGCCGCTGCTTTGGTTGACGCAGCAAAAGGCTACGAAACGCATTTAACCGAAGGCGGAAAAATGATGGTAACGCTTGCAGGCGCAATGAGTACCGCCGAACTTGGAAAATCGTTAGCCGAAATGATACGTCAGGGAAAAGTTGATATTATTTCCTGTACGGGCGCAAATTTGGAAGAAGACGTGATGAATTTAGTGGCGCACTCACATTACAAACGTGTTCCGAATTACCGCGATTTAACACCGCAGGACGAATGGGATTTGTTGGAAAATCATTATAACCGCGTAACGGATACTTGTATTCCAGAAGAGGAAGCCTTCCGCCGTTTGCAAAAACATTTATTAAAACAATGGAAAGATGCCGAAGCAAAAGGTGAGCGTTATTTTCCGCACGAATTTTTATATAAAGTGGTGTTGAGCGGCGACTTAAAACAATACTATGAAATTGACCCGAAAGACAGTTGGATATTGGCAGCCGCTGAACGCAATTTGCCGATTGTAGTGCCGGGTTGGGAAGACAGCACCACAGGAAATATTTTTGCAAGCTACGTTATTAAAAACGAATTGAAAGCAAGCACCGTAAAAAGCGGCATTGAATACATGGCTTGGCTCGCCGATTGGTATGTTAAAAACAGCAGTGGCAAAGGTGTAGGATTTTTCCAAATTGGCGGTGGCATTGCGGGTGATTTTCCTATTTGCGTAGTGCCCATGTTGTATCAGGATATGGAAATGCACAACATTCCTTTCTGGTCTTACTTCTGCCAAATCTCTGACAGCACCACTTCTTACGGTTCATACAGTGGCGCAGTACCCAACGAAAAAATTACCTGGGGAAAATTAGACATTCACACACCAAAATTTATTGTAGAAAGTGATGCAACCATTGTTGCGCCTTTAATTTTTGCGTGGGTGTTGGGGTGGTAAAAAAGCCCCTCTAACTCCCCAAAGGGGGGAATACGAAACTAAGCCACGAGTTAATACTCGTGGCTTTTTTGTGTTGTATAATTATGTTTTGTAGTTTGGAGTGAAAGAAAAAGGCGAGAATTGCTTCCCGCCTTAGATGTTTTAGCTCATTCGTTTTTATTGATAAAGGTATTCGTATTCGTGAAACATTTAAGCAAAAAAATGCCCCGTATTGGAAGACGAGGCGGCTTAAATGTTTTCACAACGGAATAATCCTTATTGTGATTTGCTTTAAAATGTAGCAACAAGGATATTAATTTATTTTTACCTTTCCAAAAATTTAACGAATAAAATATGAAAAAGATTTTAGGATTGGATTTAGGGACAAACTCAATTGGCTGGAGTTTAATTGAACAAGATTTTGAAAACAAGACAGGTAAAATACTTGGCTTGGGAAGTCGCATTATTCCTATGGACGAAAGTATCAAAGGAGATTTTGGGAAAGGTAATTCTGTTTCTCAAACTGCCGACAGAACGAAATATAGAAGTGCACGCCGTAGATATGAACGAAATCATCTTCGCCGAGAACGTTTACACAGAATGCTGAATATATTGGGATTTTTGCCCGAACACTATGCAAATGACATTGACTTTGAGAAACGTTTCGGAAAATTTAAAGATGAAACAGAAACCAAATTAGTTTGGAAGAAAAACGGGAAAAAAGAAAATGGAAAAGATAAATTTGAGTTTGCTTTTCAATCAACATTTAAAGAAATGCTGAACGAGTTCAAGAAATCTCAACCGGACTTATTGAACAAGAAAAACAAAAAAGGCGAAGAATATAAAATCCCTTACGATTGGACAATTTACTACCTGCGTAAAAAAGCATTAACGCAATCAATCACAAAGGGGGAATTAGCTTGGCTGATTTTAAATTTTAATCAAAAACGTGGGTATTATCAGTTGCGGGGCGAGGAAGAAGAAGAAAACCCAAACAAATTAGTTGAGTTTTATTCTTTAAAAATTGTTGATGTAAAAGCTGACGAACAAAAAGGCAAAAAAGATGAAATTTGGTACTCTTTAATTTTGGAAAATGGTTGGATTTATCGCCGTTCGAGTAAAACACCTTTGTTTGATTGGAAAGATAAAGTACGAGATTTTATTGTAACAACCGATTTAAACAATGACGGAACAATAAAAAAAGATAAAGATGGCGTTGAAAAACGTAGTTTTCGTGCGCCAAGCGAAGACGATTGGACTTTACTAAAAAAGAAAACTGAACAAGATATCGACAAGTCGCACAAAACCGTTGGCACTTACATCTACGATACTTTACTTCAAAATCCAAAACAAAAAATAAACGGAAAATTAGTTCGCACTATTGAACGGAAATTTTACAAAGATGAATTAAGAAAAATTCTCAAAAAACAAATTGAACTGCAACCCGAATTGTTTAAAGATAAATACAACGATTGCATTCGTGAATTATATCGCAATAACGAAGCTCACCAACTTACATTGAGCAAAAGAGATTTTGTGCATTTGTTTTTAGATGATATTATTTTCTATCAACGTCCGTTACGCAGTCAAAAATCGTCTATCGGAAATTGTGCTTTAGAATACAGATTGCACAAAATCAATAAAAAAGATGAAAACGGAAAAGAAATTGAAGTAAAAGAATATTTAAAAGCTATTCCAAAATCCAATCCCTACTATCAGGAATTTAGAATTTGGCAATGGATAAAAAATTTAAGTATTTACAAAAAAGAAGACGATAGCAATGTAACTGCCCAATTTTTGAACAGCACAGAAGATTATGAACAACTGTTTGAGTTCTTAAACAACCGAAAAGAAATTGAGCAAAAACCTTTGATAAAATTCTTGCTTGAACAAAAACAATCGAAATTAAAATCTAAAGAACTAAATGCTGAAACAGAAAAATATCGTTGGAATTTTGTTGAAGACAAAAAATATCCGTGCAACGAAACCAAAACACAAATTGTAACACGGCTTGGAAAAGTTACTAATGTTCCTGCTAATTTCTTAACCGCAGAAATTGAGCAACAATTGTGGCACATTATTTATTCAGTTACCGACAAAATTGAATTTGAAAAAGCATTAAAATCTTTTGCAAACAAACATAAAATTGATGAAATATCTTTTGTAGAAAACTTCAAAAAATTTCCACCATTCAAAAGCGAATACGGCTCTTATTCCGAAAAAGCGATTAAAAAATTGTTGCCGTTAATGCGTTTAGGAAAGTATTGGAGTTTTGAAGCTATTGACAAAAGAACAAAAGAGCGAATTGAAAAAATTATTACAGGAGAATTTGACGAAAACATCAAAACTCGTGTGCGCGAAAAAGCCATTCACTTAACCGAAGAAAAACATTTTCAAGGTTTGCCATTGTGGTTGGCGGGTTATGTTGCGTACGACAAACATTCAGAAGCAAGCGACATTCGTCAATGGAAATCGGCGCAAGAATTAGAAAACTATTTAGAAGAATTTAAACAACACTCGTTACGCAACCCAATAGTGGAGCAAGTTGTAACAGAAACTTTGCGTGTGGTAAAAGATATTTGGCAACATTACGGCAACGGTGCACAAAACTTCTTTGATGAAATTCATATTGAGTTGGGGCGTGAAATGAAAAATACTGCTGACGAACGCAAACGTTTAACTAACATAGTTAGCGAAAACGAAAATACCAATCTTCGTATCAAGGCTTTGATAATGGAATTGAAAGAAAATTCTGACGGAAAATTGTCGGTAGAAGATGTTCGTCCGTATTCACCAATACAACAAGAGGCATTAAAAATATACGAAGACGGTGTAATAAATTCTAACATTGAAATCCCTGATGATATTGTAAAAATCAGCAAATCGGCGCAACCTACAAAAGCTGAATTGACACGCTATAAATTGTGGTTAGAACAAAAGTACCGTTCGCCATACACAGGCGAAATAATTCCGTTGAACAAATTATTTACTGCCGATTACCAAATAGAACACATTATTCCGCAAAGTCGTTATTTTGACGATAGTTTTAATAACAAAGTAATTTGCGAAGCAGCCGTAAATAAACAAAAGGATAACCAACTTGGGTTAGAGTTTATCAAAAATCATAAAGGCGAAATTTTGGACACAAACTTTGGTAAGAAAGTAAAAGTATTTACCGAAGATGAATACAAAGATTTTGTAAAAGAACATTACGGTAAAAATAATCGTAAACGTAACAATTTATTGTTAGAAGAAATTCCCGAAAAAATGATTGAACGGCAACTAAACGACACACGCCACATTAGTAAGTTTATTATGTCGGTGCTTTCAAATATTGTGCGTGCCGATACAAACGATGACGGAGTAAATTCAAAAAATATTATTCCGTGCAATGGCAAAATTACCGACCGTTTAAAGCAAGATTGGGGATTGAACGATGTGTGGAATGAATTGATTTTACCACGTTTTGAGCGAATGAATACATTAAGCAATTCGCAAAAATTTACTTCAAAAAACACAAACGGAAAAATAATTCCGACTGTTCCTTTAGAACTTTCAAAAGGTTTTCAAAAGAAACGCATTGACCACCGCCACCACGCAATGGACGCATTGGTGATTGCTTGTGCCACACGCGACCACGTTAATTTGTTAAACAACCAATCTGCAAAATCTGACAATTCAAGATTTGATTTGCAAAATAAATTGCGCCACAAAGAAAAGTGGCAAGACAACAACGGAAAAGAAAGAGATAAATTTACCGAGTTTAAAAAGCCTTGGGAAAATTTTACCGTTGATGTAAAAAATGAATTAGAAAAAATTGTTGTCAGCTTCAAACAAAATCTACGTGTCATCAATAAAGCAACTAATCATTATGAGAAAATTGAAAATGGTAAGAAAGTAGAAGCCGAACAAAAAGGCGTGAATTGGGCAATTCGTAAACCAATGCACAAAGAAACCGTTTCAGGTAAAGTTGAGTTGCCAAGAATAAAAGTTCCTAAAGGAAAAATTTTAACTGCAACAAGAAAAAGTATTGATACAAGTTTTGATTTAAAAACCATTGAAGCCATTACCGATACAGGTATTCAAAAAATTCTAAAAAATTATTTAAAAACAAAAGGCAATAATCCTGAATTAGCGTTTTCACCTGAAGGTCTTGAAGATTTGAACAAAAACATTGCTCAATACAACGATGGCAAAGCACACCAACCCATTTACAAAGCAAGAATTTTTGAAACGGGAAGCAAATTTCCTTTAGGACAAACAGGAAATAAAAAAACAAAGTTTGTAGAAGCAGCTAAAGGCACAAATCTTTTCTTTGCCGTTTATCAAGACGAAAACGGCAAACGAAGTTTTGAAACCATTCCTTTAAACATTGTTATAGAACGCCAAAAACAAGGTTTAAATTCTGTTCCTGATAGAAATGAAAAAGGTGATAATCTGTTATTTCATCTTTCACCAAATGATTTGGTTTATGTGCCAACAGAAGAAGAAAGAGAAAATTCATCACCAATTGATTTTAGTAGTTTGACGAAAGAGCAAAGAAACAGAATTTATAAGTTTACTGACGGTAGTGGTGTTATGGCAAACTTCATTCTTGTGAACATTGCTAATGTGTTGTTCAATATGAATAAAGATAAGCAGAAGAAAGCAGGTATGGATTATCCTATTCAAAACGAAATTGGAGTTGGTTCGCAAGGGTCAAAAAATGAAAATGCCTTTACAGGAGAACAAATAAAATCCGTTTGTATCAAAGTAAAAGTAGATAGATTAGGAAATATTTCAAAAGCGTAAAATGAACTTGTTCCTAAAATGGCACGGGTTGAAAACAGAAAATATTATGAACGAAATAGAAATATACAAATCGTCAGATAATAAGATTGAATTACAAGTCAATCTTGATAAGGAAACAGTATGGTTAAATCGTCATCAATTGGCTACATTATTTAACAGAGATGTTAAAACTATTGGAAAACACATTAATAATGTGTTTGAAGAGGGAGAATTAGAGAAAAAAGTGGTTGTCGCAAAATTTGCGACAACCACTCAACATGGTGCTATTGTTGGAAAAACTCAAATTAAAGAAACTGAATACTATAATCTTGATGTAATCATTTCTGTAGGTTATCGTGTGAAGTCCAAACAAGGTACTCAATTCAGAATTTGGGCAACTAATCGTTTGAAAGATTCTACTTTAAACATTAAATCCGCAGCGTAATTATGAATGAAATCGCAATATACAAATCAGCGGATAATAAAGTAGAAGTATCCGTACAAATGGATAAAGAAACCGTTTGGCTTTCGCAAAAAATAATGGCGGAATTATTTGATAAAGACAGCGACACAATAGGCTTACATCTAAAAAATATATATTCAGAAGGTGAATTAGAGGAAAAATCAACTACCGAGTATTTCTCGGTAGTTCAAAAAGAAGGGAGCAGAAGTGTAAAAAGAAAGGTTAAATTTTACAACCTTGATGCTATAATATCTGTTGGCTATCGTGTAAATTCTAAACGCGGAACGCAATTCCGCCAATGGGCTACCAACCGCTTAAAAGAATATTTAATTCAAGGTTATTCTATCAACCAAAAACGCTTAGATGAATTACACCAAACCGTTCAGCTCATTCAAAAATCTATTGGTGAAGAAACAAATTTAAAAGAAGCAAAAGGCTTATTGGAAATTATTTCTAATTACACCCAAAGTTTTGTGTTGCTTAACAAATACGACAGTAATTCCATTGAAACACAAAAGCTGAATGAAAATGTTACTTACGAAATAAGTTATAACGAAGCAAAATCAGCTATTGCTGAATTGAAATCGCAACTCGTTAAACAAAAAGAAGCAACCGATTTATTCGGTAACGAAAAAGACAAAAGTTTTTCGGGCATATTACAAAGCATCGTACAAACTTTTGGCGGGCAATATTTGTACACAAGCATTGAAGAACAAGCCGCTCACCTGCTCTATTTTGTTATTAAAAATCATCCGTTTAGTGACGGAAACAAACGCATTGGCGCATTTTTGTTTGTGTGGTTTTTAGAAAAAAATAAACACCGTTTTAAAAAATCGGGCGAAGTAAAAATAAACGACAACGGTTTGGTTGCATTGGCTTTGTTGGTTGCACAAAGTAATCCCGCCGAAAAAGATTTAATGATAAAACTCATTACGCAATTAATCAATAGCCAATAATCCAATGATTAAGCAAACTCTTTATTTCGGAAATCCTGCTTATTTGCGATTAAAAGATAAGCAACTAAGTTTTGAAATCACCATAAATGGCGAAACCAAATTTCAAACAAGAGCCGTAGAAGATATAGGAATAATCATCATTGACAATCCGCAAATAACCATTACCAGCGGATTAATTCAAGCCTTGCAGGAAAACAATGTTGCGATTGTTACTTGCGATTACAAACACATGCCGCAAAGCGTGCTTCTGCCAATTGAAGGAAATAAAACGCAGCAAGAGCGATACGAAGCTCAACTCGCGGCAAGTGAACCTTTGAAAAAACAACTGTGGGCGCAAACTGTTACGCAAAAAATAAAAAATCAAGCGGCAATTTTGGACAGTTTTTTAATCAAATCCGATTACTTAATTCCGCTATATAAAAACGTAAAAAGCGGCGACAGCGATAATTGCGAAGCTACTGCGGCTGCTTATTATTGGAAAAATATTTTTTCGCACGTTCCCGATTTTGTGCGCATACCACAAGAAAAAGAATATAGCGCACCAAATAATTATTTGAATTACGGCTACACTATTTTGCGCGCTACTATGGCGCGAAGCATTGTAGGCGCAGGGCTGTTGCCTACTCTCGGCATTTTTCACCGAAGCCGCTACAATGCGTTTTGTTTGGCTGATGATTTAATGGAACCTTATCGCCCTTATGTGGACGAAATTGCTTATCGCATGATAAATGAATTTGGTTTGATAAACGACATGACGACCGAACACAAAAAAGTGTTGCTTGAAATTCCGAGAATAGATGTAATAATTGAGGGAGAAAAAAGTCCGCTGATGATTGCTACGCAACGGACAGCAGTAAGTTTGGTGAAATGCTACATGGGTGAACAGCGAAAACTAACATATCCCGAAAAATGAATTTAAGATTTGATTTAACGAAAAATGAATATTAACACCGAACGCTTAAACGCTTACCGAGTGATGTGGACATTAGTAATGTACGACTTGCCAACTGAAACAAAGAAAGACCGAAAAGTGGCTGCACGGTTCAGAAAAGAATTGATGCAAGACGGTTTCAGCATGTTTCAGTTCAGCATGTATGTGCGACACAGTGCAAGCAGCGAAAATGCCGATGTCCACAAAAACAGAGTGAAAAAACTATTGCCCGAATATGGCAAAATAGGCATCTTGCAAATTACCGATAAACAGTTTGAGAAAATGGAACTGTTTTTTGGAAAGAAACCGCAGGAAATGCCTGATGTAAAGCAACAATTGGAATTGTTTTAGAATAACAGAAATAAAAAAATCGCCCAGAAGAGCGATTTTAGTACTGATAAACCTGATTTTTTCTTTGTAAAAACAACATACTTTCCTTTATTGGCAAGCATTTTAGCTATGTATGTTGTTTATCAATAAGTCAAAGATACATTTTGAAAGCAAATCACAACCAAATGCATCAGTATAACATACTGTAGTTTGTTGTTTATCAATAAGTCAAAGATACATTTTGAAAGCAAATCACAACCGCACACCTGCTTGCGCGACAGTTTGCGGAGTTGTTTATCAATAAGTCAAAGATACATTTTGAAAGCAAATCACAACTATGTGGTAAATGTGTTCCATGAAAACAACGTTGTTTATCAATAAGTCAAAGATACATTTTGAAAGCAAATCACAACGAATTTCATTAGCTATAGCCAAACGAGCGCGTTGTTTATCAATAAGTCAAAGATACATTTTGAAAGCAAATCACAACGTATCTTAGCGTATTCCGTGCCTACCGCGCGTTGTTTATCAATAAGTCAAAGATACATTTTGAAAGCAAATCACAACTCTACAATGGTTAGAAGATTTAAAACTAAAGTTGTTTATCAATAAGTCAAAGATACATTTTGAAAGCAAATCACAACACACAATCACAACAGGGCAACAAGCAAGCGGTTGTTTATCAATAAGTCAAAGATACATTTTGAAAGCAAATCACAACTCGCTCCAACATCTATTGGCAAGGGTGCTAGTTGTTTATCAATAAGTCAAAGATACATTTTGAAAGCAAATCACAACTTTCCGCTGCTCATTAATTGCAGGTAGTCAGTTGTTTATCAATAAGTCAAAGATACATTTTGAAAGCAAATCACAACCCTGCTGGGCGGATTATCAGTAGGAATTTTGTTGTTTATCAATAAGTCAAAGATACATTTTGAAAGCAAATCACAACCTCGTTTTATCTTGTCGTTTTTAAAAGTGTGTTGTTTATCAATAAGTCAAAGATACATTTTGAAAGCAAATCACAACATTAACGCTTTTATATCTACAAAAGTTTTTGTTGTTTATCAATAAGTCAAAGATACATTTTGAAAGCAAATCACAACGATATGCTTAACAGAAAATTATTTTAAAACGTTGTTTATCAATAAGTCAAAGATACATTTTGAAAGGTAATCATAAAAACCTTTGAAAGCCTTATAAATACTGTATTTTTATTTTCATGGGTAACAAAATAGTACCAAAAGTGCCAAATTTCACCACATTCATTTTAACTCGCCTGCAAAAACAATTCGGCAGGCAGATGAAAGTAATCTTTTAACCGCGTTGCCATTTTCAAAGTTAATTCCCTACGTCCTGAAAGGATTGATGAAACATAACTTTTGCTACCAATAATTGGTTCAAGGTCTTTGTTCTTTATTCCCTGTTCCTGCATTTTGTCTTTAATAATTTCTAACACGTCCACTTCGGGCATTTTTACTGTACGGTCTTCATAGTCTTTTATCAATAAAAGCAACACGCCCAATTCATCGTCTTCGGGTGTGTTCGGTTCGGCATGAAAAATTTCCATTGCACGTTTTACAGCTTTCTTATGCTCGCTTGCTGTTTTTATAACTTTCCAAGTATTCATTTTTACAAATTAAGATTATACGGTACGGTTGCCACATTTATTTTATCATATTCTTTGTGCGTGCCAAACCAAATTGTGTAACAAGCACGCCGCCTGAAATTCATTGATACAACTAACCTAAACTCATTCCCCTTAATGTTAAACACCACTCTTTGGTTATTAACCAAACTTGCATTACCGTACATTTCCTTTAGCTCATTAAAGTTTGCAAAATCTTCTTTCAGCATTTCATTATACCATGCAAGTAATTGTTTCTTTGCTTTGGGAAATTTTTTTGTGTAGTAAATAATCGTTTTACGGTTAATGATATTCACAGCACAAAGATAATAAAAAGTTTACAAATTGTAAACCCTTTATGGGATTTTTTTCCATTTCACATTTACACGCGCCCGCGCCCGCCCATGCGTACCATGCGCGTATTAGTTGCATTTTCACTTTTAGACTAAGTGTATTTTTTGTTTTGCAGCTTGGCAGTAATAAATTTCAATGTATCAATTTGCAGTTTAGTTGCCCGCCAAAAGTTGCTTTTTTGCTCGCTACTCATAGTCTTTAACAATTCCTTGTTTTGTAAATTCAAGGTGAGCCTTATTAGCTCAGCTTTAAACAAATCAATTTGCAGTTCGCGGGCTTGGTTATATTCACGCTGCAAACGTGCGCTATTGTTTAACCAATTATAAAACGTGCGGGACGTTATGCCGTGCTTTTGGCAAACTGAATTAAGTCCGTTTTGTGTGGTAGCTATATCATTACAAATACTGCTAAATAATTTCTGTGTAAATTTTGTTTGTGTCATTTGTTTGTTTTTTATCGGTAGGTTTGTTTTAAGCCTTGCACGCGCGTATGTGTGCAAATTGTTTCTTTAACGGTAGTGTTTTCTTGCTTCATTCACTTTCTTGTCTAACTCCAAAATCAACTCATTAGGCGCGTTTATAGCCGCGTTTGTGTTTACTGCTTTAGTTATTGCCGCCCGAATATCAAATGCCATTTTTTTGCTTAATTGTTTTGTTTGCTGAGCGGTTTGTATTTGTTCCATTAAAGCAAGTTCGCTACCGTTGTTTTTTATGTGCTCTAAAATGAGTAGTGTGTAAAAATCTTTTTTTGTTTTCATAAATTCAAAGTTAAGCCCTATTTCATTTTGTTTTCTGATTGCTTGGTATGCTTCAAACCACTTGTTAATAACGCCTATATAAAAATCTTCATTGTACAGCATTGCTGCCGTTACACCTGTGCAGTTAAACATTTTGTAAAGACGGCTAATGAAACGGTGTTCAATTCTCAAAAGGTTTCTACCTGTGTAAAGTTTTGGGATTAATTTTCCTTTGTCTTTTTGCTCTTTCAACTTGTCATAAAAAATAAAGTGTTCATTCTTGCCATAGTAATAAAGGCTGCCCCGTTCATCGGTGGCACGTCTAAACTGTTTTCTGTTTAAGAGCATTTGTCCCAAGTAAGAGAAATAAATTTCAGGGGAATACTGCATACAAAAATTTTGTGCCAAGTCTATACGGTACATTCTTGCCAAGTCTAAGTTTAAATGCAGCGTGTCCGATAACGCGCCGATAGCGTTTTGTGTTTCCTGCCTTGTCAGCGTTTCTAAATTGTTTCCAAAATGGTATTTACACAAACTTCCATTTCTCAAATTTATTCCCAAGCTACTTACTGTTACTTCAAAATAATTCTTGTCTGCCGTGTCGCCCAAAGTTCCTTTTATGATTGTTCCACTTTCAAAATTTATTTGTTCGGCTGTGTCCAAATATTGTGGTACATCTTCCAAGAAATTAACGTTTGAAACATCTGTACTTCTTAATCCAAAATTCAAATTATCATACATAAATATCATTTATCTTTTGTTGTTACTTTGTTTGTTATGGTTACTAAATCAGTAACCCATTACACCTTATTAAAGAAAATTATAAAAAGGGCGAGTGTAACCCCGCCCCTTTTTTGTCAGGATTTGGCAGCCGCTTTGTTTCTTAGCGTTTCAATTTCAGCGTTCAATTCACCGTCTAAAAACAAATTGCCGATTGTGTTTTTGTTGAATTTTTTACCGCGTGCCACAAATATTTCTACCGTTGCACCGTCTTTAATTCTGCCGTCTGCCTCTCTACTAAAATTTGTAAATACAAACATTAATAAATCGGTAGTGCCTTTCATATCCCCATACGCTACACCACTATTTACATCGGCTTGGAACACACTTGTAATATGTATGCCTGCACCGCTTGTTATTGTGGTGTCGCCTTTCCTTTGGCGGGCAGCTTTTATGTGGTCGGTAAAATGTTGAACATACAAAAATTGTTCGCCTTTTTTGTTCTTTTGAATTTCTAAAGGCTGATAGCTTTGTGTACTTTGTGTACAATCTAAGCGGTGTTTGCTTTTTTGGTTTGGCAATTTTTCAAACCTTAATAAATCTGTCAAATCCATTATGCACCCCCTTTTTTACCTGTTACTACATAGGTTGCCGCCTCAGCTTCAATTTCAGCGTTGGTTTTAACGCGGTGCTTTAAACACCATGCTGTTAGCTCTGACTTGTCAAAGTAGGTTATCTTCCCACCGTCCGATTTATAGTAAGGGATTTCTTTTAACATCACTTTTTTGTACAAGTGTGATTTTGATAAGCCTGTTAAAATTGCCGCCTCACTCATAGTGAGGGCTTGTTTTGCAGAAAGCACAGTTAGTTTTTTTAGTTCCTGCAATTCATTTAAAATTTGATTTTCCATTTTATTTTTTGTTATGGATTAGTGCCGTTGGTAGAACGTGCAAGCATTCTACCGCCGTGCCTTGTTTTCAGCGTGGCGGCTTGCACTCTCACCGCGCTGAATACAAAAACAAATTTGAAACAAATCAGAAAATAAAAAACCCTATGTAGGGCATACATAGGGGTAACATAGGGGCTGAAAGGTGCAGTATTACTGCTATTTATTACTATTTGGTTTTTGGTTTTGGCTTTTCATACTTCAAAATTTCATCAATTATTTTATAACCTTTTGGCAGTCCTCTTTTATCATTTTTCCGCTCGCTAATACTAAGTGATATTTTTCTTGCTTCTACATTAACAAATCCATTTGTTTTTTTGTCTTTTACAACAAACAGATTTTCAAAAGGTGCTATTTGCAAATTTTTACCGTCTTTAAGTTTCAATACTTCATTTGCTACATCTACAAAATAGGCAAGCAATGATTTTGTTTTTAACCACTTCAAAGGGCTGTCGGTTGTTTTTTCAATAAAACTTTTATCTGCTAATGCCTGCAAAATTCCTTTATCTGCCAACGCCTGCAAAATATTATCGGGGATTGTTAGCTGTTCGGTTTGATTTTGTTGCTGAGGTGGTGCAAGTTTCTCAGGCTGCCATTTTGGGTAATACTCTGTAAAAAGCCGTGATATATTTGCTATTTTAGTTTGAGTGCCGTGATTATTTTTTACTAAATACCTATTGAATAGTATTTGTTCTTGCTCTGTTAATCCACCCACGAACATACTTTCCAACTTTTCTAACACAATTTCCAACTTATCTGAAATTTCTTTGTTCTGTTCAAATACAGAATAATCACCTGTAATACCTGCAATACTTTCAAGTTCAGGTAACATCTGAAGTAACTTTCCTATTTGGACTAATTTTGAACTTTTCATGTTGTTTATTTTAGTATTCATTTTTCTTTCAATTCCTTTTCAATAAACTTTTGATATTGTTTGTAATCAAAAATATTTTACAAGTGGTTTAAAGTATCTACCGCTTTCATCAAACTTTCATCTAACACCTCAGCATAAATTTGTGTTACCTGTATTGATGAATGCCCTAACTGTTTACTTATTGTTTCAATCGGCACACCCTTAGAAAGTAACAAAGTAGCGTTGGTGTGTCGGGCAACGTGAAAAGTTACTTTTTTGTTTATACCCGCCTTTGCAGCCCATAGACTTAAAAAAATGTTTGTATAGCCGTTGTTAGGAATATCAAAAACAAAATCGGTATCGGCTGCCGTGTGTGGGCGTGGGGGCAAATAAGTTGCTGCCTTATCTGATACTTGGGTGTATTGTGGTTTGTCGGTTTTTTGCTGCCTGTACACATAAAGCCAACGTCCGTTAATATGCTGTAATTTTTCCCAAGTAATAGCTTTCACATCTGAAAATCTTAAACCTGTGTAGCAACAAAACAGAAAAGCATTTTTTACCTGTGGTTTGGTGCAGTCGGTTTGCTCTAATTTTTTTACTTCATCGGCAGTCAAAAAATTTATGTGTGTTTCTTGCTTGGTAGGTTTGTCTTTAATTTTTTTGAGTGGATTGTGGATTATTATTTCATCGTCAATAGCCGCGTTTAAAATTGCCTCTAAGGTCTTAATATAGCTTAGTATGGTGTTTGGGTTAAGCGGCTCATTATTTCTTTGGCTTCGGGCTTGTTTTAAGTAGCTGATGAAGTTGTTACAAAATGCTTTGTCAATTTGTTTAAACGTTGTTTTGTTGCCTGCAAATTGGTCTAAGTGGAAAATAAGTGTTTTGTAAATTAGAAATGTGCCGCGTTCGCTGCCCGCCGCTTTTTGTTTTTTAACCTCAGCGCGGTGTTTGCAGTATTCAATAAAGTTTGCATTTGATTTTTTCCTATTGTTTTGCAAACCATGTACCGCGTTGTTAAGGTCAATAATACGCTGTGCTTTTATAGCGGTTGCCGTTTGTAATGTTTCCTTGTTTTGCAGCTTGGCGGCGGGGGTACGCTCAGGGATTAAATGAAGTTTCAAAAATTCATAGGCTCTTATGCCGTCTTTGTAACTATCTAAATAGATACTTTTGTTACCGTTGGCAAGGGGTTTAAACCTCAGTCTTATCGGTTCTTTGGGCGCGGCTGCCCTTTTCCTTTTGGTACTCATTACAAGTGCTTTTTTGTTACCCGACAAAGCTAAAGCATAATAACAACCCAACAAAGGAAAGGTATTATATTTATGATTATCTTTTAAACAAACCAATTATTTGCATTTCAACACATTATTAACACAGTAACAAGTTTTTCATAGAAAATGAGGTTAAAATTTTGTTACTCGGTAGTGTTTTTGACTGTGAGTAACAAAAAAAGTAACAAAATTTAGCCTAACATCGGTAAAGCAACTGATAACAAATAGTGTTGAAAGTCGGGCATAAAACAAAAAAATCCACCTGAAAGGTAGATTTTATTAGCATTTTTATAGTTCTTTTATTCTTTAGAAAGTTGAGGTTTTTGTATTATGATTTCTTGAAAGCAAATCACAACTGCAGGGACACGGCTATATGTGGCTAACAGGTTGTTTATCAATAAGTCAAAGATACATTTTGAAAGCAAATCACAACTCATCTCTCTCCCAATCAATACAGTTAAAAGTTGTTTATCAATAAGTCAAAGATACATTTTGAAAGCAAATCACAACCGTTGGGCTTGCGTAAGACCGCGCCACGCTGTTGTTTATCAATAAGTCAAAGATACATTTTGAAAGCAAATCACAACATAAAGGTTGTATATTTGTATCATAAAATTGTTGTTTATCAATAAGTCAAAGATACATTTTGAAAGCAAATCACAACCTGTTTGAAAGCTGTTTATAATGTTGTCCGGTTGTTTATCAATAAGTCAAAGATACATTTTGAAAGCAAATCACAACGTTCCACCCGTCATTGTCAATGCTTTCGGTGTTGTTTATCAATAAGTCAAAGATACATTTTGAAAGCTATTTATTTTCCGTTTTCAACTTCTGACGATAACATACATTTCATATTCCCATCTTCGTCAAAATCGCCAACGGTAACAGAAAGCAGCTGATTGCATAAACTTAAATCAAAAGGCAATTTCACTTTTACATAATTTTGAGTGAAACCGTACATAAACCCGTTTTTGTTTTCGTGCTCAAAAATTACGGTCATTTCTTTGCCTTTTTGTTTTTCGTAAAAAGCGCGGAGTTTTTTTGCAGACAAAATTCTCAACATTTTATTTCTGCGTTTGCGTTCAGCAACAGGAACAATATTTTGCATTAAAATTGCTTCCGTATTATCGCGCTCACTGTATGTAAAAACGTGCAAATACGAAATATCAAGGCTGTTGAGGAAATTGTATGTTTCCAAAAAATGCTCTTCCGTTTCATTTGGAAAACCAACAATCACATCAACGCCGATACAGCAATCAGGCATTAGACTTTTTATTTTTGAAACTCTGTCGGCGTACAACTCACGTTGATAACGGCGTTTCATGTTTTTTAAAATGGCATTGCTTCCGCTTTGTAAGGGAATATGAAAATGCGGAACAAATCGTTTTGATTGCGCCACAAATTCAATAATCTCGTCTTTCAGCAAATTCGGCTCAATGGACGAAATGCGGAAACGTTCAATGCCTTGCACTTCATCTAATTCTTTTATTAAATCTAAAAAAGTGTATTGTTTTTTCTTTTTGGTGTCGCCGTCAATAGTTTGTCCGTAGCCGAAATCACCAATATTTACACCTGTGAGCACAATTTCTTTTACACCGCTTGCTGCAATTTTTTTTGCATTTGCTACAACGTTTTCAATCGTGTCGCTGCGCGATTTTCCGCGTGCTAAGGGAATGGTACAAAAGGTGCAACTGTAATCGCAACCGTCTTGCACTTTTAAAAAAGAACGTGTTCTGTCGCCCACGCTGTACGCATCAACAAAAAAATCGGCTTCTGAAATTTCACAATTATGAATTTGCGCGTGCTCGCTTTTGCCCGACAAATCAATATAATTAAGCAATTTGAATTTTTCGGTTGCGCCCAACACTACATCAACGCCTTCAATGTTTGAAATTTCTTCGGGCTTTAATTGTGCGTAACAACCAACAACAGCAACAAACGCTTCAGGATTTTGAGAAAGGGCGGATTTCACAATGCTTTTACATTCTTTGTCTGCATTTTCAGTAACAGAGCAAGTGTTAATCACATACACATCGGCGGCTTCAGAAAAATTTTTCTTCGCAAAACCTTTTTCCGCAAACAAACGCGCAATGGTGGAGGTTTCCGAAAAATTCAACTTGCAGCCTAAGGTGTGAAAAGCAACTGTTTTCCCCTCAAAATTCATGGCGCGAAGATAGGCTTTTTACGGCTAAAAATGGGTAATTACAAATATTCTAACGAGTATCGTTAGTATCATTAACCAAAAAATTAATCCGATTACGCCGAGAAAAATTCCAAGTACGGCAATGGCTTTTCCTTTGTAATTAAGTGAACTGCTCTTAATATCACTCAATACATTCGTCCCTAAAAGAACAGCTTGTAAACTGCCTAACCAAACCAAGCCCGTAAGCCCATACAAAACCGATTTCAAGGCATCGTCATGTATCGGCTTTTCTATTTTTTGTTTATGATAGCGTTTTATATTTCGGTTGTCATCGCTTACTGTGGTTTCAAAAACTATATCTGAACCGTCGCTGCGTTTTAACATAAACACCTTGTCTTTGTAGAGCACGCGCCGTTTTCTGTTTTTAGAATTGCACCCGACATATTTTATCTGGTCAAAATTTATTTCAAGAATTTTTGCATAAATTTCAGTTCCGTTATTCATTATCAGCACATCGCAACTGTCAGATATTTCGGAGTTTGTATGAGTCGTTACGCTTTGAAATTTAGTGGTGTCCACATCACTGTTCCTGTCCTTCGTTTTTTGTTTTGAATGTTTTTTACTTATGTAAAAGCCTTTTTGGTATCTGCGTTTTTGCACAGAACAACTGAATAAGCTCAACAATAAACAAAAACAAAGCAGTTTTTTCACACGGTAAATTTAATTTAATGATTTATAAATCAAGGAATTATTTACGCAGGTTATTACGCACAGAGTGAAAACAAATTTACTGTTTTTATAGTACATTTGCCCTTTGCAAATTTTATGGAATTAAACGCTTTAACAGCCATTTCGCCCGTTGATGGGCGTTACAGAAAAACCACAGAAAGTTTAGATGCATATTTTTCTGAATTTGGCTTGATAAAATACAGAGTGCAGGTGGAGATAGACTATTTTATTTCTCTTTCGGAAGTAGGTTTGCCGCAACTGCCAAAGCTCAACAACACACAAAAAGAAAAACTGAAAGAAGTTTACAAACACTTTTCTTCGGCTGATGCTTTAAAAATAAAAGACACCGAAAAAACAACCAATCACGATGTAAAAGCCGTTGAATATTTTATTAAAGAAAAGCTACAAAACCTTGATTTATCGGCTTATACAGAGTTTGTGCATTTCGGCTTGACTTCGCAAGATGTAAACAATACTAGCATTCCGCTTTCGCTGAAAGATGCTTCTAATGAAGTTTTATTTCCTTCAATCAAAAGCATTATTGAGAAAATTACCGAATTAAGCAAAGAATGGAAAGATATTTCTCAATTGGCTAAAACACACGGACAGCCTGCGTCACCAACCAAATTAGGAAAAGAATTTTATGTATTTGTGGAGCGTTTAAATAATCAGTTGAAGCAATTACAAAACGTTCCTTTCTCTGCAAAATTTGGTGGCGCAACAGGAAATTTCAACGCGCATTTTGTGGCGTACCCGAAACAAGATTGGATTGCTTTCGGAAACAAATTTGTGAATGAAACTTTGGGTTTAAGCCGTTCGCAATTCACCACACAAATTGAACATTACGATAACATTGGCGCGTATTGCGATGCACTGAAACGTGTAAACACAATTTTAATTGATTTGTGCCGCGATGTGTGGAGCTATGTGAGCATGGAATATTTCAAACAAAAACTGAAAGCGGGCGAAGTCGGCTCATCAGCCATGCCGCACAAAGTAAATCCCATTGATTTTGAAAACGCCGAAGGTAATTTGGGAATTGCAAATGCAATTTTAGAACATTTGTCCGCAAAACTGCCTGTATCGCGCTTGCAGCGCGATTTAACGGACAGCACCGTTTTAAGAAATATCGGTGTTCCCCTCGCCCACTCCTTGATTTCTTATGCAAGCATTTTAAAAGGCTTAAACAAATTAATTTTGAATGAAGCGGCTTTGAAACAAGATTTGGAAGATAATTGGGCTGTGGTGGCGGAAGCCATTCAAACTATTTTGCGCCGCGAAGGCTACCCGAAACCTTATGAAGCACTGAAAGATTTAACGCGCACAAATGCACAAATTACACAACAATCGCTGCATGAGTTCATCAACACACTTAATGTGAGCGACAGTATAAAAGAAGAATTGAAAAAAATTACGCCACATAATTACACAGGCATTAACCCGAAATTTATTTAAACACGGAGGCACAGAGGCGCGGAGACACGGAGAATAATTAAATTTGAAAATCAAAAACTCCGTGCCTCTGAGTCTTAGTGCCTCTGTGTCGCACAAAAAAACAAAAACAACATGAACAGAGTTTGGACATACATTATCAGCAAACAATTAAGCACAGAAGATTTGCAACAACTTAACCTTGATGGAAAAAATTTTGTTGCGAGCTGGAAAGCACACGAAAATCAACTATCGGCGGGTTTTGAAATTTTGCAGGGAAAAATCATTATTATAAAAGTACAAGAAGACATTGCAAGCGCGAGCGGTTGCAGCATTGATGTGCTTTTGCGCTTTATAAAAGACAGTGAAAAAAAATTCAACATAGAATTACTCAATCGCTTGTTGGTTGCTTACAAAAATGGAAATACCATTGAAGCTGTTCATTCCTCAAAAATTAAAGATTTGTTGGCAAGCGGCACAATTACCGAAAACACAATTATTTTAAACACTTCGGTTGCCAACGAGCAGGAACTAAATTCTTGGGAACAAAAATTAAAAGACACTTGGTTGAACAAGTATTTGGAAAAAGTTTAGAATTTCTCACCCTCCAAACGCGCCACCACCGCACTTGCTACGGCATTACCCACCACATTGGTTGCGCTGCGACCCATATCTAACAATTGGTCAATAGCCAAAAGCAACAACAAACCCTCACCCGGAATATTAAACATAGTTAACATTCCCGCAATTACCACTAATGAAGCACGCGGAACGCCTGCCATACCTTTGCTTGTAACCAACAAAATCAACATCATTTGAATTTGTTCGCCTGATGAAATTTCAATACCATAACTCTGCGCAATAAAAATAACGGCAAACGTCATGTACATAATGCTGCCGTCTAAATTAAAGGAATAACCGAGTGGCAACACAAAACTTACAATGCGGTTGCTGATGCCGTGTTTTTCCAAGGCTTCAATGGTTTGAGGCATGGCACTTTCGCTGCTTGCTGTGCTGAACGCGAGCAGCAAAGGTTCTTTAATATCACGCAACAATTTGAAAAAATTTATTTTAAAGAAAAAACAAATGCTTGCGAGTACAACGAATATGAAAAAAAGTAAGCCGCCAAAAAAACAAAGAATAAGGTACAAATAGCCGCTCAACACATCTAAACCCTGCTGAATAACCACGGCGGTAATTGCACCAAACACCCCAAGCGGCGCAAAGTTCATCACAAAATTGGTTACTTTAAACATCACATGACCCAAACTGTCAAAGGCATTGATAATTGATTTTCCTTGCGCACCAATGCTTGCAGCCGCTACGCCAAAAAACAAAGCAAAAACCACAATCGGCAAAATGTCGTTGCCCGCCATAGCGCGAATAATGCTTTCAGGAATAACATGGTCAATAAAATTTTTAGATGTTTGCCCTGCGCCTTGAACAACTGAATTTGCGCTTGCTTCGGGCAAATCTAACTTCATTACTTTACCCGGTTCAAACACATTTACAATTACCAAACCCAATGCCAAGGCGATGAGCGTGGCACTTGTAAAATAAATCAGAGTTTTTAAGCCAATGCGCCCCACACTTTTAAAATCGCCCACTTTGGCAACACCTGTTACAAGCACCGCCAACACCAACGGCGCAATAATCATTTTAATAAGGTGCAAAAAAATGTCGCTGAGAACAGAAAAGTTGGAAGCCATATTTTTCTTCGCTTCATTATCAGCAACAGAAACGTTAATGATATAACCGATTGCCACACCCAAAATCATGGCAATCACAATAAATAAAATCAGTTTGTTCTTCTTAAAATAATTCATAGTAAATTTTTATAATACTTCTTGCAAGGTTTCCATTTTCATGCTCCGCGAACCCTTGATTAAAATTGTGTTTCCCGACACTGCCATTGCTTTTAAATACGTTTTACATTCATCGGTCGTTTTAAATTTCTTAAACGTGTTGTCTTCTGTTTTAAAAAATTCGTTACCGACTAAAAGTGCATTTTCCAATTTATTTCCTTTCAGCAATTCAATAATTTTTGTATGTTCTTCCGCGCTGTATTCGCCTAACTCAAACATATCGCCGAGCAACAATAATTTTTGTTCTGCTTTATGCTTTGAAAAATTTTCTATCGCTGCTTTCATGCTGTGAGGATTGGCATTGTAGGCATCTAAAATAATGGTATTGCGTTTGGTTTTCACCATTTGCGAACGGTTCATGTTGGGTTGATAATTTTCCAACGCTTCTTTAATCAAATCATCTTCCACTTTAAAATAATTTCCCACGCAGGCTGCCGCCAAACAATTCACAAAATTATACAGCCCGAAAATCTGCGTATTGATTAATGTCAATTTCCCGAAATCTTTTTCCCTGTAACCTGTGGTAAATTTTAAACTCACGGTTTCGTCTGTGCTAAAATCCCTGCCGATGACATCGTACATTCTTTTTACACCATAAGTAATTTTGTCATTTTCAACAGCCAATTCATATAATACCTCATCATCGCCATTCACAAAAACTTTTCCGTTTTTTGAATTCAGATATTTGTACAACTCGCTTTTGCCTTTTTTCACACCCTCTTCGCCGCCAAAGCCCTCCAAATGCGCTTTGCCGATGTTGGTGATTAACCCGAAATCAGGCTCTGCCATGTTGCACAAAGCAGCAATTTCGCCCTGATGATTTGCGCCCATTTCTATAATGGCAAATTCGTGTTTGTGATTCAAATTCAACAAAGTCAAAGGAACGCCGATGTGATTATTCAAATTCCCGACTGTTGCCAATACATTATATTTTTTTGAAAGTACAGCGTTAATCAGTTCTTTGTTGGTTGTTTTACCGTTGCTGCCCGTAATTGCCAGCACAGGAATGTTGAATTGCCTGCGGTGATAATTGGCGAGTTGTTGCAAAGTCGTTAAAACATTTTCCACCAAAAGCATTTTTGAATTTATGGCATATTTTTCTTCGTCAATCACGGCAAAGCTGCAACCTGCATCAATGGCTTTTTGTGCAAATTCATTGGCATTAAAATTTGCGCCTTTTAAAGCAAAAAACAGTGCGCCTTTTTCCAATTTTCTTGTGTCAGTACAAATGCCCTGACCCGAATTTAAAAAATACTGATATAATTCTTCTACCGAAATAAATTTTGACATGGCTTTACAAAGTAAAAACCCCTGAGTGTTTTTCTCAAGGGTTTTCAGTTTTTTTATTAACAGAACCTATCTTCCTCCCATACCCGTTGGGCTGCCCACGCGGGTCATCGCACAACGGAAACCTAACCACGCATTAGCCTGACGCTGGTCAAGATAACGGCGTGTGCCGGGATTTAAGAAATACGCACGGTCTCGCCACGAACCGCCTTTAATGACACGCGCTTTATCGTTAATTAATGAATTTTTGGCGTATTCATACATAATTTTATTTGCGCCTAAATCATAAGCTGCTTCACCTTGGTCAAAGTAAATACTTGACCGAACATCACCGTCCATATAGTTAATGTAATCAGCCATTTTATAATTACGCCTTTCGTCCAAATTATCTACGGCTACTGCGCTTGAAACCTCACGCCATTGCACACGACCCGGAATATCCGATTGCCCCTCAGGTGTAACGTTATTGTTAAAGTAAATAGAATCTTTTGTCATAACGGTTAATACGCTGTCCCATACTTCTTTAACATCTTGAATTATACCATGCGGACTTACAGAGTCCACTTTATGCTTAAACTTTTGGTAAACCGGTCCGTCCACGTTGGTCATAATTTCACCACCATAGCCCCCTACTAAAGTCGTTTCGTCCCTCACCTGTGTAGTAAACACGTTACCGCGGAAAGGACGGAACTCATCAGCATCTTGCGATGTGCTTGGGCGGAAAACATCCATTACCCACTCCGATACATTGCCTGCCATGTTGTACAAACCATAATCGTTGGGCCAATAGCTGTAAACAGGAGCTGTTACATCAGCATTATCGTTTAAAGAACCTGCAACTCCCATATAATCACCTGCACCGCGTACAAAGTTGGCGTTGATTTGTCCTAAATAACTGTCAGTTGCATTACGAACACCGTGTCCGTTCCAAGGATAAATACGGCGGTCGGTAATACGTTCGCCAATAGTATTTCCAATTAAACCATAAGCGGCGTACTCCCACTCGGCTTCTGTGGGCAGGCGGTATTTCGGTAAAAAGATACCGTCTTCCATTCTTACTTCACGTTCATCATTCTGACCGTCATACGAGCGTAATTTTACATCTAACTGACCTTGCCATTTACCTGCTAAGTAGGCTTCGGTGCTAAAATAATCCGCATCGGTTGGTTGCGACTGGTGATGAAACAAGCCTTCGCGAACAAGAATGAACTCATTTACACGGTCGCCGCGCCAAGCGCAGTAATCGTTTGCCTGCAACCAGTTTACACCCACCACAGGATAATCGCGGTAAGCAGGGTGGCGTAAATAATACTCCACATACGGTTCGTTATACGCTAATTTTTCGCGCCAAACCAAGGTGTCAGGCAATGCCTTATAATATATATCGGGAGCGTTTGGTCCCATAACACGGTTTGTCCAGTACAAATACTCCAAATAAGCAAAGTTACTCACTTCGGCTTCGTCCATATAAAATGAAGAAATACTAACACGGCGCGGAGTATTACTCCACTCATACGTTACATCGTGTTCGGTACGCCCCATAGTAAACGTACCGCCTTCTATCAGCACCAAACCCGGACCTGTTTCCTGTTCTTCATAAGGCGGTTTTTCAAACCCTCCGTTTGAAGGGTCGTTATACGCCCAACCTGTTGTTGGAGAGCGTTCCTGAGTACAAGCTCCCAATACAACTAATGCAACTAAAGCCACTGATTTTCTGTGCTTTTTTACCCAATTTACTTTCATGATTTTAAACTAATTAAGCGCTGTAACGCGCGTTTATTAAAAAGGTTACAAAAATAATTAAATTAAAATGACGGACAACTGATAGTCCTGTATTTTTTTCTTTTTGTTTTACATTCAAACTGAACTTGTAAAGAAATTTCGTGAGCACCTGCCGTATTTCCTGCCAATCTTGAAATGGTAACATCGTAACTGTATCCAAATTTAAAGTTGCCGTTTTGAATACCCACCAAAGCAATGACGGCATCGGCATTTCTGTACCACAAACCTGCCACAAACACTCCGTTTACATAATACAAGCCTAAATTAAGCTGTTGGAATTTTTGTTGTGCCTGAAAAAGAATGTTTGGGGAAAGATAGCTTTCACCGCCTTTTTCTAAAGGAATAATTACGCCGCCGTGAGCAGTAAGTTTAACAGGTAATTTAGATTGATTTAATAAGCCCTCGTCAGGTTGGTTTATGTGATTGGCTGCAACGCCAAAGAAGTAATTTTTGCTGTAACCAAGCATACCTGCTGAAAAATCAACGCCTGATTTACGGTTGTTTGGCACTTTTTCTCCTGTATTCCATACAAACCCGCGGCGAGGGTCAATCATATCGCCGTAATGAAGATTGCCCACATCTAAACTTTTTTGCATATAACCCGCCTGCAAAGCAAATTTCATAGAAAACTTACGATTGATTGGAGCAAGATATGAATAGATAAAACTTGCATTGGTGGTTTTTAAAGTACCTTTTGCCTGATTATCGGAAGTTACCAAAATGCCGATACCGCCCGCCAAAGGAGATAAGTGCATATCGTAAGATGCAGAATAAGTAACATAGGTTTGCCCGTTATCAACATTGGGCCACTGATTACGGTAATTCATGGCAATCCTCGGGCATCTTGCCGTACCTGCAAAAGCAGGGTTAAGATATAACGGATTAGCATAAAACTGCGTAAACTGCGGGTCTTGGGCTTTTATCTCATTAAGAGAAGCAGCAAGCAATAGTATGGGCAACAGAACACGTTTTTTCATATGAGAAGAGTAGTATGTATGTACAATAATATGTCTAAGCTAATTCACAAATATAAAGATACAATATTACAAAACAAAAAAAATTATAAAACAATATTTTTGTGTTCAAAGCGTTAATTTTGTGATTATCTTAAAAGCCTTATTATTTCATGCGTTTTTTCAGGGTTATATACTTTATTTTCTTTCTGCTTTCAGGCTTATATTTTTGGGGACAAACAACTTCATTTAAAAACAATTCGGTGTTGGCTACCGGCAACTGGTACAAAATAGCCACTACCGAAACAGGCATATACAGAATAAACAGAACGTTTTTAAGTAATATGGGTATTCAGGTTGCCAACCTTGACCCGCGCAAAATACAACTATATGGTAATGGTGGAAAAATGATACCCGAACGCAACAGCGATTTCCGTTACGATGATTTGGAAGAAAACGCCATACAGGTAATTGGCGAGGCTGACGGCGTATTTGATAATTCGGATTACATTTTGTTTTACGCCACAGGCACTACCGAATGGAAAAAAACAAATTCAGCCAACGGATTAAAATATGCTGCCACCAAAAGTTTATACAGCGATACAAGCTATTATTATTTAACCGTTGGTTCTGTAAACGGAAAGCGGGTGCAAACTCAGCCTTCTGCCAACGTAACACCAAATATTTCTTCCAATACTTACGATTACTATAACTACCACGAAACAGACCAAAGCAATTTAGCCAAAAGCGGACGTACTTTTTACGGCGAATTTTTTGACATTACAACCTCATACACGTTCAGGTGGAACGACGGCGATTTTATTATTAATGACAGCATAACCGCCGAAGTAACTTTAGCCTACGCGGGTAAGCAAGTCGGTACGTTTCAAATAAACGGCAACGGACTTAATCACTCGTTTACCACATCGGCAATTCCAAATTTAGGTGGGCAATATGCCGAATACGCCAAAGATGCCACAGGCATACGCTCCGTAAAAAACACAAACGATAAAAGCATAGATATTACAATCTCTAAACTCACACAAAATAGTGTGGCTTGGCTAAACAAACTTACCGTTAATGCCCGTCGCAAACTTTCAGTTAATTCAAAACAATTTTGTTTCAGAGATTATAAAACGGTGCTAAGCGGAAATATGTGTAATTATTCCGTTGCCAATCCGTTTAACGCTGTTGTTAGCTTATGGAACGTAACAAATCCGCTCAATCCTTTTATTCAGGCGTTTAATGCTTCGGGCAACCAAATTTCTTTTGTGGCTTCGGCTGATGTACTCAATGAATATTGCATTGCACCAAGCACCGATTTTTATTCGCCGACTTTTTACGGAAAAATTGCCAATCAAAATTTACACAACATTCAGCAAGCCGATTATGTTGTGGTAACGCATCCACTCTTTATAAAAGAAGCGCAGGAACTCGCCGTTTTTCATCAGCAGCAAGAGGGTTTATCTTATGCGGTTGCCACCACCGAACAAATTTATAATGAGTTTGGCAGCGGACAACCCGACATTTCCGCTATCAGAGATTTTATCAGAATGTTGTACAGCCGCAATCTTGCATCGGGTAAACAAGTAAAATATGTGCTGCTGATTGGGGACGGTTCGTACAACAACCGCTCGCGCGACTTGGTAAACAACAGTAATTTTATCCCGACTTATCAATCCGTTAATTCTTTAGACCCGCTTGGAAGTACCGCCACCGATGATTTTTACGGTTTAATGGGCAATAACGAAGGTGCAGGTGCAGCCGAAGGCATTGGGAAAATTGCCATTGGTATCGGTCGCTTAGTGTGCCGCACCACCACCGAAGCACAAGCTATGGTGAAAAAAATAAAAAACTATTACCGCAAAGACGAGAATTTTCAACTGTCAAACGCCGACAATTACACCAAACAATCGGAAGTTATGGGCGACTGGCGAAACTGGATAGTGCTTGTGGCTGATGACGAAGACGGCTCTTTACACATGCGCCAAGCCGATGATTTGTCGGCAGTAATACAAACTATGTCCAATACATACAACTTCAATAAAATTTTTATAGACGCTTACCAACGATACAGTACACCGGGAGGAATGAGATACCCCGATGCTGCCGAAGATTTAAAACGCCAAATTAAAAAAGGCGTGCTGATTTTTAACTACACGGGACACGGCGGCGAAGTGGGCTTAACCGCCGAGCGCATGGTGGACATTCCCATGATTAACGACATGGATAATTTTGACAAACTGCCTTTGTTTATTACTGCCACCTGCGAATTTAGCCGCCACGACGACCCCGCCAGAACCTCAGCCGGCGAACTGTGTTTACTAAATCCAAAGGGTGGCGCCATAGCTTTAATGACCACGAGCCGCGTAACATTTTCTCACAGTAATTTTGAACTGAACAAAGTGCTTTTCAATAATCTGTTTACCAAACTGCCAAACGGAAAATACCCCACTTTGGGCGAAGCCGTTATGAAAACAAAAGCCGCTTTTGACCAAAGATATGAATACGCCAATTTCCATTTGTTGGGCGACCCTGCTTTGACCTTGGCTTACCCCGAAGAAAAAGTAATTACCTCAAACATTAACGGCACAGCAGTTACAAGCAACAGTTCCGATACTTTAACAGCCCTTTCAAAAATTACCGTGTCGGGTTTTGTGGCAGATAATAACGGAAACAAGCTCAGCAACTTTAACGGCATTGTTTACCCTACCGTGTTTGACAAGGAACAAGATGTGGTGTGTTTGCTTAATTCCGAAAAATCATCTGTGTCTTCGTCAGACCCTGTGCCCTTCCGGTTTAATCTGCAAAAAAATATTTTGTACCGCGGCAAAGCAGAAGTTAAAAACGGCGATTTTTCTTTCACCTTTCTTGTGCCAAAAGACATCAGCTATGTTCCGGGGCGGGGAAAAATAAGTTATTATGCCAGCAACGGCACTACCGATGCTTCGGGCTTTTACAACAAGTTGCAGGTGGGCGGAGAATCTAGACACAGTGTTACCGACAACGAAGGTCCGCAGGTAAATTTATTTTTAAACGATAAAAGTTTTGCCAACGGGGGGCTTACCAACGAAACCCCTGTTTTATACGCCGACATTGTTGATTCAAGCGGAATAAACACCGTAGGTACAGGCATTGGACACGATATTTCGGTTATTCTTGACCAAGACAGCAAACCGATTATTCTCAACGATTATTACGAAGCCAAGCTAAACAGCTATCAAAGTGGTCGGGTGCGTTTTCCATTCAGCGAATTAAGCGAGGGAAATCATCAGCTCTCGTTTAAAGTGTGGGACATTCAAAACAATTCCACCACCGTAACATCTGATTTTATTGTGGCTAAAACCGCCGAACTGGCTCTGAACCGTGTGTTAAATTATCCCAATCCTTTTACCACACGCACACAGTTTATGTTTCAGCACAATCAGGCTTGCAATGCCATGAAAGTTACCATTCAAATTTTTACGGTAAGCGGAAAAGCCGTAAAAACCATACAAACACTGGCAACCTGCAGCAGCGATTTAAAACCCGAAGCCATTGACTGGGACGGGCGCGATGATTTTGGCGACAAACTGGCGAGGGGTGTTTACATTTATAAACTCTCTATTTTAAATATGCAGAACAAAAAGGCTGAAAAAATTGAGAAGTTGGTTATACTAAATTAGTAACTTTACCGTTCTTAAATTTTCTGCAAGATTTTTTTTGATGACAATTTTGAAAAGATATTTTTTAGCAACAGGCGGAATTTTATTACTCTGCAATCATTCGTTTAGCCAAATTCGTACCCGACAGCTAAACGGTGCTGATGTAAATGCCATTACCACCGCCGTGCCGTTTTTAATGATAAGTCCCGACAGCAAGCAAGGTGCTATGGGCGATGTGGGCGCAGCTACTGCCCCCGATGTAAACTCTGTTTTTTGGAACGGAAGCAAACTTGCTTTTATGGATAACCAGTTTGGCGTTGGCGCAACAGTTACCCCTTGGCTACGCCGCTTAGTACCCGATATTAATATGTATTATCTTTCGGGCTACGGCAAATTAAATTCAAGGCAGGTAATTGGCGGTTCGTTGCGTTATTTCAGTTTGGGAAGCATTGAATTAAGAGATGTTACCGGCACATATACAGGAAATTACAACCCAAACGAATTTGCCGTTGATTTGGCTTTTTCGCAAAAACTTTCACAGAGTTTTGCTTTGGGCGTTGCCACACGCTTTATTAATTCGGGCATTAGCCGTATGTATGTTAATGGCGGTTCAGGAAATTCAGCCAGCACTTTTGCCGCCGACATAAGCGCGTATTATCAAAGCGAAAAATTTAAACTCGGCGATAAAAAAGCCATTGCCACAGGCGGTGCTGCCATTACCAACATTGGCGCAAAAATAAGATACTCAAACGACGAAAATTTTATCCCTACCAATTTGCGTTTGGGCGGAGGTTTAAAAACCGACCTTGACCAGTACAACACGTTTTCGGTTTTTCTTGATTTTAATAAACTGTTAGTGCCGTCGCCACCTGTGTACGAATATGAAAAAGATTCATTAGGTAAACCTACCACGCAAATAGCCATTGACCCTGAAACAGGAAAAAGAAAAATTGCCTCGGGTAAAGACCCGAATGTAGCTTTAATTAAAGGTATGTTGCAGTCTTTTAACGATGCGCCCAAAGGCTTTAAAGAAGAATTGCAGGAAATTATTATCAGCACAGGCGTTGAGTATTGCTACGACAATATTTTTTCGGTGCGCGCAGGTTATTTCCACGAAGCCAAAAACAAAGGCGCACGGCAATATTTTACAATGGGCATGGGTTTCCGTTTTAAAGTGATTACGGTGGACGGCTCTTACCTCATTCCTACCTTGCTCAATAATCCCCTGCAAAGTACATGGCGCATCAGTTTGAGTTTCAATTTTGACGGCGTTAAAAAAGACGAGAAAAAAGAACCTCAACCGTAGTTTGTGCAGTTTTATAAACACAGAGGCACTAAGACACAGAGGCTCGGAGTTTTTTTATCTCTGTGTTTTTTAATTTTTTCTTCCTGCCAAAACATCAAATCAAAAGAAGACAGCCGAACCGTTTTTAATTACAATGAAATGAACGGCTTAACTTCTTTAGACCCTGCCGCTGCCGCCAATTTTGAGAACATTCAGCCCGTTAATCAACTGTATAACGGTTTGCTGCAAATGGACGATGATTTGAATGTTATTCCCTGCATTGCCCGCCACTACTCTATCAGCGAGGACGGTTTAACTTACACGTTCCGGCTTCGGCAAGATGTTTTTTTTCACGATAACATTTGTTTTAAAAACGGAAAAGGAAGAAAGGTTACGGCACAGGATTTTGTATTTAGTTTCCACCGTTTATATGACAGTAAAGTGAGCAGTGCCATTTCTTTATTGGAAAACATTAAAAACTTTGAAGCCACAAACGACAGCACTTTAAAAATTTCATTGAAAAAACCGTTCAGCGCGTTTTTAAGTGTGCTGACGATGAAATATTTCAGCGTTGTTCCGCGCGAAGCGGTTGAATATTACAAATTGGATTTTCGTGCCAATCCTGTGGGAACAGGTGCTTTTGTGTTTAAAGCGTGGGAAGAGGGTACAAAACTTATTCTGCTGAAAAACGAACATTATTTTGAGCGCGATGAACACAATAATTCTTTGCCTTATTTGGACGCTGTTACCGTTTCATTCATCAAAGACCGCGAAACCGCTTTTATGGAACTGCTGAACGGAAAGTTTGATATGCTAAGCGGTGCAGATGCGTTTAATGCCAACGAAGTGCTTGACCGCGAAGGAAACCTGCACGAGGTATATGCCAAAAAATTTTACCTGCAAAAAGAAACATTTTTAAAAACGGATTACATCGGCATTTTGGTTGATACCAACGTTGCCCTTGTAAAAAACTCGCCTTTGAAATTAAAACTCATTCGGCAAGCCATTAATTATGCCTTTGACCGCAATAAATTGGTGAAGTATTTACGCAATAATTTGGGCGAAGCTGCTCACGCGGGATTTATTCCCAAAGGCATGAAAAGTTATAATCCCGACAGCGTGAAAGGATATTATTACAATCCCGAAAAAGTAAAACAGCTTTTGGCAGAAGCAGGATTTGCCAACGGAAAAGGCTTACCCGAATTGACCATTTACATTACCGATAATTACAAAGAGCAGGCAGAGTTTATTCAGTCGCAGTTGGCGGCAAATAACATTAAAACACACATCAGTGTAGAAAAAACATCGGTGCTGCGACAAGCCGTAAATAACTGCGAATATTTACTTTTTAAAAAATCGTGGTATTGCGATTATGCCGATGAGGAAAATTTTATGAGTTTGTTTTACGGCAAAAATTTCACTCCGCAGGGCGTAAACTTTTTTCATTATAAAAATGCTGAGTTTGATACTTTGTACGAAACCGCACTTGCCGAAAAAGACGAAGCAAAAAAAATCTTGCTCTATCAAAAAATGGATAAACTGATTACGGAAGACGCTCCTTTTATTCCATTGTATTACGACCAAGTGGTGCGCCTCGTAAGCCACAATATCAGCGGTTTGGAAACCAACGCCATGAATTTATTGAATTTGAAAACGGTGAAAAAGTTAACCACAGAGGCACAGAGAACACAGGGGAAATAAAAAAAACCGTTCCAAAATTTTGGAACGGTTTTTTTTATTAAGGATTTGACAATTATTCAACAATTATTTTTCCTGAAACGGTTTGTTTGCCTCCCGAAATGATTTGATAGAAATAAATTCCCTTGCCGTTTTCTATGCGAACGGTATTTTTCACATCATTCAAATCGCTTATCATTACCTGCTGCCCGATAAGGTTGGTGATTAAAACCTTTGTTTCGGTTTCAAAATTTCCTTCAAAGAAAATTTCGCCGTTGGTAGGATTAGGATAAACTTTCAAGTCCACATTTCCGCCTTTCAATTTATCAATTCCCACACAGGCATCTACCGTTTGCGTATGAGTTGCAGAATTTAAACAGCCCTCGGCACTCATTCCTGTAACGCTGTAAGTTGTAGTAACCGACGGCGAAACAAGCGTTGTGAGCAGGGTTGAACCTGTACTCCATGTGTAAGTGCTTGCGCCTGTTCCTGAAAGCACAACACTTTCTCCTTTGCAAATAACGGCGGTGGTTTTAATGCCAACGGCAGGTAATCCATTCACGGTAATTTCAACTGTTTCTTCTTTCATGCACACATTAGTACCTGTTCCCACAACAGTATAGCTTGTGGTAACAGAAGGCTCAACAAGCAGCGTATGCGACATTGAACCTGTACTCCATGTGTAGCTGTTTGCACCTGTACCTGTGAGTGTAACGCTTATTCCCTCGCAAATAACGGCGGTGGTATTATTATTTGCGCTCAAAATATCAATGCCAAGCACAGGCGGATTCATAACCGTAATTACAAATGTTTTTGTGGTAACACAAAGGTTTCCGTCAATGTCGGTTAAAGTAAAGGTACTTGTTTCTGAGGGTAAAAGGATTGCGATGTCCCCTGTATCGCCGTTGCTCCATGTATAATTAGAGCCACCACCCGCTGTTTGTGTAACAGAAGCCCCCAAACAAACCGTGTTATTGCCCGTAACGCTTAGGACAGGTACAGGAAACAAACCGACGCTTACCGTTTTTGAATAAATGCAAGATGTTCCGCCTGCCAGCAGCGTATAGATTGAGTTTGGTGCTATCGGTGTAACAACGGTGGTGGAATCATCAATGTGAACGCCTGCCGTCCATGTATAACTCAAGGCATTTCCCCAAGCGGAAAGTGTGCTTGTTGCGCCAATGCCTGCACAAAGGCTTGCATCGGAAACGGCTGTACTCACGGTCATGTTTTTTACGGTGATGCTTGCCGTGCCTGTGTTGCAACCTGCCTGCGCCACTACCAGCACCGAATACGATGATGTTGCACCGTTGTTGGTAATTGCAACGGCTGTGCCTGTTGCGCCTGTACCCCATATTGCATCGGAGGCATTTTGAACGCTTGCATTAACCACACCGTTTTGACATACCAACAGTTGAGAAGAAGGCAAAATATTTACCACCGCAGGCGGAACAGTTACCGAAAACTCGGAAACGGAAAAGGTAACATTGTCAAGATATACAAAGTTGGCTGTTAAATCTAAATTATTTGTTACCGATGGTTCGCCATACACGGTTGGAATTAAATATGTGGTGTTATTCGGTTCAAGCACTTCGGCGGCAATGTGCGGAAACATTATTTTTCCTGCGGTGCTTACGTTGCAAGACGTGAAATTTTTTGTTTGTGTCCAAGTACCGTTTGTTACGTTGTAAGCCTTACCGAATAAATCAGGCAAACTGTTTTGAGTTCCCAAAGAGTAATTTGAATTATCCGTCCATGTGAAAAATACTTTTGTTCCGTCCTTGCTTCGTGAAGCTTGCGGTGCTTGCCATTGTGTGGCAAATGTTGTAACACCAAAAGCGTGCGGCGAACCGTTTACGTTTCCTAAATCAACGGCTACCCACAGTCCGTCTTTCATGGTAATGTCGTACATGTGATGCCATGCGTTGTAATTAAATGTGTATCCTGTTGAACTTCCTACGGTAGTAATCATGTGCGGAATACCGTTTGCATCCACCACCAAATCATTTCCGGGATTCATGGATACGTTAGAGCCACCGGGTACGTTAGAGGTAATGCAACTGAATTTGGTAAGGTCAACTTCAATAGGTCCGTTCCAAGTATTACCGCCGTCAGTAGTTTTATAAAATACAGGATATAAACCAAGTCCGGGTTTAGCAGAATTAAGATGTGCCGGAAAACAAAACCAACCGATATTTCCTGTCGGGTCAAAGGCAATGTTAAAGTCAATATCAACAACTGTGGGTACAGAAATAAATGTGGGAGTAACGGAATAATTCATGTTCCATACAAAATCATTAGCACCGCTGTTCCACACACCTTTATACACTTTAAAGCCCGTAATGGCAGCAGGTGCATGGGCATCAATCGCCCACATCTCGCCCGTTGCTCCCGGAACCAAAGAATTAGGGCATTGATTCTGACCAATACCATTTTGATTATAGGTGTTTGTTGTACCTGTTGAGTTAAATGTGGAAACACCTGTTTGCACACCTATCCAAGCGCCAAGTGTGGAGTCAATAACGGGGTTCATAAAACTCATGTAGGCGTTTGCCGTGTTGGTATTAGCCGATGGATTGTATATTGCCACATTCGGATAGCGGTGCGGATACAGATAAGGCATATTTATTACGCCCTGATTTAATGTCCATGCTGTACCGCCGTTGGTGGAAATATCATAACGTATGTGCCCTGAGCTTCCGCCATAAAGCCCTGCATCGTTTCGGTGAATAAACGTAACGGTGTTAAGGTCTTTATCAGCGGCAATGGAGCTTGTTCCGTTTCTGATAAGTGTAATCATGTTGCTTGCAGAGCCTAAGTTTACAGGTGCTCCGCATTGCGCGTTAATTGTGTTTTGCAGCAATGCCGACGATGCCAGCAATGCAAAAAGGGTGTAATTTTTTTTCATAGAAATCTGTTTTTTAGTGTGAAACAAAAATGAATTGCCCAACTAAAGTAGTAAATCAAATGTTAAAACGCAAACATTTGTTAAAATTTTACACCAATTTCTCTGCCAAGTACCTCGCCGTGTAACTTTTTTTCTCTTTAATTAAATTTTCGGGAGTTCCCTCAAACACAATATTACCGCCCTGTTCGCCACCTTCGGGACCAATGTCAATAATCCAGTCGGCACATTTTATTACGTCCAAATTGTGTTCAATCACCACAATGGAATGTCCTTTTTTCAAAAGCGCGTCAAACGATTTTAAAAGCTTTGCCACATCGTGAAAATGCAAACCTGTAGTTGGCTCGTCAAACACAAACAAAGTAGGTTGCGTGTTGTTTATGGCAATTAAAAAACTGGCAAGCTTAATACGTTGCGCTTCACCGCCGCTTAATGTGCTGCTGCTTTGTCCCAATTGCACATAGCCCAAACCTACGGCTTGCAAGGCGCGTAACTTCTCTACAATTTTTACGGCGGTTTTATTTTCTTCGTCTGCGCCGAAAAATTCAACAGCATCATCAACCGTCATGTCCAACACATCGGAAATTGTTTTGTTTTTATACAACACTTCCAAAGTTTCGGCTTTGTATCGCCTGCCTTTGCAGGTGTCACAAAGCAATTGAATGTCTGCCATAAATTGCATTTCCACCGTAATTTCACCTTCGCCCTGGCACACTTCGCAACGCCCGCCTTCCACATTGAAAGAAAAAAATCCCGCTTTGTAATTTCTTGCTTTGGCTAAACCTTGCTCTGCAAAGAGATTGCGCACTTCGTCAAATGCTTTGATGTAAGTAACAGGATTGCTGCGTGAAGATTTTCCGATTGGGTTTTGGTCAATAAATTCTAAGTGTTTTATTCGGTTTAAACTTCCGCCGAGCAAATGCTCTGCTTTCACGTTTTCGTAATAACCGTCTAAATACCGCTGCACATAAGGAATTAAGCCGCGTTTAATAATTGTGGATTTTCCAGAACCACTCACGCCCGTTACGCAACACAGCACATTCAAAGGAAATTTTACTGAAATGTTTTTGAGATTGTGTTCCGTTAAATTTTTTATTTCAATACATTCTTTCCACTTCCGGCGATTAAGCGGCACCTCAATTTTTAATTGATTAGTCAAATATTTTGAGGTATAACCGTTTTTATTTTTCAGCAAATCATCATGCTTACCTTGAAAAACCAAGTGTCCACCACCGCTACCCGCTTCGGGACCAATGTCAATGAGTTGGTCTGATTGTCGCATAATTTCTTCATCGTGTTCAACAATAATCACGGTGTTGCCTTGTTGTTGCAAAGAACGTAATACTTTTATCAAACGTTCCGTATCTCTTGGGTGAAGTCCGATACTTGGCTCGTCTAAAATATAAAGACTGCCGACTAAGGTACTTCCCAACTGTGTCGCCAAATTTATGCGCTGACTTTCGCCACCGCTCAATGTATTCGCCACACGGTTGAGTGTGAGGTAACCAAGCCCAACGTCCAACAAATATTGCAAACGGTTATTTATTTCAATCAACAAACGCGAAGCAATTTTTGTATCGTGTTCGTCTAATTTCAAATTTTTAAAAAAGGGCAACAAGTCTTCCACAGGTGCAAGCACCAAATCGTTGATGCACTTTCCTGCAATTTTTACATAGTTCGCGTCTTTGCGTAATCGCGTGCCTTCGCAATCGGGACAAGTTGTTTTTCCGCGATAACGCGCTAACATCACACGGTATTGAATTTTATACGTTTCTTTTTCCAACATTTTGAAAAACGCATTAATGCCTTCAAAATGTTCGTTGCCTTTCCACAAAAGTTCATAGTCTTTTTTAGATAATTCTGCAATAGGCTTGTGAACAGGGAAATTAAACTTGTGCGCATTTTTTATGAGTTGATTTTTGTACCAACTCATCGTTTCGCCGTTCCAACAGGCAACAGCATTATCATACACCGATAAACTTTTGTTCGGAATAACCAAATCGGGGTCAATGCCTATGACAGAGCCGAAACCCTCGCAGGTCTTGCACGCGCCAATCGGATTATTGAACGTGAAAAAATTCACGCTCGGTTCTTCAAAACTAATTCCGTCCAACTCAAACAAATTGCTAAACGTGTGCTTGTCGTAAGTTGCGTTTTCTTTTTCAACCCAAATACAACATTCGCCGTTGCCCTCGTAAAATGCAGTTTGTACGCTGTCGCCCGCACGGTTTACAAAATCTTCATCTTCGGGTTGAGTAACCAAACGGTCAATCAACAAAAAAACTTCGGCGTTTTTTTTCAGGCTTTTAAAATCAATTTCGCTGATACGAAAAATTTTTCCGTCAATCACGGCACGCGAAAAACCTTGCTGCGAAAGCAATTCCAACTGCTTTTGAAAAGTTCGGTCTTTGACTTCTTTTACTTTTGAAAGTATGAGCGTTTTCGCTTCGGGTTTCAAGGCAACAATAAAATTTACCACATCGCTAACCGTTTGCCGTTTCACCTGCTTGCCGCTAATTGGGCTGTATGTCTTGCCAATTCTGGCAAACAGCAGTTTAAAGTAATCGTAAATTTCGGTAATCGTTCCTACGGTGCTGCGCGGATTGCGTGAAATTACTTTTTGCTCAATGGCAATGGCTGGCGAAATTCCTTTGATGTAATCCACCTGCGGTTTTTCCAAACGACCTAAAAACTGACGTGCATACGCCGACAAACTTTCCACATAACGGCGTTGCCCTTCGGCATACAAAGTATCAAAAGCAAGCGAAGATTTTCCCGAACCCGAAAGCCCTGTGATTACCACCATTTTGTTGCGCGGAATAGCAACATCAATGTTTTTCAAATTGTGCATACGCGCACCTTTGATAATGATAAATTCTTTGGGATTTAATTTTGTAATGTCTGTGTTCATATTATCAAACCACAGAGGCACAGAGGGCACAGAGAAATTTTCTGTGTTTTGTGTCACTGTATTTTTTTACTTTTTACTTCCATGTTATTATATAATGACACAAAAAACTCTGTGTTCTCTGTGCCTCTGTGTTGAATTTTTCAAAAATCCGCATACAGCAAATATTTTTTTCTGATGAGCTTAAAGGCTTCAAGGTCTTTTTGCCATGATTGGCGAATTTCATTTTTCGAAACATTATTTTTTATTTGCTCTTGCAATGTGCTGTTGCCTGCGTGATAATTAAAATTCTTATCAAAAAAATCATTATGGTTAAATCTCTCATAAAATACTTTTAGTTTTTCTATATTTATTTTCCCATGAATAACTGTACCATTTTTAAAAATATATGCCATTAGCTGTCGGTTTCCTGTATAATCTTCTCCATAACAAGTTTGATTTACATACTTCGGATTTTTTGAAAGTGCTGTTGCTCTCGGCGTAAAACTGGAAAGTATGGTATCAAGGTTAGGGTGTCCCAATACTTGAAAAGGTTTATCTGTTCCTCTGCCCACGCTCATTATTGTTCCTTCAAACAAGCCTAAACTTGGATAATTTAATATTGCAATCATATTTGGCAGATTTGGTGAGGGTTTTACGGGTAATTCGTAAATCTGTTTTCTGTCGTAATTTTTTAATTCAATTACGGTGAGTTTACATTGCACACTATCTCTCAACCATTTTTCGCCGTTAATCATTTTGGCGTATTCGCCAATGGTCATGCCGTAAACTATGGGCACAGGGTGCATTCCCAAAAAACTTTTAAACTGGGGTTTCAACACAGGTCCGTCCATGTAAAAGCCGTTGGGGTTTGGTCTGTCTAACACAATGCACTCTTTTTCATTTTCGGCACAGGCTTCCATAACGTAGTGCAACGTGGAAATATAAGTGTAAAAACGCACGCCCACATCTTGAATGTCAAACACTAACACATCAATATTTTTGAGTTGTTCTTTGGTAGGTTTTTTGTTTGCGCCGTATAATGAAATAACGGGCAAATTTGTTTTACTGTCTTTTCCGTTTCCCACTTTTTCACCTGCTTCCGCATCGCCGCGAAAACCATGTTCGGGCGAAAATATTTTCTTCACGTTTACATTCAACTTTAGCAACGTGTCCACAAGGCTTGTGTTTCCTACTATTCCCGTAGCGTTGGTAACAATGCCCACACGTTTGTTTTTTAATAGCGGCAAATAGTTTTCGGTTTGTTGCGCGCCTGTGGTTACAGCAGTGTAATCTTTTATTACAAGCAGTTGTGATTGCGCGGTTGCAAACAGCGAAAGAAAAAGAAATAAGTAAATCAAATGATTATTTTTGCGCTTCATTATTTTGAGTGTAGAAAAATTAATAGCCGACCGAATTTCAACTTCCAATCAGAGCAAAGGTAACATCTCAAAACCGATTGTGAAAATCGGAGTTATCGGCATTGCTATTGGCATGGCAGTTATGCTGCTTTCGCTGAGTATTGTGCTGGGGTTTAAAAATGAAATTATCGGCAAAATTACTGGCTTAACCACGCACATCGCTATCAGCAGCATTAATGTCAATTCAAGCAACGAACCCGAACCGATTGTCATCAGCGAAGACACTTTGAAACTATTGCGGGATTTTAAATTCGTGAAACACATTCAAGGCACGGCGTTTAAAAACGGCATTGTAAAAACGGACACCGAAAACGAGGGCATTATTTTAAAAGGCGTTGGCACGGATTATGATTTTGCGTTTTTGGAAAAACATTTGCAACAAGGTCGTTTGCCCGATTTTTCAGGCGAAGAAACAAGCAACGAAGTGTTGATAAGCGAAGCCTTAGCCAAAAAATTAGATTTAAAACTGAACGGAAAAATGCTGGTGTATTTTATTTCGCAACACGCGGTTTACGATGAGGAAATGCGCCGAAACGTGATAAAATACGAGCGACGCTCGCGCAATTTTACAATATGCGGCATTTTTAAAACCGATTTTGCCGACTTTGACAAAACTTTGAGTATTGTGGATATTCGCCAAATACGGCGTTTAAATTATTGGGATAAAAATCAAGTTGCCAACTACGAAATTACACTCAAAGATTTTTCAAAATTGGAAGCAAACGATGAGGAAGTTTGGAATTTGCTCGGATACAATTACCAGGTAAGTAACGTAAAAGAATTGTATTATAACATTTTTATGTGGTTAGATAAATTGGACATTAACGGCATAATTATTATTGTGCTTATGGTATTGGTTGCCACCATCAACATGATTACGGCTTTGCTCATTCTCATTTTAGAACGTACAAACATGGTTGGTTTATTAAAAGCATTGGGCATGACAAACATTAACGTGCGAAAAATATTTCTTTACATCAGTTTTAAACTCATAGCCAAAGGCTTGCTTTGGGGAAATATTGCAGGCATTGGTTTGTGTTTGCTGCAATATTATTTCCACATTGCCAAATTAGACAGCGAAACCTATTACATTGATGCCGTTGCCGTGCAAATAAACTGGTTGTATTTTTTGTTGCTGAACGTTGGAACGTTTTTGGTTTGCGTACTCATGCTCATTTTCCCTACGCTTATTATTACGCGCTTAACGCCGATTAAGACCTTGAAATTTGATTGAGCGATTGTGAATTTTGTCTAAGAAAATAATATTGCAGCAAAAAAATATAGTCTTACTTTTGGCACGGTTTAATTTAAAAATCATTATAAAAAATGAAAATAACACAGCAACTCACAGCATTGGGCTTTAGTGCCTTATTGCTTGCCTCATGCGGCGGAAACCAAGAAAACGACGCCGTTTCGGAAACAACAGGCACGTTTGCCGATACCGAAGAATATACGGCAGACGACACCACCAAATTCAAATTTGATTTTACCATTGCCAACATTCCCTCGCCTGCCGAAAGTATGCAGGAGTTTACCAAATGGAACGTGGGTTATGACAACAGCATTTTAAACAATCCGCAAAATGCCTCTAAATATTCCACCGAATTTCAGCGCAGCATTAATTTGGGCATTTATAATATTGATATGGCTTATGCCATGATTAGCGACAACGGACAAGATGTGCTGCAATACATGAAACCCATTTTAACCGTTAGCGATGCCTTGGGCTTAAAAGGTGCTATGAACACCATGGTGGGACAACGCGCCGAAAGCAACCTGAGCAATAAAGACAGTTTGTTTAAAATTTTGGACGAAATTTTTGTGAAAAGCGATACTTACCTGCGCACCAACGAGCGCGTTTACACCGCCGCCACCGTGTTTGCAGGAAGCTGGTTAGAAAGTCTGTACATTACCTGCAAACTAAGCGAAAAAACAAGCCCCGACATGAAAGAACAGGCGCGTAAACATTTGTGGGAACAGCGTTTTCACTTGGGCAACTTAATTAATTTGCTGAACGATTATAAAGGCAAAAAAGACTGCTCGGAATTGGTTGCGGCATTAAAACCGATTCACGAAGAAATTGTTGCCGCAAAACAACCAAACGAATTAACCGATGAAAAATTTAACTCCATTGCCAATCAACTTTCTGCTTTGAGAGATAAACTTGTGAGCTAAAAACTATGTCTGTAAAGCCCGAAGAATTTTTTAAACACGTTATTTCGCACAGCAAAGAGTACGGATTTATTTTCCAGAGCAGTGAAATTTATGACGGACTGAGCGCAGTATATGATTACGGACAACTGGGTGCGGAACTCAAAAAAAACATTCGTGATTACTGGTGGAAAGCCATGGTGCAACTGCACGAAAACATTGTGGGCATTGATGCCGCCATTTTTATGCACCCCACCACATGGAAAGCCAGCGGACACGTTGATGCGTTTAACGACCCCCTGATTGATAACAAAGACAGTAAAAAACGTTATCGTGCCGATGTACTGATTGAAGACCACGTTGCGAAAATTGAAGATAAGATTGAGAAAGAAGTTGAGAAAGCCAGAAAAAAGTATTCAGGAATTGATAGTTCTAATCCAAAAGAAAAAGATTCTAAAAGGCTCTTAACTAAAGAAGAGGTTAGTTATATAAAATTTGACGAACAACTATTTCGTTCAACCAACGCGCGCGTGCTGGAATACCAAAAGAAAATTGAGGACATCAACAATCGCTTTAAAACGGCACTCAACGATAATAATTTGGAAGAAGTAAAACAAATTATTGTGGATTTGGAAATTGTTTGCCCTATCAGCGGCAGCCGCAACTGGACAGAGGTTCGCCAGTTTAATCTGATGTTCAGCACCTCCATGGGTTCGGTGAGCGAAGATGCCAATACCATTTATTTACGCCCCGAAACGGCGCAGGGTATTTTTGTAAATTACCTCAACGTGCAAAAAACAGGACGCATGAAAATTCCGTTTGGTATTGCGCAAACAGGTAAAGCATTTCGTAACGAAATTGTAGCGCGCCAATTTATTTTCCGTATGCGCGAATTTGAACAAATGGAAATGCAATTCTTCGTGAAACCCGGCACGGAAATGCAATGGTATGAGTACTGGAAAGAAGCGCGTTTGAAGTGGCATTTGTCGTTGGGTTTGGGCAAAGAAAAATACCGTTATCACGACCATTTAAAATTGGCGCATTACGCCAACGCCGCCTGCGATATTGAACACGAATTTCCTTTTGGTTTCAAGGAACTGGAAGGCATACACTCGCGCACCGATTTTGATTTAAAGCAGCACGAACAGTTCAGCGGAAAAAAACTGCAATACTTTGACCCCGAAGAAAACAAAAGTTATGTGCCTTATGTGGTAGAAACTTCGGTGGGTTTAGACCGTTTGTTTTTGTCGGTTTTATCTTCCGCTCTAAAAGAAGAAAAATTAGAAAATGATACACGCACGGTGTTGAGCCTCCCTCCTGCCCTTGCGCCGTACAAAGCCGCTGTTTTTCCGTTGGTGAAAAAAGACGGCTTGCCCGAACTGGCTGAAAACATTTTCAATAATTTGAAATTTGATTACAACGTGGCTTACGATGAAAAAGACACCGTTGGCAAGCGTTACCGCCGCCAAGATGCCATTGGCACGCCGTATTGCATAACCATTGACCACCAAAGTTTGGAAGATAACACCGTAACCGTACGCCTCCGCGATACCATGCAGCAATTCCGCATTAAAACAGAAGAATTACATTCGTTCTTAGAACCAAGAGTGAGTTTAACCGGTTTGCTGAAGACTTTATAACTTTTCAAACAGTTTCTCAACTTTTTATTAAAGGATAAGGCGTGGCTTTATCCTTTTTTTGTACATTAGTTCCTTTCTTTAAAATACATGGCTTAATGAGAAAGAACATTATTGGTTTATTATTTTTGGTTTTGGCGTTTGCAGGTAAGGGGCAGGTGGTTTGCGAAACGCCTTTTGTGAGCGACACCATGACCTGCCTGAAAGACCACAAAACCTTGGAAGGCGAGTATGTGGAAACCACCTTAAAAAATCAAACTGTTGTGCGCCTTTACAGAGCCAAAGGCGGAAAACTGTTTTTACGCTTTATAATTACCAAAAATTTTTACTTTGACCGCGAAGGAACGCTTGAAATAGTATCGGGCAAAAAAAGCTATTACGAACACGACTGCCGCCAGTATAAAATAAGTAAAACAAGCGGTATGTATATGCTCGAAATTCAAAAAAACTACCTTGCCACTTTAAAAGAATACGGCATTACCGCGCTTGTATTTAACAATGCCGAAACAAAATTTACCAAACAAGATGCAGCACAAATAAAAAAAATGGCAAAGTGCGTTTACGACACTTATTTTGAAACTAAAAAATAACACACAACAAGAAAACAAAAACACACAATTATGAGCGAAAGAATTTTAAGAGCCTTAATGCAAATGTTCGCAATTATTGCGAAAGTGGACGGAATTAACAACACAGGAAGACAAATTGTACAATCCTTTTTAAAACAGCAACTCAGCTCCGAGCAGGTTGAAATGTACTTAAACATTTTTGAAGAATATTTGGATGCTCACCAAAGCGTAGGAAAAAGAAAAGACGGCGTGGTAAAACGCACATCTTCAAGCTCGGTGCGCGTGCTGAAAATCTGCACTCAAATTAATCAGGAGTTAGAGCAGCCGCAAAAAATAATTGTACTCATTCGTTTACTGGAATTTATTCACTCCGACACGCAAGTATCAGACCAGGAATTTGAATTTGTAAACACCGTTGCCGATACCTTTAATATCCCGAAAGATGAATTTCAACTGCTGAAATCATTTATTGCCGATGGTGTTGAAGTTATCCCGAACAGCCCCGACATTTTGGTTATTAACGATAAACCAAACGGCTACCAAAATGCGAGCAAACATATTTTTTGCGACACTCTGCACGAAGAAGTGCGCGTGGTGCGCCTTGAAAGCGTGAGTATGTATGCCCTGCGCATTTATGGCAAAGTGGAATTACAACTCAACGGACAAAGTATTTCGCAGGAGCGTGTGCATATTTTTACGCCGGGTTCTTCCATCCGTTCAAGCAAAATAAAACCAATTTATTACAGCGATGTTATCAGCCGTTTTTTGAGCGATGAATCGCAGGCAAAAATAACCTTTGAAGTAAAAAATCTGGAATACACCTTTAAAGGCGGAAAATTAGGTTTGCGCGATGTAAACATCAACGAAGAAAGCGGAAAACTCATCGGTATTATGGGTGGTTCGGGTGCAGGAAAATCAACACTGTTAAATGTATTGAACGGCATTGAAACCCCAAGCGGCGGTTATGTGAACATTAACGGAAAAAATATTCATACAGAACGCCACGAAATTGAAGGCGTTATCGGGCACGTTAGCCAGGATGATTTACTGATTGAAGAACTTACTGTTTACGAAAATTTATTTTACAACGCCAAATTGTGTTTTGGGAATTTGAGCGACGAAGAAATTTCTAAAAAATGTAACGAACTTTTAGCCGATTTGGGTTTGAGCGAAACGCGCCATTTAAAAGTGGGTTCGCCGTTGGAAAAAACCATTTCGGGCGGACAGCGCAAACGCTTAAATATTTCGCTGGAATTGGTGCGCGAACCAAGTGTGTTGTTTGTGGACGAACCTACTTCGGGTTTATCATCGCGCGACTCTGAAAACATTATGGATTTGCTGAAAGAACTGGCGTTGAAAGGCAAATTAATTTTTGTGGTAATTCACCAACCCTCGTCAGACATTTACAAAATGTTTGACAAGCTGATGATTTTGGACGTGGGCGGTTATCCTATTTATTACGGAAATCCTGTGGACGCGGTGAGTTATTTTAAACGCTTGGTAAATCATGTAAACGCCGACGAATCGGAATGTAACCAGTGCGGCAACGTTAATCCCGAACAAATTTTTAATATTATTGAAAGTAAGGTGCTTGACGAGTACGGCAACTTAACTTACAACCGAAAAGTGAATCCTGTAACGTGGAACACGCATTACAAAGAATTAATTGAAAGCAACATTCACTCCGAAAAAAAGCATACCGAAATTCCTGAAAGTATTTTTAAAGTACCCAACATTTTCAGGCAGTTTAAAGTGTTTATGACACGCGATGTGAAAAGCAAACTCACCAATACGCAATACCTGCTCATTAATTTTTTGGAAGCACCTGCGCTGGCACTTATTTTGGCGGTATTAGTCAGGTTTTACAACAGCGATGTGGACACAGGAAAAGGCTATGTATATGGCGAAAACGAAAACATTCCTGCTTATATGTTTATGGCGGTGATTGTGGCGTTGTTTATCGGCTTAACGGTGAGTGCCGAAGAAATTATCCGCGACCGGAAAATCCGTAAACGCGAATCGTTTTTAAATTTGAGCAAAGCAAGTTATTTGTGGAGCAAAATCGTAATTATGTTTTCGCTTTCAGCCATTCAAACATTCACGTTTATTTTGGTGGGTAATTTGGTGCTTGGCATTAAAGGTATGTTTGTTGATTACTGGTTGGTGCTGTTTACGGTGTCTTGCTTTGCCAACATTTTGGGTTTAAACATTTCATCGGCGTTTAACAGCGCGGTAACCATTTATATTTTAATTCCGTTCCTCATTATTCCGCAATTGTTATTGGCAGGTGTGGTGGTAAAGTTTGACAAACTGAATCCTGCCGTTGCTTCGTTTGGCGGCAGAGGCGGCAGCGTTCCGTTTGTGGGCGAAGTTATGGCAAGCCGCTGGGCGTTTGAAGCCTTAGCCGTAAATCAGTTTAAAGAAAATGCCTTTGAACGGAATTTTTATAAGTACGATAAAACAATCAGCATTGCTTCGTACAAAAAAGATTACTGGATTCCTAAGCTGAACAATAAACTGATAAAAATTGAAAATGAGCTGAAAGCCGACAAATCAACTGAGGATTTAAGCAATGACATTCAGCTTTTGTATAACGAACTAAGCAAAGAAAGTGCCAACAACAAAAAAATAAAATTTAATGCGCTGGATAAAATTAATCCGAAAAATTACACTACCGATGTGGCGCGCAGCATAAACGATTATTTGAATAAAGAGCTGAAACCTTATTACATGAACATAAGCAACAATGCGCGTAAAAAATTAGACGAAGCATCGGGTGCTATGCAAAGAACGCCGCAAGACAAAGAAAAACTTATGGCATTGAGAGAGAATTACGACAACAGCAACTTAAACAACTTGGTAAAAAATTCGGGCGAACTAAATCCCTGCATTGAAAGACACGGAATGCTCATTCAGCAAATGGACCCTATTTTTCAAGACCCTGCCAATTCAAAATTAGGACGCGCTCACTTTTTTGCACCAAGAAAAAATTTGTTCGGCGAGTTAATTCCTACCTTTTGGTTTAACATTTCGGTAATTTGGGTAATGAGCATTATTCTGATTACTACCTTATACTTTGATGTATTTAAAAAGACATTGGATTTTCTCGGCAATGCGTTTTCGGTGCTTTTGAAAAAGAAAGGGAGTTAATAATTATGGATTAAACTTCTTTTATATGTTGCAAAAATAAAAGTATGAAAACTGTTCTCCCGCTTTCGGTATTCCTCTTGCTCTTTCAAGTTTCGTTTGCAGGAAAATTACCGTTACAGCCTTTAACAAGTTTTGAAGCAGGCATTACGCTTACAACATTTAACACCTACACGCCAAAAACGTATTCAAACACATTTAACGTGTTAGACCGCCGCGCTTATGAGTTTGTAAACACTTTGTTTTTTCGCTACACACACAAACGCTGGGGCATCAGGTTATTTACAGGCTATTCTCAAAACAAAGGCTCTCTTGTTCAAACAGGGGCAAATGCTTTACTCACCACCATTAAAAACAAAGATTTTAGAGCAGGTATTGGTGCGCAATATTATTTTGCAAAACACTGGTGTTATTCATTTTTAGATTTGGCATACCGCGATGTTTATTCCACAGGCAGCAAAAGCGGTACAAACTTAAACCAAACGTTTGTGCAGGTTTCAAAAGGGTTTGATACGTTTTTGGGCATAGGTTTCAGAATACGCATTTACAAAATCATTTGCATTTCGCCCGAAATAGCTTATTTGGGTTCTGTCAAATTCTTTAACATAAGCACCGCCAATTTAAACTCACCTGTAGTACACCAAACCAAAGACGCAAAATTTTATTCCTTTGCCGTTGCGCGGTTAATTGCTACGGTAAGGTTTTAAGTGGAAATTCGCGGGGCGGGGGTGATTTATAGAAGAAAAAAGTATATTTGCTTTTAGAATAAATCCTCACGCTTATGGCGCAAAGCCAGCATAAATTGGTTGGATTAGCGAAGTTTTGTGAGGGGTATAAACAAGTTTGTGCCATATTAACGAAGCAAACATCAATGAAGACAAAAGCGACACTTTTAATTATTTTTCAATTTCTGTTTAGCACAGCTTTTGGACAAAAAGAGCCAACAATTAACATCACTTATTCAAAGTTGTTAGCGACTTACGATTTTATACAGAAATTGTCAGACAACTATCCTGACAACGAGTGTAAACAGCTATTTCAATCTTCAAAATTTCGCACCCCCGCTCCGCAGGATTTTGTGCGAAAGCAAGCGCGTGGCTAATCCTGCGGTTGCAATACATTTTTCTTTACCTCAAATTTACAAGTTCTGTCTTTTACATACAACCGCAGGATTACCTCTGCTATTATCAACGCTCAAAATCCTGCGGAGCGGGAATTTATCACAGTTTGTAATTTAGCCCAAACCCAAGCCCTGCAAAAACAGTATAGTTTGTAAAATCTATTAAACGACGACGATTGATTGCAAATATGGAATATCTAAATGTCGGGTCAATGGCTAATTCCAATCTTTCTGCAAGTTTTATTTCCGTTCCAAAATTGAGGCATAACAAACTTTGCTGATACTTAAACTTATCATCGTGTATATAGTGTGTTGTTCTGTAATAGTTACGAAGCATTACATGCAAATCAATCCGTTCAGTTTCGTTTTTAAATGAAAAACCTGTAACAACTCCAAACGAAATATAAGGATTGATATTTCTCTTTTCTTTTAAGTAATACATTTTTAGCATTAATGGAATTTCAATATAATCGGTAGTGGTGTATATATAACAACCTCCGTTACCACCACAAGGCGCACCGTTCCATGAACCGTGATTAAATTTTGTTCGTATGTAACTAATTCCACTTGTTAGAGAAAGAGCATTTGATAATTTTTTCTCGCCCATCAACCCTGCAAGAAATGTATAATTAATTTTATTTGAAGTTCTATGATTTGTCAAAATTGTCGGCATTATGAATGCGCCGATTTTCCATTTTTTTTCGCTTAACACTTCATTTAACTCTCGGTCGTAATATTGTCCAAACGTGTTTAGTGTTACCGTAAAAAATAATAACAGTAAGATTTTATGTATTAACGTTTTCATTGTATTACAATTTTTTGTGAATGAAAATATTATCCCCGCTCCGCAGGATTTTGTGTGCTTGCTTGTGCGTGGCTAATCCTGCGGTTGCAATACATTTTTTCATTTACCTTAATTTACAATTTCTACTTTCTTACACAAGCAGCAGGATTACCTCTGCTCTTGCCTACGCTCAAAATCCTGCGGAGCGGGGGGCATTCACGCTATTACGCTGCGCGGATTACTTGTAAAACTAACGCTCTTTATTTTTGGCTTACTCCTTATAAAAACAACAGCCATTAACTAGCAACTTGGGTTATTTAATTTTTTGTTATACAAAAATACACGTTTTGTCTGAGAAAATTAGAGTGGTTACGTTTATTTACTTTTCGTTTAAAGGTGTCCTCTGCTATAATAAATTTCGTATTTGAAATTTAAACAGTTTCTAAAACTGAAAATAAATAAAAGGTTGCATTTCACCGCTCATGAGTTGATACATGACAAACACCGCCGTTACAATTAAAATACCCATTACCAAAAACGATTGTGAAGCAAACCAATGGCGGTAAGCGGTTTTTGTTTTTTCGGGCAGCCAATGAATAATATAACCGAGCAACATGAGCAACATCACGTTTTTGTACCCCATAATAATTTGCAAAAACAAATCTGCGCCAAAGTGAGAGCCAATGCGTTCAAAAATTGCGTTCACCACATCTAAACTGCTGCTGCGAAAAAACAGGCGCGTAAAACTGATAAAGGTTAATGTAATCAGCATTAATAAAAATTTTACACTCCAATGTTCCGCACCTTTAAACGGCGAAATTTTTTTCCATTGTTTGTGAATAATTAAGCCAATGCCGTTCAGTCCGCCCCAAATAATAAACAACCAGCTGCTGCCGTGCCAAAGCCCGCCAAGCAGCATGGTTACCATTAAATTAATGTTGGTATTTATACCCTTGCGCACTTTTTTAAAAATGAGCGCAATTAATAAGGTAAGCGCGGCTAACATTAAAAGTGCGTAAATGAGAAAAACTTTTCCGCTTAATAAAATTAAAAAGGCTGAAATAATTAAAATGGCAATGTAAGAACCGATTGTACCTGTTCTGTTTCCGCCCAAAGGAATGTATAAATATTCCTGCAACCAACTTGAAAGCGAAATGTGCCAGCGTTTCCAAAAATCACTCACGCTTGTGGCTTTGTAAGGCGAATTAAAATTTGTTTTCAGTCGGAAACCAAGAATTAAAGCCAGCGCAATGGCAATGTCGGTGTAGCCGCTAAAATCCATGTAAATTTGCAGCGAGTAGGCAAAAATTCCCAACACGGTTTCTATGCCGCTGAATAAATTTGGTGTGTCAAAAATTCTGTCAATAAAATTTACTGCCATGTAATCGGCAATTATTTTTTTGGAAAAACCGTTAATAATCCAAAACAATGCCATACCAAATTCTTGTTTGGTTAATTTGTAAGGTTCATAAATTTGGTTGATGAAATCGTGTGCTTTTACAATTGGTCCCGCCACCAAATGCGGAAAGAAACTCACAAAAAATCCGTAATCAAATAGTGTTTTTACGGGCGTAATTTTTCTGCGGTACATATCAATGGTATATGACAAGGACTGAAACGTGAAAAACGAAACACCCACAGGCAACAATAATTTATCAACGCTAAACTCCGTGCCGAAAAATGTGTTTGAAAATTGCGCAAAGTGGTTTAGAAACGTGTAATCGCCGCCGGTAATTTGATTGTAACTCTCTGCAAAGAAATAAGCGTACTTAAAATAACACAGCAAACTTAAATTTAAAATGATGCTGAACGACAAAAACAATTTTCTTGCCCAATTTTTTTTACTGCGATGAATTAAAAACCCCCAAGTATAATCGCTGCAAATGGTAAAGAGTAACAGAACAACAAACACACCACTTGTTTTAAAATAAAAAAACAGGCTCACCGCCAATAAATACAAGGTACGCAGCCTGTTAAATTTATAAACGGCTGAATAAATGCCCAGCACCAACACAAAAAATCCCCAAAAAAACAGTTGGGTAAACAACAAAGGTTTGTCTTGCGAATAGGCAATAATGTAATTGAATATTTGGCTGAATGTTTCTATTGTTTTTCTTTTTTACGGTTGTTGTTGTATGATTTATTCACAGCTTCGTACATTAAATTTCCGAGCAGCACATAGCCTTTTGTTGAAAAATGCACTTTGTCTTTAGAAGCCAAACCTGCTTCCAACCACTTGGGCATTGATTTGTAGCCGCCCATTAAGGTAAACAAATCCCACACGGCTACGTTGCTGTGTTTTTCCATCAGTTCAAACATGGCTTCGCGGGCAGAAACGGTGCGCCTGTTCGGGTTTTTACTCTTAATATAATTATCGGTGGTGGTAGTTAAAATAATGGCTGAATTTGGATTTGCCGCTTTCACAAACGTAATCAAACTGTCGTAATGCTCCACATAAACATTTTTTTCAAAACCGTCTGCCTGGGTATCGTTTACGCCGAGAGATAAAATAACCAAATCGGATTTTAACGTGGATAATTGCTGAACCAAATTTGCGCTGCGCAAAAACGAAACACTGGTTGCACCGTTTGCGCCAAGCCCTGCCAAATAAAAGCCCGAAGCACTTTCATTTTCCAAACTAAAACCAAACACAACAAAATCTTTTTGCAAAGTATCTTTTCGTTGCAGTTGAAAATTTACGGAATCAATCCGGTGGTTAAACTTAAATTCGGTGTAACCCAACTCTGCATAATCTTTTCTTTCCGAATGAATACTGTCATTTACCGAAACCGAAAATTCAAAACTTGCATTAAAGTTATGGTACAGTTTTACCACGTTTACTTTTTTGCAGCTTGCCCATTTTGTAAACACCACGCCAAAATAATTTGCGCTGTCGTTAGTTCCAATGCTCAAAGCATTCATGCCCAAAGGCAGGCAAAAATCTTTTTTTACGGCGCGGCACAATTTCCATGTTCCGTTTGAGAAAGATTTTAAGTAGGGCTGAGAATTTGTTTTGCCGATGTTGTACGGAAAATAAAAATAACCGCCGCCCGAAGTTTTGTATTCTTCCTGAAAATTAATGAGAAAACGGTTGCTCCAAATACCGCCCTGAACGTGCGAACCGCCAAAATGCACAATGTTTATGTTTTGTAAACTGTCTTCGCGCAGCTTATCTAACTTTTGGTAAAAATTTAAAAACGCCGTGCTGTCGTTTGAAAAATACAAGTGGTTTACTTCTTGTTTAATAAAACTGTAATCAGCCGCCGTTACCTGCGAATAAAATTTGGCTGAAAAAGAAATAAAAATTATACCAAAAAAGAATTTCATGGGTTTATGTGTGCCTGTTTGTAATTATAATACTCTTTGTAATACTCGCTGATGAGTGCGGTGTAAAGCAAGGTGGCAATTTTTCGTGCGCCCGCCGAACTGAAATGCGTGTAATCCCGTGCAGCTAATTTTTGTTCTACCCACGCAGGCATTGAGTTGTTTCCGCCCATGCAACTGTAAATATCAAAAAACGCGCAACCGTTGTCTAATGCCACTTGCCGCAAATTATCGCGCATGGTTTCTAATAAAGGATAAGTAACGTATTCCGTGCCTTGTTTTATGCTCATGTCAGAAGGACCGATAAACAAAATGCTTGCCTGAGGTGCAATTTTTTTAAGCAGAGAAATTTGGCGGCTTACAAACTTGGCATAATTCTCAATCATGCCTGCGTTTTCCATAGAAGGCATAGCGTTTCCGCCAAACTGCAAAATAATTAAGCGCACGTTTAAGTAATTGTAAAACTGCCTTAGCTGCTGTGAGTTTATACGGCTGAAAAACGTGCCGCTACTGCCGCGCAACGCAATGTTGTCCACCATAACGCCTTCATCACTTTCCAATGACAGCGCGTACAAATCAGGACTGTCTTTCCCCTGAAATTTTAAGGTGTGAACCGAAGAAGCCTTGTCCACCGCATATTCCGCTACATTAAAAACGCCGCCCGCTTTTAAACTGTCTGCGCCAATTAAAGCAATACCGTCATAAAATTCAGCCCATGTTTTTGTTTGCGCACCGCCGTAAAACAATTTCAGTTTTTTGTAGGCTTTCACATTTGAACTCCCAAATTTTGTGGAAGCAATGGTAATTCTTGAAGACATTGTTTTGCTTGTGTCGGTAATTTTTTTGTAAGGCGCGTATCTGCTGAAACTTCCCAACACGCCGTAATTGCTGTGTTTTACCCGCTTATCGCTTGCCGTAAAGGTTGAGTAACGTTCCCAAGAATGTTCGGTGGTAATTTTATTGGCAAGACCGGGCGCAACAGGCGTTAAAGAAATTAAACCCGAGCCTCTGCCGCCAAACTGACCTTGCAGCTTCATGCGCAGGTAATCCGATATTCTGTCCACTTCAATCTGGCTGTCGCCGTAATGCAGCACGCGAATGGATTTTGGGTTTTTCTTCAGTTCAATCAGGGCATCAAAAAAATTCTTTAAGGCTTCGGGGTTGGTGTATTCAATAGTTGCAGCAAAATGTGCTGCCGTGTCTTTTATTTCAATTCTTCTTGGTTCGGTTTTTTGCTCGGCAATCTTTTCGGGTTGTTTTTCGGAAAGCATAAATGCATCTGCTCTTTCATCGTTACCCAAGGCAATTAAAATGGTATCAACGCCCACAATCAGCGTATCAAACACCAAAGCAGGAAACAAAGGCGGCGCGGATTTTAAGGTATCTTCGTACAAAAGAATGGCATCTAAGGAATCGGCTGCCTGAATAATTTTTGAAATGTCTTTTTTCGGTTTCGGTTTTTCAAACAGGCGGGCAAGTTCAGGAAAGTGTAATTGAAATTTTATATCCACGTTTAAACCCTCTTCGGGAAAAACAAACGACACAAATGCCAACGTAAAAAATATAATTATCCCAAAAACTAAACTGTGCCAAGGTTTGTGCATGGTTATAAAATTACACAACGCAGGTAAATGAAACAGAGTTAAAGAAATTTTTTTTCACAGAGGTTTTGTTAAAGGATACGCCCTCATTCTTCGGGCTACTCAAAGTAACAGGGAACTTTAGACAACTTCTTTATTGCATTATCACACGCAAACAGCAAAGTACAAAAAATTTCTTTCCGTAAAAAACAATTTTTAAGCAAAAAAATTTGTTTCGTAAAACAGATTTTATATATCTTTAAAACACGAAGAATTAAAGAAGTTTATATTATATCTTCGTATCTCTTTTTACAAAAACTAAATAAAATACAGAAAGTATGATTGCGGAAGTAGAAACAAAAGAATTGAAAAGCGCGGTGAAAAAATTTTTCGGCTTCAACGGCTTTAAAGGAAATCAGGAAGACATTATTAAAAGTTTGCTCAACGGCAACGACACCTTTGTGATTATGCCCACAGGCGGCGGCAAAAGTTTATGCTATCAGTTACCCGCCCTGTTAAGCGAAGGGACAGCCATTGTAGTTTCGCCATTAATTGCCTTAATGAAAAATCAGGTGGATGCCATTCGCGGTTTCAGCAACGAAACAGGCATTGCCCACTTTTTAAACTCCTCTTTAAATAAAGGCGATATTTTGCAAGTAAAAAAAGATGTGCTTTCGGGCAAAACAAAATTGCTGTACATAGCCCCCGAAACTTTAACCAAAGAAGACAATCTTTCTTTTTTTAAGGAAATTAAAATTTCTTTTTTTGCTGTGGACGAAGCACACTGTATTTCGGAATGGGGACACGATTTCCGCCCCGAATACCGCCGCATTCGCCCCATGATTGACATGGTGGGCGGAGTTCCTGTAATGGCGCTTACCGCCACTGCCACACCAAAAGTGCAGCAGGATATTCAAAAAAACTTGGGTATGCTGGGTGCAGATGTGTTTAAATCGTCGTTTAACCGCGATAATTTGTATTACGACATTCGTCCGAAACAAAACCCCATTAAAGAAATTATTAAGTATGTAAAACAAAACTCGGGCAAAAGCGGCATTGTATATTGTTTAAGCCGCAAAAAAGTGGAAGAAATTGCCGAAGCCTTGCAGGTAAACGGCGTAAGAGCAGCACCCTATCATGCAGGGCTTGATGCCAAAGAACGTGCCAAAACACAAGACGCTTTTTTAATGGAAGATTTGCACGTTATTGTTGCCACCATTGCATTTGGCATGGGCATTGACAAACCCGATGTGCGCTTTGTTATTCACCACGACATTCCAAAATCGCTGGAAGGCTATTATCAGGAAACAGGGCGCGCAGGGCGCGACGGCGGCGAAGGAAAATGCGTAACCTTTTACAGCTACGACGACATCATGAAATTGGAAAAATTCATGAAAGACAAACCTGTAGCCGAGCAGGAAATTGGTAAACAAATGTTGCAGGAAACAGCTTCGTATGCTGAAACCAGCAGTTGCAGAAGAAAATTTTTGTTGCATTATTTCGGCGAAGAGTTTGACGATGTAAGGTGCAACGGCATGTGCGACAACTGCCGCCACCCGAAAAAGAAATTTGAAGCGAAAGACGATTTGGCTTTAGCCTTGCAGGCAGTTGTTGAATCAAAAGAAAAACACAAGATAAAAGACATTATTAATATTTTAACCGGCACACTTACCGCCACAGGCAAAAGCTACAAGCACAATGCCCTTAAAACGTGGGGCAAAGGCACGGAAGATGACAAGGACGAAAAATTTTGGCAAGCCGTGATGCGCCAAGCCATTGTAAATAATTTTTTAAACAAAGACATTGAAAGCTACGGCGTTTTAAGAATGACCGACAAAGGCAAAGCATTTTTGAAAAAACCCGAAAGCATTAAATTTACCCGCGACCACGATTATGTAAACGGCAGCAAAGACCAGGACGATGATGTGGTTATTGCAAGCGGAAAAGGCGGCGGCGCAACCGACCAAACGTTATACACCATGCTTAAAGATTTGGTGAAGAAAGAAGCCAAAAAAGTAAACCTGCCTCCTTACGTTATTTTTCAGGAAACATCGCTGGAAGAAATGGCAACGCAATATCCTGTTACCTTGCAGGAACTCGCGAAAATAAGCGGTGTGGGGCAAGGCAAAGCGGTTAAATACGGAAAACAGTTTGTGGAGCTGATTAAAAAATATGTGGAAGAAAACGAGATTGAACGCCCTGTGGACATGGTGATTAAATCCGTTGTCAATAAATCGGGACTAAAAGTATATATCATTCAAAACATTGACCGAAAAATAAGCCTACCCGATATGGCAAAAAGCAAAAATTTAACCTTGCCTAAACTGCTCACCGAAATTGAAACCATTGTGGAATCGGGTACTAAAGTAAATATCAATTATTACGCCGATGACATTATGGACGAAGAACGGCAAGATGAAATATTGGACTACCTGAAAGAAACGCAGGTGGACGATATTCAGGCGGCATTAAAAGAACTCGGTGAAAACGAATACAGCGAAGAAGAAGTGCGCGTGATGCGTATTAAGTTTTTGTCCGATTTCGGGAACTAAGGTTTTAAACGCGGTTTATCACTTCCATCAATCTTTTTTTCTCTGTTTCCCAATTCAATTCTGCTGCTGCCTGTGCGGTGTTTTGTTTGTACGCTTTTAATTTTGATGAAGACAGCATTTCATTCAATTTATGTGCCATGGTTGCGGGCTTGTGGTCTTCAATAAAATCGCCGAGGTTATAGTGAAGAATTATTTTTTCTATTTCGGGCAGGCGGCTTGCCAATATGGGAACGCCTGCATGAATGTAATCAAACAGTTTGTTAGGCAAAGAATAATAATAATTACGATTGGTGTTTTTGTCAATGCTTACACCCAAGTCGGCGTGGTGCGTGTAATGCCTTAATTCTTGCTTGGGAATTTTATGAATGAGCACAATTTTAGGTTCTAATTTTTGGTTTTTAACTCTATCCTTTAATGTATTCCACACATCACCACTTCCGATAATGTATAAAACTGCATCGTTCACAAAATTCATGGCATCAATTAATTCTTCCGCGCCTCTGTCAATGTTAATGCCTGCGCCCTGCAACAGAATTATTTTTTTATCCAAAGGCAAATTCAATTCCTGTTTTGTTTTTAGAATAAATTTTTCGAGTGTGTCGGGAATGTTGCGTACCACATAAAATTTAGTTTTATATTGTTCTTCAAAAATAGTGGCAATGCTCTCGTTTACGGTAATGCAATGCTTCAATTTAGGAACAATAAATCGTTCAAGTGTTTTCCAAATGTTGCGTTTCAATGTTGAGTGTTGCAGTTCGGGAACTTCGGTAAACAATTCGTGGCTGTCGTAAATAAGCGGAATGTTTTTAATTTTTGAAACTAAATAGTTCGGCAAAAGTGTGTCTAAATCATTCGCGTAAAGCAAATCGGCTTTTTTAAACAACAGCTTAAAAAACAAACGCAGATTAAAAAACAGATAAAACGCCGTGCCTTTGCTGAAAACTAATTTCATGCGCTCTGCTTTAAAGTTCCAATCAGGTAGCGGCAAAGAGTGTTTTAATTTTCTGCCGATGAGTGTAACTTCATAATCACATTCCAACAAAACCTTGCAAGTTTTGTTTACGCGGTTATCGGTTACTAAGTCGTTGATAACGCTAATGAGGGCTATTTTTTTTGGAAAATTTTCAGACACTTTTATTCTTCTTTAGTGTTTCTAATAGTGTGAAAATTCCAAGCGGATATACTAACAACCTTAATACGATTTTTGATGTTTTTTGCTCGGGAGCTATTTTGAGAAAATTTTTTGTTGCAATAACAATGTGCGCTATAATTGAAAACATAAAAACTAATGCGCCAAAACCCAAGATTATTATTGGTATAAAAGGATACTTCCCAAATAATATAATTCTTACAAATAGCGAAGTTGTCAAAATACCCATAACTATAATCAGGAGCATTGAAAGAGGACACAATATAATATTCACGTTCACTAATCTTCGTCCGTAGCCGTCAGCTAATTCATGTTTGGCAGTTTTTCTTGCTATATAAGCCAACCAAATCCATAAAAAGCAAAAATAGTAGAAAAGAAAATCATCTAATCCGTCTTTTAAGAAACACAGACAAAGTAAAAAAGTCAAACCAAAATAAATTTGAGATGCAGAAAGTTTTATATTTTTCAATCGTTCTATCAATCCAGCTTCAGGGTTGTGCTGCCTATTACCACACCGTCGCAGGTAATTTCAACAATGTAACTGCCCGCCACAAAGGGGTCTTGCCCCTCGCAATAAGTAACGCCGCTAATTTCGGTGTTGGCGTAATTTAGGGTTTCTTTGCCTGCATAGTAACCGCTGCTTTTGTCAAAGGTAAATTTGTTTCCCTCATCGTAGCTTGTTGCCATTTCTTTTCCGTCGGGCGTTACAATGCGTATGTAAACTGTTTTTTCACCCGCTTTGGCAATTTTATTTTCACCCAAAGTAAAGCCTATTTTTATTTTCTGTGCTTTTTTAGCTTTGTTGGTTTCACTTTCTTTTGTGCCGCCGCGCTTAAACGATACCGCTTTCGCCGTAATGTTGAAACAGGTTAAAATACTTCCTTTGGCAATGGTGGTTTTCAGTTCCTCTTTTTCCTGCTTCAGCACATTTTGCTTTTCCTTTTCTGCACCCAACTGTTTATGCAATACTTTTTTCTCTTCCACCAACGTTTGATTTAATGTGTTCAGCGAGTCAATGGTGCGCACAAACCCTTTCATAATGGCACGCAGGGTTTCGGTTTCTTCGCGCAGTTTTTTTATGATGTAAGCATCGTTTTTGTGCTTGGCGGCTTCGCGCATCAATTCTTCAATACGCGCTTTTTTAGCTTCAATTTCCAATTGCATGGCTTCGTCTGATGCCTGCAAATCTTCGTAATCGCGTTTCAGCAATTCCAAATCCGACTGCAAATTATTACGCTCTGACGTTATTTCTTTTACAATTACCTTTTCGGTTCTTACTTCAGATTTTAACTGTAACAGCCACCAAAGCAAAACCATGTTGGTACACAGCAGCGTGCCCACGCAAATCCATAATATAATAACTACACGGCGTTTTTTATTTTCCTGTTTATTTTCTGTTGTTTCTTGTGTCATACCACAAAAGTAACGCAGAAATGTGTATTTTTAGTGTGAGGGTTTATGGCACTTATCAACGATTTTTTGTCATTAATTTATCCGCGCCCATGCGAGGCTTGCGGAAATACGCTGTTTAAACACGAACGGTTTATTTGCCATTACTGTAAACTTCACCTGCCCAAAAGCAATTATCACAAAAAACCCGAAAACGCCCTGCACACCGCATTTATGGGCAGAGTTCCGCTTGTTTACGCGCTGCCGTTTTATGTGTTTGAAAAAAGCGGAAGGGTTCAAAAAATGCTGCACGCCATTAAATACAGGGGGCAAAAAGAGCTGGGCGAATATTTGGGGCAGCTTTACGGAAAAGAACTTTATGAACATATTACCGCCATTGATGTGGTTGTTCCTGTTCCGCTGCATAAAAAGAAATTAAAAATGCGCGGGTACAACCAAAGCGAATGGTTTGCAAAGGGTTTGGCAAGCGGTTTAAACACAGAAATAAATACCACCTCGCTTGAGCGCAGCATAGAAACAGGCACACAAACCAAAAAGAAAAAATACGAGCGGTGGGAAAACGTGGAAGGAATTTTTGAACTGAAAAACAAAGCACAGTTTGCCAACAAACACATTTTATTAACCGATGATGTGATTACCACAGGAGCTACCATTGAAGCGGCTTGGCAGGCATTTAAAGACATTGACGGCGTAAAAATTTCGGCAGCGAGTATTGCTTTTACGCATAAAATGTAAACAGGCTCTTATTCCGAATAAAAAAAGGAATTTTTCAAAAGTAGTGTTCCTGTTTTGGTATCGGTAATTTCAAGCGTTATTGTTTGTTTAAGATAATTTGTTCCGCCATTGATAAATGTTTTCAGTTCCGGTTTATCTGTTGCAGCATTTTTTTGGAAAAGGCTTTCGTATTTTAACCCGAAAAGATAATTCAGTTTCACAAGGCTGTCGTTGTTGGTGGCGTGTATCTGTCCGTTTTCAACCAAAATAGAAATTGATTTTTTTAAACTGTCGGGCACAATCAAATAAAAAACATCGTTTTGGTTTTTAATAATGCTGTCGCTTTTTGCTCCTTTTTGAAAAAACAGAAACGGATTTTCTTTTTTGAAATAGAACGTTTGGGTTTCCTGTGAAAAAGAAAAAAGCGGAAAAAGCAAGCCAAGAAAAATAAAACTATTCTTTTTCAATTTCTTTTTTTACTTCTTGAATTTGCTCATTGATTTGTTCGGTAATATTGCCCGTACTTTTTTGAATATCGCGCTGAATACCCTCTGTGGCATCTTTAAATTCACGAATGGCTTTGCCCATAGTTTTGGCAATATTCGGAATACCTTTTGCGCCAAACAAAAGCAGCATTACAAAAATGATGAGCGCAATTTCGCCGCCGCCAAGGTTTAAGAAAAGTATAAAATTTGAGTGCATATTATTGTTTTTTTCCTCCGCGCATAAATTTAAACACCGCAATTGCACCCGAAATAAACACCGCCACAATAAAGGCTATAATAAAAAAGTCGCTTAAATCAAGGGATTGTTTCATGCAGCGAAGTTATAGTTTATTTACCGATAAAAATTTTCGTTTTTGTTTTTTGAATGTTTCACAAAAATAAGGATTTAGAGTTTAGAATTTAGGATTTAGAATTTGACATTAGAATTTAGATTTTTTTAAAACTTATCTCAATTCCTTTTTACATACCTTAGCCGAAACACAAAATTTATTTTTTATGAAAATCATCATCTCTCTTGCTTTATCGTTTTCAACGGCATTAGCGGCTTACGCTCAAGCTCCTGTTTGGAAAAAAGAACAACTTATGCCAACGGCTGAACTGGCTGAAAAAATTAACACCAACGCCAAAGACAAACCCATAATTTTTAATGTTGGACCAATGGATAACATTAAAGGTGCAATTTCGGTGGGGCTTGGCACAAGCGCAACGGTTACGCAACAAATGAAAAACAAATTGAGCATGGAAAGCAAAACCCGTGGCGTTGTTATTTATTGCGGTTGCTGCTCATACTCAAATTGCCCCAACATAAAACCTGCTTACGATGCACTGATTGGACTTGGTTTTAAAAACACAAAAGTTTTGGAATTGCCCGAAAATTTAAAGCCTGATTGGGTGGCAAAAGATTATCCTATGGAGGAATAATAAAAGAAACGCCCTGCAAAAATTGTGGGGCGTTTTTGTTTACGAAAGTTTGAAACAAACATATTTTATATCCTCACCTTTTTCGGTAAACAGTTTTTCGTAATAGGTTTTTATGTTGATGAGTTCCTGTCTGTCTGTCGGGCAATTTTTATACAAATTATTAGTGTGCCAAAGCAAGGGAAATTTATTTTCCTCAATTACTTCCAACGTGTATTCGTACAAACTTGTGCTGTCGGTTTTTAAATGCACCATGCCGTTTGGCTTTAAAAATTTTTTGTAACGGTTGGTAAAAATCGGGTGTGTCAGGCGTTTGCGGGCGCGCGTTTTTTGCGGTTGAGGGTCGGGGAAAGTAATCCAAATTTCGTCCGCTTCGTTTTCTGAAAAACACCTGTCAATAAAATCAATGCGTGTGCGAAGAAAGGCAACGTTATTCATGTTTTTGTCCAACGCTTGTTTTGCGCCTGTCCAAATGCGGTTGCCTTTTATATCCACACCAATGTAATTTTTATTCGGATTATTTTCTGCCAAGCCAATGGTGTATTCGCCTTTGCCGCAACCCAATTCCAACACAAGGGGATTATTGTTTTTAAAATAGTTTTCGCGCCATTTTCCTTTCATGGCAAAGGTTTGTCCCTGCGAAATGTTGTCAAAGAAAAAACCGAAACAATTTTTAAAGGTTTCTAATTCGGCAAACTTTTCTAATTTACTTGGCATACAGTTTCTATATTAAGTTAAGAAATTCCAATTTCGTTGTATAAAGTTCTTTAAATCGTTGTTCTAATTTTTCTGAATGTTGTTTTTTTACGCGAAACACAATGTTGTTTTTTTCATCGTAAGCATTTGACAAAATTTCTGCTTCATTTTCTTTCAGCGCGCGCATCACAGGGCTTGTATCTTCGGTGTTAAATTCAATATTGTATTCAAATAAAATAAAACGTTCTTCAATGTTTGCATTTGCAATGGCATCGGCGGCAGCGAGTTTGTAAGCATTAATTAATCCGCTTACTCCTAATAACGTTCCACCGAAATAACGCACAACCACAATCAATACATTGGTTAAATCGTTTGACTGAATTTGTGCAAGAATTGGTTTTCCTGCGCTGTTGTTGGGTTCGCCATCGTCATTGGCACGATAGGCATTTTTGTCTGCTCCCAAACGCCAGGCGTAGCAATGATGTCGCGCCGAAGGGTGTTCTTTGCGCAAGTCCTGCAAATGCTGTTTTATTTCCGTTTCGGAGAAAACAGGAAAAATAAATCCGAGAAATTTTGAGCCTCTGTCTTTGTAAATGCCCTCTGCTGGCTTTGACACGGTGAAATATGAATCGGAAAACAACACGGATTTTGGTGGCACGAAGTAACATGAATTTTCACTAAATAAAAATTATCTTTAGCAAAAATTACAAAGCATCATGCTCATTCTTATTACAGGCGCATCAAAAGGCATTGGTTTTGAAACCGTAAAATTTTTATGCCAAAACCCCGAAAACCTTGTTATTGCCGTTTCGCGAAACATTGCACCACTCACGGAATTGGTAAACAAAAAAAATACACATTCCATTTTGCCCATTAAAGCAGACATTACCAACGCACAACAACGCAAAAAAATTTTTCAAACCATGCGTGCATTACATTTGCCGCTTGATGTTTTAATTCATAACGCAGGTGAGTTGCTGAACAAAAAGTTTGAAAAAATTTCGGAAAAAGAATTGACATCGGTTTACAATACAAATGTGTTTGCGCCGTTTTTATTAACGCAACTATTATTGCCTTTGTTCAACAAAAAAACAAAATCGCACATTGTAAACATCAGCAGCATGGGCGGCGTGCAAGGCAGCGCAAAGTTTGCGGGATTAAGCGCGTATTCAAGCAGTAAAGCGGCTTTGTGTAATCTCACCGAATTGTTAGCCGAAGAATTGAAAGAAAAAAACATGGCGGTAAATTGTTTGGCTCTCGGCGCGGTGCAAACGCAAATGCTGGCAAAAGCATTTCCAAAATACAAAGCCCCCATTCAGCCAAAGCAAATGGCAGAATTTGTCGGCAACTTTGCTTTAACAGGTCAGCAATTTTTTAACGGAAAAATTTTGCCTGTGTCATCAACTACACCCTAATTCAACACAGAGGCACGGAGTTTGGAGGCACAGAGAAAAAAACTTTGTGCCTCTGTGTCTTAGTGCCTCTGTGTTTTTTTAATCAACTACACCGTGATTAAACACGTTGTCACTTCGAGTAGCCGACGATAGGAGGCGTATCGAGAAGTGAGTTACAGTTCTCGATACGGTTTGCAAAAAGGGCGGCAAACCTACTCGAACTGACATTCGTTTTTAATAAAACAACCCCGCATTAGAAAATAAATTCCAATACAATGTTGCTTTGCGTATTTTTTGATTTTCCAAATACAAAAACTGATTTCCATTTTCGTCAATCATGGGAATATGGCAATTTTTTGCGCGCCAATTTTTGGGTAAAAATTTCATGTTGTGCATAAATTTATTTTGAACGGCATTGCGAATTTGTTCCGCATCAATACCAAGATTGGCTTGCACATTTTGCTTTTGTTCATATACGCTTCCCGCAAAATAGTTGAATTGCGCGCTCAACAAACCGTGCGAGGTGTTTGCATAAACTCCATTTGTGGTGTCCATATAACAACCTGTGTAAATGTTTGCAGAATTTATCGGCGTTTGATTTCCGAGCTTGCCTGTCCATAAGGTACAATTTAATCCTGCCTGAAATTGATTTTGGTATTGATATTGCACTAACACGGCAGCCGTGCGAAAGCGGTCTAATTGCGGACGGGCAAGCAAATCGTTTTCGGTAATTAAACTGATGTCTGAAAACTGAAATGAAAGAATGCCTGTTTGTTGCGTGGTTTTTACGGTGTTGAAATAAGCATTAAAAGAATATGCCACCGAATTTCTATAGCCCGTTTGATTAGAAACAGAATTAAAAAAAGGATTAAAAAAATCTTGCTTGTTTCCGTAAGCAAACAACACACCTTGCGACAACATCAATTCGGGGTGCATTTTTTTTACGCCCAAGTTTTTAAAATTAAAATAGGTGCGTACTTCGGAATTGGTTTGAAAAAAATCGTAAGTGAGATAAAAATTAAAGTTTACGCCCAAACGTTGGAAATGGCTGCCAAGTGCGGCATTTAAGGAAATATTGAAGCCAAAATTTGTTTCTTGCGGAAAAATTTTTGTGCAGAGAAAAATAAAAACGAGTAAAAATTTAATTGCTATTTTTTTGTGTGAAATCAAGAATAGTTTGCGCCAAATGCTGTGCAGTTAAATGTAAAGCATTTATTTTGATGTGCGACTGCTCGTAATATTTTTTTCTGGCATCTAAAACATATCCCATGTAATGCTCCCATGTTTCAATAGGGACTTCTTTTAACATCGGACGTTTTTCCATATTATCTTTCAAACGTTCTATCAAATTTTTTACAGAGAGTTCCAAATAAATCAACAAACCCTTGCTTTGTGCAAGCTGTAAATTTCTGTCGTTACAAATTGTTCCGCCACCGAGCGCAATCAAATGTGTGGAAGAACGTTCACAAATCGCTCCTAAATATATTTCTTCCAATTCACGGAATGATTTTTCCCCTTCCTCTCGGAAAATTTCCTGAATGGATTTTCCTTCTTTTGCTTCAATGTATTCGTCCAAATCTACAAAAGGCAGTTGAAGCAATTTGGCTGTTGCTTTGCCAAGCGTGGTTTTCCCGCTGCCCATAAAACCTGTAAGAAAAATATGCTGTTTCATTTTGTTTTTTGACACAGAGGCACTAAGACACAGAGGCACAAAGTTTATCTTCTCCGTGCCTCAGAGCCTCTGTGCCTCCGTGTTTATCTTTTCGCTAATGCAAATTCTTTCGCAAAGTAAGTTAAAATCACAGAAGCCCCCGCGCGTTTCAAGCTCAATAAAATTTCATCGCGAATTTTGTCGCCCTCTATCCAACCCTTTGCTGCTGCGGCTTTCACCATAGCGTATTCTCCGCTCACATTATAAGCCGCAATGGGCAAATTAAAATTATCATTCAATAATTTTATCACGTCCATATAACTCAAGGCAGGTTTTACCATTAAAAAATCTGCACCCTCGTTCATGTCCAAATCTGCTTCTATCAAGGCTTCTTTGCTGTTAGCAGGGTTCATCTGATACGTTTTTTTATCGCCGAATTTTGGTGCGCTGCTCAAAGCATCACGAAATGGTCCATAAAAAGCACTCGCATATTTTGCGGTGTAGCTCATAATAGACACATCTGTAAATCCGTTCTCGTCCAACGTTTCGCGAATGTAACCCACACGTCCGTCCATCATGTCGCTTGGACCTAAAATATCTGCGCCCGCTTCGGCTTGCGCTAAAGCCATTTTCGCTAATATCTCTAACGTTTCGTCATTCACAATTTTTCCGTTTTTCACCAAACCGTCGTGTCCGTCGCTGCTGTACGGGTCCATGGCAACATCGGTCATAATCATGGCTTCGGGAAAATGTTTTTTTATTTCTTTAATGGCGTTTAAATAAAGTCCTTTTTTATTGAGGGCTTCGCTCGCTTTTTTATCTTTCAGTTTATCGCTGATACTCGGAAAAATATCAAAGGTCATAATGCCGAGTTTCATGCAGGTTTCAATTTCTTTCAATAACAAATCGGTACTGAAACGAAAAATACCGGGCATACTTGCCACTTCGGTTTTTTTGTTTTTTCCCTCAATCAAAAAAAGAGGAAAAATTAAATCGTTTACCCTTACTTCATTTTCCTGAACCAAGTTTCTTATAGCTGCGCTTTTGCGGTTGCGGCGCGGGCGGTGCGTTATGTTAATCATAGTGGCTGCGAAGGTACGGCATTATGTTGAACGTAAAAAACTTTCAACTTTCAACCTTCAACTCTCAACTTAGTATTATCTTTGCGCCCTATGGAAAAAAGGGTTAGAGTACGTTTTGCGCCAAGTCCCACAGGCGGCTTGCACATGGGCGGTGTGCGCACGGCATTGTTTAATTATTTGTTTGCCAAAAAACACGGCGGCGATTTTATTTTACGCATTGAAGACACAGACCAAACGCGCTTTGTGGAAGGCGCGGAAGAATACATTATTAACGCCCTGAAATGGTGCGGCATTGCACCAAACGAGGGCGTGGGTTTCGGCAACGGACAATACGCGCCGTACCGCCAAAGCGAACGCAAAGAATTGGGCATTTATAAAAAATATGCCGACAAATTAATTGAAAGCGGACACGCCTATTACGCTTTTGATACCCCCGAAGAACTGGAAGATATGCGCAAACGCTTGGAAGCCGCGAAAATGAGCGCGCCGCAATACAACGCCGTTACGCGACAAACGATGCGCAACTCCATTACCTTGCCTGAAGACGAAGTGAAAAAATTATTAGACGGCGGCGCGAAATATGTCATTCGCCTGAAAGTGCCGCGTAATGAGGAAATCCGCTTCCACGATATTATTCGCGGTTGGGTGGTAGTCAATTCAAGTCAGGTGGACGACAAAGTGTTGTTGAAATCGGACGGAATGCCGACTTATCATTTGGCGCATATTGTGGACGATATTGAAATGAAAATTTCTCACGCTGTGCGCGGCGAAGAATGGTTGCCAAGCGCACCCGCTCACATTTTAATTTACCGTTATCTTGGTTTGGAAGATGAGATGCCACAACTCGCGCACTTGCCTCTTATCTTAAATCCTGACGGCAACGGAAAAATTTCAAAACGTGAAGCGCGTTTTCCTGTGTTTCCGTTGAGTTGGAAAGACCCGCGCGAAGCCGCGCCGTACACAGGTTACAAAGAAGCAGGGTATTATCCCGAAGCCTTTGTAAATATTTTGGCTTTGTTGGGTTGGAATCCGGGAAATAATCAGGAAATTTTTTCGTTGGACGAATTGGCAAATTTGTTTGAGTTTGAGCGCGTAAATAAAAGCGGTGCAAAGTTTGACCCCGAAAAAGCAAAATGGTTCAATCAGCAATACTTGCGTAAAAAATCTGACGAGGAACTGGCGGAAAGTTTTGCGCCGATGTTGAAAGAAAAGGGTTTTGAAAAAAACAAAGCCTTTATGGTTGAATTTTGCAAATTGGTGAAAGAGAAAGTGCAATTCGTTCACGAGTTTTGGGAGCAAGGCAAATACGTTTTTATTGCACCAACCTCTTATGACGAAAAAGTGTTAGCAAAAAAATGGAATGCTCAAAGCAAAGAATTGTTCTTTTCCGTTTTAGAAACATTTAAAAACGTTTCAACTTGGAACGCGCAAACGCTTCATGATACTTTTGAAAACCTCACAAAAGAAAAAGGAAAAATTGATATGCAACTTTTGCGCGTGCTTACCACAGGCGTTGGCGGCGGACCGCATTTGTTTGATATGCTGGCGTTGATTGGAAAAGAGGAAACGCTTAACCGTTTAGTTAAAGCGTTGAGCACGTTGAATTAAAAATGAAATGCAATACATTGCAATAGCGCAAGGCGTTGCCTTGCGCTATTATATGTTGCCCTTTCAGGGCGTTGTTGTATTTTTTTTAGTTCTCAGGGCGTTGCCCTGAGCTAAAATATATTTTTGTCTTTCAGACAAACGTGTACCGCCAAATAATCCTGTTACGCCCTGAAAGGGCAACATAAATTAATCCTTAATCAATTTGTGCGTAATCTTTGAATTGCCATTGCTGATTTCCACAAAATAAATTCCTGTATCTATTTCCGAAACGTTTAATGTAGCCCGATGATTTTCGTGAATGATTGTTTTTGAAATGACACGTCCGCTCACATCTAAAAGTGTTACATCAGCAAAGTTTATATTTTCCGAAACCACAATGTTTACTTTATCACGGCTTGGATTTGGATAAATGATTGCTTTAAATAATGCGTTTTCATTTTCTTTAATGCCTGTTGGCGGTGGCGGCGGTAGCGGTGTGTATGTTATGGCAGGCGCACATTGCGGCTGTTGGTGCATTTTATCGTAATACCGTACGTTACGCACATCGCGTTGTACCCGCGTATTAAATTGCGTAATGGTGTTTACTTCTTGCGAAGTATCTTGACTGAACACAACAGCATAAGCAAATTCAATTTTTGTGTTCGCAGGAAATTGAAACCCTCCCGAAGAAGAAATTATTCTTCTGTCGCCGGGCGTGTTGCCTGCTGTGGCTTCTGTCCAACCTGTGCTGTCGGCAGGATTTCCCGTGTAAACAAATTTTGTTGGAACTGTGCCCCCATAAGCATTACCGCCATAAGTAAACAAGGTGCTGTCTTTCCAACGCCCCGACATATATCCGTAATAGTTGATTGCAGAAGTAGGATTGGTTGTAGCAGGGGGAAAAGCACCAATGTTATTGTTGTAATAAGAGCTTGCATTTAGTTCAAAGTGTTCATCAGGTTCATCAATTGTTCCGTCCAAATCGTTGTCAATGCCATCGTTGCTGCAATCGGTATCTATCCATACGTTTGAAATCACAGGCGGTTTTGTGCCGTAGCCCTTTATAATACCGCCACTTATAATACTGCCATAATTTTGGTCGTTATTATCACCGTTGTAGCAATAAGTAAAATTGTTAAGTGTATCCGTACCTATATAATCATCTGCATAATAACCCAAATCAACATCAGACCAAATGCCGATAAATACATTGTTGTATCTGTTATTACTGCGGTTGTATATGGTATAATGATAAAACGTGGTGTAATTCACGGCTTGCATGGTGTCGTGTAAATTCGGGTCAAAATAACAGTAGGCGCGTTCGTGAATTTCAAGTCCCATAGGCAAAGCGTGTGTTTCGCTATGTGTGCCATTATTGTCATTGTAAATAGAAAGAATTTGCTGATGTCCTTTAATGAGCGGATAATTGCCTTGCGTGGCGGGCGAATACTGTCCGTTGTTTCCCGCATCATAAAAATCTGCCATGTATCTCTGAAAATTTCCGTTGCCTTTTGCGGGATAATCTGCTATGTCTGCAGGAACGGTGTAAGTGCCTGCCGTTACCGAACCTGCGTTATATGCCGTAACAAAATTATTAATGTCATCGCAATCTACTTTCCATAATCTGTTGTACGGCGTATTGTTTGCAGCATTGAATACATCAATGTCGGCGGTATCTAAAGGACCTGGCCAAAAATCTATTCCTGCTTGACGATACGTTTCGGCGGAAAGATGCAGTTGCCCCTGTGTATCAAAACCGCCAATCCACAAGCTGCCGGCAAATTGAGCGTGAGTGCCTTTGCCTTTTGGAACTTCATACGAAGCCTTGTTGTTTCCGTTTATATTCCAAAACTTGCTGTTGCCGCCGTTAATGCCGGCTTTCACATAGTTTTTGTCAAGATGCTTTTGAGGTACGTTAAACGGTATTTGCGCATACGCCTTGATACACACAAATAATAAAAGGAGGTAAATTTTTTTCATAACCGTAAGTTTTTTATTTTAAATCAAAGATAGGTTTAAAAAGCCCGAACTTATTCCGCGTTTTTATAAGTGGCGGCTTTTTTTTGATAAGTGGTAAAAATTAAACCAGCCCAAACTGCGCCATAAACACAATGGCTACGCAAAACAAAAGCAAGGCAAGAATGGTGTTGCTTATTTTAAGGCTTTTGAGGCTGAACAAATAATCGCCGATAAAAAACGACAGCGGAAAAGAGTATGTAAGAATAATGCTTGAACTATTTGCGCCACCCGAAAAAAATCCGAGTGTAGAGAAAAACAAAAACCAAAGTAAAATAGTTTTGGCGCGTTGTTTTTTTACCGTATTGCCAAAACCGTTGGCAAGGTTGTAAAAAATGGAAATGAGCAGCATCACAAACAGGGTGAGCGAAAGCGGCAAATAATACTCGCTGAACGAAGGCAAGCGCAAGGATTGAAAATACAATTCAACCGCATCAAAAATATACCAGCGGTTGAAGTTTGTTAAGTACGCCACACACTCGTATATAAACACAGGCAACAAAAAACCAATAACTGCCACCGCCCACTCGCGCCAGTGAAAAGCCCGAAGAATAAGCAAAATAATAAAAAACAGCGGCACATAAATAACGCTTGAAATGGTTACAAACGCCGACACGCTTAACCAGAATGCCGCTTCAAAAACATCTTTCAGGGCTTGGTCTTCGCGGTAAGTATCAAGTAATTTGTAAACGGAATACAACACAAACACGTTGGTAAAAATTTGCGAAGTAACGTGCATCGGGCTTACACAAGCCACGCCAAACAAGAGATACAGAAATACAGGGAAATAATTTTGCTTATCAACCACCTCCTGATTTTGAGTAATGAGTGCTATCCACACAGTACCCAAAAACAAAAACAAAAAATTGAGCGCGAGAATGGAAAATTTTCCGGTAATGTTTTGAACAAAATAATTGTAAAATAAATTGGGATAAAACTCACGCTCTATGGCTTGGGGCGATAAAAAAACCACAAGTGCCGAAACCGCAAACAAAATAACAAGAAAGGCAAAACTTCCCCGCATTCCTTTATTTAGCAGCCCTGCAACCACAATTTTTTAGTTTTAAAATTAATTTTTACTTTCGTGCCGTAAACTTACAAAAATAATACAGTTATGAAATTACTTGCTACTTTAATGATTACTTGGACAGACATTTTTTACGCCATCGGCAATTTCTTTGAATGGATTTTTAAAGGTATGCGCGTGTTAGGGCAAGGTCCTAACGTTTTGATTTCAATATTTATTATTGGTTTGCTTGGGTACTGGATATATCGCCTGAACAAATACAGTAAAGAAGCAAAACGCAACGGCACTGTTGAATAAGATTTTTTTATTTCACGGAAATTAAAAAACCACAGTTTCGGACAGAAGCTGTGGTTTTTCTTTTTTGTTCTTTGTCAGTTCGAGTAGATTTGCTGTCTCTTTGCAAATCATATCGAGAGCTGATTTCTTCGTAATGTCAGTTCTCGATACGCCTCCTATCGTCGGCTACTCGAACTGACAACTCCCCTATCGTCTGCTACTCGAACTGACACCGACTTTACTCATCTTCCCCACTCTTCTTTTTAGACTTTGACTTTACGCGTATGCCGTTTCGGTCAATGTTTACTTCCGAATTTTTATCGTGAACATGAATGCCGCGACTGTTGATGATTACTTTTTCGTCTTCGCTGCGTTCGTTTAAATTATCACAATCCAAACATTGCAAACCGTTGCCTGTCATTTTCCAGCGGCGGTTTATCATGTCGCCCTCCCAAGTGTTGGTGGTGTTATCGGCATCGTCTAAAAAATATTTTACGCTTTTGTCAAAGTAAATTACTTTTCCTTTGGGCAGTTTTAATTTGGCGTAAAGGTGTTGGGCTTTAAATTTTGAATGTGGCGGCAGGGCAAACACTTCGTCAAAAATTAATGCGTTGTTTGTTTGAGAATAGGCATACAAAATATCTTTTGCATTTTCGTTTGCTTCTTTTTCGCTGCTGCCGCGCGCGCTGCGGTAAATAATTAATTCGGTGCTGTCGTTGTCGCTTTCCACAACTTCCAAAGCTGCGTACCCAAGTATGGCGTAACCTTTCTCTGAATGTTCAAAATGATAGCCTCTGTATAGTTTTTCATCATCGTCATCGCTGTTACTGTTCCAGTCGGGAACAATATTTTCGGCAGCATTTAATTTCACCACCAATGTATCGGTGTTTGGTAAATGAACCACGGCGCGCACTCTTTCGCTGTATTTGAACTGCAAATAAGTGTTTACCGAAACGGCAAATCCCATAATTAAACCACAAAGCCAAACAATGCCTGCGCTTCTGTTAAGCCAACGGTTGCTGTATCGGATTTTGAACAGCAATTTAATTCCTGCATAAATCAACATAAAAACAGGAATACCAAAAATGATGATGAATGAAATTAATGCCAGCGCGTAATGGGGCGATGACTGAAACAAAAGTTCTTTCCAGTTATCGTTTACAATATTTCCGTTTTGAATGGTAACGCCAAACAAAAACGCGATGTAGGCTACTAAAAACAATCCGCCAAGCATGAGAAATATTAAGCCAATGGTACGACCAATGATATTGAAAACCATATTTAATGCAGAACCAAAATTGCTTCTTACGGTTTCGGCAGTATCGTAAAATTGCCGTTTATACTTTCCTTTATTTTTATCAAAACGGTTTTTTAAATCGTTGGCTTCATCTTTCAATGATTGCGCAATGTTGTTGATGTTTGCCGTTTCGCCGCGCATCGCCAGTTTTTCAGCCGTAGTTTTTGCTTCGGGAATAATGAGCCACATTACAATATACACCCAAATGGAGAGTCCGCCGAAAAAAATTAATAAAAACATGGCAAGGCGCACCCAAACGGTGTCCACGTTAAAATAAGCTGCCAAACCGCTGCACACGCCACCAATGGCTTTTTCATCGGGGTTGCGAAACAAACGGCGTTTTATTTTTTCGTGCGAAAATTCTTGCTGCGAAAAATTTTCGTTTTGAGTTTGTTCCGCGCCAAAATCTTCGGGCTTGCCCATTACGGCAATCACTTCGTTTACATCGTCCGCTACAACCACTTGTTTTGACACGGAAATTTTTTGTTGCAGCAATTCGGCAATGCGCGCTTCAATGTCGCTCATAATTTCATTGCCGCTTTCGGTGTCGGCAAAATGGCGTTTAATAGCAGACAAATAATGGCTGAGGTTGGCGTAAGCGTCTTCTTCAATGTGAAAAATTATGCCGCTGATGTTTATGGTTACTGTTTTATTCATTGCTTTTTAGTTTTTAGTCTTTAGTTTAGATTTTATGAATTTTGAGTTATAGTTTTATTTACGGCTTCAACCAGTTCGTGCCACGAGAGTTGAAGTTCTTTTAAATACTGCGCGCCTGTTTCGGTGAGTTTGTAATATTTACGCGGTGGTCCGCTTGTGCTTTCTTCCCAGCGATAACCAAGCAATCCTGCATTTTTTAAGCGTGTGAGCAAGGGATAAAGTGTGCCTTCCACTACTACCAATTTTGTTTCTTTCAGTTTTTCAATTATCTCGGTTGGGTACGCATCGCCCTGTGAGAGTATAGAAAGAATACAAAGTTCCAAAACGCCTTTGCGCATTTGCACTTGTGCTGCGGCGGGTTCAAATTTTAATGTATCTTCTTTTGCCATGTTAGTTTAGTTTAAAGTTTTTTGTTTTTATTTTTTAATGATGTTAATTCCTTCCCACGAAATGTTTTCGTCGTTATGCACTTGCTCTTCCATGGGTTTGTTTGAGTTAAAACGTTTTTCGGCAGCAATGGGCAATACGTTTTCTATCTGCAATTTGTTTACGGTATAAACCTGTTCAATTTCAAAATCGGAACGGTCGTTAGCCGCAAACATTCGGCGTTTCACAATTTTGAAATCAAGGTAAAACTGTATGTTTTTAGGATACCACTTTCCCTGCGCCGGCTGAAATTCAAGGCTTTCGCTGAACGTAGGATTATCAATGCCCAAACCTGCAAAAAACAAAATTGGTTTTATAATGGCAGGAATAACAAAATCGCCCGCGCTTTCAATTTTTACAAAAGCGTGCGAAGCCACATCAATGTATATTTTCCCCGATTCGCGCACATGGTCAACTTTTTTCTTGGTTTTAAAATCAATCACCATAAGCTCACTGTTGTTGTATGATGTGGACTTTGCAAATGAATACTCGTAATGTTTAAATTCCAACGTATCTAAAAAACGTTCGGGCTTGGTAATTTGACTTGCTTTTAAACTATTTTCCGGTCCGCCGAAAGAATTGGCAATGTCTATGTTTACATTACTGCCTTTTTTTTCAGGGGCAGCTTCGCCTTTTTTAGTGGCTTTTTCTTCGTGCTTTTTTTGTTTTGCTTCGGCTTTGTCGCGCTCTTTACTCATAAACTGAACTTCCTTAATATCTTTTTCCTGCTTGTACAAAAGCAACTGATGCTGGCTTTTTGTGGTGTCTAAATAATTTGGGCAGTAGGTTTTAAAAACACCTTCATCGCATTGCAGAAAATTTTTGTTTTCCAAAGCCTTTTCGCGGTAATAGGCTTCGCTTACAAAAGGCGTTTTCGGGTAATTGTTTTTGATGTTCAACACCGCTAATTTTATATAATATT